>CAMCBW010000001.1 GCA_945873105.1 Tangfeifania diversioriginum
AACAAAATAACCAAACAGGTACTGAGGGGACTCAGGTTTGAGGAGTCATTGGAATTGAACAAGACGCCCATGCCAGGGATAGGAGATCTCCTCAACGAAACCTATCTGGCAGAAATGCCCAAACAGCTGAAGCTGGTGCCGGGGGCCATCAAGGTACTGGATTATCTCCACCACAACTACAGGATGGCCATTGTAACGAATGGCTTCAAGGAGGTTCAGGTAGACAAGCTGGTACAGTCAGGATTGAAAAAATATTTCGACAAGGTGTTTATCTCCGAAGTGGTAGGTGCCCAGAAGCCCCACAAAATGATTTTCGAACATGCCGTGAAGTCCATGAATGCTCCCAAAAAGAGGAGCCTGATGATCGGTGATTCCTGGGAAGCTGATATTGTAGGTGCACGAATGTTTGGGATGGACCAGGTATATTATTGTCCGGACCCGAATCGGCGACCATCTCCGGAAGAAGATTCCGCCAGCCTATCTTTGAAGTCCACGACGACCATTATTACCCATCTGGAGCAATTGATGGGGATACTATGAGCCAAATGACGAAAATTGAGGTGCAAAGATTGGCTATTTGACCTTTGGACGGGTAAATCAGAATATGTAATAAGGTAAATATATTAATATATGTCGATTTTTGACGAATAGGAAGCGATACTTCATGAGATCTATTTTGTTTAAATAGTAGAAAAATGAGATATACCCCCTATTTTTTATGTGTTTACATGTTGAAAAATGATAAAATATCAAATAGACCCCCTAAAAAATGACCATGACCTTAAGTAATTGTTAAATTGCCTGTTTCGAAGAGTTTTTGTACAAGCTAGCCCAACAAATAATGTGCAAAAATTAAAGGTCAGATTTACAATAGTATAGAATTCTACTCTTGTGGTCGTTTGGTTGAATTTATGACTTTTGTCATATTAAATAGCTGTTAGTCAATAAAAAGAATCCCTTCAGGCTATTGCAGGATCTTTTTCTTTAAATATATTTGCATCGTGTAACAATTTTTAACACATTTGTTGTTTGAGGTAGGAATCTACTGGAGAAAGTGGGTTTTGTGCTTTAAAACGGCATTTTTGGCTATGTCTGGCTGGAAATTTGACATTTTTTATAAATTGTTCGAAAAAACAGGCAATTTTTGTTTCACTAACTATATTAAAGTTCTTTTTTTGTTTAACGCTAAAAATTTGTCTATGAGAAAAATTTCGCTGTTGCTTGTATTCCTCGGTTTTATAGGATTACAAGTTGTCTTCGCACAGACCCGTCAAATAACGGGTATTGTGACTTCCGGCGATGATGGCACCTCTATTCCGGGGGTATCGGTCGTTGTGAAGGGATCAACGCTTGGGACTACTACCGACATGGATGGTAAGTTCACCCTGAAGGTTCCTGAAGGTGCAAAGACACTTTCCGTAACTTTTGTAGGGATGTCTTCCACGGAAGTGACGTTAACCTCCGCAAGCAATTACAAAATTGTGCTGCAGTCAGAGAACGTCAGTGTCGACGAAGTTATTGTTACTGCAATGGGTATCAAGAGGAAACCCAAAGAGATGGGTGTCGCCACAGCAAAAGTTGACAACCAGGAGCTGACCAATGCCGGTGCTTCCAACGTAATGAATGGAATGGCCGCAAAGGTTTCCGGGTTACAAATCAATACAATCAACAACGGTGTGAATCCGGATACCAAGATTACCCTTCGCGGTAACCGCCACTTCCTGGCTTCCAACCAGGCATTGGTTGTTTTGGACGGCGTACCGGTCAGTGCAACTTACCTGAACTCCATCAACCCGAACGACATCGCCGATGTGAACGTGTTGAAGGGTGCTTCGGCTGCTGCACTTTATGGCAACGATGCTTCCAACGGGGTTATGATCGTAACTACCAAAAAAGGGGAAAAGGGAAAATTGACGGTTAAAGTCAGTAACATCACCACCTTCGAACAGATCTCCTACCTGCCGAATCTTCAAACCCGTTTTGGCGGTGGTTCAAGCGAGACCATTTTCAACTCTGATCCCAACTACACCATGTGGGTGGGCGACGGAAGAAATACTGACCCTTATACCTCCTACGAAAACCAGACTTATGGTCCTGAATTCAACGGCCAGATGGTAATCTTGGGCGGTAAACTGGTGGACGGAACCTACCAGATGGTGCCTTACAGTGCTGTTAAAAATCAAAAGTTGAATTTCTTCGACATCGGTCACTCCATTCAGAACGACATTTCTGTATCGGGTGGTGATGAGAAGGGGCACTTCTACCTTTCCGCACAGGATGTGAACAGTACAGGTACAATTCCGGACGATACCAACAGGAGGTCAGGTGCCCGTATGGCAGCCGGACGTAAATATGGGATGTTCAGTGCAGAGTATTCACTCAGCTTTACCAGAACAAAAACCAGCACCTCGGGTGGTGACATGAACCAAAACCGTCCTGTTTACTGGAATGTATTGAATACTCCTCCCCATGTTCCAATTACGGAATACAAGGACATCGAGAACAATCCATTTGCACAGTTGGATGGTTATTTCAATGCTTACTATCCAAACCCTTACTGGCAGATCAAGCACTCCCGCCAGAATCAGATGCGCAACGACGTAATGGGTTCTGTCAACCTCTCGCTCAAACCAACCAAGTGGATGGAGATCAGCAACCGTTCGGGTATTGTTTACAACGGTATCAACAACCACAACTACAAGGATGAGGCAATTTACAACTCATACTCCCATTCAGATCCATGGAGCCAGGGTCACATGGGAACCTCCTCTCCCTACAAGGCAACTTCCAGCGATCAGATGCGCAACACCTTCATCCTGACCAACGACTTCCTGGTTACTTTCGATCAGAAATTCGGTGAATTCACTTTGAAGGCGATTGCAGGTAACTCCATCTACAGTCAGAAATATGAATCCATCTTCGATGCCGCTGACGGTGGTTTAGTAATCCCGGGATTGTACAACATCAGCAACCGTGTTGGGGAAGCTACCATTTCTCAAACTTCGCTGGAACGTAATTCAATTGGTATTTTTGGTGACTTAACTGTTGGCTACAAGGACTACGCATTCCTTCACCTCTCAGGTCGTAATGACTGGGACTCCAGGTTGACCAAGGAGAACCGCTCCTTCTTCTACCCTGCAGTGGATGCCAGTTTGATTCTTTCCCAAATGTTCCCATCCATCGTTGACAACCAGGTACTCTCTTTTGCAAAAATCCGCGGAGGTTTCTCCCAGACAGGACAGATTGCGCTGAATGACTGGTACGGTACACTTCCAGCCTATTTCACCGCAGGCGGATTCCCCTATGGTTCCAATGCAGGTTTTGCCCTGAGTACAACGCTTAGCAACCCACTGTTGAAACCAGAAACCACCAAAGAAGTTGAGGTTGGTTTGGAGTTGAGCTTCCTGAAGAACAAGATTCATTTTGAGACCAATGCATACCAGTCCAAGACTTTTGACCAGACCATCCCTGCCAATCTATCGGCTACCACCGGTTATTACAGCGCGCTGATCAATGCTGGTCAAATGGACAACAAGGGTATCGAGGCTGACCTTAAATTCACCCCGATCCTGAACCTGGGCAAGGTGACCTGGAATGCATCTGTTGCCTATTCCTACATGACCTCTGAGGTTGTATCCATTCTTCCAGGTACTTTGGATGAATTGGGCGTCGGTGAAGCATCCTATGCCATTGTTGGTCAACAGTTCCCTGCCATCAAGGTTACCGATGTACTGAGAACACCTGAAGGTGCCATCATCGTCAACAAGAATACAGGTCTTCCTACCAAGCAAACAGCCCTGGTAAATATCGGTCATGGTAACCCTAACCACACGTTGGGTATTTCAACTGACTTGAATTACAGAGGATTGCGTTTGTCTGCAACTGCAGAGTACCGCGGTGGTAACGTGATTGTAAATGCTGTTGGTAATGCACTTGACTTTACCGGAGTTTCCGAGCACTCTGCTCAAAACGGTCGTCAACCATTCATCATTCCAGGATCTGTGATTGAAACTTCCCCTGGTGTTTATACACCCAATACCACTGCACTTGTGCAGAATACAAGCAGGCCTTTCTGGGTAAATTCTGACTACCACAACGTAAACAGAACCTACACCACCAGTGCCGCATTCTGGAAATTGAGAGAAGTAGCATTGTCCTATGACGTTCCTGTGAAGAAACTTTTCGGTGGCAATGCCATCCAGGCAGCACAGGTTGCCCTGATAGGGCGTAACTTGCTGATGTTGCGTCCCAAATCCAACGTTTGGACAGACCCTGAGTTCAACAACTCTGCCGTTACCACGAATGCTGTTGGTTATACCACGGAAGACCAGACGCCTCCTACCAGAGTATTTGGTTTTAGTGTAAAACTCACTTTCTAACATTAAAATGATACAAGATATGAACAAGAAAATATTAATCCTGTTAGTTTCCCTGGTGATGTTCGGAAGCTCCTGTTCTGATTTCCTTTCTGTGAACGAAAAGAATCCGAACAATGCCTCTGCAGTGCCACCCAAACTGTTGCTGCCAGCTGTTCTGAACAACATGGCAAGTATGATGAATACTCCTGGTAATTTTGATTTTATTTACCTGTGGCATGGTTTATGGTCTATCAGTTCAGGTTATAGTCAGCCTGCCGCATTGGTACAATACAATTTGTTGAACAGCAGCTACCAGGGCCCATTCAACAGTAGCTATGTCTATGGACAGAACCTTACTGAGATTGAAAAGGCATCCACCGATCCCAAAGATGTTTACTACCTGGCTTCAGCCATGATTCTGAAAGCATATCTCTTTCAAAACCTGGTGGATTTATGGGGTGACGTTCCCTATTCAGAGGCATTTAAATCCAACGAAGGCATCTTAAAACCTAAATACGACAAGCAGAAGGCCATCTACGAAGATGTGGTTCTTAAACTGGATGCAGCAATTAAACTGATTCAAAATGCTCCGGCGACTGCCAATGCAGTTCCATCCAGCAGCGATATCATGTTTGGAGGCAATATGACCAAATGGGCTAAATTTGCCAATACCATCAAGCTGAGGATGCTGGTTCACCAATCCGGTATGACCGGTCGCGATACCTACATCAAAGCAGCAATTGCCACAACAGCATCTGTCGGATACCTGGGAGCCGGTGAAAGTGCGCTGGTTAATCCTGGTTATGTAGAGTCTACAGGAAAAATGAATCCATTTTACAACAGGTACTACTCTGCTGCGGGCACTCAAAATTCGGATGGTGTTACCTACCACAATGCTGGAAGGGATGCGGTTGATTTTATGAATTCTTCTGCAGATCCGCGAATTGGTCGTTTCTTCAATCCTTATGCTGGTACCAGCTATGCCGGTAACTTTTTGGGACAAGCCGCTCCGCCGCTCACAGCTGCCAACACCTCCAAGCTTGGTTATTTGAAGGGTTCCAAAGGTCATATGATTGGTACTTTTGACAAATCGTCTCCGATCTTAACTGACTTCGAAAGTTTGTTTGTACAGGCTGAAGCTACGGAGAGAGGTTTCCTGACCGGGACTTCTGCCAAGACTTTGTACAATTCTGCGATTGCTCAGTCATTTGTATATATGGGTTTGACCAGTGCCGAAGCAGCTGTGTATACTGCATCCGACAAATCCAATGTCAACTATGATTTGAATTCCAATAAAATTAACCTGATACTACAGCAGAAGTGGATTTCGCTGAATGGCGTTGCCCCGGTTGAAATCTGGACGGATTTCAGAAGATCTGGAATTCCTTCTTTTATTCATTGGAGTGAAGATGCAGCCAAGCAAAATCCTACCCCACCGGTACGTCTGCTTGTGCCACAAAATGAAATTCTCTACAACAACGAAAACGTAGTTGCCTTGGGAACCATCAATGCCTTTACATCTAAAATATTCTGGCAGAATCGCTAATGATCGGTTGTTTAAATTTTAAAAAATTAAGTATGAAAAATAAAGTAATATTGACACTCTCCTTTCTTGCCGGGATTATTCTTTTGAACTCCTGCCTGAAAGATGACATTGGAGAATACTGGAAGGATGACCTGGCTGGCAAGATGTATGCCACGGTCGCCGTTCCGACCCTTCAGTCCATGGCTTTGAAGCCGGTGGCCGGAGAAGTTCCATTTACCTTTTTGGTGAATATCGCGACAGATGCCCTTCCTACGGAGGATATCACGGTAAGTTTTGTAGTAGATCCTGCATCAGTTACCAAGTACAATGCCGATTACAAAAAGAACTACAAGCCATTTCCGACTATTTCAATGACAACTACTTCATTGGTTATCAAGGCGGGTACACGTAATGGTTATGCAAGTGGTAAGGTTTGGGGAGCAGAGGCTTTAAATGCATGTGATAATTTTATGGCTGCTATATCCATTTCTTCTGCCAAGACAGCTTCAGGTAAGGAGATTGCTATTGCTGGAAATATGAAATCCCATCTTCTTGCTTTGCCCATTTCTAACCCCTATGCGGCTGATTACCGCACAGTTGGATATCGTATCCGTCCTGGTAATGCTACAGAGCCAGTGGATGCCATTCAGACATTTGCAACTGCAGATTGTAAAACTGTCAGAAAAAATGGTTTTGGTAATTATGGAGCATATGATATTACCATAGAAATCACTACAAACACAGTTGTAGTAGGTGGTGTAACCTGCTATAAGGTAATTGCTACTCCAATTGACCCAACTACCGGAGCATCTGTTGGTGGAATGTTTGACGTTTGGACTGGAGATCCGGCACAGGCGCCTGCCGACAAAACAATTAATTATTACAACCCTGTTAAGAAGCAGTTTGTTTTGAACTGTTATTACACTTTTACAGTAAACCGTATCATGTATGAAGTGAATACGAGGTTGTAGTCATTGTTGCTTTACTACATTAATTGTTTAAAATAATAAAAAATATGAAAAGAAAAATTTTATTTAGTGCGTTGCTGCCTGTTTTGTTTGGCTTGATTGCCTTGCAAAGCTGTACCAAGGAGGAGGGAGCTTTCACTGTGTATGCTTCCTTTACGGAACCAAAGGCCACTGCGCCTTTGGATGCTGCCCAGATATATGTAACCGGTACAACCGTCGATTTGAAATGGGCAACCGTAGACGCCGATGGTGATACACCCAAGGCGGATGTCTATTTTGGTAAGGAAGATGACCCTGCTTTGTTAAAAGCCGGCGTCGCTGCCCTTGTCTACAATGTTCCTGTTGCTACTGGTAATACTTACTACTGGAGAGTGGTGATGACCGATGCCAACAATGTAAAGATCTCTAGTCCTGTCTTCAGTTTTACGGTATTGGTGAAGTATGACTTCAACAACATGATTGGCCTTTTTGATTGTAATGAGCCTGGATATGCTCATTATAACTGTAACATTACGAAGGTTAATGCCACCACCGTTTCAAATGACAATTTCTGGGATAGCGGCTGGACTGTTCAGTACGTATTCAATGCAGACGGGAGCAAGATTGATATCGTTCCGATTACCATTTCGGGATACAGTATCACCGGCACCGGTGCATTTGACAAGATGACCGGTCAGTGGTATGTTCATTACAAAGTAATGCAGGGTACCAAGTTAATCGATGACAATACCCATACCTTTACCAAAAAGTAATTTTACTTGATACGATTGAAAAAGAGCTTCCCCTTGGGAGGCTCTTTTTTTTGGGGATGAGAATTACACATTTCATGTTGGGATGAAGGGGGGGAGGTTACGATAAATAAGTTGTTTTTTAGAATATTTCTTGATAAATTGGGAATATTGGTTATTATTGATTATTTACATATGTTTGTATAAATAGACAAAATTTAACATTTCGACAGAAGATCGGGCAATGATAAAGATCGTCTAGTGATTTGCAAGCCATGTTTAACCTTAAAAAAAGATCGATGAAAAAATTTTCGCTGTTGCTTACTTTCCTCTGTTTGATTGGGACGCAACTGGTTTTTTCTCAAACCAGGGATGTTTCAGGGGTGGTTACCTCTGCAGATGATGGGTCGACGATTCCAGGTGCCTCAATTGTAGTCAAGGGGACTACTGTCGGTACTGTTACCGATATGGAGGGTCGTTTCACTTTAAAAATTCCAAACGGGGCCAAAAATTTAACCATCTCTTTCGTAGGTTTTGCTGCGACAGATGTTGCAATTACGGATGCCAAGACTTACAAGATTGTCTTGCAATCGGAACGTGTTGCTGTGGATGAAGTTGTTGTTGTTGCATTTGGTACGGCAAAGAAGTCAAGTTTGACTGGTGCAATTACCTCTGTGAATGCAGCCTCTTTGGAGAAGAGACCGGTAACCAATGTGCTGTCAGCACTTTCGGGTACGGCAGCGGGAGTCCAGGTGAATACCTCCTATGGACAGCCCGGAAGTGACCCAACTATACGGATCAGGGGTTTTGGTTCTGTGAACTACTCATCAGAACCGTTGATCGTATTGGACGGATCTCCATTCAACGGAGTAATGGCCAACATCAATCCTTCGGATATTGAAACCATCAACTTCCTGAAGGATGCTGCCTCGACAGCGCTTTATGGCGCCAGAGGTTCCAACGGGGTGATCATGATCACCACCAAAAAAGGTAAAAAAGAAAAATTAAGCATCAATACAACCATTTCCCAGGGGGTGTCCGGTAGAGGTCTTCCTGAATATGACAGGATTGACGCCTTCCAGTATTACCCCATCATGTGGGAGTCGCTGAGAAACAGTTTGGTTACAGCTACCAGGCCTATCGATCAGGCAAGTATACTGGCATCAGGATCTACCTCCAATGGTATTGTTTCGCAACTTGGCTACAATCCATACAAAGGTATTGCCAATGACCAGGTGGTAGGTGTGGATGGAAAACTTAATCCTGCAGCCAATACGCTGCTATGGGATGATACAGACTGGTACTCACCGGTCGAGCAATTGGGCAACAGAACGGATGCCACGGTGACGGCCAATGGTGGATCAGAGATGGTAGACTACTATCTTTCTGCCGGTTACACCTCAGACCATGGCTGGATCAAAAAGACCGATTACGAGCGTATCACCGCAAGGGGTAACATCAATGTAACTCCCAAAAAATGGCTCACTTTCGGGGCAAATATCAGTGCCTCCTACAATACTTCCAATTCCGCTAATACTGATAGTAACACCGGTTATGCAAACCCTGTTTATTTTGCCAGGACAATGGGCCCGATCTATCCGGTTTACCTCCACAACAGGGCTACAGGAGATTACCTGCTGGATGCCATGGGGGAAAGGCAGTGGGACATCGGCGGACAGGTTATACAGGATGGTATTACCTATGGTGCCAGGGCACAGAACAATGGTCGTCATGGTATTGCCGAGCACATGCTGAACGACAGGAGTTTTGAAAGGAATACCGTACAGTCAAGGGTCTATTCTGAATTTTCTTTCCTGAAGGATTTTAAATTCCGCCTTTCCAATTCCATCGACATCAACAATGCCTATTCAGGCAGGTATGAAAATACCAAAGTTGGTGACGGAGCTCCATCCGGGCGTTCTACCAGAACCAATTCGGTAAGGTACACCATTACCAACAGCCAGATTCTTACCTACAACAAGAATTTCGGCAAGCATGAAGTAAAAGTTATGGCAGGCCACGAAGCCTACAAGAATCAGTACAAGGAGCTCTACGGCTTTCGTCAGGGTCAGGTAATTCCGGATAATTCGGAGTTGATCAACTTCACCACGACCAACAGCCTCTCCTCCTATGTCGACAACCACCGTACAGAGGGCTTCATTTCCCGGGCCACCTATGGTTATGAGAATGGCAAGTATACCTTTGAAACCTCTTTCAGAAGGGATGGTTCCTCAAAGTTTGAAAGTCAGGTAAGATGGGGTAACTTCTACTCCTTTGGTGGAGGATGGAAGATTAACAGCGAAAGTTTCCTTTCAGATGTGAAATGGGTTGACCTGCTAAAATTGAGAGCCTCTTATGGACTGAATGGGAACGACGGAGGTATCAGCTATTATGCCTGGCAGGTTCTTTACAACTACAATTTCAATGCGGCAGAACCTGGTTATATTCAATCGACCGTACCCGGAAATCCTGCGCTTCAGTGGGAGACCACTGCCCAAACGGATGTGGGTGTTGAGTTCAGTATCTTTAACAACTTGTTGAGAGGAACTGTCGACTGGTACAACAAAGAATCCAGGGACCTTATTTTTGCGGTGCCACTTGCACCAACCACCGGTTATACTTCTCAAAACAGAAATATCGGTAAACTTTTCAACCGAGGTTTTGAAGTGGATTTGACGGCGCAAATTGTTAAAAGCAAGAATTTTAGCTTCAACCTCAACGTGATTGCCGCTACCAACAAGAACCAGATTACTGAATTGCCGGAAAAAAATCGTGAAAAGGGCATTATTTCAGGAAGCTACAAGCGTGTAGAAGGTGGTTCAATTTATGACTATTGGCTGCGTCAATGGTATGGGGTAGATCCTGCTAATGGCGATGCACTCTACCTGTTTGATGAGGCATTGGTTTGGGCCGATACGGATTGCAAGACCATGGCAGATGGACAGAAGGTTACCTCCAATCAGGCGAAGGCCAAATACGATTGGGCTGGCACCAGTATGCCGGATGTTTTCGGGTCTGTAACTCCCTCCTTCAGCGTTTACGGAATAGATATCTCCATGCAGTTTAACTATTCGATTGGGGGAAAATCTTACGACAACAACTGGGCATCGCTGATGTCTACCGGTGGTATGGGTTCCGCGAAGTCGGTGGATATTCTGGATCGTTGGACAACTCCAGGCCAGATTACCAATGTACCAAGAATGGACAATTCCAAGACCACCAACTTCAATGCTGCCTCTTCCAGGTGGCTGCTCAGTTCTACCTATTACTCGCTCAGGAATATCAATATATCTTACAGCTTCAAACCGAATGTGTTGAAGAAATTGGATATGAATGCCTTGCGCGTTTATCTTTCCGCAGAGAACCTTGCATTGATCTCTTCCAAGAAGGGACTCGATCCAACCCAGAATTTTAGCGGTAGTGTCTTGAACGATGTTGGATTCAACAGAATTCTAACTTTAGGTGTTAATGTAAACTTCTAAAAGTATTGATGTTATGAAAAAGTTAAGAATTTATATTTTGATGTTGGCGGCAGGATTGCTGATGATTCCAACCTCCTGCTCTAACGATTTCCTGGAAACCCGGCCGACCGATCAGCTATCCGGGGGTGAGGTCTTTACCACCATATCAGGAGCCTGGGGCGCGCTCAACGGAGTTCACCGGTCTATGTACAACCAGTACAACAGTACACAAGCCCACGGAGGTTTTGCCGGTTTGTATGAGCACATTGATTTCTTGGGAACAGACAACTTGTTTAATAGTACGGCAAGTACATGGTTCTTAAATACCTACAAATGGGTTGACCATCGGAATCAGAAGTCGGGAACTGTTCTGTATTGGACAAATCTCTACCGGATGATTGGAAATATCAACCAGATTATCAACAACATTGACAATATTGTTGGTTCCGACAATGAGAAGAAATATGTCAAGGGTCAGGCACTGGCTTACAGGGCATGGGCTCATTTTATGTTGGTACAGCTTTGGGCCGACAGGTATGTTCCCGGGGGAGCCAATAGTCAGTTGGGGGTACCTTACATGGAGCAGATCACCTACGATGGTCAAAAGCGGAATACCGTTGCTGAGGTGTACACCAAAATCAATGCTGATCTTACGGCTGCCATTACCAATTTGGAGGGTTACAACAGGGCCAACAAATCCCATTTGAACAAGTCAGTTGCTCAGGCACTTCAGGCTCAGGTGGCCCTTGTGCAAGGAAACTGGTCACAGGCTGCTACATTGGCCAATGCTGCAAAAGTCGGCTATACCTTTATGTCAGCTGCGCAACATCTGGATGGTTACAGACTTCAGACCAATCCGGAGAATTTGTGGTCGAGTTATGTCCAGGAGGACCAGACACTCTATTTCTACTCTTTCTACGCCTATATGTCGCACAATTATAACTCTACCGTAATCCGTACCTGTCCGAAGTCGATTTCCAAAGAGCTGTACGATAAGATTGCAGCGACCGATGTAAGGAAGGGTTTCTGGTATCCAACAGCTGTAGCGCTTAAGCTTCCTGAAGTACCACCGAATGGTGTGAGATACAACTACATGAGTTCGAAATTTAAAGCCGTATCTGTTTCTGATAGTCGTGGCGACTTCCCATGGATCAGGGTAGCAGAGGTATACCTGATCGAGGCAGAAGCCTTGGCACGTTCAGGCAAGGAAGCTGAGGCAAGAGATGTCCTCTACCTGTTGGCAAAAAATAGAAATCCGGCCTATGTGCTTTCCGCTAACACAGGCCAGGCCTTGGTCGATGAGATATTGGTACAGCGTAGAGTCGAACTTTGGGGCGAAGGCAGGAACTGGACCGATTTGAAGCGGTTAAACCTTCCTATGATCCGGACTGTTGGTCCAACCGCAGGACAGGGTGCGCACGTGGAGGCTTACTGTGCAGTTTCAAATGTTCCGGCAGGCGGAAGTCTGTGGACCTGGATGATCCCGCAAGACGAGATCGACGCCAATCCACTGATCGTACAAAATCCTTGATTAATTTGACAATGTGTTAATTCGACGATTCGACAATAAAAAAAAGCCCGTCAGATTTATTTCTGATGGGCTTTTTTTTGAAGGATAAAGTACGTCACGAATTTGGTGCGATGAACCGTAGAGACGTTGCATGCAACGTCTCTACATGCAACGTCTCTACATGTGGCAATCATTCAAAATTTTCAAAAAGGCGTGTCATCAGCGAAGCTTGCGCCTGGCCTGCCAAAGTCTGATTTGCCACGGTCGCTATCCGTGTGACTGGGTTCCGCATTCATTTTGGAATGAAATACATTTCTCCCCTTGGTTTCGTGGAGGTTACCAATCGGATGCTCCTCCTGTGACGATTCTAGATTGTTGAATTGTGCCAGGTGTGCCTTGAACGATAGATGAAACTCTCCTACGGCTCCATTACGGTGCTTTGCCACAATTATCTCGGCAATTCCTTTAAGGGAATTACCCTCAGCATCGCTCTGAATGCCGTAATATTCAGGTCGATGTATGAACATGACCATATCGGCATCCTGCTCAATGGCACCCGATTCGCGCAAATCGGAAAGTTGCGGTCTTTTCCCCTCCCTCGATTCAACCGATCGGTTCAACTGGGAGAGGGCAATGATCGGGACATTGATCTCCTTGGCAATGGCTTTCAGGTTGCGGGAGATCATACTGACCTCCTGCTCACGGTTACCCCTTATGTCACCTCCTGCGGTCATCAACTGGAGGTAATCGACGATGACGATCCCAATGTTGTACTGCATCTTCAACCTCCGGCATTTGGCCCTGAATTCGAAGATGGAGAGGGCAGGGGTATCGTCGATGAAGAGGGGTGCCTCTTCCAGGTTCTTTAATTTCCGGTTGAATACTTCCCATTCCCAGTTTTCGAGTCGTCCGCTCTTGATTTTATCTGAACCCAGTTCAGTTTCGGCAGAAATCAAGCGGTTGACCAGCTGTAGCGATGACATCTCCAGGGAGAATACGGCAACGGGCACCTTGTGGATGGCAGCCATGTTTCTGGCCATCGTTAGTACAAAGGCGGTCTTTCCCATGGCAGGTCTGGCCGCAATGATGATCAGGTCTGTTTTTTGCCAGCCGCTGGTAATTTGGTCAAGTTTGTTGAATCCGGAAGGAATTCCACTGAGCCCGTCCGGCTTCTTTGAGTTAATCTCGATCTGTTCCACGGCCCGTTGAAGCAGGGGTTTGATGGGCTGCGACTCTTTGGTAATGTTTCCTTCGGTAACCCTGAAGAGGGAAGATTCGGCAAAGTCGATCAGGTCGTTCAGCTCCATGGCATCGTCGTACGACTTCCCCTGGATCTCGGAGGAGATCAGGATCAACTCCCGTTGAATGAACTTTTGGGCAATGATCCGGGCATGAAATTCGATGTGGGCTGCCGAAGCTACCCGACTGGTTAACTGGGTGATGTATAGTGGTCCCCCAACTTCGTCCAGCTCCCCCTTGTTTTTCAATGCCTGGGTAACTACCAGCAAATCGATGGGTTTCTCTTTGGCTGCCAACTCTTTGATGGCATTGAAGATCTTCTTGTGCTCCTCCTTGTAAAAACTTTCAGGTCTCAAAATGGCCTGAACGGTATGGTATGCATCCTTCTCCAGCATCAAGGCCCCCAGCACAGCCTCCTCCACTTCAACGGCCTGGGGCGGAACCTTGCCATAATAGGCATTCAGTTGTTCAATGGTGTTGCCTGCAGGTTTCTTGTTGCGGTAGTTGTTGGGTGATTCGGCCATAATTCGCTAATAATCAATTGTTGTGTGAGTTTATCTCGATTTTTCAAAGGTAGTGAAGAGAAGCCAAAAACCATCTTTTTTATTTTGTAGACCATCCAAAACCATCCCTGCCTGAATCAGTTGTTTAGGTAATACCAACAGTTTTATCAACAAAAGTTATGCACCAATGTGGAAAACTTATGGTAAAAGTAAAAATTTGCCAAAGTTTCCACATTTTCACATTTCCACATTTTCCTGAATAATCTCCGTCAGCAGATCCGTCAAATTCAATCCTGCCGCTTTCACCTGCTGTGGGATAAAACTGGTGGCGGTCATTCCGGGTACGGTATTGATCTCCAGAAAGAAAAAGGTATCCTCTTTGAGGATGTAATCCACCCTGACGATCCCTTTGCAATTGCACAGGTCATAGATATATGAGGAGAGCTCCTGTACTTTCAGGGTCAACTCCGTACTGATTCTGGCAGGAGTAATCTCTTCAGCCATGCCGGGAGTATATTTCGCCTCGTAGTCAAAAAATTCATTCTTGGGGATCACTTCGGTGACAGGCAATAGCAATTTCTTTGAACCAACTCTAACCACTCCGCAGGTAAACTCTTTTCCGTCAATGAATTGCTCGATAAGTATTTCCGAACTTTCCAGGAATGCTTTGTCGACTGCAGCTGTAAGATCCTCCTCTTTTTTTACTTTCGTGACCCCGAAACTGGATCCTCCGGCACTTGGCTTGACAAAGAGTGGCAGTGATAGCTGGTTCACCACTGCTGCAGGATTCCATTTTTCGCCCGCATGAAGCCGCAGTGAGCGGGCCATTGGGATCCCATACGATTGAAGGTACTTGTTACAAAAATTCTTGTTGAAGGTAAGAGCAGAAGATTGCACACCGCAGGAGGAGTAAGGGATTCCAAGCATTTCAAAATAGCCTTGCAGGTTGCCATCCTCTCCCGGTGTTCCGTGAATCATGATGTAGGCATACTCCAGTCTGACCGGTTTTCCATCCAGTACAAAGGAAAAGTCACCCTTGTCGATGGAGGCTATCTCCTTTTCACCATCCAGGACCTTCCACGCTCCATTCCGTATGGAGACCAGCCAGGGAGTAAAAAGGCTGCGATCGATGGCGCTGAATACATTGGCACTACTTTTTATGGAAACAACATATTCGGAGGAGTCTCCGCCGGCGACTATCGCGATATTTCTCATAATGTGAAAACTAATGTGAAAATTGGGAAATTGGGAAATGTGAAAATTAATGTGAAAATTGGGAAATGTGAAAATAAAGAAATGTACCCAATGTCCAAAGTAAAATAAATTAAATAAGAATGTGAAGGCATTATTTATTATTTACTTCAAATCTTATTAATTTTCACATTTCCCAATTTCCACATTTGTTCATTCCCGGTTTACGACATAGCTTCGCCACTTTTCAACACAGGCTTCCATATCATCGGGTAGTTCGGAATCAAAGATCATCTCCTGGTGGGTTGTGGGGTGGATAAATCCAAGTGTTTTGGCATGCAATGCCTGTCGGGGAAGCAGGGCAAAGCAATTCTCCACAAATTGCTTGTATTTGGCGAAGGTTGTCCCCTTCAAAATTTTGTTCCCACCATACACCTCATCGTTGAAGAGCGGATGGCCGATCTCTTTCATGTGGACCCTGATCTGGTGGGTACGCCCTGTCTCCAGGGTGCACTCAACCAGGTTCACATAACCCAGCCGCTCCAGGACCCTGTAATGGGTCACTGCTGGTTTGCCGTGGTCCCCGTTGGGGTAGACGGTAAAAACCTGGCGATCCTTGGTACTGCGCCCAATATTTCCCTCAATGGTGCCTGTGTCGGCGGCCAGGTTTCCCCACACCAATGCCACGTATTGCCTTTGGGTCGTTTTTCGAAAAAACTGCATGGCCAGGTTGAGTTTGGCATGTTCTGTTTTAGCAACCAACAACAATCCTGAGGTATTCTTGTCTATGCGGTGTACCAATCCGGGTCTCGGATCGTCGCCTCCGTACAGGGGAAGTCCCATAAATCTGAAAGCCAAAGCATTGACAAGTGTTCCGCTGTAATTCCCGTGTCCAGGATGTACCACCAAACCCGGAGGTTTGTTAACTACCAGTAGCTCTTCATCCTCGTAAACGATGTTCAATGGAATATCCTCCGGAATGATTTTCAACTCCCTTCGTGGATAATCCATGACGACAGTCACTTCATCGTTGGGCTTTACCCTGTAGTTGGATTTTACAGGCTTCCCATTGACCAGAATACTCTCAGCCTCTGCTGCCTGCTGGATACGGTTTCTGGAGGTTCCGAGAATGCGGTTGGATAGGAATTTATCGACCCGCATCAGCCCTTGACCAGGATCTGCTATAAAACGATGGTGTTCGAACTGTCCGGCCAGTTCTTCGTTGTCTTCGGGAAGATCTGTCTCCTCATCAAAAAAATCCTCTTTTTGGCTCATGGGCTGAAAGATACCAATTATTCTTTTATTCTGGCCGAGAGAACCAGGTTGATGGAACTTCCGGCCGGTACTACGATGGTAGAGTCGGCAACCGGAAACTGGCTGATCACAGTAGCTGATATTGAATCGGCATGGCTGTTCACGGAACCATCGTAGACGACCGATCCGGTCTGCAGTTGCCGCTCATTGAGTATCACAAGGAGGTCGGCCATGGTCATCCCCAAAAGGTCTGGTACGAAGGTATCATTGGCACTAAAGCTCTGCCCGACTACCAGGTCGACGGTTGAACCGGTATCCATGCGGGTCCCGGGAGGTATTGGTGCCCCGTTGTTTTTTTGTTCCAGCACAAGGTCATTGAATTCAGAGGGCCTAAATTCTATCCTGCCCACCAAAAAACCTTTGGATTCAAGCAAAACCCTGGCCTGACGAAGTGAGATATCGGTTACCTGCGGAACTATTTCCTGTCCAGGTACAGAGGTTACCAGTGTGAGGTAAATCTTTCTGCCTGATTTGATCCTGTGTCCCGGTAGCGGATTTTGGATCAATATAGTCCCGGCTTTCTTGTCTGCTTTGTAGACTGAATCTTCCACTTCGAAACGCAGGTCCAGTTTTTTAGACGCCTGCCTGGCTTCTGAGATGGTCATTCCGGTGAAATCGGGGATAGACAGGCTTTCTCCGCGGTGGGTATACAAGGAGAGGATCATCATGGTAATCCAGAGCAACACCAGGGTAAGGACTACTGCGGCCAGCAGGTGTTTTCTGAATAATTTACTGAGGAAGAATTCCTTAAGGGCCATAGGGGCAAGTTAAGATTGTTGGCTGTAAAATTAGGTTTTTTTCTTTAAGAAGTGCCTAAAGTGCACTAAAGTGCCTAATGTGCCTAAAGAAATTAGATCCTAATGTTGGGGGTCCGCAACTCTAGGCACATTAGGCACTTTAGCGCACTTTAGGCACTTCTTATTTCCCTGTAAAGGGTATCCCGCTCTACGGCGATGTAACCGGCACCTTCAATCATCTCGACCAGCTGAGCCGTGGTGGCAGTAGGCGCCTGTTCTTCGGCACCTGCCATGGAGTATATTTTGGTGGTATCGTCAATGGTTCCGTCCAGATCATCGACTCCAAAGGCCAGTGAGAGCTGGGCAACCTGCTTTCCGATCATGGGCCAGTAAGCCTTCAGGTGTGGGATATTGTCAAGAAAAATGCGGGAGACCGCATAATTACGAAGATCTTCCACCGTTGTCTGTTCCTCAATGTGAGAAAACCGGTTGTTGTAATGACGGAATTTTAGCGGGATAAAGGCGTTGAATCCACTGGTCTCATCTTGCAGGCTTCGCAACCTGGTGAGGTGATCGATCCGTTGCGAATAGTCTTCCAGCAGTCCATAGAGCATGGTTGAATTGGTGGGGATTCCCAATTGGTGGGCGATGCGGTGTATGTTGAGCCAACCTTCGGATCCGGTCTTGTCGGGACAGATTTTAGACCGCAAGGTTTCGTCAAAGATTTCGGCTCCCCCTCCGGGCATGGAGACCAGTCCCGCCTCTTTCAGGAGCATTAACCCCTCCCTGATTCCCATGGAGGCAAAATTGCACATGGCATCTATCTCCACCGCCGTAAAAGCCTTGATCTGTACATCCGGCAGAATCCTCTTTATTTCACGGAGCAGCTCTGCATAGAAATGCACATCCCTGTCGGGATGGACTCCTCCCACAACATGAATCTCCGTAATTCCGGAGCGTGAATGCTTTTCTGCCAGTTCAACCAGCTCGCTGATACCCAGCTCCCAGCAGCCTTCTTCCCCTTTTTTCCTACGGTAGGAGCAGAAAGCACAATGGTTGACGCAGATGTTGGTGGGTTCAAGGTGGATGTTACGGTTGAAATAGACCTTTTTCCCATTGATCCTGTGGCGCACATGATCCGCCAAAACAGCCAAAAAAGGCAGTGAGCCTTCCCGGTAGAGGAGAATTCCCTCTTCGGGAGTGACGCGTTTGCCTGCAGCTACATTTTCTGCGACCTGAATTAATTTGTGGGAGATCCCTGTTTGAGAAAAGAGTGAAAATAGGGTGGCCGGCATATTGATTTGGATTTTCGATTTTGGACAAGGCAAAGTTAGGTTTTTTGTCAGAATTTTAATCGGTTTACACCAAAGCACAAAAGGTAAAGAATCCAGTTCTTTACCTTTTGCCTAACACCTTGTACGTGCAGGAAAATTATCTTTTGTGACGTGGCTCGTCTGAAACACTTAGTTTGTGACGACCTTTCGCACGACGGGCGTTCAAAACGCGACGGCCATTGGACGTAGACATTCTTTCACGAAACCCGTGCTTGTTTTTTCTTTTTCTGTTGGATGGTTGAAATGTTCTTTTCATCTCTGTGAAATATTATATTTTCGACTTTTTATTTCTCTTATTTAAGGAGTGCAAAAATAGTTTTTTTTTAATTAATGTCCAAACAATTGGAGAAATAGTGGTAAAATTTATATTTTGTATAAATTACCTGACTGGCAGATAGATCACCTTCTTGGTGTCAAAGAAGGACTCCCCAAATAATTTTGAGATCTCAAATATTTCCACAGAGGCTTTGAATGCTTTGATTTCATCTTCAAAATCGCCTCCTTTCAAGTAGATGATCCCGTTAGGGAGAACATTCTTTTGGATTGGCGAGATGTTTTTCCGGACCATCTGTACGAACTCTGGAAATGCAGTAACTGCCCGGCTAAGGACAAAATCAAAGCGTTCCCGGATCTCCTGAACCCTGTTTTTCCTGGCAGAGACATTGGTCAAGCCGAGTTGACTAGCCACCTCCTGCACAACCAGTATCTTTTTACCAATCGAATCGATCAGGGTGAAATGGCATTCAGGATAGAGTATGGCCAGTGGAATCCCTGGAAACCCTCCTCCCGTTCCAACATCCAGCAGGGTAGTTCCTGCCTGGAACCGGATGATTTTTGCGATGGCCAGGGAGTGAAGTACATGGCGAAGATAGAGTTCGTCGATGTCCTTTCTGGAAATGACGTTGATCTTTTCGTTCCATTCGTGGTACAATCCTTCCAGCCTCTCAAACTGACTGATTTGAAGAGGGGATAAGTCGGGAAAGTATTTGATTAGAAGCTTCAATTAATGTGAAAATGTGAAAATGGACAGTGTGATTGGGGCAAAATTGCCCAGATGTGATTTTCTCCCAATTTATTCATTGTTATGTTGCTGATTGTAACAATCATCGATTACCTAAATTTTCACATTTTCACATTTCCCAATTTCCACATTACTTCGCGATCTCATTGTTCTTCAGCAATTCAAAAAGCATTTCACGGGAACGAAAGAGCTGTACTTTAACAGTGCCCAGCGGCAGATCCAGTTCTTTGGCAATTTCGTCGTAAGAGTACTCCTGAAAGTAGCGCAGTTCCAATAATTTCCTGTAGCGGGGCTTGAGCTTGGCTACCATTCGGCGCAGGATCTGTGAGTTTTGGTCACGGATAATGCTCTCTTCCGGATTGTGCCCTTCAGCCCTGGCATTGTAATTGTAGTCACCACTAACCTGTCTGTCGCCGGAAGTAGGTTCCAGTGGAACAGTAATGGCTCTTTTCTTTCGCATAAAATCAATGGCATTGTTGGAAGCTATGCGGAAAAGCCAGGTACTAAAGGCATATTGGGGGGTGTATTGGCGAATATTGGTAAAGGCTTTTCCAAATGCTTCGATGGTAAGGTCCTCTGCATCGGTCCGGTTATTGACCATTTTAAGCAGCATGAAGTAGATGGTGTCCTTGTAACGGCGCATCAGATCGGCGTAAGCTTTTTCGCTTCCGTTCCGAGCCGCTTCCACCAGTTCGATGTCGCGTTTCGCATTTCCGGATATGCCTTGGCTTATTTCCATTTTCTTCTATTGCCAGTGAACAATTGGTTAATGACGAAGCAAACGTTGATAAAAGGCAGAAATGCCTTGTAAACCAGCAGCATGGGCAAGAAATTCTTTTCTCCTATTTTTTTTGTCTCTACCGCGATGAGGGTAGTTTCAAAAATCAACAGAAAAGCCCATATGCCCAGAATCCAGAATTTCCATGGAGAGAGAATCAGTAGCAAAACCAGTGAAGCCGTAAGGGTAAGTCTGCTGATAAGGTTAAATGTTCTGAAGAATCGCTGGCCGGAAGAAAATTTTCTTCTCAACATCAGCTGCTTTTTCTTGAATTCCACCAGATCGATCCATTCCGATTCCCCCAAATAGGCTATCGAGGTGTTTTTGTTGTTTTGCAGAACCGTGTTTTGTTTGGTTCTTATCTTGTTGATGAACAATTCATTTTCACTGAAGGGAGAGTCCAGTACTGCCGCAAATCCGCGAAGTTCAAGGAATTTTTCGCGTCGGTAAGCCATGTTGAATTCAAAAACGGGCATGGCCAGGCCGAAAGTCTTGCCGCTCCCGGATAAAAGATAGGAGGTGAAACTCTCGAAGCGAAGCCAACTTTTGTATCCTCCTACTGCATCGTTGTAGTGCATATATCCAATACAGACCTCCTTATCCGCCTCGAGTCTCTGGGCATAATTCCTGAGCCATTGGTTGTCACTGACCCGGCAGAGTGGGCTCAGATAGACCAACCAATCCTTGCTGGCAGCCCTCACACCAATGGTAATGGCCAGCGCATTGGGGAAATCGGTCTCCTGAATAATCTTGGTGGTTTTGAGATTTCCATGGCTGATCTTGAGTTCAGCCAGCAACCAGTCTGTTCCGTCGGTGGAACAGTCTTCCACGACAACTATTTCATAATCCGGATAATCCTGCGAAAGAAGCATGGGCAACAACTCCTTCAGCTGGTCCAGGTAATTTCTGGAAGTTACAATGATGGATACTGAGGGCAGATTTGGTTCTTCTGCTTTCTGTTTGCCGTTTAAGATGAATTTAAGGAGCAATATCAGGTAGAACAGTTGCACCAAAAAGGCCAATCCAAACAGAATCAATCCGATGAATTCTCCTACAGAAAATTGAAATCCAGCAAATTCTATGATCATAGTTCTAACAAAAGTCCTCAAAAATACACAATGGGATGGTAAGTACCTATTTTTACCATTTTTTTTTACCAATGGAGCGGAAAATCACCGAAATGATATTTTGCTATTATGACTATCTTTGTGCCCTGAAATTTATTGAATGGTCTTTGAGTTACAACATACAGCGGCCGGTTCCAATGCAAGGGCAGGGCTTTTTCACACCGGGCATGGGGTAGTAGAGACCCCTGTTTTCATGCCTGTGGGAACTGTCGGATCTGTGAAGGGGATCCACATGAAGGATCTCAAGGAGGATATCAAGGCACGCATTATTTTGGGAAATACCTATCACCTCTACCTTCGTCCGGGAATTGAGATCCTCGAGAAGGCAGGGGGGCTTCACCGCTTCAATGGATGGGATAAGCCCATTCTGACAGATAGCGGTGGATTTCAGGTATTTTCACTGGGCGATATTCGCAAAATTACCGAGGAGGGAGCCAAATTCCAATCTCACATTGATGGCTCCCGGCATCTTTTTACACCGGAGCGGGTCATCGATATCCAAAGATCCATCGGGGCCGACATTATCATGGCATTTGATGAGTGTACACCCGGGGATGCAGATTACGACTATGCCAGGAAATCATTGGAGCTTACCCAGCGGTGGCTGGACCGTTGTATGAATCAATTCGCTGCAACGGACCCAAAGTATGGTTACGAACAAACACTGTTTCCCATCGTTCAGGGATGCGTTTATCCTGATTTGAGGAGAAGGGCAGCAGAACATGTCACTTCTTACAACGCCGATGGCTATGCCATTGGGGGACTTTCTGTGGGAGAAAAGGAGGAGGAGATGTATGCCATGATCGATGTGGTCAACGAGGTGCTGCCAACCGGCAAACCCCGCTACCTGATGGGTGTTGGAAACCCGGTAAATATCCTGGAAGGGATCGACCGGGGGATCGACATGTTTGACTGTGTGATGCCAACCCGAAATGGCCGCAATGGAATGCTCTTTACCAAACAGGGAGTGATCAACATCCGGAACAACAAATGGGCAAGCGATTTTTCACCCGTTGATCCTGAAGGAACCTCCTTTGTGGACCACCAGTATACCCGGGCCTATTTGCGGCACCTCTTTCAGGCAGGAGAGATGCTCGGACCCATGATTGGCAGCATTCACAACCTTGCTTTTTACTTGTGGCTGGTGGATGAAGCCAGAATTCAGATTTTTCAGGGTACTTTTAAACCGTGGAAAGAGCAGATGGTAAAACAGCTCCGAAACAGACTTTGAAGATGAGGAAGAAATTTATACAAAGAATCGACAGATACATAATCAAGAAATACCTTGGAACCTATTTCCTGGCTATAGCATTGATTATTAGTATCTCAATTATTTTTGATGTTTCTGAAAACATCGATGATTTTATTTCAAAAAAGGCACCCCTGAAGGCGATTGTCGTCGATTACTACCTGAATTTCATCCCCTATTTTACCAACCTGTTCAGTGCCCTGTTCACCTTTATTGCGGTGATCTATTTTACTTCAAAGATGGCGTACAATTCAGAGATTATTGCCATCCAGTCGAGTGGGGTTAGTTACAAAAGGATGATGCGTCCGTACCTGGTTGCATCCGGGGTAATTGCTGTTTTGTCGTGGTTGCTGGGAAACTTTGTCATTCCTCCGGCAACGCAGTCAAGGGTCAATTTCCGCAATACCTATATCAAGAATGAGTACATCAACCAGGATAAGAACATCCACCGGCAGCTGGAACCGGGACTCTTTATCTACATGAAGAGTTACAACAACCGTTCGGATGTAGGCTATAAATTTACGATTGAGAAATTTGAGGGAACACAATTAAAGTCCAAGCTGATTGCCGATTACATCAAATGGGACAGAGAGAAGAAGAAGTGGGTCATCCACGATTATTTCATCAGGGACCTGACAAGCGGGGTAGAGAAGATTACAAAGGGGGCTGTAATTGATACGACCTTACGTATGTTGCCTGCTGAATTTGGGCAACAGACCTCCAAAGAGGAGACCATGGACTATTGGCAGCTCAACAAATACATCAAAGACCTTAAATTAAGGGGGGTCGACAACGTTTCAAGTTACCAAAAGGAGAAGTATCAGCGTACTTCAGGACCGATCAGTACTTTTATACTCACCATCATCGGCGTTTCACTTGCCTCCCGAAAGACCAGGGGTGGGATTGGTATTCACCTGGGATTGGGCCTTTTGCTGAGTTTCTCCTACATCATGTTCATGCAGGTTAGTACAATTTTTGCCTTCAAGGCGGGATTCAATGTATTGCTTGCCGTATGGTTGCCCAATATAATTTATGCCGGAATTGCACTGGTTTTGTACAACAGGGCATCCAAATAACAATGAAAATTGGTGCTGATCACGGGATAAAGCCGGGATTGGAGGGAGACAATTGTGGCAACTCAAAGCCAAAGCGAATATTTTTTGTACTTTTGTCGCACGGAATTTAGACCAAAAACAGGTTCTTATATAGGACAAAACATAAGTAAACAACTACAGATTATGTCATTAAAAAGAAACATTCTAGACCTTCGCAGAAGAAAGAAAGAGGCTCAGCAAGGTGGTGGCGAAGCAGCCATAGGAAAACAAGTCGCCATGGGCAAAAAAACTGCCCGTGAAAGAATCAAAGCGATACTCGATGAGAACTCTTTCCACGAATACGACCTTTTTGTCGAACATACGGGGAAAGATTTTGACATGGAGAAGAAGGTGTTGCATGGGGATGGCGTCATCATTGGCACCGGTACCATGTACAACCAACCTGTCTGCATTTATGCCCAGGACTTCACAGTTGCCGGAGGCTCACTGGGTCTGATGCACGCCAGGAAGATCACCAAGATCATGGACCATGCCTTGAAGATGCGTGTGCCAATCATTGGGATCAACGATTCAGGGGGTGCCAGGATTCAGGAGGGTGTTAACTCCCTGGCTGGTTATGGTGAGATTTTTTACCGAAATACGGAAGCCTCTGGCGTTATTCCGCAGCTGTCGGTCATTCTTGGGCCTTGCGCCGGAGGTGCAGTCTATTCACCTGCCCTGACTGACTTCGTTTTTGTGGTTGAAAATATTTCCAAGATGTTTATCACAGGTCCCAGCGTTATTAAAACTGTTTTGGGGGAAGAAATATCGATGGAAGAATTGGGTGGGGCCCTCGTTCACAGCGAAATAACTGGGAATGCCCATTTTTATGCGCTGAGTGAAGATGAGTGTTTCGAGCAGATTAAAAAGCTGATCTCCTTCATTCCCTGGAACAATACCCAGAAAGCCCTGCGCTTTCCAACCCAGGCACCGACTTTCGGTGTCAGCATCGAAGACATCGTACCCAGCGATCCGCACTATCCCTACGATATCCGCGACATCATCAAGGCAGTTACGGATAGTTCAGATTTCTTTGAAGTGATGGAACTATTTGCCCGCAATATCGTGATCGGTTTTGGTCGTATCGGAGGGAATACGGTAGGCTTTGTGGCCAACCAGCCGATGTACCTGGCTGGTGTACTGGACTGTGACAGTTCGGACAAGGCAGCCCGCTTTATCCGTTATTGCGATGCATTCAATATTCCCATCGTGACCCTCGAAGACATGCCGGGTTATCTCCCCGGTGTTGACCAGGAACATGCCGGGGTTATCCGCCATGGAGCCAAATTGTTGTATGCCTACAGCGAAGCTACTGTTCCAAAGGTTACCGTTATTATCCGCAAGGCTTATGGTGGAGGCTACATTGCCATGAACTCCCGCCACCTGGGTGCCGACTTCGTCTATGCCTGGCCAACTGCCGAAATCGCAGTGATGGGACCCGAAGGGGCTGCAAATATTGTCTTCCGCAAGGAGATCGATGAGGCTGAGAATCCTGCTGAAATGCGTAAACAAAAGATTCAGGAGTACAAGGATAAGTTTGCCAACCCGTTTGTTGCCGCATCAAAAGGATACATTGATGAGGTGATTGAACCGCTGGAGACTCGTGCCAGACTTATCCACTCTCTTGAAATCTCAGAGCACAAAGTGGACAAAAGGCCTGCAAAGAAACACGGAGTACCTCCATTCTGATCAATAATTGAGCTTAATTTAGCGAACAATGGAAGAAAAGAAACCAAAATATGAGGTATTCGTTGTGAATACAGCGCAATACTATACCCTTCATACCAAGAAATTCGGATTGCGTAAACGGTGGGAACCGGTTAAGCCGAATGAGGTGCGCTCGTTCATCCCTGGTACGATCCTTGAAGTTTATGTCAAAGTAGGACAGGAAGTTCCGGCTGGAGAAAAACTGCTCAAATATGAAGCAATGAAGATGCAGACCATCCTGGAAATGCCATTTACCGGATTGGTGAAGGAGGTTCTTGTGTCGGAAGGCGACAAAGTCCGAAAAGATCAGTTGATGATTCTGCTGGAAGAGTATGAGGAGGTTAACTAAAGTGACTAAAGTGAGCTAGAGTGACTAAAGTGATCTAAAGTTAAGCTAGATTAAAATAGAGCTTCACGGATATTAAAGTTTCCAAAGTTTTAGTTGCGGGCGATCATAGCCCAAAACGTAAACTTTGGAAATTTTTTTTGTAGCGGAATCAACCAGGGCTTTGTATCCACTTTTATTCTCCGGAATTGTCGATGCAACGGTATATCTCGAGCAATTCGCGTGCGGATACGACTTGTGGCAATTCAACTCCTTGTTCCGACAATAGATTGGTTGCCTCCTCCTCCAGGATCCCTTTCCCACCCATTGACTCCTCGCTCTGGTTGAGATACTGTATGATCCAGAAGGCGCTTATCTCGTGGTAAAACCTTCGGACAAAGGTTTTGGCATCCCCACAATTTTTTTTCAGCTCCTTTAACCGTTCGGTGGTTTTTGTTGCGGCAATGCAGTGCTGCAGTCGTTGATCGAAAGTATCCAACCTGACATGCCAGTTTTGCTCATCGGTGGCGAAAAAGAAGAGCGGATCGTTCAGCAGTGGCTTCAGGGTACGGAACAACTCCAGTGAATAGGAGGTTTTGAGCTCCTGGTCTCCCGCTTCCCATCTCTTTAAAGCTGCCCCCGTACCAAAAGGAACCCTGTGGGAGATTCTGCTGGAGGGATAAACTGTTGCCTCTCCAATCCTTCCGTAATTGCCCAACAATACCATTTTGTGAAGGAAATGGAAGTCTTCACCTGCCTGACGTCTGTTCATCCCTCCTTGCTTTACATAGGCGGAAGCCCTTACGGCGAAACTGGAACCAACCGTATGAATGGCATGGGGATATCCGCTCCATTGCATCGCATTTCGGAGGTATCGCAGATAGAGTTCATAGCGTATGATTCCTTCCCGCAACGAAGGTGTCAGTTCGGGGTCATCGACCCAATGACTAAAATTAATTGTAACAAAATTGAAGGAGTTGTTTTTGCGGAACCCATTTTCTATGGCGGTGAAATAATTTGCAGAGACAGTGCTGTCGGCATCAAAGGCAATCAAGATTCCATCTTCCATTTCCGATTGGTCCAGCGCGTGGATTGCCGCATCCATCGCGATCTTTCTTGCCCAACCCACGCCAGCCCATTTGGCGGGCAATGCAGGTGCGTGCAACAGCCTCAGGTGGAAAAAGGGTCGGGGAGGATGCTCCCACCAGTCCAAAACATCCTGGATACTCTTCAGATTTTGAGCCTGAACCTCAGGAGAAGCCTTTTCGGATGCATTGACCACTACAATGACTGTCACAGTGGAGGCAGGCGGATGACATGCAGCCAACGATTTCAGCGATTCCAGCAAATCTGGCTCATCAAAGCAGGGAATGGTAACAAACAGGCTGGATTTGGCACCGGCAGGCGTTAACAAGTCCAAAACCTTTGGGGGCTGCTGCCGTTCCAGATAGGCTCTGAATTTTGTCATACACAAAAAATGGTCTAAGAAAATTCAGCTGAAAATCCCTAATATCCCTGACTGATAATTCTTCAGGGTTTGTATCGCTTGTTCAGCCCGTCTGCAACATCCTTGGTGATGTTGAATTTCTGCGTCCCCTCCAGCATACTTGCGCTGTTGAGGATGATGTCATATTTTTTGCTGGCGTTGTAGCTTTTAAGAAACGAGGAGATGCTGTCGATGATTTGCTGGTTGATCTGCCCCTGCATTTCATTTAGTTTCTGGGTCAATTCGTAGTCGAGCCTTTCGACCTCTTGCTGCTGTCCCATCAAACGCTCTTGTTCGAGCTTCGCGCGTTCTTCAGTCAGGAAACCTCCCCGCTGAACTTTTTCGCGAAATGAGTTTGCTTCATTTTCGAATTTAATCCGTTTGAGGTTGTACTCTTTTTTGTAGGACTCCTGGTTCATCTGAAGATTTGACGTCAGTTTCTTGGCTAGTTCATAGGTGTAAAGAACAGAGTCCATTTTAACATAGGCAATCAAAGCGGCTTTTGAATCTGCCGAATTACCATCTCCCTTTTGCCTGCTTCCGGAAGTATCAACAAAATGAAGCAGATAGAGTACTGCAACTGCAACTCCCAATACAACCAATACAATAGTAGAATTCTTCATGTGTTAATTGTGACGTTCAAGTATCATGATTTAAGCGAGACAAATATAGCTGAAATGTTGAAAGTGTAACATTAAAAAGCTCATTTTTCACGAGATCGTGAAATTGTTTTTTTATTCCGGAGTGGCTCCCACCAGAATAATTCTGCTCCACGGAGAGCGTTTTACCGTTTTTTGAGATTTTGGCAGACTACTGATTTTTCGACAGTTGCGGTTTACAGCGGCTCAGCCCCACCTCCGACGCTTCCTTTTTATTTTCAGCCTGCAATTACGTGCCGAAATTTCGGACGAGTTGATAAACATCATAGATTGGTGGAAATGGCATCATTACTTTTACAGAACAAATTCAAGAAAGATGATAAATCGTATGATTGCCGGGATCCTTCCCTATATGCCCAAAAAACTGGTATGGATCTTCTCCAAAAAGTACATTTCCGGAGAAAACATGTCGGATGCCATGCGCGAGTCGGTTCGTCTCAATGCAGAAGGGTGTTCAGTCACACTGGATGTATTGGGAGAACATATCAACATGCTATCTGAAGCTGAATCATTCAAGACGCAATACATCGAAGTCATAGAACAGTTTTCCTCCAGAAAGATCCTAGGAAATATCTCGCTGAAACCTTCCATGTTTGGGCTGTTGCTCGACAAGGAGGTTTGTTACAGCAATATCCGTGATATATTGCAGGTTGCGGTAAAGTATGACAATTTTATTCGGATTGACATGGAAGATTCCACCTGTACAGACGATGAAATCGCTCTTTACAACCGGTTGCGGAGTGAGTTTCCAAACCATGTAGGACTGGTTCTGCAAGCCTATATGCACCGTACGCTGGGTGATGTGAAAGCGATGATGTCTGACCCAACGGTTTCGTCACCACTCAATTTCCGTTTGTGCAAGGGCATCTACATCGAGGATAAATCAATTGCTTTCAAGGGATACCAGGAGGTAAGGGATCACTACCTCGAAGATCTTGAATTGATGTTGAAGAACAATATCTACGTAGGAATTGCCACCCACGACCGTTACCTGGTTGATCAGGCTATCCTGCTGGTAGAGAAGCTGCAAATACCAAAAGAGAGATATGAATTCCAGATGTTGTTTGGTGTAAACTCCAACCTGCGCAGGTCGTTGGTGAAGAGGGGATTTCCAATGAGGGTATATGTGCCATTTGGAACCCATTGGTTTAGCTATTCCACCCGCCGTCTGAAAGAGAATCCACACATGGTGTGGCACATCCTCAAGGCCCTTTTTGTAAGGGGTTAATTCACCTCCAGCTCCCGCCAACCCGGAAATTTAGGGAAAGCGGCATGCGGATCCAGCTGGTACCAGAAACAGGTAGAGGCTATGTCAGAGTGCTGCGGAAGGTACCTTCCTCCATGGTGCCATCCCAGATCCTGAATGGTTATTTTCAAATCTTTTTCAAAGCGTATGGGATCCATGATGTGCCATCGGTACAATCCAAATCGCATCATCACCTTGTAATCCCCTGAAGGACGGATTACCTGGTGCAGGCCGGCATAGGGGGTACAAAACTCCTTGTATTTCCCTTCGCGGTCAAAATTGTAGGAGCCACAAAAGTAATCTTCTGTACCGGTACCGCAGATGGTAGGATATTTGCTGTCTCCATCCATGTAAAACTTGATTTCGCCCTCTCCCCACCATCCATTGTTGTTGGCACCCCAGGCCATGTATAATCCGACAAACTGTCCTTTCCCCTTGATGCCGTCAATGACCGTGTACAGGGAAGATTCTACCGGATTGGCCCTCCTGAACTGGGCATGAAAGTAAGCTGCATCTGAAGGTACCTCCGTCAGGGTATAATCGATCTGGTAATAGACCGACATGGCATCCTTATCGTTGAGGTTCTCCATGGTAATTTTGCATTTCTTGCGGAAGGGCATGGGCCAATAGCTGTTGAAGGCACTTCCCGGGTTGACGCAAATGGGCAATGACGTCAGCTGGGCATAGGTGTTCCATCCCTGTCCGAAAAAGTCGCCCACCGGACAGGCTACGGAGGGTTCGGATTCATCGTCCCAATAAATTCGGATAATGGAGAATCTCCAGTTGCCTGTAGGGGTCATCCAGATATGCTGGATGGCACCTGGTCCCTCCATTTCTGCCAGGGTAAAGGTTTTTCCGGGCTGGATGACTACGTAGGGATTCACCTTCCAGCCGGTGCCCAGGTCACGTGCTGCATTGTAGGCATTGGCAGTATTGGGCTGGTCTTTGTCTGCAGGATCGGCCATTCCTCCCTTGCCCTTTTCCCCGGAAAAATTCTCCGGACTGATGGAGCGGGTTTTGGCATCAGAAGTTCGGTAGAGATTTCCCAGGTTCATTTCAAGCCCGCTGAATTTTGATTGTGTATACCCTCCCATTGTCAGGAGCGAAAAAACGATTGTGAAAATTTTTTTACTGTTCATTGTTGCGGAGTTATTGGATTAGTAATGGATTCAGAGGCTCAATTTACTCAAAATTGCAGAAATTTTTAAGGTTTCTTAGAAGGATTTGTCCTGAATATGGAGTTCTTATCCATCTTTTTGAAAGTTGGTATTTTTCAAGCTGGGGGAGGACTCTGTCGTATCCAAAGTTTTGCCTAATTTTAACATCGAAGGAAAGGTTCATCAGCAGATCCACTAATACCCGTCATTTGAAGGATTTATCAGTTATAATCGTAAATTTCAGGGGAGGCGAGAAATTGAAGAAGTGTTTGAATTCACTTCAGGCAATTGCTCCCCATCGCTTCTCCCTGGAGGTAATCGTAGTGGATAACCAATCGAATGATGGTAGTTTGGGTGCATTCATCCAACAATACCCCCAGTTTACTTTCGAGTCCAACAGCGGGAACAATGGATTCGCCAATGGTTGCAACAGGGGGGCAGCCTGCAGCCATGGCAGGGTACTCTTGTTTTTAAATCCAGATACCTCGGTGGAGGAAGAGGCCATTTACAAGATGATGCAGGAGTTGGAAAAGTTGCCTGCATACTCCATTGTTTCCTGCAGCCAGCGGCGGGAAGATGGTAAAATGGACCGCCCCTATGGCAGATTCCTGACTGTTGGAACCCTGACCGGCTGGTTGCGGGCCATACACAGGATTTTCTACGGGAAGGTGGAAGATGCATTCAGGGAGGAAGCGAAAAGGTTGTACCCGGATTGGGTTTCGGGTTCTGTTGTCATGATGCGCAAAGAGGATTTTTCCAGTTTGGGTGGATGGGACGACAATTTCTGGATGTATTACGAGGATGTGGATCTTTGCCGAACAGCCAGAAATTCCGGAGGGGAGATTTTACTGTTAAAGGAGGCAGTCATCGGACATATGCATGGAGGTTCTTCCAGGAGCAACCTTGAAGTTACAGTGATGACCAAAACAGAGGTTCATATTTCCAGGCATCTTTACCTCTCCAAACACGAAACGAAGCGCAAACTCCTCTTCATGCATCTGATCCTGATTTTGAACAATATGGTGCTTGGTTTCCTACCGGCCCTGTTGGGCGTATTGCTTTTCTTCGTCAAAAGGATTCACGTCCTTTCACGGATTTACCTTGCGCTCGCTGTATACTATCTTAAAGTTATGAAATCAGGAAGTTGGATGAGTGAAAGATCCGTGAATTATCCAACTCAAAGGGGAAAGAGGTAAGTATGGGTTTTCAATGGACAATCCGCAGGTGATTGTTCCCTGCTTCATAGGACAAAACAAACGAGAACCGGGATCCCTTGCCCAAGGTTGAAACCACCTTTATTTTACTGCCCAGCATCTTGACAAAATCATTGGCCAGGGAGAGGCCAATCCCGGATCCTCCATACAATCGCTTCATCCTCAAGTCGATCTGGTAGAAGCGGTCGAATATTTTTTCCAGCTGATCTTCCGGGATTCCGATACCAGTATCCTGGACGAAAAATTCAATTTCAGCGTCACCAATCAAATGATACCCGAATTCAATTTCTCCCTCTTCGGTAAATTTGAGTGCGTTATCCAGCAGACTTTCCATGATATCCTTGATCTTATGGCCATCACAGAGAATCGAGAACTTGGGGTGATCATTCCCTTTGACCGGATGGATTTTCAAATGGTCTTTTTCAATTTGACCCTTTTCATAGCTGAATTGTCTGTTTAATTCATTCACCAATCCATTGAGGTTGTAAAATTGCTTTTCCACCTTCTCCACCCCGCTTTGAATCTTCGATAGTTTGATGGTGTCGCTGAAGACATGGAGCAATATCTTGCAATTGCGGGTGATGATCTGGAGGTAGTTGAACCGCTCAGGCCTGGAAACTTCATCGGTCAGGAGAATATTGGAGAATCCAACAATGGCATTGAGCGGGGTGCGGACTTCATGGGAGATGTTCTGCAAGAATGCTGCTTTGAGCATGTCGGCCTCTTCCGCTTTTTTTCGGGCCTCCTCAATCGCATGGGCAGCAAATTTTTGCTTGGAGATATCCCTGGAGACTGCCATCACGGAATGGTTGTTGAGCTTGACCATCCTCATTTCGAAAAAGCAGGATCCCTTTCCTTTTACCTCCAATGCATATTCGATGGTCTCGATCGAGTCATTTGAAATTACTGTCTTGATCGATTTACTGACCTGATTGACCATCCTTGGTGAAAATCCCACTTCAAAAATGGTACTGCCGATGATCTCTCCGGCAAGAAGATCAATTCCTGTTTCAGATTTTGGTACATAATCGATGTAGGTGCCATCGCTGTCGATCACAAAAAACATATCGGGGATGGTCTCCAGCAAGACTTTGTAACGGTGCTTGCTTTTACTTAATTCGTTGATCGACGTTTTAAAAGTAGTGATATTGTCAAAAAAGCAGATGATATGGTTGTTGTCGAGTGGGATTGAGATGACGCGGTACCATTTGGCAGTGTGGGGAACATAGATCTCTTTTTTGACCCGCTTGGCCGGATCAAAGATGGATTGCCAGTCTACGGCATCCCTGAAAAGTCTTTGAAACAGCAAGTGAACTGGAATCTCCCTGACTTCGGAATTGCGTACCTCAAAAAACTCTTCGAAGGCCGTATTCACATAGGTGACGGTATATCCGGTGCGCTCCCCCAGTTCATCCCTTTCGATGGTAAATCTTAAAATCCCTTCAAAATGTTGATGGTAAAGACGGTTTTGGTTCTCCCTGAGTAGCTCGGCATCCCGGCGCTTCTCTTTTAAGGCAAGGTACCATTGCATGTAGAGCAGGAAAAGAACCCCGGCGACCAGCAGGTAAATCAGAACCGGATGCAGTGTGCCGTTGTGACTCCAGTTAATACTGTAAAGCAATGACTGATCCGAGGTCAGGAAGAGATGAAAAACAATCGACAGGGTCGTTACCAGGAAATAAGTCACCACTTGAATCGGCTTTTCGGCTAATAGCAAGAAAATGGGAGCAACCGAGAGGTAAAAATAGATCTCATAGCTGTAGGAAGAGTTGGGCGGAAATAGCGCATATTGACTGGATACCATCAAAAAGTAGGCAGGTACGGGGATCAGCAAGAGCATATTCAATGCCGTGGTTCTTTTTCCTTCCCACAGAAAGAGGAGGATCAAAGAAGATATTCCAATGAAGGAAAGGGCATGGGGGGTATAGGTTGTATTGAAAAAATCAAAGAAATCCAACACAACGATGACAATGGCCCCAACCAAAAAAAGGAGTGAGAGGAAGAAAAATAAACGTATTAATCCCAATTCCTTCTTGTGCAGTTGGGTATACTTACCCGCTAATCCGCTAACTGATTTTTTTGGCATCTATATCCAAAAGACTACATGTAATACATTAATAAACACAAAATCTGACAGTGTGGTACAAAGGTGACATTTATTAGCAATTTTGAGACAGAGATCCCATAGATTTGTACAATCAAAAAGCAATAGTCAGTCAGATCAAACCAATACAATAATACAAAAAAACAGCAATATGTCAACTGGATTCTACAACGTCCCAATTCCAAAGAATGAGCCAGTCAAAAGCTATTCTCCAGGATCACCCGAACGAGCCGAACTTCAAAAAGCAGTGCATGAAATGCGAAGCACGCAAGTCGACTTACCCATGATTATTGGCGGGGAGGAGGTTCGGTCAGGCAAGACTACAGCGATGTATCCGCCACACGACCTTTCCCACAAACTGGGAGTATACCACCAGGGAGACAAATCCCATGTCTCCCTTGCCATCGATGCAGCTTTGAAGGCAAAAAGTGAGTGGGCCATAACTCCCTGGCAACACAGGGCCGCCATTTTTCTAAAGGCTGCTGAGTTATTGGCAGGCCCCTACCGGGCCAGGATCAACGCTGCCACCATGCTGGGGCAATCCAAGAATGCCTTTCAGGCCGAGATTGATGCCGCATGCGAATTGGCTGATTTTTATCGCTTTGGAGTAAAATGTATGACAGATATCTATTCCATGCAACCAGAATCCAATCCAGGTATGTGGAATTACAATGAGTTCAGGCCATTGGAAGGATTTGTCTTCGCACTCACCCCCTTCAATTTCACCTCCATCGCAGGAAACCTTCCGGTAGCACCCGTTATGCTTGGAAATGTTTCGGTCTGGAAACCCGCCAAAACTGCCGTCTATTCGGCCAGCGTGATCATGGAGATTCTGATGGAAGCAGGATTGCCTGCCGGTGTTATCAACCTGGTATTTGTCTCCGGACCCGCAGCCGGGGAGGTCATCTTCAGCCATCCTGATTTTGCCGGGATCCACTTCACTGGTTCCACTGGTGTGTTCCAGGATATCTGGAAAACCATTGGTGCCAATATTTCAAGGTACAAATCCTACCCGCGGATTGTAGGTGAGACGGGAGGCAAGGATTTTATTTTCGCCGACCCAACTGCCGATACTACCGCACTGGCAACCGCCATCGTGAGGGGCTCATTCGAATACCAGGGGCAGAAATGTTCTGCTGCATCCAGGGTTTATGTCCCAAAATCGATCTGGCCTGAGACCTGGGCCCTTTGTGAGGCACAATTGGCGAGGGTCAAAATGGGGCCTCCGGAAGACTATACCAATTTTGTCAATGCAGTCATCGATGAAGCCTCCTTTGACAAACTCAAAGGGTTTATCGACCAGGCGGACAAAGATGAAGCTGCAACGGTGATTTACGGTGGAAAGTGCGATAAGTCAGTTGGCTATTTCATCCAGCCAACCGTTATTCTAACGAAAGATCCGCAATACATTACCATGAAGGAGGAACTTTTCGGACCGGTGGTGACCATCTACGTTTATGAAGATGACCAGCTGGATGAGACACTGACATTGCTGGATGAGACCTCCCTCTATGCGTTGACAGGGGCCATCTTCTCCCAGAGTCGCTATTCCATCGATCGGATGACCCGACGACTTACCAATGCGGCAGGAAACTTCTACATCAACGATAAGCCTACCGGAGCCGTCGTCGGACAACAACCATTTGGCGGTGCACGCGGATCAGGTACCAACGACAAGGCCGGCTCAGTATTCAACATGCTCCGCTGGGTCTCTATCCGCACAGTGAAAGAGACCTTTGTACCTGCCAGGGATTTTAGCTACCCAAGTTTTTTGGCAGATAAATAGCATTCAGTCGTCTCTCTATTTTTTTAACAGGCAGATTTTCTAACTTTGTGTGGAAAATCTGCCTGTTTCTATGAAGTCACTGATCTCCAAAAAGCTTTTCAAGGCCCTGACAAACAAATATTTGGTTGCATTCATGGTTTTCAGCGTCTGGATGATCTTCATTGACGACAACAACCTGTTTTTTCTGCGGAAAAATGTGAACCGGCTGAAGGAGTACAGGGTGGAAAAGGCTCATTTTCAGGAGAAAATCAGAAAAGACAGCTTGCAATTGCAGGAGATGAAGGCCAATGCCAAAAACCTGGAAAAATTTGCCCGCGAAGAATTTTTGATGAAGAAGAAAGATGAGGATATATTTCTTATCATTGAAAAATAAATCTAGTCACCAAAGCCCATGCTTCTGGATCTCGACATATTCAAGATAGAGAGCACCCTGCAACCCAAACAGGGAAGAGTGCTTATCGCAGAGCCATTTCTTCCTGGCGATTATTTTAGCAGGTCGACGGTCCTGCTTGTTCAGTGCTCTGACGATGGGGATGTTGGATTTATTCTCAACAAACCAACCGATCTGGAGGTCAAACAGCTCTTCAAGGGTTTCCCTGATTTTGAAGCCAATGCCTTTTTGGGGGGGCCGGTCAGCAATGACAAACTATTTTTCCTTCATACCCTGGGTGAAAAGATTTCAGATAGTCTTCCGGTGAGCGGCAACCTCTACTGGAGCGGTAATTTTGAAAACCTGGTATCCCTGATAAGGGCTGGGCTGGTCGAAGAGGAAGAGGTACGCTTCTTCCTGGGTTATTCTGGGTGGAGTGCCGGTCAGCTGGCCGCCGAAATCGCAGATCACTCCTGGGTAGTGGTGGAGCCCTCGGTTGAAACAATTCTCTTGAGTGACGAAAACTTCTGGAACGAAAGCATTAAAACCCTGGGTGGAAACGCACTTTTGTGGCAGAACTTTCCAGAGAATCCGGAACTGAACTAGATAAAGAATAAAGGTTAAAGGAGAAAGGTTAAAGGTTAAAGTAAAGGGGATGGGGAACTCCAAAAATTCCAGTATATAAAATCCTATGATCTTGTTAACCCCTCCAACATTGGGAGTCCAAACCTTTAACCTTTAACCTTTAACCTTTCTCCTCCCGGTCCTTCCGGGCCAGAGCTGAAAATTTCCCCGCAATCCATTGTGTCTTTGTGCCAAAGTATCGTCTTTCTTCCAGTCCCAGTACCGTCTGAATTCCGTCGCTGCTGTCGAAAAGGAACAACTCTTCTGCCAAAAGCAATTCGTCGGGGGTGATCACCTCTTTTTCACTTGTACTGAATCCTGCTTCGTGGACGGCAAGGATTACTTTTTCCAATAGGGCGGATCGGTAACCTCCCGAGGAGGATGCGGGAAAAGTAACCTGATTTTCGTTCACTATGGCGAAGGATCCATGGATGCATTCGCAGGCAAACCCCAGTGAATTCAGTAGGATGATGTTGGTTTGACCCAGGGACTGGGCTTTTTGGAAGGCTTTTTGACGAAGAAAGCTTCCCGAAGTTGCATAGGCAGGGTGGGGTGAAATTTCTTTCAAACGATCACGGTAGAGAGAGAGGAGCAAGCCTGGCTCCTTCAGTGGAAAAAAACCCCGCTCACACTCTTTTGCCCGCAGCAGGAGGTTGATCCGTTCGATGGAAGCAAATACCAGGATCTCAATTTTTGCAGCAAGGTAAAGTTTGTTTTTGTTCAGCAACCTGGAGACATCCTTGCGCAGCAGTTTTCCCTCCGGGTCAATCAGTCCGGTCAGATCAATTCCTGCAGTGTCGGCTGTTGCAATCAGATGTTGACAGATAGATGGGGCGAAGAGCACCTCGTTGTGTTCCGACCTGAACTGCTCCCTGAATCCACTACACATGTTGGTGAGATCTTCCAGGGTGAATACCGCTTCCTCCTCTTTGTGAAACCTTCCGTTCAACAAAAAATAGCCACCCTTCATCTGCTTGAAATTACATTTGCAAGTTAGGAGCAAACAACATATTCAGAAACTCCCAGAAAAGGGAAGGTCTGATGATCATTGGCGTACAGAATCCGATGACTGCTCCGAGGAAGTGGGCATCGTGTCCGATGTTGTCCAGTTTCTTGCGGCTCAGGTAAAAGGAGTAATAAAGGTAGAGAATGCCAAAGATGATCCCGGGTATCGGAAGAATGCCAAAAAAATAGATGTTTTGCCAGGGATTGAAGAAGATCGCCGCATACAACACGGCTGAAACGGCTCCCGAGGCACCTACAGCGTTGTAATAGACGTTGTTTCGTTGTTTTAGCAAAGACCAGGATGATGAAAAAAGGAGGGATCCCACAAAGAGTGCCAAGTAGTACCATCGGCCATTTCCACCGAAGTATAATTGGAAACTGTGCTCAACAGCCAACCCAAACGACCACAAAACGATCATGTTTACCAACAGGTGTTCCCAGTTGGCATGCACCAGCGCATGGGTCACCATGCGGTAATACTGTCTCTTGTGCCATATCTGGAAGGCATTGAACTGAAATTGCCTGACGATTTCCCTGTTTGAAAAGGCCATGACAGAGGTCAGGGATATGATGAGGATCAGCATGATCGTAATGGATGCCATGGGTCAGAGGTGTAAGATTTTGTAAGTTAATTCGCGCATTAATTCTCCATTGTCAGTGGTTCCGCCCCGGGCACCTTTGGATCTCAGATCGTACTCCCTCAGCAGCGACATCACCAATACGGCTTTCTGCAGCGGATAGTTTCTTCCGGCTGTCAGATAGTCCTTGACAAAAAAGGGACTTACGCCCAATCTTTGTGCCACTTCCCCCTCGTTGCCCTTGTTGGGGAGGGAATGGTAAGTGAGAATCTTCCTGAAGTAGGTAACCAGTATAGAGATTACCATCTGGATGGGGTTGGCCTTCTCGTTCTCAACAAAGTAATTGACGATTCTGTTGGCATTGTAGATGTCGCGGTACCCAAGTGCCTTTTGAAATTCAAATGCATTGTACTCTTTGCTGATCCCGATGTTTTTCTCCACATCGTCTACCGTGATGCTGGTGCCGGGAATTGCGGAGAAGATGATTTTATCCAGCTCATTCACAATTCTTTGCAGGTTATTTCCGATGTGATCGGTAATCATCTGCACCGCCTTGTGTTCTATTCCAAGTTGTTTCGTCTTCAGGTAGGCGATGATCCATTCCGGAATCTTGTACTCGTACAGAGGTTTGGACTCCATGTAAACACCATGTTTGGAGAGGATCTTGTAGAGTTTTTTACGTTTGTCGAGGGTTTTGTACTTGTGACAGATCACCAGCAGGGTGGTGGGGGCCGGCTTTTCGACGTAACCGGCAAGTTCGTCAATGTCTTTGAGGTTCTGTGCCTCCCTGACCACCACCACCTGCCGTTCCGCCATCATCGGGTATCGCCGTGCGGCAGTCAGGATGGAGTCCAAGGTGATATCCTTTCCGTACAACAAGGTTTGGTTGAACGATTTTTCACTCTCCGTGAGCACATTTTCCAGGATGTAATCACTGATCAGATCGATGTAATAGGGCTCTTCACCCTCCAGGAAATAGACAGGACTGTATTTTTTTTCTTTTAAATCGGCAAGAATGTTCTGATATTCCATGCAATCAGAATTTCAGGTGTTTGACAGATCTGCCGTCGTTGATGATCTCCATGAGGGCGTTGATCCCAACTTCGAGGTGGGAATTTACAAACAACCTGGTCACCTCCTTGTCGCTCTCCTGGGTTTTCACACCGGTCGAAATCATGGGTTGATCGGATACCAGCAGGAGTGCACCACAGGGGATGGAATTGCAAAACCCTACCGTGAAGATGGTGGCGGTCTCCATATCGATGGCCATGGCACGGGTCTTTATCAGGTATTTCTTGAATCGTTCGTCGTACTCCCACACCCTTTTGTTGGTGGTAAAAACAGTGCCGGTCCAATAGTCGAGCCCCATGTCGCGAATGGTGGAAGAGACTGCACGCTGAAGGCTGAAGGCCGGTAGGGCAGGTACTTCAGGAGGCAAATAGTCATTGGAGGTACCATCGCTGCGGATGGCAGCCAATGGCAGGATCAAACTGCCAAGTTCGCTTTTACGTTTCAACCCGCCACACTTCCCCAGGAAGAGCACCGCATCAGGCATGGTGGCACTCAGCAAATCCATGATCGTGGCAGCATTGGGACTCCCCATGCCAAAATTGATGATGGTGATCCCGTTGGCACTGGCATTGGGCATCGTTTTGTCCTCCCCGACAATGGGTACGCCAAATCTCTCGGCGAAGGTTTCAACATAGCCTTGAAAATTGGTTAACAGGATGTGCTGGGTAAATTGATCCAATGGTCTGCCGGTATATCGGGGGAGCCAATTCTGAACGATCTCTTCTTTGGTCTTCATAAGGCGCTTTTCTGCAAAATTACCTGCTTTTTGTATTAAGTTGGCTGAATTGGAAATAAAAATTTAGTTTTAGAGAGATTTTCACCAATGATGCAACTTAATCTGCCTGGTTACGAATTCAGCACCGCCCAAAAGGAGGGGCGAACCATGATCTTCGACACTTACCGCCGCAGGTGGGTCAAACTGACGCCCGAAGAGTGGGTGAGGCAGAACTTTATCCGTTACCTGGTCGAGGAGAAGCATTACCCGGCCTCCTTGATGGCGGTGGAACACTCCCTGAAGATCAACAGGCAGGTATTCCGCGCCGATGCAGTGGTCTTCTCGACCAATGGCCAGCCGCTGCTGTTGGTCGAATGCAAGGCCCCGGAGGTTAAAATCACCCAAAAGGTCTTCGAACAGATCGTTCGTTACAACTTCGAGTTTCAGGTCGATTACCTGATCGTCACCAATGGGATGATGCATTTCTGCTGCAGGATCGACAAGTCCAACCAATCCTATGAATACCTGAAGGAGATTCCGGATTACTCCAATCTTTGACCATAGTTCCTCTTTTGAGGAGGATGGTAGACGATACTTTCATTGATATTGTACAGCATAGCTTTTACAAGACAGATGGGAAAGTAAGAAATTGGAGAAAAAATTTGGATGGTAGCTACAGTTTGTTTAACTTTCTGTTTTTCAACCAATCCTAAAATTACATTCATGAAAACTAAACTTGCGCTCATCGTAGTTTTTCTGTTCTGCCAAACCTTTTTATTCCCACTTTCTGCAGGAAAACCTGCCAGTGGCGAGCCCGTACCAGGAGCAGAAATTTTCGTTGAACTGGAGCCAGATGACCAGCCTATCATGGCAACTGCTTCCAAAAATGGAACCTTCACCTTTGAAAATTTGAAGGCGGGGATTTACCATGTAGTCGTTCGTTTGCCAGAGAATCCGAAAGAGGCCTATACCAACAAGGAGGCCATCAAAAGTCCAAATCTTAAGAAATCTGGTTTTTACCATAAAAAGGGAGAATACTTTTTGAGCAAGAATCGTGGTCTTTTTGTCATCAAACTGGAGGATTTCAAAAAGGTCAATGAAGATGCCATCAAGGTCTCCTCCAAAAAGATGGGCAGCAAAGAGAGCAAAACGGATGCAGCGATTCTCGATTTTCAGGTAACAGGGAAGGGTGGTAAAATCGTGATCTCTTTGGAATCAGTGAAACCCAAAGAGTACAATGCACGAAATACCAGTGCAATTTTAACTGGACCTTACGGAGCCTCTCTTTCCAATCTTGAAGACAATTAGTCAGAAATTGATATTCTTTATAAATGAGGTAAGAATGTAGAAGCTTAAATTTTGCTAAATCTTATTGATCAACTGCATCAAATTCTCATCCTTCCATTCGCCGCCATCCCTGATCCACTCCCTCTTGGTGCCAGCAAGTTTGAATCCTGCATTGGCAAACAACTTCATGCTAATTAGGTTGTCGGTAAGGATGTTGGCATATATTTGGTGAAGTTGCAGCTTTTCAAAACAATAGCGGATCATCAGCTGCAAAGCGGCAGTGGCATAACCTTTGGTCCGATCTTCCAGACGATGGATCAATATGCCCAAACCGACCCGTGCATGTAGCGGGTCAAAATCGAACAGATCGATGGCTCCGATTGTTTTTCCCTCCCGGGTGGTGATCATCATCCGCAGTTGCTGGTTCGCGTAAAGTCCCTTGTCCGAATTTTGAATGTAAAGCGCCAGGAGGTGTTTGGAAAAGGGGGCAATGGTATGGCTGATGGTCCAGACCTCCTCGGCATTCTCCCAGGCATACAACAAATCAATGTCTTCCGGTTCCAGGGCGCGCAGCGCGATAAGTTCATCTTGCAGGTAAAGATTCATGGCAGTGTCAGGAGTTGAATTGTTCGTACAACAACCGGTTCACAATCGAGCGTCCCAGTGTTAATTCATCGGTGTACTCCAGCTCGTCTCCAACAGAGACACCCCTTGCGAGTGTGGTAATACGAATATTGCTGTTTTTCAGCTTTTTGAATAGGTAAAAGTTGGTGCTGTCTCCCTCCATGGTCGTGCTCAGGGCAAATATGATCTCACGGATGCTCCCCTTTTCTACCCTGTTGAGCAGGGAATCTATCTCCAGGTCAGCGGGACCAATTCCATCCATGGGTGAGATGATCCCCCCCAAAACATGGTAAACCCCGCGAAACTGCTGCGTGTTTTCAATGGACATCACATCCCGGATGCTCTCTACCACACAAACCAAACCATGGTCGCGCGAAGGGTTGCTGCAAATGTTGCACACCTCCGTATCTGAGATGTTGTAGCAATGTTGGCAATGTTTCACCTCATCCCTGAGCTGGGTCATGGTTCCACTGAAGCGGTGCACCTCCTCCGGCTCCTTCTTGAGCAGGTGCAGAACGAGCCGCAAAGCGGTTTTTTTCCCGATGCCCGGCAATTTTGCAAATTCGGCTACGGCGTTCTCAAGCAGTTTGGAGGGAAAGTGGTCGGCGTTCATCGGCATAAAATATCTTCCCAAAAGTAGCAACTACCTGCGATATATCTATTCCCCCATTTCAATATTTCTTTTCAGAGAACAAATAGGGGAACTATATTTAAAATCAAGGTTAAACCAAATAGGGTGTAAGAAGTCAAAGGGAAGTAACTAAAAAAATATGGATATGATTAAAAAACTTTTTCTGGTTTCATCCTTGATTTGGATGATGGTTATGACTGTAGCCGCTCAAGGCGGAATGCAGAATATGACTCCTGAGGACATGGCCAAACGGACGTCCGAAATGATCAAAAAAACAACAGGTTGCGATGCCGCAGTCGGTACTAAAGTTGATGCTATCTGCCTGAAATATGCAAAAGAGATGGCAGCTGTTCGTGAAAAATATGCCGACCGTGAGGCAAGACGCGAGCCAACCAAGGTTCTCAGGGACAAGCAGGATGTTGAGTTGAAAGCAGCCTTGACTGCCGACCAGTATGCCAAATACATGGCAGCGATGGAAGAGCGTCGCAAACAAATGCAAAACGGCGGTGGCGGCGGCCCTCGCTAGTCGTTGTAAAATAAACAAAAAGTCCTGGATTTCAATAAATTCAGGACTTTTTATTTGAACAGAACCAGGGGAAACGGGGAAACGGAGAAACGGGGAAACGGGGAAACGGGGAAACGGGGAAACGGAGAAGCAGAGAAACGGAGAAACGGAGAAACAGAGAAACGGGGAAGATGATATTTGAGGTAGATCGGACCAACTAAATTTTCACTGATAGCATCGCCGTTTCAGTTCTTCTCCGTTTCTCCGTTTCTCCGTTTCAGTTTTTCTCCGTTTCACTGTTTCCTTAGGTCCTCCTTCTTGAACCGAAACGGCAAAAGTGTGTCAATCCCATTCACTACCGTGATGGCTGAACTCCCATCCAGGATGATTTCGATGGGGGATCCCGACAGATCTTCATATTCAGCCATAACTTGCCGGCAACTTCCGCATGGCTTCGCAATTTCAGTGGAGGAGGGATCATTGGAAATGGTCGAAACGGCGATGGATTGAACGGCAATGTTGGGGTACCTGGAGGAGGCATAGAAAAGTGCTGTTCGTTCGGCGCAAAGACCGGAAGGATAAGCCGCGTTTTCCTGGTTGTTGCCGGAAATCACCTCCCCGTTGGCCAACAATACTGCTGCTCCTACCCTGTATCCCGAATAGGGAGAATAGGCTCGCATGGCTGCCTCCCTGGCCAGCAGAATGAGTTTTTGCGAAAGCTCGGGCAACTCTGCCAGTGTTTCGTAGCTTTTTACTCTATAGTTGAGGTATATCTCCTTCATGGTGATCCGATTAATTCAATCTCAAAAGTAAACATATTCCTTCATTTAACAGAGGGTTACAATTGACCTAAATTTTTATCTTTGGTGCAAACAAATGCCGATGTTGAATTTTTGCAGACTGTGTATCCTATTCTGTTTTGGAGTTGCTTTTGCAGGCAATCTCTTTGCTGCATCACCTGTCAGACAGACCAGGCAGCAATACATCGACAAGTTTGCCAAAATAGCGGTCCAGGAGATGATCGAGTTCCACATTCCGGCCAGTATCACCATGGCACAAGCCTGTCTCGAATCGTCAGACGGAAATTCTGAACTAACCCGGAAATCCAACAACCACTTTGGCATCAAATGCAAGAGCAATTGGACCGGACCATCGGTCAGACACCATGATGATGCGGCCAACGAATGTTTTAGAAAATACCAAACCGCAGAAGAGTCGTTCAAGGACCACTCCCTTTTTCTAACCACCAACACCCGTTACGGCTTTCTTTTTGCCTACGATATCAGGGACTTTAAACAGTGGGCTTACGGTCTTAAGAAGGCTGGATATGCCACAGATCCTGCTTACCCTGGAAAACTGATAAAAATAATCGAGGATTTTAAGCTGTATGAACTGGATCAGCTGGATTGGAAATATGTCAAGGCGCCCGAGCAAAAGAAGAAACGATTCTCCCTCTTCGGCTTCCTGAAGAAAAAGGCTCCGGAGAAGGAACTTGCTGTAGCCTCCGGCTTCCTACCCCGCAAGGTGGAGCGTAGAAATGGCAAAAAGGCGATCATTGCCATCGAAGGGGACGATTATGCCCGCATTGCAGAAGAGATGAAGCTGAAGGATTGGCAGATTTACCAATACAACGATGCCCAATCCGGGGATGTACCGGAGACCGGTGAGCCAGTCTTCCTGCAATTGAAAAGGTCGAAGGCTCCGAGAGGCAATGACACACACATTGTTCAACAGGGAGAAACCCTGCGGTCCATTTCGCAGTGGTATGGTGTTCAGCTTCAGTCGTTGAGAAAAATGAACCGTTTGGAAGACAACGAGGAGGCTGTGGCCGGTACCACCATTTCGCTGAGGTAGGAATGCGCTTAATTTCACGGAGGAAGGTTGGATTTCGCAGATTACCCCCACCAACCACTAATTACACAAATTACAAGAATGGAGAAATAAAAATATTCCCCGTTTCTTCGTTTCCCTGTTTCATCGGCTCTCCCCCAGTCCCCCAGTCCCTCAGTCCCCCAGTCCCCCAGTCCCTCCGTCCCTCCGTCATTTTCCTAAAGAGCCCTGTACGCCGCTATCTGCGAAAATCCCCGCAGAAACTCCTCGATTCCCATCCGTTTCTTTCCGGCGAGTTGCAGATCGGTGAGCCACAAATATCCATCCGGACAAGCAATCTTGGCCCACTTTTTTTGATCCGACAGGATGGTTCCGGGGGTATGGCTATGGCTGGAGGTTTCGGTTTTGGTGTGGAAGATCTTGAGTGTTATTGGTTCTTTGGAGGGGGAGGTTAATTCAGTCCAGGCAGCAGGGTAGGGACTCAACCCCCTTATTTTGTTGTAGTTTTTTTGCAGGCCAAGATTCCAGTCTATCCTGCAATCTTCCTTGAAGATCTTGGGGGCATGTAGCTTTTCAGGTTCAATTTCGAGCTTGTTCTGGTCGATGGGAATCGCAGTACCATCTGCCAGTGCATCGACCGTTTTCAATACCAGTCCGGCCCCAATGCCCATCAGCTGATCGTGCAGCTCGCCGACAGTTTGGTCGGGAGCAATGGTTACTTTCTCGAAGAAAAGGATGTTCCCGGTATCGATCTCCTGCTTTAGCAAGAAGGTGGTGACTCCGCTCTCGCTGTCCCCATTCATGATGGCCCAATTGAGCGGTGCGGCTCCGCGGTAGCGGGGCAGGAGCGACCCATGCAGGTTGAATGTCCCAAGGGGGGGCATCTTCCAAACAGCTTCGGGCAACATGCGGAATGCCACAATGATCTGCAGATCGGCTTTCAGGGCAGCCAATTCTGCCAGGAAGGCCTCGTTTTTCAGTTTTTCGGGCTGCAATACGGGGATCATCGAAACCTGCGCATAACTCTTCACTGCCGACTGTTGCATTTTCTGTCCCCGTCCGGCGGGTTTGTCGGGTGCCGTCACGACTCCAACCACGTTGTAGCCATGCTCAACCAGGGCTGAGAGACTAGCCACTGCAAAATCGGGCGTTCCCATAAAAACTATTCGTACTTCCTTCCCGGTCATTGCAAGAAAATTTTGGATTTTGGATTTTGGATTTTGGATTTTTGCAATGGTTCAATATTGTTGACAGATCGTCTGTTCATAATTTTGAATAAGAATAATTGTAAGACAAATGTGGCAAAGTTATAAGTCCGCAACTCGAAAATCCAAAATCCAAAATCGAAAATTGCATTGAATTGTACGATGCTCTTTACCTGAGGTTTGTGTTCCCTTTTATCGCTTTTGGGTGATAGGGACAATGCTTGCATCCGTTCCCACAGCAATATCCCCGCTCGGCCAGGTATTTTTCGGTCATGATCCGGTAACCTTCCGGAGAAAGATAATAATCAACTCCCCTTACCAGCTCATCTCCGTATTTTATCTCTTCCTCCATCCTATTAATTAGTTTGAAATGTTTGAAATGTTTGAAATGTTTGAAATGTTTGAAATGTTTGAAATGTTTGAAATGTTTGAAATGTTTACTCTATAAACAATTTTTAAACCCTTTAAACCCTTTAAACCCTTTAAACCCTTCAAACCCTTCAAACCCTTCAAACAGTTTTTTGCAATCCCTTCAAACATCCTTGGTTATTTAAAGATTGCTGTCCAGGGAGTGCCCCATCCGGTCACGTTTGGTTTGCAGGTAGAATGCGTTGAAAGGGTTTGACTTAATTTCGATAGGTACCGATTCAACCACCTTTAATCCATAGGATTCGAGTCCTACACGCTTGACAGGATTGTTGGTAATCAGCTTCATCTTGCTGATTCCCAGGCTGTGAAGAATCTGGGCGCCTACGCCATAATCCCGTTGATCCGGATCAAATCCGAGGTGGATGTTGGCATCTACGGTATCCAGTCCTTGTTCCTGAAGCTTGTAGGCTTTGATTTTGTTCATCAGGCCAATTCCACGGCCCTCCTGTTGCATGTAGACGATCACTCCTTTCCCCTCTTTTTCAATCAGGCTCATGGCTTTGTGCAGTTGCTCGCCACATTCGCAACGCAGTGAGCCGAAAATATCGCCGGTGGCGCAGGAGGAGTGAACCCTTACCAGGATCGGCTCATTGGCCTCCCAGGTACCTTTGATCAGGGCGATGTGTTCAATTCCATTCGATTTCTGCAAAAAGGGGATCAACCTGAAATGGCCGAATTCAGTCGGAAGTTTAACCTCTTCCCCCCTTTCAATCAGGGTCTCCTTGTCGAGTTTGTAGGCGATCAGATCGGCAATGGAGACCAGCTTGAGATCCATTTTCCTGGCGATTTCATACAACTGTGGCAGGCGAGCCATGGTTCCATCCGGGTTGAGAATCTCCACCAAAACCCCGGCCGGTTGCAATCCTGCCAGTCTGGCAAGATCCACCGTTGCCTCCGTGTGGCCGGCGCGTCTGAGAACCCCCCTGCTCTTTGCCCGCAAGGGGAAAATATGTCCGGGTCGCCCCAATTCACTGGGTTTGGTATCGGGGGATGCAAGTTTTTGAATGGTGATTGCCCTGTCATGGGCAGAGATGCCGGTGGCCACATTGTCGCCAACAGCATCCACGGATACGGTGAAAGGGGTGTCGTGGATGGAGGTATTCCGGCCAACCATCATCTCCAGTTCCAGCTCTTCACAGCGCTCTTCGGTAAGGGCAACACATATCAGGCCACGTCCTTCCGTCGCCATAAAGTTGACCATGTCAGGGGTGACTTTTTCCGCAGCAGCGATAAAATCCCCCTCGTTCTCGCGGTCTTCATCATCCACAACAATGATAAACTTTCCCTCGCGGATGGCTTCTATGGCTTCGTCAATGGTATTTAATTTGATCTCACTCATCGTAAAATAATATGGTAAATTGTATCTAAAAGGAACAATTGCAAGTTACTCGGTTACCGCCGGACTGCTTTTGCGCCAAAATTTTAATTTTTTAAAGAATTCCAGGTAGGAATCAATGTTAAGCACAGTAGAGTCTGTTACTGCCTTGTAGGTTAGAAATACCCCGGCCGGCAGAAAGACAAAGGTCGAGAACCATACCCCAAACCACAATCCGGACATGGCTTCACGCACATACTTCTCTCCCGTGGTAGAGAGGATCCAGTAGAATATAAACAGGACAACCGATACCACCAAGGGCATCCCCAGTCCTCCCTTGCGGATGATTGCGCCAAGCGGGGCACCAATGAAGAAGAAGATCAGGCAGGCAATGGAATAGGTGTATTTTTTGTGCCATTCGGTATCGTACCTGTTCAGCATCCGGGTATTGGCCACATTCAGGTCATCTGCCTGACGGATGGAACGCAAATTGTTCCTGGCATTGGCCAGGGCCCCTTCAATGAGTTGGAGGCGCAGAGGTTGCAGGCTGTTGGTCAACAAACTGTCGATGTTGATGTAGCTTTTTAGCCGGAGCACCGGCTGTACAGTGGTATCCTGGCGCGCCAGGGCAGTCACTGCGATGGTGACAGGCAGGGGATAGGTGATGCTCAATGCCTGTTCGGTAATGGACATGTCCAGTTGGCGGGAGACAGAATCAACGACATATTGCAATTGACTATTGTTCAGTGCCCTGAAGTGATTCCTGAAAATACTCTCATCTTTTTTCTCGAAATCCATTCCCTCCAGGGAGGAATAGATGGTCTGTTTGGTAAAATTGTCTGTTCGGTTGGGGTACCCCGAAGCCTCCTTGCTGGCAGGCTGGATCTCGGCAAAAGATTCCCCTGAATAGAGGGTCAGGACCATGTAACGTTTATCGGTGGTAATCTTCATGGTCCCTGAATCCGCAACCGTTACCATCTCATTCCCCTGGTCGTGGCGATGATCGTAGATCATGATGTCGTAAAGCATCGATCCATCCTTGGCTCTTCGTCCCACCTTGATCGAAAAATTGTCAATATCGTTGGAGAAGACACCCTCTTTGACCACTATTTCCGGCCGCATGCTTCGGATGCTCGACATGAGGGCAATCAGTTTCTTGTAGGAGACGGGAATCACGGTGTTGGAAAACTGGAATGCTCCGATGCTCAGCAGGACACTGAGCACAATGACGGGTTTCATGATCCTGAAAAGGGAGATTCCGGCTGCTTTCATGGCCAGCAATTCGTTGTTTTCACCCATGTCGCCGAAGGTCATGATGGAGGCCAGCAGCATCGAAAGCGGGAGGGCCATGGGCATCAGCATGGCCAGGGTGTAGATCAGAAATTCAAGGATGATGTTCCATTCCAGGCCTTTACCGACCAGGTCATCGAGGTAGACCCACAAGAATTGCATCAGGAGCACAAACAAGCTGATGAACAAGGTAACGATCAGCGGACCGATAAAACGCTTGATGATGTATAGATGTAATCGCTTCATGTGGTGAATGGAGATTCGCCGGCAAAGCTAATGCTTTTTTGCGATTTTTGGGGGATTTCAGGAACCAATGGCTTTTCTGAGGCGGCTGATGGCGGAGTCCCACATTTTAACGTTATCCGCTTCATCCCCATCCTCTGCCATGTCGACGACCATCAGGGAAAGATCTTCGATGATTTCGCCCATCACAATGTAAAATTCAAATTCGGAGGGTTCATCGCTGTCGATCCACCTGAATTTGACGGATTCCATCGGGCGGATGGCAAGAAGTTCGGCACTTTGACTGGTCTTTCCCCAAAAGAAGGTATACTTCGCACCTTCCACATGAACGTTGTCAGAAAACCATTCAGCCAGTCCCGAAGCAGTGCTAAGTCTGCTGAACAGGACCGATGGAGAGGACCTAATCTGATATTCAAGTTCAATCTTCTTCATTTGGACACAAATATCAATGGTAAGAATTATAGGTTTTTGTTTCATTTGGAAGTCATTTGTTTGTTAACTGCCAAATGGAATACCCACAAAATCATTTTCGGTTGCGGTGGAAATAATCTCATGGGTATTTCTTCTGCAAAGTACCATTTTTTTCATGCAAATCAAAAAAAAAGGAGCTACACATTTAATTTGCCTTTTTTTTCAAACGGCCTTGTCCAAAAAAAGAAAGGTATTATATTTGCAGGCTCAAAGTTCAAGTTGTTAATTGAAATAATGGCGAGGTAGCTCAGTTGGTTAGAGCGCATGATTCATAATCATGAGGTCGCGGGATCATGCCCCGCCCTCGCTACAGTGAAAGACAAGGAGTTAGGAAGGTGAAATCTCTTAACTCCTTTTTTCTTGCCCGAAACTTGCCTAACTTTCGACAACGACCCCATTTTTCCTCCATTATTCCGGTAAGCAAATTTTATGATTTTACGGAAGGGTAGGTAGTTTTTCCACCATACTTTGACCACGATTCACCTGACAACGATAAATCAAATCGGGAAATGGTTCAATATTTTTGGAAACAGGGACCAAGTTATCGGGGCGATGACTGTCAGATTAATGGGAAAGGTGATAAACCACTGAGGATAAATGCTCCGCCGGTAACACAATAAAATTTGCAGATTTGTTGATATAATTTTCCGGAGTCAGTGCAAGGGGTCGTCTTTCATGTTAATGGTAAAAGTTCCACTGGTTTTACAGCCCTTTGCGTAAGGATCCTTTGGGTCACCTCCACCAGAAAATGTGCCTGCTATAATATCTCCCTGGATGACGCCTGAGTAATCCCAAACGACTGTAAACCCCGGCGTGCAACCCGTTCCATATCTCTGAAATTGAACAGTCGTACCATTAACAGTGCCTCCAAGATTGATCGGGTTGTTATCTGTGCAATTTCCTGAACCTGTAATTGTATTCCCATTCTGTGATACCCGCAAAGTGAACCTACTTACATATGCCCCATTACCGGCAGATCCTGGAGCAGTACCAACACAATCAGCGGTAATCCCCTTTTCATAAAAATCCCAAATATCCTTAATACCTTGAGGCTCTGGTGTCGTGACTGGAGTATCGCACCCAACCCAAAAAAACAGCACCAATGTTACTCCAATTATTGACTGTAACAACTTGTGAATCATTTTTTTCTCCTTTCGATGCACTAATCTTCTATCTAAACACCTAATAATCTGGAATTTTGATAATTATCCATCGTAAGACGTTATATTAAAAATTGATTTTCAAATTTTAATATAAATAATAGGAATTGCAAACACTGCCTAACATATTTTGCTGCGAATATGGTTCTTAAAATTATGTAAAAAAAAGAGATATTGCTACAACAACAACCTTTTTATGCCGAACTTTTCCAAATAAAAGATTGGCAATACAAACTGGTGTACTGTAAAAACAAAATGTCGTTAGTTAGGAGAAATGATTGTCAAAAAATAAGTTTGGGTAAAATGAGATAAAAACGCTGCTTAGATTTCCGTAATAATATCGTATAAGTTTCCATCCCTATCCAGACCCATTTTTTTTCGAAGTCGGTAACGACCGGTTTCTACGCCCCTAATCGACATATTCATAAGAGAGGCAATTTCCTTAGTCGTTTTATTCATCTTAAGGAATGTGCAAAGGCGGAGATCATTCGGATTCAGGGCAGGAAATCTTTCTTTGAGTATTTTGACAAAATCTTCATGAACAGCCGAAAAATTGAGATCAAATATCTCAAGATCCTTTTTACTACTTATTTCTCTGTCAATGGTGCGCAACTGAATCTGAATAATTCTATCTCTTTTGGAAACATTTTTTTCCAAATAAAGTTTTTGCATTTCCTCTTTAAATTCGAGTAGTATTTCATTTTTATGCAAAATATTAAGGGTTGAGTTTGATAACTCTTTTGTTTTATACAGAAGATCTTGTTGTAGTTTTTGATATTCAAGCTCAGTTATCTTTTGTTGGGCTTTCAATTGCTCTTCTTCAAATTGTTTCTTTTTTTGCTCTATCTCAAGGTGTTTTTTCTCTTCAACTTTCTTCTTTTCCATTTCAATTCGTCTGATTCGAAGTTTATTGAAGATAAAAATCAAGATCGACAAAAAAACCAAATAGACCATATAAGCCAACACTGATCGATAATATGGAGGAGTTATTATAAACGTAAAGGAATCCTCATTACTTTCATTTCCATTTCCATCACTCGCTTTTACTTTTAGGATATAAGTTCCTTCATGGAGGCTGTTGTATTCTTTACTGCTTTTTGATGACCACTCCGACCAATCATCTTCAAAGCCATCCAGTTTAAATTGGTAAAATACATTATCCGGATTTTGGAAGAAATCGGAAGTGAAGGAGAATTCGAAAGCATTTTTTTTATACTTATAAATGGGTATACGAGCATCTTCAGAACTTGATTGATTCCATTTTTTTGGTAATGATGAAGTGGTTAGATTTGAAATAAAAGCATGATAATTTTTCCTAATTGTTTCGGTACAGTTGCACTTATAATGATAGAATCCATTATCGACGCCAAAAAATACATCATCCTTATCAATGATTCCAATTCTTCCATATAATTTTGAAAAAGCGTTCAATATTTTTATAGAAGGAAGGAGAACCTTTTCGGGATTGCCAAAATGTAAAGAGAAATAACCGATCTCATTTTTTTTGATATACCAGATACGGTTATAATTATCCTCATAAAATTCATGACATTTTTCGTTTTTCCCAATAACCTGATTGTATAATTCGTTGTTTTCAAACTGATCTTCCGAATAATTATATTTGAATAGACCATGATTGGTCGAAAAAAAGATCTGCCCTTTATTTCCTACAATAGTAACAGTGTTAAATTTAGTTAGCCCTTTGTGTCTAGTCATATCGGTCATTCCGGAAACATCCTGATTGACTTCATCAATTTTAAATCGGAATATTCTGTTATCGTAGGTATTTAACCATAAAAATCCATTCCTGTCTTCTTTAAATGTTCTTGAATTTGCTGGAATTGCATCAAGTCTCTTTTTCATGAGTAATTCCCCTTTCTTATTGAGCTTTAAAAGGTAGTACCCACGATATGTTGACTCCAGAAAATATCCGGGAGCACAAACCAGAGAACAAATTTGCCAACATCCTTCAACAGGATTGAGTAAAACCACCTTGTTGACATCAACCCTGAATAATCCTTTATGGTGGCCACAATACAACACATTTCCATCAGAATACAGGTCATAAACCTGACCTGTACTATTCCGAACTTCACGAATTATAGAATTCACATTATTATCAGTGTTCACAGTATCCCATTTCATATAGAAAAGCCCCTGGTTAGTTCCAAGATATAGATTACCTTCAAAATATTTCGAAACATATCCCGTACCTAAATCTATCTCAGGATTCAAATGGGTGAGGCAGGAGTTTAGATGCACATAACTGATGCCATTTTCAAGACCCAGCCATAAATTATTGATACTGTCGGCCTGCATTGAAATAATGGTATTATTTTGCAGACCATTTTTTTTGTTAAGATGTTGTATCAATTTACCATTCCTGTCAAAAATGAATAGTCCGTTTTTAACTGTTCCTATCACAAAATATTTTCCAGACAGAAAGCAAACCTTACTTATTTGACTGGAAATCAGATTTTTAGTATTAAGAGAATCATAGGGGCGAAGATGTGTTTTGTCAGTAATAAAAACCCCGTTATCATCAGTGAATATGAGATATTCCTTTTCGTTAAGTGCCTCGATACCGACTATTCTAACATTTGCAAAATCCTGTCCAAAGGGAAATAATTGAAATTTACCTTTATTTATAAAACCAAATCCTTCATTCGAAATTTGAACAAAAATGGTTTCATTGATAATTTTGGTATAATCAACAATCTGACCAAATATGAGAGGTGTGATTGTGTCATTTTCATATCTGAATAATGCTTTGCCGGCACGGATTAAAAATGATTGGTGGTCGGGAATGATTTGCCATACTGTACTGAAAGAGTAAAAGCTTGAATCCAACCTGTTCATAAGCGACTTATAATTTTTTTTCCCTGGCAAAGTTCCTGTTTCAAAAATTCCAATCTCGCTATTTCCTCCTACTAGAATTGAATTATCATTTAAAGCATAAACACTTCGGATGTAATGAGAATTCGGCAGATAGTAACGTTTCCATGATTTTGTTCCAGCTTCAAGCAATGGCCCATTGGCAAAATAAATCAATCCATTTCCCCCAATGGAAATATCCCAGTTTTGTTTTTCAGACTGATAATCTGTTGTCGAATAGTTGGTGACAAATAAATTCCCAACAGATTTAATTTCCAAATCGGCTGCAAGTAATGAGATTACCCAAAAGAAAAGGCATGAAAATACAAACCAGTTTTTATTCATAGAATAATGATAACTTTTTGAATAATGGAAGATTCTGCCTAAGTAAACTAGATGAACAAGAGTGTTTTATTCTTTCGTTAAAGGTAGATTGTTTATACGATTTTTTGAAATATTTACAGAGAATTAAATCCAAATAATATAATATCCAATGATCTATCAATGATTTGGCTCCATTGTTACTGGAAGCATGTTTTACTTATATCTCATTATATCAATAATATATCATATCGCGAAGTACCATTGAAGTAGGAGTATTTTTAGGTAGACGAGTTTTTAAAGTGGCAATATATTTTTATCCGATTCAGTACGCAATTAGCTTTGATCAAAGATTTAACTTTAATCTAATAATCCTATGAAAAAACTAAAAATTTTGGTTTTTTTTAGTTCATTGTTGTTTTGGTCATGCAACGAACTGGAAAAAGAACAGATCTACGAGCGCCCCGAGTGGTTAAAGGGTACGCTATACGAACAGCTGAAAAATGATCAGAACCACCAAATTTACATTAAAGCGCTTGATTTGACGGGTTATTCAGACAAGTTAAGCAGAACAGGTTCATACACACTTTTTGTTCCAAATGATGCTGCTTTTAACACTTATTTGAGTAAATACGGAGGTGATGTAAAGAATGTACCGGTTGAAGTTTTAAAGGGAATTGTTGAATACTCGATTGTTGATTACCCGTATACCCGTGACATATTGACCGCTATTTCGCAGTGGGGATATTGGGATAAATCTCAAAATAGTGCATTCAAGAAAAAGACCTACTATTATAAGCCTAACTATCCCGAAGATGGCAAAATGGTGCTAAGTCAACGAAAGTACCTCCCTCTATATACGGTTGAATATTTCAAAACTATTGGATTGGCTGGCAGTGATGCTGCAACCTATCAATTCTTGTTTCCAACAGCCAAATGGGATAAAGGGGGATTGGGTGCTCAGGCATACGATGCCAATATAGTGTCTATTGAAAATCCAGCTGAAAATGGTTTGTACTATGGAATTGATAAGGTGATTCTACCCCTGAATAACATTGCCGAGGAGTTGGCCGTTGATATTCGTTCCTCTGCCATGTCTAGTCAATTTGCCCGATTCAGGGAGTTTTATTACAATGATTATACTACCATCTCTACGGGAAGTGCTGTCAAACTGTACAATATGAAATATACCGGATCAAGACCGGTTGAATTGGCCTCTTCAATTGCAGACATTGACATCGATATCTTTGAAGAGGGTATAAATTCCACCTACTCTGATCAGGCAGCTACTTATGCTGCCCATACCGTGTTTTCTCCTTCAAATGAAAAATTAATCGAACACCTTGCCAAATATGATGGCCAACCATCTAGGCCGGCGTTGAGGCACTTGTTAAATAATCATTTCATTAAAAATGTGGTCCAATATCCGAAGCATTTAACAAAGGAAGGAAGTCCGCATAAATACCTTTTTGATCAAAATCTAGTGTTGGATAAAAAAGTGGTAAGCAATGGTTTAATATACTTCATTAACGATGTGTTAGAATCGAATGTCTTCAAAGGTGTCACCGCACCTGTTTTTTTCAAGGGTAAGTACAGCAAATTTATGTATGCTCTTGAGAAAGTTGACCAAACATTACAACTTTCCGATGGTGTCACTCCATTCTATTTGATGGCCTTCGACAATGCCGCATTAACTTCAATGGGCATTGAATATGACGAATCAACTGATACCTTCCTGAAAAATGGAACTCGTTGGGCAGTTACAACCAACGCGAAAGCTACTTCGAAAGATTCGGTTCGTGCATTTGTTGAAAGACACATTGCCAAGGGTCCCTTAAAAGGAGGTTTTGCAAAAACATTGACTGGTGAGTTTGTTGAGATTGACCTAGAGAATAATCGAATCAAATCGGATGATCTAGTCATACCTGTAAATGAAAAGATTGCTGCCAGGAATAATACTGGTTATACTTTTTCAATTAATCAAAGGCTTCCAATACAGCAGGATAATATGTTATATTTAAAAAACAACCACCCAAAGTTCTATAACCTGTTAATAAGAGCAGGAATCACAACCCTTTTTGACGAATATACCGCGTTTATCATCCCTGATTCTAAAATAGTTTATGGAACCGCACCTTTTAATATGTTGAAAACAGACGGAACAATTAATTCTGTAGTTCCTGACGCTCAACTCAAATTGTTGGCGATTCTGAATAACCATCTGGTAACCCAAACTCTGTTCACTACTGACATAAATGCTTTTGGCACAGTAAAAACCAAAAGCGGGAAAAGTATCGTTTTTAATGGAGGAAACATCGCCGATGCATCTGGAACGGTAATGATTGATACCAAGAAACGCAATATCACCAAAGCAAGTGGAGTCGTACTTCATTTAATTGACAGGGTAATGGTTCCTCAATAAATTAACTAAACCGATAAGTTATGAAGAAAAATATTTACATTTTTTGGTCGCTGATCTTGCTCTGTTTGAGCTTCTCCGCCGAAATATACGCTCAAAAAACAACGATTACCGGCAAAGTGATTACTGGTAACAATAAAGAAACATTGATTGGTGCTACAATTGTGGAACAAGACAAAGATAACCGTACTATCAATGCTACGATTACCAATGTGGATGGTGCTTTTTCCCTGAACATCTCAAAACCAAATACCGACCTTACTGTATCATACATCGGTTACAAAACAATAGTGATTTCTATCGATGCCAATATCAAAAAGCAGTTTGAATTCTTACTCGAAGAAAATATACAGGAAATTGGGGGTGTCGAAGTAGTGGCTAAGTTACGAACAGTAAATTCGAATCCTCTGCTTCCAGTTGACAATCGCGACATGGCTATATCTGTTGGGACACTTGCATCCAAGGATGTAGCTGAAATACCAGTTACCTCCGTTGGCGAGATGCTTCAGGGTCGGGTTTCTGGAGTAGATATTACTTCGGTATCGGGTAATCCGGGAGCAGGCATGAGTATCCGTATTCGTGGAACCAGTTCATTGAATGGTTCTTCAGAACCCTTGATTGTAGTAGATGGTGTACCCTATGAAACAAAAGTTGACGCCTCAATCAACTTTGCAACTGCAACCCAAGAAGAATTTGGAGCAATGCTTGACATTTCACCATCTGATATTCAGACAATTGATGTACTCAAAGATGCTGCTGCAAGTGCTGTATGGGGTTCGCGTGGAGCCAACGGAGTGCTGCTTATTACAACCAAACGTGGTGTCAAAGGACGCTCTGCCTTCGAATATGATATGAAGTTGACCTCCAACTGGGAACCAAAATCAATTCCTATGCTCAACGGAGACCAGTATTCAATGTTGCAACTCGAAGGAATTTTTAATGGATATGGAATGGTCTCAGTTCCGCAAGAACTATCGTACAATAAAAGTTGGATCAATTATCACAATTATGCGCAAAACACCGATTGGATTAATGCCATCACAAAGAATGCCATGTCACATGAACACAATTTTTCGCTTATTGGGGGTGGTGAAAAGGCTCGTTTCCGAATTGCCATGGGTTATTTAGATCAGGATGGAACCACCATTGGTACTGGGTTTAAGCGATTGACAACCCGGATGAATGTCGATTATGATCTTTCAACCAAGCTTCGGCTTTCCACTGATATTTCTTACACAAACTCAGATAATGATCGTAACAATGGTGATGTAAGAGGTATCGCTTACAAGAAGTCACCCAATATGGCGATGTACGAGTTTGACCCTACAGGAAAAAGTACCGGAAAGTTTTTTTCCCCAGAAAATTCTTACCAAGGAACAGGTGATGTTTACTACAACCCATTGGCAATGGCTGTTGAAGGAATAAACAACTTGAAATCTGATCGCATTTTATCGAAATTTTCATTGCGTTATTTTCTCCTCCCTGAGGTTTTGATGTACCAGGGAGACATCGCTTTTGATTTTTTGAATAGTCAAACCAGGTCGTTTGTACCACAGTCAGCTACAGGAGCCGCATGGACAAGTGATAAAATGAACCGTGCACTAAAAAAGGAAGAAGAAGCTACTACAACACAATCCTTCAATAAGTTGGTTTTTACTCCACAATTGGGCAAAGATCACCGACTGATCTTGTTGGGTATGGCTGCTACTTACGAAAAGTCAAATTCGAACATGACTGCTCAATCTTCAAATACCGCTGCACCCTCGATTTCTGAACCCGGTTCTGATTCTCGAAAATTGTCACTTTCATCCGGGAAAAATTCTATTCGTAATGTCTCTTTTCTCTTAAATTCGAATTATGTAGCATTCGATCGCTACATAATTGGTGCGAGTATTCGTGCCGATGGCGATTCCCGGTTTGGTTTAGCATCAAGGTGGGGTTACTTCCCAAGTATTTCGCTCGCCTGGAGGCTGTCAAGTGAACCATTTGCAAAAGACCTAAAATGGATAGATGACTTTAAGTTCAGAGCTTCTTATGGTGAAACTGGAACTCCTCCGCCTACAACCTATGGCTTTCTGGCAAAATATACTGCCGGTAGTAGCTTTTTGGATTTAGGCTCTATTATTCCTTCCAACATCCAACTCGACAATTTGAAGTGGGAAACTGTTATTCAAAAGGACTTTGGAATTGATTATTCATTTTTTAAGGGGAAAATCAACGGTAGCTTTGATCTTTATTCGAAAAAAACGGAAGATGTCATATTTGTAAATACCCAGCTTCCTTCCACATCAGGGTTTACTACACTGGAAGCCCAAAATTGGGGCACTATAACAAACAAAGGGTGGGAATTTAATCTATCGGGTGAAGTATACAAAAATAAAGATTTAAGTATTGTTTTAAATGTAAACCTCGCGCAAAACAAAAACATAATTGTTGATATTCCGGATGGATATGCAAAAGTGAAATACACTTATGATAATGGTCAGTATGCACGCCGGATCGAAGAGGGCAAGCCAATAGGCTCATTTTATGGTTATAGGTATTTGGGCGTTTATCCAACGAGTGCAGATGCTGTCGTTAGAGACAAAGATGGGAATGTGGTGGTCAATCCAATCAACAACACCAATGTTAAAATGATGGCGAAGGGTGGTTACTCTTATTTTGGTGGTGGCGACGCCATTTACAAGGACATGGATTACAATGGGGTCATTGATGAACGCGACATGGAATACCTAGGTGATTCAAATCCCTTGTTCACCGGTGGATTCGGAGGCAATATAACCTACCGGAATTTCTCACTGACAAGCTTCTTCCATTTTAAATACAATTTTGATGTGGTAAATTCCACCCGAATGTATTCAGAGAACATGTACAACAAAGACAACCAAAGTCTTGCTACAATATCACGCTGGCGTAAACCGGGGGATCAAACAACCATCCCTCGTGCCCTGCAATATAACGGATTCAACTGGTTAGGTTCCGATCGCTTTGTTGAAGATGCTTCCTATATCCGATTGAAAACACTTACCATAACCTATAAACTTGACAAATCGATGCTAAACAAAATCAACATCAAGACGGTCAAGTTCTACCTAACTGCCTACAATCTTTTTACCTGGACAAACTATTCTGGTCAAGATCCGGAAATTAACCTTCCAGGGGGAGATCCATATGCAGTTGCAGTGGACTTTTCAAGAACTCCACCTGCCAAATCGTTTACTCTTGGGGCAAATATTTCATTCTAAACACGCTAAATCATGAAAAATATGAGACCAAAATACATGAATAAAATCGCAATAACCTTATTGTCGGTGTTTCTTCTGACTTCATGTTCCGAATGGTTAACCCTTGAGCCGGAAAATGACCTAATCAAGGATGAATATTGGAAGAGCAAAGGAGATGTTCAGGCAACTTTAGCAGGTGCCTACAATGCGATGGCTAGCAATGTGAGCTATATGTTGCTCTGGGGAGAATTGAGAGGGGACATGCTTGAAATGACCTTAAAGACACCACTGGAACAACAACGGATTATGACCAACATCATCACAAATAATTCAACAATGGTTAGTTGGTCCGGTTTTTATAGAATTATCAATTATGTAAATAACGTGATTGAAAATGCACCCAAGGTAAAAGAAATCGACCCTTCTTATACACAGAACGAATATGATCAAATGATGGCCGAAGCCTATTTTATACGTTCGCTTGCTTACTTTTATCTGGTTAGGGTATTTCGCGATGTTCCCTTTGTTGAAAAACCATCTGAATCGGACGGACAAGACTATTACGTTACGAAATCGGATGAAATGACCATTCTGGATCGATTAATTGGTGATTTGGAAAGTGTGAAGGGAGGTTTGCCAGAGAGCTACAGTACCCTGGCATTTACCAAAGGACGGGCTACCAAAGGAGCCTTGAATGCCCTATTGGCTGATATTTACCTACTTAGAGGTTCAGTAAAAAAGGGAAATGGCCAAAACGGTGATATCGACTTTAAGGCTGCCGTTTCGGCATGTCAAATTGTTCGCTCTCAGCCCTATTCCTTGGTATCTCAATCGAATTGGTTTACCTTGTTTTATCCGGGTAATAGTTCCGAATCGATTTATGAATTACAATTTAGCAAGGATTTAGGGCAAACCAATTCCATTTTGAGTCGTTTTTCGAGTGAACTTAACTTCGAATTGGCGGCATCATCCGGAATGGACTCCTATTATTCTGGAAATGTTGGAGATATTCGGGCACTTGGAAGTACCTATTACCCATCTGTATCAGGATTAAATGAAATCTGGAAATACACAGGTTTGGCTACAACTACCAGCTCCTCTGCAAATCGCCGAGCCAAAGATAAAAATGATAACAACTTCATTATTTACCGATTGGCCGATGTTTACCTATTGGAAGCTGAAGCCCGTCTGTTAACAAACCCAAACGACGAAGTTGCCAGACAGCTTATTCAGGATGTCAAAAACAGAGCCTCCGTCACAGCAGCCGATTGGAATTTAGACCTCAATGAAGTATTGATGGAACGTTCACGCGAGTTGGCTTATGAGGGTAAACGCTGGTTCGATCTTTTACGCTACGCCCGACGTAGCGCAGAAGGAAAACAGATGGTAATTGATATTCTTTTGGCTTCGGTTGGCGCTTCTGAAAGGCCATTCTTCGAATCGAAATACAAGGATATCAATAGCTATTATTTCCCAATCCATATCGATGAGTTGAACCTCAATCCGAACTTGGTCCAAAATCCCTTTTATTCATTCTAAATTTAAATCTTATGAAAACTATCATTGAAAATATAAAATTCAGAATGGGGCTAATTTTGTTTGCTTTTTCCTTCATTTTCTCTTGCACCCAGGATATCGATGAGAAAATTGTCTTTGGGAAGCAAGATATTTCAATAGCTACCTACATCGGGCAAAACCAGGATCAAATTGGAGACTTCCTAGCATTGGCCAAACAGGCTGGCTATTCCGGAATTTTGGGGGTATATGGAAGCAATACAGCCTTTGTTTTTACCAACAAAGCATTAGCTGATTACAAGCAAAAAAAAGGAATTTCACAATTCACCGACACTCAGGCCAAACGACTGATACAATATCATTTGCTTAAAGCTGGATTGACTACTGAAACGATGGGAAATGGCGGTCTGAAGCAAGTTACCTATGCCGACGATTACCTTGAAGTGTCATTTCAAAATTCGAATGATTTAATAATAAACCGCAGTGCGAAAATCGTTACCCGCGATGTGGTACTTACCAATGGGGTTCTCCATGTCATTGATAAAGTTCTTGAGCCCATTGAACTTAGTGTGCGCGACCTTATTTTCAATACAGCCGATTTCTCTATTTTCAAAGCTGCATGGCAAGAATCCGGATTTGATGCCGTATACAATGCACAGATCAATCCAACAACCTTCTTCCTGATTTCGGACGATATTTATAAGAGCAATGGGATTCTCACACTGGCAGATCTAAAGTCTCAATCTTTTATAAATAATGATGCGGCAGCTTTAAAAAACTATGTTGCGTACCATGCAATTTCAGGATTTAAGTTCCTGAATATGCTTGAAAATGGAAACTTTTCAACGCTTGGAAATGAGTTGATTAGTTTCAAAATCGAAAATGTTTATAAAATCAACAAGGAAATCATCAACCTAAAAGAGACATTTGTGTCACCAATTCCAACGAAAAGTAATTTTCAGGCAAAAAATGGGGTGGTGCATCGTATTGATAAAATACTGATCCCTAAAAATCCAAAGGCAGAATATTATTTCTTCGATTTCTGGTTCATTCCGGAGGTGATGGCACTGCCAGGTTATTTGACCATTCCAAAAGGCACATCGATACCGGGAATGGAAAATCTTCCCTATGAGAAATTTAAGGCACAAATTACAGGTGGTGAACTGCAATATTTCATTTCGTCATACCTGCCTGACAATCAGAATTTCTACAATATGGATCAGGTAAATGTAACTGCAGGAAGTTGGACACTGGAATGGAACATGCCGAAAATTGCAGCAGGAAAATATCGGGTCAGATTGGCGTTTAAGAAAGGAGCTACCCGTGCAATTGTTCAAACTTATTGGGATGGTGAAAAATTGGGTGATCCCGTAAATATGAAAGATACTTATGTCCTCAATGCGGAAAAAGACCTGCAAACAGCATCTGAATATCGAAGAATTTTCATCGCAGATATGGAATTTAAGGAAACCAAAGAGCATGTTTTAAAATTGAAAACAGTGGTTGCAGGCCAAGGGAATATGGATGGAATCGAATTCTTACCTATTAACTAAATTGAATTATGAAACGCTTCAAAAAAATAATTATACTATTAACAGCACTTTGGGCAATTATTTTGCTTGGCGTGGCTTGTTCTTCCGAATGGAACAATCATTATAACTTGGCAGAAACAACCTCGGCGTTCGATTTATTAAAAGGACAATCCGAGTTCTCGGAATTTGTCCAACTGATTGAACAGAATCATTTGGAGGATCTCTTAAAAGGTTCTGCTGTAACTGTATTTGCACCTGCAAATGGGTCAATTCGTACTTCCGGTTTTACTGAACCAGAATTAAATAACCTGCTTCGGCAGCACATTGTTAGCGGAAGATTAACGGCTGACCTAGCTTCAGGCAAAAATTATTTTGCCAGTAACGGAGCAGTGTTATCGTTCGATGCAACATTCACAAAGGTCAACGGGATCATTATTTCCCAGCATGGAACACAGAAAAATGGTTCCATCATCCATAAAGTAGCATCACTGATGAATTCAACATCAAAGGGGACACTGTATGGCTTTTTGAGGAAGAATAAATCAATTTACAGTTACATTTTATCTCTTTATGACAACGTTACTTTTGATGAAAAAGCAAGCGCTAAATATGTCGATGCGAATGGGAAAATGGCTTACGATTCAGTTTTTCTTGCAAAGAGTTCCTATCTCGACCCATATCTTTCCAATTCCGATTACAGCACCGTGATTTTATTTACAGATCAGCAGTTCGATAATGGTTTAACAACATTCTCATCTGCAGTAAATGCCGCCATTTCGGCATCTCCTGCAATTAAAAAAGGCTTGATCGCACAAACTTATGTTCAAAATGTATTTAAAGGATCCAAAATTTTGCCTTCAGGGACTGAAAACTGGCAGGCAGTAAATGGATTGTCTCAGGCTGTCAATTCCGCCAAACTAAATGCAAAAATTGAAGTGCTGCAAAATGTCAGTGTTATGAAATATAGTGATCTAAGCAGTAATCTGGCAACAAATTATTTCAGTTTACTTATTCAAGCCGATAACTATACACTAGCTGGTGTTGAGGGCGCAAGTGGTGGAACGAATGCACACGAAGTGATTTCTGTACCTCAATTCGCCAAAGGGAATGGACTAGCCCGCAGAATATACCCTAATTCGACAGCAGGAAATTCGCATGCATTCTTCACTATTGGGGGTGTTCAGAAAGGTTCCTTTGTTCCGGTTTTGAACGGGGTAAACTATAAGATAAACATGTGTATTTCTCTTACGCGATCGATAAAATGTATTCTTTGGGTTTACGATCAGGGTACTGCTGATAAAAAATTGTACTTAGATGCCGATGCAAATTTTGATAGCAGCAAAAACTTTATCTGCAATACGCTGAACGGCGAAATGCGTGTTATTGAATTCCCTGTGCAACTTCTTTATACCAGAGTCGCAAACAATGCACCTACTTTCAAATTTCATGTCGATTATAGGCCCTTGGCGTTGACTGCGTTTCCTCAAATCAATGGAGTTGCGCCAACGGTTGCACAAACAGGAATAGTAATTGACTACCTGGAGTTTATTCCCGTTTTAAATTAAACCCTGAACACTAAACAAGATGAATATAAAGATGAAATCAATTCAAGTAATTAAAGGCTTTTTACTCCTGGTCTTTGGTGGGATAGCGATAACCGCATTTACTCAAGATAATTCGGCAGTAGGGAAAGGGCAATTATATGATCAGGCCGTTACTTCATCCAACATTCTAAGATTTGATGCAGAAGAAGTGAACAGTGCCGTTTCATTGGAACATTTTCTAGTAGGACGTGTTCCGGGACTTTTGTCTCAGCTAAGTTCTGGGAATATGAGCGAAGGAGGAACTCTCACTATTCGTGGTGTTCGCTCTCTCAATGCTACCAATGAACCGCTCATTATTTTAGATGGCATGTTGTATGAACGTCCGGTTTTTTCATCCATCATCAGCGGATATTCAGAAAATCTTCTGAAAAATATCAATGTGAAAGATATTGACTACCTACTGGTTATTAAAGATGCGACTGTTCAATTTGGTTCAAAAGGTGCCAATGGCGTGATCCTCATCGAAACAAAAAAAGCCAAAGACGTAATGACTTTAATCGACTTCACAGCTTATGCCGGAGTCAACACTGCACCTAAACAATTGCCAATGCTTGATGCAAATGGCTTTCGTTCTTATGCCAACGAGTTTCTTGCCGCAAAAGGCATCTCTGCAAATGACGTCCGTTATGAATACAAATGGTTAAATATGAGTCCCTCAGAATGGGATTATCCGAAATATTCGAATAATACCAACTGGCAAGATGAGATATACAGCAGTGCATTTATGCAGGACTATCATTTAGGTATTAAAGGGGGAGATGCTATTGCAAAGTATGCACTTTCTGTTGGCTATTTGTCCAATGGGAGTTCCTTGGGAAGTACCAACTATCAACGTTATACAACCCGCATGAATGGGGATTTGCAGATCACAAAAAAATTGAAATTAATCTCAAGTATTGGTTATACTTTTTCTAAAAACTATTTAAGGCCCACTGGTTTGGCGAATGTCAGCAATCCGATACTCAATGCCTTATTAAAACCAGCTTTGTTCTATCCTAAAGACATTCTTAGGAGTATTGATGGGAGCCCGGTTGTTACCTCAATTCTGTCGGATGTTGATGTGCTTGGATTTAGTAATCCCACAGCGTTGATTAACAATCTGGATGCCCTAAGTAAAAATAATCAGTTTACCGGGATGGTCGATTTTCAATACAAGCTTTCAAAATCTTTAAGTGCTTCAGCAATGGTTGGGATCAACTATGCGAAGATAAGCGAAGAAATATTTACACCTTCGATGGGTGTAGGGACAATAGATGGAGTCGAATATATCAGAAAATCAGGGAGAAATGTCAATAATTATTCAAACATTAATTCTGATATTCGATTAAATTACAACAAACGTGTAGCTGAAAAACACCATTTTAATGCTTCGCTCGGATCTCGCTTTCATTCAAGTTACCTTTCGAATGATGACAATAGCGACTACTCAATGCCTAACGACGAGTTTAAGGGTCTGGGTTCAGGCTCATCTTCGGCGGCAACAACCGCACTGGATAAAAAAAGGATTACATCCTATATCGGACAATGGAAAACCATTTCCAATTACGCTACCGCGAACTACAATTATGCCTCGAAATACTATGTTTCAATGGGACTTACTGCAGATCTCTCTTCTCAGTTTTCGTCTGACCTGATGGGAATATTTCCTTCAGCCATTTTTGCCTGGAAATTGACAGAAGAAGAATTTCTGAAAGGGAATTTACTGGTAAATGAATGGAAATTAAGGGCGGGATTTTCGGTGTCTGGAAATGATAACATCGGCTACTATGCTTCTAAAGAGTATTACGAGGCCATCAGATATCGCAATGTTTCAGGGTTGGTAAAAGAGAATTTGCAGAATGACAACCTGAAATGGGAAACAACCCAAACAATAAATATTGGTACCGATTTGTCACTGCTCAAAAGCCGTTTGATGGTTGGCTTTGACTATTTCACCATGAAAAATGAGGACGTAATCCTTTTTGAATCAATGCCTGCCGCCTATGGGTACGATGGTTATTGGAAAAATTCAGCTACGACTGGAACCAATGGATGGGAACTTTCGGTGAACCTCAAATTGGTTGACGCTGAAAAGTTGAAATGGAATGTTGGGGCAAATCTTTCACAGGCAAAATCAAAGGTCATTAGTTTACCCGGTGGTACTCCCATTGTCACAAATATCCCCGGTGGACAACTCATCACTATGGAAGGGGGAGCCTTATATCAATTTTATGGCTATAAATCGAATGGCGTATATGCATCAAACAGCGATGTTCCGGCAGGTCTTCGTTCTGCCGAGGGTAAGTTGTACAGAGCTGGCGACGTGAATTACGAACAAGTTATTGACGATCAGACAATCAACAGCGATGACCGTCAGGCAATAGGTAAAGCCGAACCCGACTTGTATGGTGGCATTCAAACTTCTTTATCATATAACGGCATTAGCTTGAACGCGTCCTTCGATTTTAAAAGCGGGAACCAAATTTTCAATTATACCCGAATGCTAACCGAAGGGATGACTTCGCTGGCAAGTCAATCATCATCGGTCAATATGCGATGGACTGCCGAAGGAGACCAAACTGAGATGCCCCGGATTTCTGCTGCCATGCCGGAAAATGCAGCTTTCTCCTCTCGTTGGATTGAAGAAGGAGCCTACCTTCGCTTTAGAAGTTTGAACTTAGCCTACGATATTCCTATTAAAAAGAAATTTTTTCAAGGATTGAAGTTATTCTGTCAGGCTGACAATCTGTTTATGTGGACCAATTATTTAGGAAGCTATCCGGAGTTCAGTTATGGGCGAAATCAGTTATATCAAGGGGTCGACTACATGAAAACTCCGCAATCGACCAGTGTAGTTTTGGGTGTCAAATTAGGATTGTAAAAAAAATCATGTTGAATCCATTTATCTTCAACTTTTAAATTCTATAGAAAAATGAAAAATAAAAATATAATTCTGAAATCCTTAATGATTGCTGGCATTTTCATTTTAAGCACAGGTTGTAGCGATATACTTGAAACCGATAATCAGAGTTTTTTACTTGCCAAAAATCATTTCAAGACAGGCAATGATGTGAATGCTTCGATTATTGGCTTGTATGCATTACTTCAGCCTGTATCACAGCAAGTTGTATTATACAACGAAGTTCGGGCCGATCTCCTCCAACCCAATGCAACTGCCGATTCAGATTTGCTTCAATTGGCAAGTGGTGAAATAAGTTCCGGTAATAGATATCTCAATTTACGTGATTTTTATAAAGTCATTTCATCTTGCAACGATATTATCAGCAAGATGGAAGGTGTCTCATCTTTAGACCCGGCATACACCGCGACAATCAACAAACAATATCGTGCTGAAGTAATCGGTGTTCGCTCATGGACCTACTTCCAAATATCAAAGATATTCGGAAAAACCACCTATTTTACTGATGCTGTCACCAACACAGATGCATTCATAAATGCAACTGAGCTGGATGGACCATCGACTATCAATCAATTAATTAATGATTTGTCATCGGTCATCAATGATTTTATTCTGAGTTATCCTTCAAGTTATTCGGCTGACTGGCGCATTGCACGTTTCAATACATGGGCAGCTAGGTCTCTGTATGCCGAATTACTGATGTACAAAGGTGCTTTTAATCAAACTGAAATGCAGGTAAACTACAAACTGGCTGCTAAACAATTGTGGATGGTTATAAGTTCTGATTCCACAAATACCTCATCTCAGGTGTATAAAGTTGGAAGTGTCTACGAGAAAGCAAATTGGCAAAATATCTTTACAACACTTGCCTCATCAACGAATGAGGTGATCTGGGCCATTGATTTTTCGAAAACAAACGAACAAACTCAAAAATTGCATCAGCTTTTCTTTACCAATCCCCAATTGACAACAACAACTGTGGCATCTACCTATTTGATAAGTGCCGACTCAAGGACAGCCGCTTCGATAGCTAACAATTTGGTTCGAAAATTCTCGGTTAATAAAACTGCATTTGAAGCTGATGCCCCAATTATACTTTACCGTGCTGCAGAACTTCATCTCCTTTATGCAGAAGCTATTAACCGATCAAGTGATCCTGATTATGCCATGAAAGTGATCAATACCGGATACGCAAAATCAGAAATTACGCTGACAGGCGAAAAATTGTACAATGCACAAAGCAAGGGTATCAGGGCAAGAGCCGGATTGGGAGCACTGGCATTGGGCACAGTTGAAAAACAAGCACAAGCCGAAGGTTTCATACGTGACGAGCGTATACGCGAATTGGCATTCGAAGGCAAACGGTGGGAGTCATTGGTGCGTTATGCAATTTTGGATGGGAAGAACACCATTACGGTAAGAGGACAAACATTCCCAATTTCAAAATGGTACGCTTCGACCAACTGATAAAAAGATGAAAAATTTGATTTTATTGTTTGTTGCTTTTGTAAGTTTTCATTTCTCCATTAGTGCACAGAGCAAAGATGCCACCTGGGACAATACCTTGAGCAAAAACTGGCCTGTAGGTTTTGTTCCGGTTAAGATAAATTCATCGGCAGACGGGAAATTACAGAAAGCAGTTTTATATAAAAGCATTCAGACAAAACCGCAGCCATTAATTATTTCACTTCATAGCTGGAGTGGCGACTATTTGCAGGAAGACCCGCTGGCAGGCGAAGTGGCACTTCGCGGATGGAATTATATCCACCCTGATTTTCGGGGGCCAAACAACAATCCCGAAGCCTGTGGCAGCAACTTGGTAATAGCAGACATTGAAGATGCCATACGGTTTGCTATTGAAAATGGGAATGTTGACATAACCCAGGTGCATATCATTGGCGCTTCCGGCGGTGGGTATGCAACCTTGCTGGCCTTTATGAAGATCAATTATCCGGTAAAAAGTTTCAGTGCATGGGTGGGCATATCAAATCTCGAAGAATGGTATTTTGAAAGTCTGGGTCGTGGCCAACGATACGCAAAGGATTTGGAAGGAGTCACTACCGGTGGTGCTGGTTTTAATGCTGCCGAAGCCCGCAAACGTTCACCCATTTTTATGGATTTTAATCCTGAACTAAGAAAAAACGCAATACTTCGCATTTATACCGGAATTCATGACGGATACACAGGATCGGTTCCAATCACACAATCCATCAATTTATTTAACAAGTTGCTGATGGAAATGTATCCTGACAAAAAGGGAGAGGCTGTTTCCGACAGCCTGAAACTTATTTTACTGGAGAAAAGAATGAATCCGCCAGGGACTCACGAAAATTTGGGCAACCGCAAAATTCATCTTCAGCGATGGATGCCAAATCTGAGCCTCACAGTTTTTGAAGGTGGGCACGAAATGCTGGTTCCACAGGCTTTGGCGTTGCTCCAGGTCGGTGAAAAAAACCACTTGCAGCCGCTGAATATTCTTACCATCGGCGATTCGAATGGTGCAGCAGAAAATGGCTGGCCTGCACAACTTAGGAAATTGTTTCCGTTTTCAACCATCATCAATAAATCTGTTTCAGGGAATACCATTGGGTTCGATAATCTTGATCAGGAAAAACTTAATACCCTGAAAAATTTGGATAGTTATCTGGAAGAAGCATACAATGAGTTAGGACAGGAACTTGATTTTGATTTTATACTTATAAATCTGGGCACAAACGACACAAAGAAAGTGTTTGAAAATCGTCAAAAGGAAGTTTCTGAAAACATGTCAATCTTAGTTCAAAAAATTAAATATCTGGTGCGTAAAAATCAATCTAAAATTCCTGAAATAGTGATCATTTCACCATCGCCAATGGATGAGCAAAAAGTGAATCAGGAAAAATATGGTGGAGGTGACCTGCGCATACAAAAGAACAATCTGCTTCTTAAAAAGGTAGCATCAAAAAATCAGATTGAATTTCTAGATACTTACACTTCACTGAAAAATAAAATTTCAGAAAAAACCACCGATGGGGTTCATTTAAACCAAAAGGCTCAATACGAAATGGCAATTGAAATTGCCAACTATATTGTGGCAAAATAATTATTGGATCCAAATAATTTTACTCATGAAGCAGATTCTTGTATTTTTTATCCTTTTTTTTTCTTTCAACATCAGCGCGAATCAACGAGTGAATGTGCGTGATTTCGGGGCTGTTGGTGATGGGATTACAAAGGATACCAAAGCTTTTCAAGAGGCAATCACCCAGGGCGCAAAAGATAAGAGGATTGTTTACATACCTGAAGGAGAATACTACATCGGGCCTTTGAAATTATTTTCAAATACTTCCATCGAACTTTCCGATTTTGCTGTAATAAAAGGCAGCGCCGACACGATTGATTACAAATGTGCGGTTACGGGTAAAAAACTGGCCTTATTAAATGCCGACGGGGCAAATCATATCCGGATTTCAGGTCACGGGATTGTAGAAGGTAACGGAGGTGCCCCACAATTCAAAACTTTTAATGGCGACAAACGGGATCACAGGCCTAATTTATTGGCATTCAACGAATCAAGTGACATCGAAATCAGGGACCTGACCATGAGAAATTCTGCAGCATGGATGCAGCATTATTACATGTGTAAAGGCGTTCGACTGTTCAACCTGACAGTTTACAATCATGTTAACATGAACAACGATGGGATAGATATCGACAATTGTAATGAGGTGTTAGTTTCAGGTTGTATTGTTGATTCCGATGATGATGCATTCTGTTTGAAAAGTACTGACAATGAAGGAATATGCCAAAATATTATCCTGACAAATTGCATATTGGCAAGTAATTGTAATGCAATAAAACTTGGAACTGAGTCTTTGGGTGGATTTAAACAAATTGCAATCTCCAATGTATCTGTTAAAAAAACAACTGCCAGAAGTTTTTGGGGCAGGGACCATGGATTGGGCGGCATAGTCCTCGACTTGGTAGATGGTGGGGAAATGGATGGCGTGACAATTTCCAGTATTACCATGACCGGAGTTGTTTCTCCATTGTTCATTCGTTTGGGAAACCGGGGGCGTAAAGTGAAAAACATGAAAGAATCATTACCTGCTGGGGTGATTCGGAATATTCGGATTTCCGATGTCACAGCAATTGTTGAACCATCCACCCATTGCGCAGTGATAACCGGAATACCCGGTCATTGTATTGAAAATATACAACTCTCCAATATACAATTCTATTACGAAGGTGGCGGAAAACTTTCGGAGAAAATAGAGACCAGGAAAATTCCGGAATTGGAAGAGAACTATCCTGAAGCTACCATGTTCGGTTCAGCGTTACCCGTCTTTGGGTTATTTGTCAGACATGTAAACGGGATGCAAATCAATGGAGTGAGCATTTGGGTTAACAAACCTGACAACAGGTATTCTCTTTTGTTTGACGATGCTCATTATGTGCAAGTAAATAACTTAATGGTAAACTCAAAAACGAACGAATACTTTGGAATTTATACATCCAGATCTCAAAATTGTTCATTTGAAAATCTGATGTTTATCAAAAATCCCAAACAAGAAATAATAAATGTAAAATGAAACGAGTCATGAGAGGCAAACTCACACACAGGAAAATGACTGTAATGGCGAGTTCCATCTGGCAATTAAAAAACAAATTATAAACAGATGAAACCCTCATGCACTATCGTTCACAAAACAGCATGTAAATTGCCTTGAGGGTTCCATACGTACGTTCTAATTTTCAACAAATTAATACTGTTATTTACGTATGAAATCAAGCATTTCAATCCTCCTCATCGTGGTGTGTTTGTGTGAATCAATTGTAAGCACTGCACAAACTAAGGATGTAAAAATATGGAAACACTCTATCTCCGAAAAGACTGACACTAACCTAATTCTCCCACCGTCATGGGCATTTGGAGTTTTGTATGGAGGATACACCGATCAGCAGGGCACCATTGACCGGATAAAGGAAATCAAAGCCCATGATTATCCGATTGATTCGTATTGGATCGACTCATGGTTTTGGAGTCATGCCGAAAAGGGAATGGGGCCCAAAAAATTCATTGACTTTGTGGCTGATACCATTGGTTACCCAAACAGGTCTAAAATGTGGGAGTTCATGAAAGAAAATAACATCAAGGGCGGTTTTTGGACATGGGACTGTATTCTGGAAACAGGGAACGAAAAGGCATTCAATGATTTTAACTCAAAAGGATTTTTTTCCAATACCTATATCGAAACAGGTGCATGGCATAACTACAGCAGAAGCACAGCCATGTTTGAGGCTGGAAGCGACCCCCAAAAGGGAACACTTTGTGGAAATATAAATTTCGATGACCCCAAAGCGGTAACTTATTTCAAAAAACAGATGAAGCACTTTTTCGATGAAGGTGCAGATTACATAAAGCTTGACCGTACAACGAAAATAAGCGTGTGCAAAACAATGTTCGAGATGAGTCAGGAGTTTGGTAAAGAAACAAATGGAAGAGGGTTTGTTTTATCCCATTCGTTTGATACCGAAAATGAAGAATACAAAAAATACCCAACCAAATGGACCGACGATACCCGATCTGATTGGAATGTTGAAAATCCATTGGTGAGATTTAATTCCTGGGTACCCAAAATTGCCTTTAAGGAGAACATTGCCATGTTTACTGATCCAAAAAAGGCAAGCAGTAAAATTCCTTTTTTAACCAACGATTTGGGCGGTTTCGATATGGGATATACAGTGAAACCCGAAGAGGAGCTTTTTATCCGATGGTTACAGTTCTCCATGTTTAACCCCATTACTGAAATTTTTAGCCAGCCCGAAAACCCAACAGCCAACATGGCCTGGCTTTATTCGGAACGAGCAGACACTATCTTTAGGTTTTATGCCCATCTGCGAATGCAGCTATTCCCCTATATCTATAGCTATGCTCTCCGAAGCCGTATTCAAGGGAAGCATATGCTGGGAAAATTTCCGGAACATATTTACCAGTATACTTTTGGAGATGAATTGCTGTTGGCACCCGTTCATGAAAAGGGTGCCACTACACAAAAAGGATTTTTACCAGAAGGGAAATGGGTTAATTACTGGACTGGTGAACAAATGCAGGGCAATGCCGAATTCACTGTGGCTGCGCCCATCAACCAAATTCCATTGTTTGTAAAACAGGGGTCCATCATTCCGATGCGCAATTATGCCTCTTCCATTGAAAACGGGAATAACAATACGTTAACACTGCATGTTTATCCAGGTACTGATGGCTCTTTTAATTTGCTGGAAGATGACGGTACAAGTAATGACTACATCAGTGGTATATACGCATCAACTTTCATCGAGTTGAAAGACAGTTCCGATAAATTTGAATTGAAGATAAATCCAGTGCAAGGTAATTACCAGGGAATGAGTATGTCAAGGAATTGGATACTGAACGTACATAGCGATGAAACGCCAAGGCAGATCAGGCTTAATAAACAAAAACTTGCATTCACTTATGACAAAGCTAAAAGGGTTGCCATTGTTGAAACAAGTAAGCGACTGGTAAAGCACTTGCTGAATTTTGAAGTGAGCTACTAATTCATAATTGTATGAAAAATAGAATTTCTTTTATCAATCTATTGTTTTTATTTCTTGGCATACAGATTGGTTATTCGCAAGTCACCAAACCGTTGTCCGAAAGTGTAAAGACCATAGCAGCCAAGTACAACCAGACTGTATTTGGCAAAAATACATATGTGTTCGATCCTACGATGGATATGCACGAAATTCAAACATTGATTGATTCGATACATGCCGGACAAGTGTTCCCCACAAATGAGTTTTCCAAAAACCGCTATGCACTGCTTTTTAAACCCGGAACCTATCATTTGGATGTAAGGGTTGGTTATTATATGCACGTTATGGGTTTGGGGAATTCACCAGAAGACGTGATAATTGTTGGTGCGGTCAGGTCAAACTCTACCTACGGAGGTCATGTGTTGTGTAATTTCTGGCGGACAGCAGAGAATTTGACAATTGTTCCTGCGAAGGATTCAACAAATACCTGGGCAGTTTCGCAGGCGGCCCCTTTGCGCCGTGTTTGTGTGAAGGGAAATCTGAAATTATCTGAGGGGGCTTCCAGCGGAGGATTCATGGCCGATTGTAAAATTGATGGAACAGTATTTTCCGGTTCCCAGCAACAATGGTTAACCCGAAATTCGGTATTTAAAAGATGGGATGGCGGGGTCTGGAACATGGTGTATGTCGGCGTTCCCAATGCTCCTGAAGAAAATTGGCCCTCTAAACCTGTAACTGTAATCAAGGAAACTCCAGAAGTGCGGGAAAAACCTTACTGGACTTATTCCGGCGAAAACTTTGTATTGAGAATTCCGGCGTTGAAGAAAAACTCAATTGGCGTTGACTGGAATGTTCAAAGCAAGGGAAAGACAATTTCGATGGATCAATTTTATATCGTCAAACCTGATGCTGACAATGCAAAATCGATTAACAAAGCCTTGAAAAAAGGGAAACATATCCTTTTTACCCCTGGGATATATTCATTATCCGAAAGCCTGAAAGTAAACCGACCAGAAACAGTTGTAATTGGAATTGGAATGACTACACTCGTTCCTGAAAAGGGAAATAGGGCGATTGAGGTGGCCGATGTTGACGGTGTGACGATTGCAGGTTTGCTCATTGATGCTGACATAATTCCTTCCGAAATGCTTGCGCAGGTTGGAGAACCCGGATCAAAAAAAGACCATTATGTAAATCCAACTTTTTTATTCGATCTGTTTTTCCGGGTTGGAGGCTCACAAGTAGGAGCTGCATCTCATTGCTTGGTAATCAATAGCAATAATGTTTATGCTGATCATGTATGGCTTTGGAGAGCTGATCATGGCACTGGTGTAGGCTGGGAGAAGAACAAATGTGCCAATGGCTTGATTGTGAATGGCAACAATGTCACAATTTATGGACTTTTCAATGAGCATTTTCAGGAATACCAAACCTTATGGAAAGGCGAAAATGGCCGGGTTTATATGTACCAAAGCGAAATGCCATATGATCCTCCAACTGTTGATGCCTGGAAACATGGCGCAACCAATGGATATGCCTCCTACAAGGTCGCCGATCAAGTGAGAAACCATCAGGCATGGGGTATAGGTATATACAATGTATTTTACAATGCTCCTGTAATTGTCGATCAGGCCATTGAAACACCGCCAGAAGTAGAAAATGGATTTCACCACAAAGTTATTTTTTGGCTGAATGGGAACAAGGAAAGTGTCGTAAAGAGTATTATTAATGGCAAAGGAGGAAGTGTGAGTGGTTTGAACAGAAAAGAGACCATGAATTGAAAAAAAGCACTTCTCAAAACAAAATTACTGTATCGAAACGAAGGCATTGTTCTCGTTGAGCAGAAACATAAGCATCCTGGTAAAAAATCGGGAAGGTCGCGGGATCATGCCCCGCCCTCGCTACACAGAAAGACAAGGAGTTAGGAAGGTAAAAGTTCTTAACTCCTTTTTTCTTGCCCGAAGCTTGCCTAACTCTAACAATTGTACTTAAAACCTATTACCGTATTTTAAGATCGCAAATACTTGCTTAAAACTGTACGATAGTATATACTTGTATATCTTTGTGTATCCATTGGAAATTAAAGCTCACAGAAGTATTCAGAGTTTCACCGGAAAATTGTAAAAAATGGATGGAAGTACTCTCATGCAGAGGGGAGTCACTATTTTTACATTAAGAACGGCATCCAATCAGAACCTGTTCCATTTCATGGGACCAAAGAGATTTTTGAACCGCTTAGAAAGAAAATTGAGAAGAGCATGGGACTTAAATAGTTCCTCACTTATTTTAAAAAGTAGTAGCATGGAAAAGCTTATTATTCAGATCGGTGCAAGTTCCGATTTTTTTGGGGGGTTTGCCGAAAATTGCAATGGGATTTATGGTGCAGGTAAAAACGTTCCGGAATGCAAAGAAAATGTTTTGGAAGGATTGAGGTTGTTGAAAGAGAGTCGTCCGGCCGAAGACTGGCCTGAAATACTCAAGGGTAAATACGAGATAATATATAAATACGATGTACAAAGCATATTAAGCTATTATGCCAATGTGTTCACAAAACCAGCCCTCGAACGCCTTACCGGCATCAACCAAAAACAATTGCACCATTACGCCACAGGCTTAAAGAAGCCCCGCGAGCCACAAAGAAAAAAAATAGAAAACGCGCTGCATAAATTAGGTGCAGAATTGTTGGCTGTAGAGCTCTGATTATTAAGTACAAACTTTGATAGCGAAAAGTAATATCGGAGGAGGATTGAACCTTTTTGAAAAAATTGGCTACATCAACAAGTGTTAAGATACTTGTGATCAGCGGTAGTCTTGATGACCGTAGTTTAGTTCTTCATTTTTGTCCGGAATGCACGGTTTTAAACAGGCTGAATACCCAAGTTGCCTGTTTCCAATGAGGCACTTATTAAGGGATCTTTTCAGTAACAACCTTTTCAGCCTTTCCCCTACCGGTATACCCGACAATGCTCCGCGCATTCCTGTAGGCATGGAAAAAATCAGGCTGGCTAAATTGGTAGGGAGCTACCAGGGCATCCAAATGCTCCTTCAGCAACTTGTCCTGGGATTTGAAGACCCCGGCAATGTTACTTGTAGAGGTCTTGGAGCGGTTGATCGCCACCCGGCGTTTGGGGATGGCCAGTTTGAATTCGAACAAAAGCCTTTCCATCTCCCGGAATTGGGTCTCCCCGATAAAATATCTGACAAGGTCGGATCGAAGGGGAAGGGCCAATCCCTTCAGCAGTGCAGCGATATCAAACAATCGATCATCGGTTGATGTTTTGAGTTCCGATGGCTTGTAGTCGGCCTTGGTTTTCAATTCCAGGTCTTTGGCGATGGTGGCTTGGGCCTTCAGACCGACGGCAAATAGCAACATCAGTTTGATCAATTCGTTGCGCAATTCCCGCTTTTTCTGGGTCAAACCGCTGGTATCCGCCTCTTGCACCTGCCGGTTCTGTCCGATGATCTCCTGACCGGATTTTAACAATTGTTGGGCCATAAATAGGTCCCCCTCATTTCCGACCTGCGCCGGATGGGTATCAAGAACCAAATTGACAGCCTCATACATTCTGAATTTGTTCAACTGATTTTTGTTCATGGCAAAAAGCTTAAGTGTTATTTACCATAAGTTACGGCGAAAAAAGAAGAAAAACGAATGATAAAATCTACATGTGTGCAGAGTTCAGATTACAATCCCTACACTCCCGCTTTACCCGCTCAATGGTTTTTTATCATGCCCATTCAAAAGACTCTGCTACACTGCACCAACACTTCCAGATACCCAATTTGCACATTAAATGACATGAAGATGACATTTGGGCACCTAAAGAGGACTTTTGGCGACCCGAATCTGACATTTGGAAACCTTCAATGTAATTTCAATGAGCTTCATTTCATTTTTGGTGACCTTAATTCTACTTCCGGTGACCACAATATAGCATTTGGCAACCCTCATTGGGCTTCAAGCGGCCACAGGTTCACATTTGAAACGAGCATGGACTAAGTCAACAAAAGGCGATGTAAATCAATTTGCGAGTTCCATACGTACGAACAGATATTCAATTATTTACCTGTCATATTTACGTGTGAAAATTTTAACGCGTTTAAGGCTAGTAATGGAAGAAAGTACCTTAAAATATTTTGTTTCAAAATATTCCGAAAACATTCCTTCCTGTTAATTGTTTTTTGGTTGTAAGTAATCATTTTACTTGCCAACAATGGGTTGAGCCGGGAAGGGACCCAGCCGAAATCGCTACTATGGAGAAGAACATTCATGAAGAGTTGTTGGGCCTGATCGACAAATATTTTGGTTCCATAGGCGATTTGCCCAGCCAGCTCAGGAGATTTATTCTGGAGATCAACGAGACCTTCCAAAATCTGGAGGTCAAAATCAGGTTGCTGGAAGACTCTGTCAAGGAATATGATCAAACGGAGGAGGCACTAAGGAATGAGCGGTTCCTGATGAATTCCCTGATGGACAACATACCTGACCATATCTATTTCAAGGACAGGAAGAGTAAGTTTGTTCGGATTAGCCAGGCCCATGCCCAATCATTTGGGCTCAGTGATCCCAGGCAAGCCATTGGCAAATCGGACTTCGACTTTTTTACGGATGAACATGCCAAACAGGCTTTCGAGGATGAGCAGAAAATAATTCACTCAGGCGAGTCAATCAACCTGGAAGAGAAGCAAACCTGGAGCGATCGTCCCGACACCTGGGTGGCTACCACCAAAATTCCGTTGAAAGATAAAAAAGGTGAGATCATTGGCACCTTTGGCATCTCCAAGGATATTACCAAGCGCAAGAGGGCCGAAGAGACGCTAAACAACGAACGTGCCCTCTTTCGAACCATCATTGATCTGATTCCGGATGCTGTTTATGTCAAAGATGCTGCCGGGCGCAAAGTTTTGGCAAATCCCAAAGAGGTCCAATTTGCAGGCAAAAAGAGTGAAGCGGAGGTCATCGGGCAAACCGATTTTGACCTCTATCCGGATGAATCCGCGAAATTCTCCCTGGCTGAAGACCAAATGGTCATTCAAAACGAGGAATCTATTTTGGATGTCGAAGGACAACTGATTGACCAGGAGGGCAATCTTCACTGGTTACAGATTTCGAAGGTTCCCTTGCGCGATGTAGGTGGAAGTATTACCGGACTGGTAGGGGTGACGCGGGATGTTACCGAACAAAAGAAGACTGAACAGGCATTGGTCAAAGCCAAACAGGAGGCTGAGCAGGCCAACAAACTGAAAAGTTCATTCCTGGCAAATATGTCACACGAAATCAGAACCCCGTTGAATGCCATCATTGGATTCTCGCAGTTGATGAGTCGCGACAAAACCTTGTCGGACAAACAAAAGGAGTACAATTTTTCCATTATTCATGCAGGAGAGCACCTTTTGGCTCTCATCAATGATATCCTGGAGCTATCGAAAATAGAGGCCGGTAGGGTGGAATTAAATCCTACCAATGTTGATCTGCATGCTTTGTTAAATGATGTTCAATCCATTTTCAAAGAACTGACAAAAGCCAAGAGGCTGCAGTTTATTTTTGAGAGGGCCACCGATCTTCCTCAATATATAAATGTGGATGAAAGAAAACTGAGACAGATATTTGTCAACTTGATCGGAAATGCCCTGAAATTTACCGACGAAGGCGGAATTGCCGTCAGATGTCGCGTCAACAAGGCTCCAAATTGCACTGATCAGCTTATCGTGGAAATACAGGATTCTGGTCCCGGTATTGCTTCGGATGAAATCGACAAGCTATTCAAGCATTTTGAACAAACAAGTTCCGGCATCAACAAAGGCAGTGGCACGGGTTTGGGTCTCGCATTAAGCCGTGAGCTGGCCATTTTGATGGGAGGAGACATTTCTGTATCCAGTCAGGTTGGAAAAGGTTCTGTTTTTACCTTTCATGTTGAATTGAGAGAGGGTAATGCATCGGTTGCAGAAAGTGATGATTCCGGGAAAGTTGTTGGCATCGGAAACTGTGACAAGGAATACCGGATACTGGTGGTTGATGACAAACCTGATAATTTGCAGGTTGCCTGTACACTGCTCAAACTGGTAGGATTTGTAGTCATGGAAGCCAAAGATGGAGTAGAGGCGATATCAAAATTTGAATCCTGGCATCCCCATTTGATCCTTATGGATATGCGGATGCCGGTGATGGATGGCTATGAAGCAACGCAAAGAATCAGGGCCATGGCAAATGGCAAGGAGATTCCCATCGTGGCGCTTACCGCCAGTATTTTTGAGGATGAGTTAAAAAAAATAGCGTCACTCGGGATGCAGGGATTCATCCGTAAGCCATTCAGGGAAAACGAGCTGTTTCAAACCATTGGCAAATTACTTGGGATCAATTATATCCATGAGAATGAAATTCGCCAAATCCCCTCCAGGTATGCCAATGACGAGGCTGCCCTGGCGATAGCTATCGCAAAACTGCCCAACAGTCTCCTCCTCAAGATGCAGAATGCACTCGCAGTTGCCGATATGGATTTATTGGTTAATCTGATCAATACCCTAAAGAATAACAATCCGGATCTGGCTCAGCAACTGATGATGATGGCAGAGAATTATGACTACCATCAACTGGAACAGCTGTTGTACAAGAGAGGCAGATAGATTATTTGTAGCTCAACCCCTGCCCCCAGTTGAAGAGTGCATACCCCTTCTCTTCGAGGTATCCCGGAAGGTCCTCCTTCTGGTTGGTCACTGCCTCGTCGGATACGGGAGTTGAAAATGGCATCTTCCCGGTAGGGTTGAATTTTCCGGTTACCACATCGAGCAATGCTTCCGGGGTGGTCCCGAAGGTGGCCAGAACGGCCTGAATATTGCCTTTCGTCTGGTCGTTGTAGATTTCACGGATGACCCAGGGATTGGTATAGTTTACCACCAGGATGGTTGGTTTCTTGGCAGTCAGGGCATTTACATAGTTCACATCCACCGAACATTTGGAGAGGGAGATGGAGACCGGGGCACCGGTGGAGCCAAAGAGCGAATTCCCGGTAGGTACCACCCAAAAGAGAATGACATCTGCCTCTTCGGGGGTATTCACCAGGGTAACGGGATATTGGCCTGCCACTTTGTTCAGTACCATGCCAGGTTCCGTCAGCTTGTCGTTCTGACCCTTGGAATAGGTCTCAAAATAGACTTTGGTTTTGGCAGCCAGGGGCAGTGCCTTTGTGGGGTTTTCCAGCAATACAATGGATTTGCGCATAGCCAGGTCGGCCCGCTCCCTGAACATGGCATTGTTGACCACCTTTTCCGCAGCAGCTACATCCACATAGGGATTTTCGAACAAACCCATCGCAAATTTCTCGTTCAACAGCCGGGTGACGGAATTGTCAATATAAGTCATGTCGACCATCCCCTTGTTGATCACCTCCAGCAGCATGGACGGATCCGATTCGCCCGAGAAGATGTTGACGCCTGCCTCCAGCGCTTTTTTGTAGCGTTCCTGCTTGGTGAGTTTTTCGACTCCCCACGGCATGCCGGTTAAAGGACCGGTATCCGAATTGATGATCCCCTTGAAGCCCATTTTGGTTCTTAACAGATCGGTGATGACCCCTTTGTTGAAAGCAAATCCGACCTCTTCGTATGGTGTGCCCGATGGAAGGGAGTAGTAGGGCATCATGGAAGAGGTGCCTGCCTTGATGGCTGCCTTAAACGGGATCAGGTTGTTGTCGAACATCCCGGCAGGGTAGATCTCTTTCTTTCCCCATTCGAAATGGGAATCCTGGCCATCTTTGCCAGATCCGCCACCGGGAAAGTGTTTGGTGGTGAGTGCGACGGACGTTGAGCTTAATTTCTTTCCCTGGAAGCCAAGAATTACCTCGGTGATCATTTTGGCCACCCAGTCGGCATCCTCCCCAAAGGTTCCGTTGACCCTCGACCATCTTGGTTCGGTTGCCAGGTCGGCCATGTACATGTATCCTTTTCTCAGTCCAACGGCCAGCCACTCCTGTCTGGCAATATCGGCAAATTCCCGGGTAAGTTTCAGGTCATGCATGGCCGACAAGCCTAGTTCGCCAGGCCAGGCAGAGAAGACAGACACACCGGCACTGGTACCCAACGCCGCATTGACGGTGATGTTGTTGCGCGGATTGGAGGCGATGATGGCCGGGATGCCCAACGGCTGGCTTTCGCAGAGCGCCTGCAGTTTATTGGTCCATTCGGCTGTATTTGTGACACTTTCATTCATCCGGTAAATGAAATGACGGTTGTTGTATTCGGTCACAAATTTGGTTATACCGCCACCCCCTCCCATGTTGGCAAGAACAGCTGCCACACCGGAGGAGGGCCTTGGAGCAGACTCATTGTTCCCTTCGCGCCTGCCTCCTGTCCCTCGTCCGGAACCACCCTGGGACCTGCCACTGCTTTCGCTGAAATCGCTGGCCACCAGACCCTCCGCTTTGGCTTTGGAAGCTCCGATCATCGAGATGGTGTTGATCAGCATGAATCCGGCTTTTTGCTCCACGCTCATCTTCGAAAGGAGGTCGGCACTCCGATCTTCCGGCGACAACCGCCAGTCTTCGTACCTGTCCAGCTCCCCATTTTTGTTGAGGTCCTTAAATTCCTTGCCATCCACATTCAAAATGGCCACAGTACGATTTCCGAGAACCGGTTGAGGTATTTCTTTTGCGAAGAGGGCTGGCGGACATTGCATCATCACAAACCCCCAAAGAAGAAGCGTAATTCTCAATTTCATGGCGAAGGGGGAGAGTCTGGTAGTTTTCATTTTATTGCTGGTTAATTGGTTGTCGAACTGGGCACTTCTACCGGAAGGCTTCTGTAGGAGCGTGAAGCTTTCCGGTAAAATATTTTTGGATATCGGGAACCATAGTAAGACTGTATTTTTGTCCAAAGGTTTAAAATGGAGGGATTATAATTATCAGCAGGAAACTGCTTAAGCAGAGATTATTTCCAACGCTCTGAGAACACATTTAAACAGTCTCTTCCTTTACACCCAGACTTTCCGATGAGTATTTTGTTAAATATAACCTGACCTGATGATGCATTTTATGATAGATTGAAAAAGAACGATTCTCCTTAGTCGCTTTAATCTATTGTTCCATAAAGTATTAGTGAATCAATTATTTGGATCCACACTCAGGGATAAATTACCCATCAATTGTCACATTTTTGCAACCAAAAAAGTTTTACTTTTACGGACGAGCAATAATTTTTATGTAAACCTGCCTCGAAAAATTTATTAGATCTTATGAAAACTAGCAATTTTAATTTGTTCGGCCTGCTCCTTCTTTTGTCTCTGACATGTATGTCAATTGGTTGCAGCAAGGAAGAGACCCTGAAAACACCTTCTGTGGTACTTGGGGCAGAGATCCTTCCGGCACCAAAAGAGGGTGGAAATGTTTCCATGACCATCACTGCCAATACCGATTGGACGATAGAAATTCCTGCAACGGAGAGCTGGCTTGCAGCGGCACCGCTGAAGGGTTCTGCGGATGCCAACGTAACCTTCACTTTGTTGCCCAACACAGGCCTTCCCAGGGAAGCCAATGTAACTGTGAAATATGGATCCAGCTTTAAAAATGTCAAGGTACAGCAAGCCGGTGTGGTAAAAACCTACCTTACCGTGGCTGAACTGAGGGCAAAAGGGGAGACAACCATCACCCAGGACCTGTACCTGAAGGCGAGCCTGATCAGCGACCAGGTGGGCGGCAACAGCACCTCCCTGAAAAACATCTATCTCTCCGATGGAAATGCAGGCATTTGCATCCGGCTTGTGGCGGATGCTGCCACCATGGCCGTTGGAACGGAGCTTGAACTGAAGCTGAACGGCGCACAACTTGCCAAATACAATGGGTTGCTCCAGCTCAATAATTTCACCAATGCCAACATGACCCCAACCGGCAAGACGACGGTGATTCCTGCTAAATCGATCACTGCGGCACAGTTCAAGACCGGCAGCTACGAGTCGATGTATGTGGCCATCGCCAACGTACAGGTCATCAATGCTGATCTTTCCAAAACGATGGTGGTTGGCACCTCGCATACCTCTATCCGGATGGAATCAACCACCGGCGAGACTTTTGACATGTTCAGTGCCTCCTACTCAGCTTTCAAGGCTGCGGCAGTTCCGCAGGGAAGCGGTATTTTGAAAGGGATTGCCAACATCAATCTAACCACTTACCAGCTGATTCCCCAGAACAGCGGTGATTTTGCCGGTTTGACTGGAACCAGGTTTGGTGCCGGTCCGGTACTGACCTTCGGAACCCCTGTTGTTGGCGGAGCCATGAAGAAGGGTGTTGCCTTTACCACTGACAATCTTGTTACCCTTCCCTACACTCTGGCCACTGCTGGTCAGGCGTACAGCCTTTCAGTTGCGGTAACCGGGGCCGGTGCAGCTGGTATAACTACCCCGGCTGTGGTGTCGGGAAGTTTTGCAACAGCTGCCGGAAATATTGCCATTCCATTGGTTGGAACACCTACTGCATCCGGCAGTGTTACCTTCACCATCACGGGAACCGGGATTACGACACCGGTAGTATTGACAGGAGTTGTTGTGGATGCAGCGAGTGCCAAGACCATGGCTACATGGACCTTTGATACCGCCCCTGCTGGCTTCCCAATAGTTTCTTCAACAAGTAGTTCAGATGAGTCAACGGGTGGTTCGCTAACCTTATCGGGCTTTTCAACCCCACTGCCGACGCTGAACTATACCGCCTCTTCCAAAACGATCTACCTGGGTTCATGGGATCAGGGTAAAGCCTGGCTCTTTAGTTTTACACCGAAACAAGCCATTGCCTCCGGCAAGACATTGTCATTGGTCTTCAAAGGTTATGGCAGTAGTACTTCGCCCAAGGACTTTGTGGCAGAGTACTCCAAGGATGGCACAACATGGGTTCCCATGGGTGCAGCCGTTGAGTATACCCTCACGCTTGCCCCTTATACACGTACCGTAGTGCTCAACGAGACCCTTAGCGGTCAGGTTCAGATCAGGCTGAAGGTGAACAGTGGCGTATCCATCAATTTGGGTGCAACGGCTGCCACGGGGAACTCCCGGCTCGCAGATGTTGTCGTCGCTGTATTCTGATCATTGAAAGATTTAATTGGGGGAATAGTCCGTTAACAATGGACTATTCCCTTTTAACCAGATAACTTACCATGAGGTTGTTCTCCCCTTTTTCCCGGCAGTTTTCAGCACTGATGATCTGTAGTGTGCTCTTTTTTTCCTGTGCAAAGGAGCCGGCAACGACAGAGACTCCATCGGAGCTGGTTGCCGCGACCAATGCTTCCATTCCAAGCAGTGAAACGAGTCAATTTCTAAATATTCAGACCTCCGGGCAGTGGACCGTCTCTGTCAATTATTTGTCAGGCGGGAATGGTTGGTTGAATCTTTCAGCAACCACAGGAACCGGGGATGCCAATGTGGTCCTGAGCGTGGGTCAGAACCTCTTGTCAGAAAACAGGATGGCTGAACTGCTGGTGGCTGCAGCCAACAAGCAGCAGAAGATTGCACTCACCCAGCAGGCCAAAGTAATTGTTGGAGGAAGGGCTACAAACCCTCTCTGGATTGAAATTCCTTCCGGAGGTACAAATGCCGATTGTGTCACATTTACCCATGACATTGCCATCGGGACCAAAACCGTACGCAACTATTCGGTATTGTACGATCAGAAAGAGAAGATCGCCTACTGGGTAGCCTATCCTCACCACATCAGCTATCTCGGTAGTACAAGCAGGACAGATGATTGGCAACTGGATCCTATGGTCGCTACCACCGCTCAACCCTATTATTTCTCAAGCATTTCCGGGTATGACAGGGGCCACCAGATACCCTCGGCCGACAGAACTGTTACAAAAGTTGCCAATAGCCAGACATTTTACTTCACGAACATGACACCCCAGTTGAGCACACTCAACGGACAAATGTGGGCAAGCCTGGAAAGTCAGGTAAGAAATTGGATGGCTGCCAGCGATACCATGTATGTTGTAACCGGTGCAATTTTGAAAACTGTCAATGGGAGCGAAACTGTCAAGTACGCCACCGATGCCAAGGGGAACAAGGTTGCAGTCCCCAATTATTACTACAAAGTGCTGCTCCGGCTAAAAACTGGGAAGTACGATGCCATCGGTTTTTGGTTTGAGCACCGCTCTTACGGAAGTGGATTGGCCACTGCCGCAGTAACCAAATCGGTCAGGCAGATCGAAACACTTACTGGCTTTAATTTCTTCGCGAATCTAGCCAAAGCAACCCAGGATGAGGCAGAGGGGACCAATAATCCGGCAGCCTGGGGTTTATAATTACCATGATATCTCCACGTTCAGATACTATTTTTGCCAACCTGTCTCCAGTTGCTGAGGAGAAGTTGAATGAGCTGATGCAGCGTGAAATGCTTCCCAAAGGGCATTTTCTCTTTAGGCAAGGGGAGGTTTGCCGACATATTTTTTACATTGAAAAGGGATTGGCCCGGGTATTCTACAACTCAAGCAGTGGCAAGGAGATCACAGCCTGGTTTTTTGCCGAGAACAGTTTCCTGACTGCCCACGACAGTTTTTACCAGCACAGCTCTTCCCCCAGCAATTGCGAATTGCTTGAAGATTCAGTAGTCTATTCGCTGAAATACACCGATATGGAGGTGATGCTGAACGAAAACCACGACCTGGCCAAATTTGCCTTCCACGCGGTATTTGAGTTGGCCAAGAAGCTCACAGAATTTATCAATGGTATCAAGTTCCAAAGTGCGGAGGATCGATACAACGCACTGATGGACAATTATCCAAATATTTTTCAGAGAGCGAAGTTGGGCCACATTGCCTCCTTCCTGGGGATTACCCAGGAGACCCTTAGCAGGATCCGGGGAGGGTTGAGGGGAAATGACTGAGTGACAAAATCCCAAAATGATCATGTAGAGACGTTGCTGCAACGTCTCCCTTTATAGCCGTTTTGAAAGAACCAGGAAAGTGAACAACCGTCGCATTTTTTGATATAAATCAAAAATTCCCGGTGGCAGGATCTTTTACTTTGCTTTCCAAACAATGGATGCAATGCAGACGGTAAAGAATCAGACAGAATCTTCCACACCAACTTCCGGGGATGAAAAAAGGAGTGCCGGGCCCACGCTTCATTTGGTCTACATCACGGACAATGCTGGAATCGGTCGGGTGTTCGAACACCTCAAATCCAGATTGCGGGAGGAGCAGTTCAATTGTCTGACATTAGTCTATTCCATTTTGGAGGGATCGCCGGATCCACTTTTTAGCAGCGAGCTGGAAACCATCGAAAGGCGATTTCCAGCACAACTTATTACCCATTATGTGCCAGTCAAAGAGCTGGTATTTCCCTGCCAATCGGAAAGTTTCCAGTCTCAACTGGAGGTCATCATTAACAGCAACATCTGTAAAAACATGCAATTCATGGTACATGGAGAGGCATCGTTGGTGGAGGTTGTTGTCGGTCGATTGACTTTCCTTGGCGTAAATGCAACGCAAATTCATTCACAAATCCTTTAAATTATTTTACCATGAAAATCATTAAACTTGTTATTTGGACTGTCGTCCTGATCTTTTTTACTGCCAATGCCTATTCACAACCCAAATTTGGGTTGCGTCAGGGAGCAGCCGTCACCACTTTTTCCGAGAAGGGTGATTTGCTTGACAACGATCAAATTACCTGGTCCTATGCTGCCAGCCTCTTTTGTGACCTGTCACTAACCAAATCTTTCGTCTTACAGCCTGAAATCAATTATCTCCGCAAGGGTCGCAACAATGAGACCTTCGAACTGAATACCACCAATCCAACTGACTATATGGTGAACTATTTGCAGGTACCCGTGCTGTTGCAATTCCGTGATGCCAGATCCATGGAAAAGTCAGGCTCCTATTTCTTCGTCAATGCCGGACCTTATGCTGCTTTTGCACTCAACAACCAGACCCGTCCTGACAATGGGGTTCTAATTTCGGATGCCAATGGTACCGACTGGGGTGCAACCTTTGGTGTTGGATACCAGACCCCAGTTTTCAAGCAGAATATCCGTTTCGACCTGAGGTACGACATGGGTCTTTCACAAATTGCCAACCAACCTTCAGATTATCGTTCCAAAGCGCTTAGTCTTACCATCGGAATTGTCCTGTAAATAAGAAGTTTAGTTGGAGGTAGCCTGGTTGAGCCGGGTGCATTGCCTGCAGGTCTTGTCGTTCCAGGATTGGCAGGCCGGGTAGCACCGGAGGCTCCCCCCGATGGGCGGGTGGCAGGTCTTTTGTTGTAATTTCCGTTGACCTTGTTGTTGATTACCACATTGGTGGTGTTTCGCTTGCTGTGGTAATTGTTGAAATTGTAGGTATTGTGAATGATGGTGGTATTCCCGCGGTAACCATATCCATGATGGTGGTGGTAATGGTTGTGTCGGTAAATTCCGATGGCTATGATCGGAAACGGGAAGAAATAAGGTGGATAAACCCCCCAGTAATAGGGCGGGTAATAGGGCACGTAAACCGGCGAATAGACATATCTTACGATGGGAGTAGATTCAACCACCACCAATGAGTAACGATACGACTTGGATTTTGAAAATCAAGTTTATCCTCCTCCCTGAACTTGCACAAAGAACTTTTTAAAGGGCTTAACCATTCCGGATGATTATATTGTTAGATTTGTTAAAAACAAAATAATTGGAACCAATGAGAAGCTCATTTGGCAAGAATGTACTGATTACCTGCTGTCTGGCATTTCTAATCTTTCAGGTGGCATTGGCGCAGCGCCCCAAAATTGGCCTGGTTTTGAGTGGCGGTGGTGCAAAGGGGATTTCGCACATTGGGATATTGCAGGCGATTGACAGTGCCGGATTGAAGGTGGACTACATCACCGGAACCAGTATGGGAAGCATCATCGGAGGGTTGTATGCTGTGGGTTATTCAGGAAAAGATATTGAGAAGATTTCCAATAACCTGGACTGGGATGCCATCTTGAGCAACAAACCCAATTATTCACAGATTGGCATCGAAGAGAAAGATGAATATGGGAAATATTCGGTTGAACTAGGGCTGAAAGATTTTAAACCTCAGTTTGGTACGGGGTTGATCGAATCAGAATCGCTCTGGCTTACGCTCAGCGAATTGTTTATGCCGGTTTACAACATCAAGGACTTTTCAAAATTCAATATTCCCTTCAAATGCATCTCTACGGATTTATCGGACGGCAAGGCAGTAGTCCACTCGAAAGGTGAGATAGTAAGGGCTGTTCGATCGAGCATGGCCATACCCAGTGTCTTTACAGCGGTGGATCATGATTCGACCAAGCTGGTGGATGGGGGGATCATCCGGAACTTCCCGGTAAAGGATATCAAGGAGATGGGAGCTGATATCGTGATAGGGGTGAACTTGTTTACCATGCCCGATATTTCCAAACTGAACAGCATCCTGGATGTTTTTTACCAGATCACCCAGTACCGGGATGCAGAAGACCTGGTGATGGAAAAAAAACTTTGCAACCTGATCATTGAACCACCAGTCGAGAAATACAGTGCAGCGAGCTTTGATGCAACCGATTCCATCATGAAAATAGGAAAGGAGATGGGCAATCGTTATTATCCCTATTTCAAACATCTGGCCGACTCACTCAACAAGATCTATCCGGTTGATTTCAATCCGAAAAACAGGTTGCCGAAAATAGACAAGATTGTTCTGGATGAGATCCGATACGAGGGGATCCAGCATACCAGTGCCAATATGTTGCAGCACAAAGTTCAGCTTAAACCTGGCGGAAAATATAGCGCAGCCGAGATCAGTGAGGGTTTTGAGAAGGCTTATTCCAGCCGTTATTACGACAATGTATATTACGAACTGAAGCCCACTTCTCCCGGCCATGCAACGATGATTTGCAAGGTGAAGGAATCCTTGCTGACACAGCTGAAATTGGGTTTGTCCTACCACTCTTACAGTGGAGCTGCCATTCTTGCCAATTTGACGGTGCGTAACCTCTTGTTCGACAAGTCGCGGTCGCTCCTGAAAATTGCTGCCGGAGAATATTTCAGGGTGTATGCAGAGCACAGTCAGACCTTCGGGGCAAAGGCCAACAACAACATCAACCTGAGCTACAGGATGGAAAACCTGCCTCTCTACCTTTACAAGGGGGAGTTGAATACGTCAAGATACAATGTTACCTACAACAAATTTGATTTGAATTACACCAGGGTATTCGGAATCAACTGGAGCCTTGCGGCAGGCATCAATTACCAGAAAACCAAGTTTGATCCTGATATTGCGGATCTACTGATGTTCGAGGGGAACTACAGGAACCTCTTTACCTATTTGCGAACAGAATCGAAAACAACAGACCGGCCCAAATTCCCTACAGAGGGTTACACCCTCACCGCAGAAGCGGGAATGGCATTCCACCGACGGGCCAATATTAGTATTATGGATACCAACGGAAATTCGATTGATACCTCTGAGGTGATCGATGGAAAACCTGCATTCTACCGCTTCCTGCTAAGTTATTCAAGGTTCCATCCTTTGAGTGAGAAGATGGTTTTTCTCTACAACCTGCAGGCAGGCCTTACCCTTCATTCACAGGACTTCATTTTTGATAACTTCTACATGGGTGGGGTACAGCAATTCCTCAACCGGCAGATGGTTTTCGTTGGACTGAATGAGGGGCAGATCATTACAACCTCCGTTGCTTCTGCACTGGTCGGACTGCAATACAATTTTAGCGGCAGCCTCTTTCTGACGGCGAAGGCCAATACTGCCATCTACGATTTCAGTACCCTGACAAAAGCTTATGACAAGGACAAAAGGAAGTCGATCAATGGTTTTTCGCTGGGACTTGGCTACAACCTCAGTGTACTGCCCATGGAATTCAATGCCATGTATTCCCCTGAAATCGGGAAAATCTACTCCCATGTCAAGATCGGATTCTTCTTTTAGTTTTTAATTGATCCTTACATTTATTGTTTCAGCGCATAAAGCTTGTTCATGGTCGAAATGTAAAGCACCCCATTCGCCGCAACTGGTGTCGAATGAATGGGGCTGTCCAGTACGAGGGAGTCGAGTATTTTTAAACTTTTGCCCGCTTCAAGGATCCAGAAATCATTGCCACGTGATCCAACATAGACCTTCTTGTCGGCCACGAGTGCCGAACTCCAGGAGTCCATCTTCATTTTTTGGGCCCAGTAGGGTTTCCCGTTTTCAGCATCTATACAGTGAATGTTTTTCCCGCAATCGGTCACGTAAACCAGCCCTTCATGGATTGCAGGCGTTGAGCCAGAATGTTGATCCAGGGGGAAAGACCATATTTCACCACCGTTGGTGATGTCTCCTTTTTTCGTGGCGTCGATGCATTTGAGCCATGCTTTCTTTTTTCCCCACCAGATGTCGCCTCCGACGGTGAGGTAGATGCGGTTTTTGTAAAAGACCGGCATTCCATACGAGACACTGGGTCCTTCTGTTCTGTTGTTCAGGTATTTGTGGATATTGTCCTTCGGGGCAGTGGGATCACAATCGAATTGCCAAATTTTCCTGAACGAATGCACTTGCGCCCGCGACACGGATGGGTCAAGGGCTTCGAATGCATACATTACACCATCCGGACCGGCAAAGAAGAGTTGTTTTTGTCCGTTGACAGTGCCCATGGCGGGCGAGGACCAGGCGGAGTGGAAGGTTTTGGGACCAAAATTTTCATGGTCTTTGGCGACGAGTCTACCGGTTTTCTTGTCCAGTGCTATCAGGCTGGGAGCTTTGAGGCCGGTCGTTTCGAGGTGTTTGTAATTTACTCCGTTGCAGGTGTTCAGGTAGAGAAAGTCGCCGTCCAGCAAAATGGAGGCATGGGGCGAATCGTGGGGACACAATCCCAATTCGAGTTTCAAATCGTAGCACCATAGGATGTCTGCATCTTTCAGGGTTACCTCTAAAGGAAACTGACCAGACAAAGCCATGTACCATCCCTCCCCCTGGAAGGTGCCGTCATTGCCGTCTGCCTGACCATTCAGGTCGAGGCAAAGCACCTCCGACCGGCTGGTAAGCACATAGACGCGGTCCTCCTCCACCGTCGGAGGAGAACAGATTCCAATCATCGGCCAGTCGTTGTGACGGTCTCCTTCGATCCGGGGAACGATCAGCTGCCAAACCAAACTGCCGTCGGTTTCGTTCAGGCAGAGTAGCGTGCCGCGGTCGCCTTCGTGGCGCGGATCTCGGAGGTCGGCATTGTTGGCACCAATCAAAACCTTGCCCTTTGAAATCACCGGCGATGCATAGTTGTTGGTTCCTACCGGGACTACCCATTTCACATTTTTCCCTGTTTCTATATTGAAATTGGATGGAAGACCTGTCTCTCCGGAGACCATATTCCTGGTAAGTTTCTCTCCCCACTGGGGCGCATCATGGCCCTGGGCATGCAAAGCTGGCAGAAGGGAAAATTGAAAGCCTGTAACCAGTAGCAGAAGCATCAGGCGGTAAGGGAATTGCATTTTCATTGTTTTCATACAAAGGTCAATGAGGTGTTTCTGGAGGCCAAATCATTGCCCCTAAGGTAGGTAGTTTTATCCATAGTCCGGAGAGGTAGCCTTTTAAATTGCTTGGAGGACAAACAATTTTTAGTTATTTTGACCTTAAAATTCAAGACCATGCGCATCCTGATACTATTGCTAATTTTGGCCGGTCAGTTTACACCAGGCTATTCCCAGAAATCATTCATCATTCCCCAACCTGCGGCTTCAAGTTTTACCACCGATAAAAAGATGAATCTGGAAGAGATCCACTACTCCTGTGCTCCGGGGCAGGAGTTTTTGGTAAAGAATTTTGTACAACAACTGGCAGATTTTGGCATTGTTCTGAAGGGGTGTGAAAAATCATTGGCAAAAAAGGCAAACCTGTTACTGGTCCTGGATCCCAAAAGCTTGGTGGAAGAAGCGGAGGGTTACAAGCTGGTCATAACCCCAAAGCAGCTCCGGATCGTGGCCAAATCCGATGCGGGATTGTTTTATGGTTTGCAGTCGGTTCTCCAGCTGGCCGTTGCTAAACCCTTTGCGGCTGGTTTCGAATTATCTTGCGGAACTGTGCAGGATGCGCCGAAGTTTGGCTGGCGCGGATTGATGCTGGATGAATCCCGCCATTTCTTTGGCATGGAGAAGGTCAAGATGCTACTCGACTGGATGGCCTTCTACAAGCTCAACCGCTTCCACTGGCACCTGACAGATGAGCCGGGATGGAGATTGGAGATCAAGGGGTATCCGCTGTTTACAACAGTTGGGGCGAAGGGAAATTTCCTTGACCGAAATGCTGAGCCAAAGTTCTATACCCAAAGCGAGGCCAAAGAGATCATTCGTTATGCGGCCGACAGATTCATTGAGGTCATTCCTGAGATTGATATGCCGGGCCATGCCGCAGCCGCCAACCGTTCCTACCCCGAATTCAACGGCGGGGGGTCAGAAAAGTATCCTGATTTCACCTTCGATCCGGGGAAGGAGGGGACCTACACCTACCTGAGCAATATTTTGTGGGAAGTAGCTGCGATTTTTCCTTCCAGGTATATCCACCTGGGGGGAGATGAGGTCAATTTTGGGAACCAGCAATGGAACACCAATGCCGGGATTCAGGCTTTGATGCAGAGGCACCAGCTCAAGGATTTGCAGGCAGTCGAGTTTTATTTTCTACGGCGAATGACCGATACTCTTTCAACGATGAAAAAAACGATGATCGGATGGGATGAGATCGTCACTGCCGGCATTCCCGCCAGCCAGTGCAAAACCATGTGGTGGCGTCACGACAAGCCGAAGCAATTGGAGCTGGCGCTGCAGAATGGATACCACACCATTTTGTGTCCCAGGATCCCGTTCTATTTTGATTTTGTTCAAAGCAATACCCATACCTCCGGCAGGTATTGGCAGAAAGCGTTTGCACCGGTAGAAAAGATTCTTGAATTCAAGCAATTGTACAAGGAACAGTTGACCAAATATCCCGAATTGATCGATGGGATACAGGCCAACATCTGGACCGAGACCATTCACAGCAATGAACGGCTGGATTTTATGACCTTCCCAAGAATGGCCGCACTGGCGGAAGCGGCCTGGGGCCAGGCGGATGCGGCAGATTTCGCTGATTTTATGCAAAGGCTGCAGCCCTCTTTCCGGCTATACCAGGTAAAGGGAATCCGCTATTTTGACCCGCAGCAACCGGAGGAGACACCGGAGATTCCGGCTTTGAAGAAGTAGCTGCGGCAGACCTGTCAGGTTACAGACCTGACAGGTAGGTAACCTGTCAGGTCTGTAACCTAAAACTTCATTTTGAACCCAAGATTGATGATCTGAGTTTCATAGTAGTTTTCATAGGTGGCCTTGACTCCTTCTGCAAGGATCTCTTGTACCAATCCAGATTTGTTGAAGATATCGCTGGCCGAGAGGTTGATCTCTCCCTTCCCTTTCATAATTACCTTCTTGATCCCAACATCAATGGAACTTCGGCCCAGTTGTTTTCCCTGCGGGATGTTTATGGGAGCATAATAGATTCCTGTAAGCTGGATGGTGTAATTTCTTGGCAGCGTAAGGGTGTTGCTCAACTTCATGTTCCAGGTATTGCCTGTTGATTCGCTGATGACAAAAGTGTGGGGATAGGGGAAGAGCAGTGCCCCTTCGTAGGCAGCTATTTTATTGTAATAGTAGTTGATGTTCCCGTTTACTTTCCAAATATCAAGCAATATTTGTGAGAGCACCAGTTCAACTCCCCTGTTGATGGCACTTCCGGTATTGGCATAGGTTTTTACCACCACATCGTACAGGGGATTGGTCTTGTCGATGGTGTAAACACGCATATAAGGATCGTTGATGTACCTGTAATAACCAGAAAGGTAGAGTGATCCGTTGTTCCAGCTGGTCTTGTATGCCATTTCTGCTGACTGGGTAAATTGGGGTCTTAGATAGGGATTTCCAACTTTGAGCAACTCGTGGTCATCGGATTTTGCAAATATCCGCAACTCAGGCTCTCCAGGTCTGTCAATTCTTCGGTTGTAAAAGAGGGAGATTTTGTTTTTGGGATTGAATTTGTAGCTGAGTCTAACATTTGGAAATAGTTCGAAATATTGGTAGGAGTCGTTTTGCTGGTAGTAAATGTTGGCAGGGTCCATCTCATAAAATACGGTGGTGAATTCAGTTCGTAAACCAGCTTCAATGTCGTATTTCGGTTTCTCATTGATAAAGTTAAGGTATCCGGCATAAACTGATTCACCCCAATGGGTCCATTTGCCCATTCCAGGATAGATGATCGTATTTTCGCCTGGGGTCACCGTGTAATCAACCGGAAGATTCCTGATCTGAAGTTTTGTCCCGGTTTCGAAACGGCCACTTTGGAGCGGCTTAGTGTAATCAACACCCAGGCTGGTGGTGTGTTCTGTTGCCAGAATATTGGTGATATCCCTGCTTTGCTGCACTTCAGAACTGTCGTTGATGTAGTAGGTCTCGTCTTCCCATCCTTTGGTGTACTGAATGTTCGCACTTATTTTGTGCCCTGTTTGCGGAAAGCGGTGTTCGTATTGTGCAGTATAGTTCATGAAACCTGTGATCTCAATTTCGTTCCAGGCAGTCAGTCGGTAGCGTTGGTTGGTACGCAGATCCAGGTAGGGAACCTGTGCTGTATCGTTGTGTTTTTCCCAATCATAGAGTGCAGAGATTGTGAATGTATTGTTTGAATTCAGCAGGTAATCAAAACCTCCCTTCACGATGTAATGGATCTGTTTCCTGTTTTCGGGTACTTGCGAGATGGTGGCTCTTCCATCGTCATAGTACCTTGTAGTAAACTCATTGTTAGGTAGTTTCTTCTGTAAGAAAACTTCTGACTGGAAAAAGAGCTTAAATTTTTCTTTGTTGTAATTCAGATCCAGACTGGGGATCAATTTTGGAGTAGGGGAAAAGCTACCCAATTCAGTGGGCAGGTCGGTTTTTGGCTTGGTAAGGGCTCCCAACCCCAAGGCCAGCCCGGCACTTCCGTTGGTTCCTTTTTTCTGCTCTTTTTTGTAAAGGATGTTGACAATACCAGCCATCCCGGAGGCATCGTATTTGGCGGAGGGATTGTTGATTATTTCAATTCTTTCAATGTTGGCAGCCGGTATGTTGTCGAGTCCTTTCTGGTTGCCAAAACCGGTTAGGCTAGACTGCTTGCCATCAATCAATACAAGTACTTTGTCACTACCACGTAGAATAACCTTTCCTTCCTGGTCAATGGTCACTCCCGGCATGGTTTTCATCGCATCAAGCACCGAACCTCCTGCCTGTGCTACCAGATCTTCCAATTCATAGGTTTTTCGGTTCATCTCACCTGCAATTTCACTCCGCTGAGCCACCACCGTGACATCTTTGATCTGGGTGGGATTCACCTGAAGGAAGATTTTTCCCAGATCAAAATTGTTATTCAATTCCCCAACAAGTAGCTGTTTTTCATAGGGTAGGTATCCGACAAACGAAATAGTCAGTTGGTATTCCCCTTTCTTGATATTGTGCAGTGTAAACCGCCCTTTTTCAGAGGTGATATTTCCGGCTACGAGCACATTGGCCATGTTATTGACAGCTACAGAGGCATATTCAATGGGAAGGTTATTGCTTTTGTCGAGAACCTGTCCCGAGATGGTCGCCATTGTCTGGCCATTTCCATGCAGGATTAATGAAAGGAGACCACATATCAGCAAGATTTTTTTCATTGCATAAATTTACAGCAAAAAGAGGTGCGATTCCCCTTTTTTCAGGTTCGGGATATTGGTCGTTTTGCCTTTGTACCTGACCGAACAAGCCCCTCCTGCCCGGGAGTAGATCCGGGCAGAAACCAGTTTGTGCTCTTGCCATTTGAGGTCTACCACAAATCCTCCCCTGGCAACCAGCCCTTTTACTTCCCCCTCTTTCCAGGCATCGGGCAGGGCAGGCAGCAGATGGATCTCCTTGTCGGAAGATTGAACCAGCATCTCCGCAAAAGCCGCAGCACCCCCGAAGTTGCCATCTATCTGGAAGGGTGGGTGGGCGTCAAAAAAGTTGGGATAGGTGCCTCCACCATTGGCCATGTTGAGCTTGGCATCTGGGTCTACATATTTCATCAGTTCGCGGATCATCTTGTAGGCATGGTTGCCATCCCCCAGCCGGGCCCAGAGGTTGATGCGCCACCCTTTTGACCAGCCGGTCGTTTCGTCGCCTTTGATTTCCAATGTTTTCCTGCAGGCGGCTGCCAGTTCAGGCGTCAATTCGGGCATGATTTGATGTCCGGGGTAGAGGCCAAACAGGTGTGTCTGGTGGCGGTGCTTCGGATCCTGGTCTTCCCAGTCGTAGTACCACTCTTGAAGATGACCTTTTTTCCCGATCTGATAGGGATGTAGCTTCGCCAGTGCGGTTTCGAGCTTTGACCTGAATGCAGGATCGGTATTCAGTATTTTGCTGGCTGCAATGGTTTGGGTAAAACACTCCCGGATCATCGCCAGATCGGCTGTTCCGCCATAGAGGGTGGCTCCGATGAAGCCCTTGTCATTCTTGAATTTGTTTTCGGGAGAGGTGGATGGGGAGGTGATCAGTTTACCGTTTTTATCCTCTACCAGCCATTCCAGACAGAATTGGGCTGCCCCTTTCATCAGCGGATAGCCCTGGTTCTTCAAAAAATCGTTGTCCTTGGTGAAGGTGTAGTGTTCCCAGAGGTGGGTGCTGAGCCAGGTGCCTCCCATGTTCCAGTTCGCCCAAACGGGATCTCCATTGCCAAAATTGCCTACCGGGTTACTCATGGCCCAGATGTCGGAGTTGTGACAGGTGACCCAGCCGTTGCAGCCGTAGAATGTTTTGGCGGTTATTGCCCCGGTCACCGACAAATTTTTGATAAAGCTGAGCAAAGGTTGGTGCATCTCCGACAGGTTGGTATTTTCGGCCAGCCAGTAGTTCTCTTCCGCATTGATGTTGGTGGTGTAGTTGCTGCTCCATGGCGGACGGAGGTGCGGATTCCAGATGCCCTGCAGGTTGGCCGGGACGCCAGGTGTGCGTGAACTGCTGATGAGCAGGTACCGTCCGAACTGGAAATAGAGGATCTCCAGGTTCTTGTCCTCTTTCCCCTCCGCATATATTTTCAGCCTTTGGTTGGTCGGAAGGTCGGGGGCACCACTACTTCCCAGGTTGAGGCTCACCCGGGAGAAAAATCTTTGGTAATCCACCAAATGGGCAGATTTTAATTGTTGAAACGACTTGGGAAATGCCTTGTCCAACTGAGCGAATGCCAGTTGATCCTCATTGGCGCCCTGGGTGGCAGGATCCTTGTCGAAACCGTTGAAGCTGGTGGCTATGGAGAGATAGATGACCGCCTCAGTGGCCTCTTCCACCGAAAGGATTGTTCCGGAGGAGACGACCCTTCCGTCGGTGTTGTTCACCTTCACCAGGGTGGTGAACCGGGTCCCCCTGTTTTCTGTGAAAACCACTGCATTCGGGACATTGCCGAGGTAGCTGGGTGCTGCATGAACAGGTGCATATCCCCTGGCCTTCAGGATGGAATTCTCCACTGACACCTTGTATTTCATCTGGCTGTCGAATCGGATACCAAAACTCAGCGCCCCTTTTTTGGAACTGGTTAATTTGATCACCATCACCTGGTCGGGGAAGGAGACGAAGGATTCGCGGGTATAGGTAACCCCGGCCAGGTCGTATTTTACCTTTTGAGTGGCCTCGCTGAGGTTCAGTTCACGGGTATAATTGCTGGAATCACCCCTGGCCTTAAAGTCAATAAAGAGGTTGCCCAGCGGTGCAAAAGACTCGGAGAAGGAGCCCTGGAGTTTGCGCTGCAACGAATCGGCCAACTTGTAGTTCTCGTTTTTCAGGGCCTCCCTGATGGCTGGGAGGTTTTTCCAGGCATCCGGATTCATGTGGGCATTGACCGGTCCGCCCGACCAGAAGGTGGCATCGTTCAGGATGATCTTTTCCGAGGAGACCCCTGAAAAGAGGGAGGCCCCCATTTTGCCGTTGCCAAGCACCAAGCTCTCTTCAAAATATTTGGCAGGCTGATCGTACCACAACCGCAGGGGTTTACCGGGTTCAGCACCGGCGAAGCAGGTAGATGTAAAGTAAAGCAAAAGGCTCAATAACAGGGCGCTAAGTCTCATTTTGGAGGTGTTTTGGTGGTTTATTGCCGATAAAAATGATGTAGCACAATATACTAACAGATAATTTATTATCCAATTTTTTGGCGACAACAAAGGGTTAAGAGGGACTGGAAGGCGTAAGTAACGATTCCGGAGAGCTAAGTAGCGGTTTGGAAAAGGTAAGTAACGGTTCCGTGTTGCTAAGTAGCAGTTCCGTGGAATAGGTAAGCGTTCCGGGGAGCTAATTATCGATTTGGAATGCATAGGTAATGGTTCCGTGGTACTATGTAGCGATTCCGTAAAGCTAAGTAACCATTCCGGTAGAGGGTAAAGTGAGTGTAAATTAGATAGTGTAAACACCAAAAAATAACAATCCTGCAAGGATTGAATGTGATTAGCCCCGCATAAAATGCGGGGTTGGAATATGGAGAAAAGGCCACAACCACACCGTGATTGAATTTGAGGATTTGTTTGGCAGGGTCGTTCAACCCCGCCGGGGTTGGGGGTGGTGAATTGGTTCTGCCATCCATGGGTTGCACCCATGGCTATTGTTATTCAAGCCCTTCGGGCTTGTTAGCTCCCCTCACAAAACTGATTTACCCTTCGGTTTAACCAATACGGTTTACCATCCACCTCCCAGCGAGCGGTACAGCTGGATGTAGGAGGATAACTGCTGTGCCCTGGTGGCGGATGCCTGCAACTCCGAATCGAACATGGCTGATTCTGCCACAAGTACCTCCAGATAATCGGTGTAGCCGCTGTTGTAACGTTCGTGTGAAAGCATCAGTGATTTGCTTGCCGCCTCTGCCTGTCGTTTGCGTGCCTCGTACTCCTCGCTATAGGTTTGAATGGCGACCAGTGCGTTTTCAACCTCCCCAAGTGCAGAAATATAAGTATTTACATAATTGTTTGCGGCTATTTCTGCACTCTTGCGTTGTACATCCACCCTTCTTTTGTTGGCGCCAAAGCTGAAGATTGGTCCAAGGATGGTGGCCGCTGCATTGCTGGCAATATTGGCATCTGAAACCAGGGAGGAGAGATCACCACTGGCAAATCCAAGGAACCCTGTCAGGTTGACACTCGGGAACCGCATGGCTTGCGTCATGCCAATCCGCTCGGTTTCGGCTTGAAGCAGGTATTCCGCCTGCCATATGTCGGGACGCTGCTCCAGCAGGCTGGAGGGCAATCCTTCAGGTATTAGTGGAACCTCCTTGTGGTCTGTATTGGCAAAACCACGTGGGATGGATTGCGGTACCTGACCCAACAGCAGATTCATGCTTCGCTCTGTATTGTTTAATGTGCGCTGCAAGCTGCTGACGGTTGCCCGGGCAATTTGAAGTTGTTGGTCGGCCTGAAGCATATCCAGTTCTGAGACATCACCTCCCCTGAACCTGGCTGTGATGAGTGTCAGGTAATCGGTACGGCTCCTGAAGGTCCGTTTGGCAATGGAGAGGCGGTTGTCAAGGTCCCGCATCTGGAAGTAGAGGCTAGCGACATCGCTTATCAGGATGGTCTGGATGGTCTTCATCCCCTCTTCACTTGCTAATATCTCTGCATAGGCAGCCCTTTTGGCATGGCGCAGTTTGCCCCAGAAATCGATCTCCCAGGAGGCTGTTCCCCCCAAACCAAAGGCTTCACTCGATTTGTTGCTCACTTCTGCCTTGGCCGAATAACCGACAGATGGCAGCAAGTCTGCTTTGGCAATGCCGTATACCGCCCTGGATTGTTCGATTCGAAGGGCCGCATTGGCCATGTTGTAGTTCTTCTCCAGTGCTTCCGACACCAGTTTGTTCAGGATGCTGTCCTTGAAAATTTCGAACCATTGCAGGTTGCTGATGGAGTCCTTTTTGTCTACAAACCTGCTTTGCTCCAGCCAGTCAGACGGTGCCTGGACCTCCGGTCGGCTGTATTTTGGTCCGACCATGCAGGAGGCAAGTCCCGTTAGTAATACCAGGATACTGATTATCTTCTTCATCTTATTTTCCCTCCTCCATTTTAGGTACTTCGACCGCAACCTCTTTTTTCTTGCCAAAGTTCTCGATCATTACAAAGAGTGCAGGAACAATAAGCACTCCAAGGATGGTGGCGATCAACATTCCGCTGAAAACAGCCATGCCCATCACGATCCGTGCCTGTGAGCCGGCGCCGGTGGCAGTTAGCAATGGTGTAACTCCCAGGATGAACGCAAAGGCAGTCATCAATATGGGCCTGAAACGCAATTTGGCTGCGATCATCGCAGATTCCATCAGCGGTTTGCCGGATTCATATTCCATTTTAGCAAATTCAACAATCAGAATGGCATTCTTTGCCGCAAGGCCGATGAGCATCACCAGGCCAATTTGAGCAAAAACATTGTTCACATAGGCATCGTTACCAAACTTTGCAAGGAAAAGACCCAGGAACGCGCCGAATACGGCAAATGGGGTGCCGAGCAAAACACTAAAAGGCAACTTCCAGCTTTCATACTGGGCTGCGAGAATTAGAAAGACAAACACGAGCGCCATCATGAAAACGGTGGTGGCGGGCGGCGAATGTTTCTCCTGGTAGGAAAGGTTGATGTAATCGAATCCCATATTTGAAGGGAGTACCTGTGCAGCTACCTCTTCAAGTGCAGTCATAGCCTGCGAACTGGTGTAACCTTTTGCGGGTGATCCTCCGATCTCGGCTGCCCGGTAGAGGTTAAGCCGGTTGGTAAAATCCGGACCTGAAATTTTGGTTGCCGTGACCAGGGTGGAAATTGGCAACATGTCGCCGTTGCTGTTTTTTACATAAATTGATTGCAATACTTCAGGGGTAAGCCTGTCTTCGGGCTGTGCCTGAATAAATACTTTGTATTGCCGGCCAAACCGATTGAAGTCGTTGACGTAATTTCCACCCAAAAATGCACCAAGCGCTTCTGTAATTTTAGATACCGGAATACCCAGTTTCATCGCTTTTTCATTGTCAATTTCGAGCCTTATTTGAGGAGAACCAGCGTTGTAGGTTGAATAGATACGTTCAATCTCAGGTCGTTTCTGTGCGGCAGCAATGAATGCCTGGGTTTGTTGGGCAAGCTCTTGCGGTGTGCCTCCCCCTTTGTCCTGAAGCATCATACTAAAACCCGAAGAGGCACCCAAACCCTGGACGGCGGGCGGCCCAAAAGCCATAACTGTGGCATTGGTAATTTGAGCAGCAAAAAGGCGGTTAAACTTTGCGGTTAACTCGAGGGCTGTCATTTTACGCTCATTCCAAGGTTTCAGCGAAACAAACATAAACGCAGTGTTTGGTTGCATCGAACCGGTAAGCAGGCTAAAACCATTGATGGTGGTAACCGACTGCAATGCTTCTTCGCTCAGAAGAATCTTTTCGGTGATCCTCGAAATTTCGTCGGTTCGCTGCAACGAAGAGGCCGGTGGACAAACAATATTCACCAGCATATAGCCCTGGTCTTCTTCGGGTATAAAACCCGATGGGACTTTTATTCCTAAAAATGCAGCAAAGCCTAAGACAACAGCAAAAAGCACAAAAACCCGAATCGCCTTTTTTGCAAAAAATCCGGCTCCTCCCAAATATTTGGTGGTGACATTTTCGAAAACTTTGTTAAAGCCACTGTAAAATTTGGGGAGGAATCCTTTTTGCTGGTCGAGGGGTTTGGAAGGTTTCAACAGCATGGCGCTTAATGCGGGGCTTAATGAGAGCGCACTGAATGCAGAGAATGCCACAGAGACAGCAATGGTGATGGCGAACTGCTGGTAAAACCTTCCGGTAATACCGGGAGTCATCGCTACCGGAACAAAAACGGCAATCAATATCAGTGCGATGGCCACCACAGGTCCCGACACTTCTTTCATGGCTTGTCTGGTCGCTTCGCGCGGTGATTTGCCATGTTCGATGTGGTGCATGACCGCTTCCACCACTACAATGGAATCGTCTACCACGATCCCAATGGCAAGTACCAGACCGAGCAACGAAAGTGTATTGATCGAGAATCCAAGTAGGGGAAATACAGCAATTGCGCCAATCAGTGATACTGGAACGGTAATCAGCGGAATAAGCGTAGCCCGCCAATTCTGAAGAAATATAAAAACCACCAGAATTACCAGCAAGACAGCTTCGAACAAGGTGTGTATTATTTCATCGATACCAGCGGTAATGGCCAAAGTTGTATCCAATGCCTCATTGTACTGAATCCCTTTTGGAAAACCTTTGGCCAGCTCTTTCATGGCTAATTTAGTCTGTTCAGCCACCTCGAGGGCATTGCTGCCGGGCATTTGGTAGATAGCAATGGCAGCAGTAGCTTTACCGTTCATCCTTGCGGTAGTGCTAAAGTTTTCGGACCCCAACTGTACCCGCGCAATGTCGCCAAGCAGCACCTGCGATCCGTCTTCTTTGCTGCGAACAATAATCTTTGCGAACTGGTCTTCTGTCACGAGCCTGTCCTGTAATGTTACCCCATAGGTAAATTCGGTACCGGGTGGAGCAGGTTCTGCACCAAATTTTCCGCCGGGACTGATCATGTTCTGGTCGTTGATGGCTTTCTTTACTTCATCAACAGTAACGCCCAATTTACTCATTTCGCCGGCTTTCAGCCAGATACGCATGGCATAGGGACTCCCACCAAATACACTAACTTCGCCTACACCCCGAATACGAGACAATGCATCGAGAATGTTGATGGTGGCATAGTTGTTCAGAAATTGCCCGTCAAAAGTTGGATTATCGGAGGTAATGGTGAACAACATGAGTGGGAAGGACAATGATTTTTTAACCGAAATACCCTGCTGTTTTACACTTTGGGGCATAAATGGCAATGCCTGGTTCTGACGGTTTTGCACGAGCATGTTGGCGTTGTCGAGATCGGTACCTACGTCAAAAGTTACCTCAATGGTAAGCGACCCATCGGAGGTATTGATTGATTTGATGTAGAGCATGTTTTCAACGCCGTTTACCTTTTGCTCGATGGGGGTGGCCACAGCCTGTTCAACATTCAATGCATTGGCACCAGTAAATGAGGTGGTAATTTTCACCACCGGAGGCACGATGTCCGGATATTGAGCCACCGGTGTTTTTTGCAGTGCCAGTAACCCGAGTATCACTATGATGATACTGATTACAATGGCCACGATGGGCCGTCTGATAAAGAATTCTCCCATGAATTTTTTTATAAAGGATTTTTATAGATCACACTACTGAACTTTCATCCCTGGTTTCCAACCCACCACCTTTGGTTGGATCACACTCCCATTTCGTAACAACTGGGTTCCGCCGAAGGCAATTTTATCCCCAGGTTTTAGTCCGTCAGTTACAACATAGGCGTCCTGAAATGACGGACCGGGTTTTATGATCTGAAGTTGAACCTTGTTGCTGTCGTTCACCACGTAAACCTGGTAAATTCCCTGCATTTCGATGACTGCACGCTGTGGAATAACCAAGGCCTCCATACGAACATCGGTAACCAAAATAATCTTGACGTACTGGCCAGGGCGCAACAACTTGTCGGCATTCGGAAAGGCTGCCTCGAAGGTGATCGCCCCGGTGGCCGGATCAATTTGGCGGTCGGCAAAACTTAACCGACCAGAGTAAGGATACGCACTTCCATCCGACAATTTCATCCGGATTGATTTGCCACTCCCTTTTAATTTCGAGTCTTCAGCAGAAACTTCCCGGTAAATTCTTAAAAATTCCTGTTCGCTCAGGGTAAACCGAACCCTTACATCACCCAGATCTGAAATAGTATTTAATACAGACATCTGTCCAGGGGTAACATAGTCGCCGACCCGTACTTTCGAAATACCTATTAAGCCTGAGATGGGCGCAGTTATCCGGCAATAGCCGAGTTGTATCTTTGCAATTTGAAGGCCTGCCTTCGCCGCCTGAATTTTGGCCTGTGCCGCCTCATAGCCTGACTTTGCAGCGACCAGTTCACGCTGACTTACTGCGTTGATCTTGGCCAGTGGCTCAATCATGTCCAAGTCTGATTTGGATTTTGCCAGTTGCGCCTGTGAATCTGCAAGGCGGGCTTCAGCTTCGCTTACCTTGGATTGAAAGGGCAGGGGATCGATGGTGTACAACAATTGTCCTTTTGTAACCATATTCCCCTCCTGGAAATTGAGGCTCTCTACCGTACCATCTACCCGCGGATTGATCTGGATATCAGATTGTCCATAGGTTTGTCCGTTATATTCCGACTCGAGGCGAACATCCTGCCTGACGACTTCTGCAACCTGCACTTCAAGTGCGGCAACTGGCGCAGCCTGTTTATTCCCGCATGAGAACAGGACCAACAGCATGGGTAAACACAGAATTTTGGTGGTTAAATTCTTCATAATAAGTTGTTAATTAATATATTGATTTTTTTATCTGAAGATTATTAATTTACTGGTTAAATCAATGCAACCGGAAGCAATCTATTGATGGCGGTGCTGAGCGTAAAGTAAGGCATGCAAATTTAAAAAAATATCAATTTTGGCCATTTCGGCTCGTATCATTGGTAATTCCTTTTTGTTTGGCGCCAGTCAGGCATGTAGAAAAAAAACAACCTGAAGAGGTCTGTTGAGTCATATTGGTACCCGGTGGTCTTTTGTTGAAAAACATTCATGTAGCCAATATCAAAACTAAGGGCTGAACTGATTCGTTGTTTTAGCCCAATAAAAAACCTGTTCTGATCGAAAGCATTGTATACGACATCCTTCCCAAATTGAGTAATGAGCTCATTCGAGGCTGAAATCGTAGGCAGTTTGTTGCTTTCAAAAATTTTAGCTTCAAATCCTGCCTGGTACCTTAAACGAACGCTGAATAATTTGGTTCCGGTTTTTTGGTCATCCACCACAACTTCCCGCCATCTTTGTTCAACCCTGATTCGATGCAATATGCTGAAGATTCCCTCTTGATGTATGGAAGACCATTGTTGAAAAGTTTTGAAGTCGTTCGACCAGGTATTGTATCCCTCTTTGGGTGCTATCCATGTTTGGGAGATGCCATAAGCCACAGGGTATTTCCCGTTGATCCAGTTGACGGCACCCACCCTGACAAGATAATAGCTGTCATCCTTGAAAAATCCCTGCTTGCTGGCCTGAAGATCTGCCATCAATCCCCAGTGTTTTGTAAACCTCATGTTACTGATCAGGGATACCCAACTTTGGTTGAAATGGTTAACCTGTTTTTCATGGTAATTGGTTTGTCCAGTGGTAATTGCACTGATGAGGAAAAGGATCAAAAATACAGGGAGAAATTTTAACGGGAGGATGTTTTTTTTCATATAATCTTTTGGCCAGTCATCTCCTGCTAAGGTAAAAATATTCTGCAAGTACAGGACACGAGGGGATAAATTTCAATGGGAATGATGTCTTGGCAGTAATCTATTCATTTTGCAATTGGTTACATCCAGACGAAAGACGTTTGTCAGTGGGCGTCTTCCTGCAGGGGGCAAATAATGATCCCATCATTGACCGAAGCGGCAGGTATTTTTCGCCCATAGCGGAAATTGATACTTTTCGCTAAGTTTGTTGTACTTAAATAGACGATCTGCTATGTTCGACGCTTTTTTATGGGGTATCATCGGATCCATTTCCCTGACGGTGGGAGGGTTGATAGGGATTCTTTTCAAGATGGGGAAGAGGCCGCTTGGCCTTGGTATGGCTGTTTGTATCCTTTGTTTGTGCGCTTGCTTCAATGGCAGGTTTTGATCTCTTTGCAAATGCTTCTCATACCTCCATCTCTTTCATCCAGACGTTTGCTGCAGGTTCCATTCTGGTCATGCTCTCCAATACCATGATTCCGGAAGCCTACGAGCATGGGGGTAAACTGGCAGGTATTTTTACTGTTTTGGGTTTTTTGGCAGCTCTTTGCCTGGTTATCTTTGAGCGCACATCAGTGAGCCCGCTTTAGCTGTGTTGAAATTTTCTCACGACCAATTCCACCCATTCAGGTGACTGGTCTGGCAGATTTCAAAGAGATCTGTTACCCGCAGTGGACCAAGTTGAACCCACTACTTCCAGACAAATTGGTGGAAGGTTATTTAACGATGAAGGGTGGCGCCTTGTAATCGCCGGGAAGATATTCCGCTGGAATGGTGGTGTTGTTTCCATCCCTGAGATTGGTATAGCTTGGCGACATGATTTCAATTCCTGCCTCATTGCAGCAATCCTGGATATTTTGGTGGAGCGTGGAATAAACCATTGCCTGGCTGTTGGCCTCTTTGGTGTAACCATTCAGTTGGTATGCGACAGAGAAATCATCCAGGCTGGTCTGCAAAACGAAGGGCTCCGGCTTTTTCAGGATGGTTTCAGTGCGGCTAGCAGCCTTTAGCAGTGTTTCGTGAACAAACCGCCATTGCACATCGTATCCAATGGTAACGCTGGTATAAATGATCAACCCTTTTCCCTTTTTCCCGGCATTGGCCGAATAATTGATACAACTGCTGTTGAGAATGGATGAATTTGGTACCGTAATATCTTCGTTTTTAACGGTGCGAATTCTTGTTACCAATGAGGTTTTTTCGATCACATCACCGGTAATCTCTCCGATTTTAATCCGATCTCCGATTTGAAAGGGCCGCATGTAGGTAATGACCAATCCTGCAAGAATGTTTCCGATCACAGATGAAGAACCAAGTGAGAAAAGTATGCCCAGGAACACTGAAATCCCTTTGAACGCATCTGAATCGGAACCAGGCAAGAGGGGAAAGATCAGCACCAGCATAAAGGCATAGAGCAAGAATCTAACAATTGAAAAAGTTGGAGTGGCCCAATCCCTGTGAAATCCTTCAAACCGGAAAGTGCCATCCGAAATTTTTGAGAAAATGTATTGCAGCAACTGGATGGCATATTTAAACACGAGATAGATAACTATGATGGCGAAGAGCTTCGGAAGATAGAGCCAAATGCCTGAAAGGGTAGCATTCAAAGGATTCAATACCCAACCAAGCAGCGTTACGGTCCATGTTCGGGTGACAGGAATGATACTGAACAGGATGGGGAAAGAAATGAGAACGATTATCACCTGGAGGGAAAGTCTCAGGAATCCGATAATTTTGAAAAGATAGATTTCAAATGTTTCATGGCTAAGTAAAAGGAATTTTAAGAATCCCAAACGGCTATGAAGGTAAACGCTCTTGTTCTTGAGGTAGTTGGTTAGTTTTCTGAAAAGCAGGTTGATGAGGCGGATGATCAGGAAGAGCAAGGAAAGTATCAGGAGGATCCATCCCATTCGCTTTCCAATATTGGATGCCCGGTTCAGTTCACGCTCCTGCTCAATGGCATTTTTGATGGAAACAAGGTTTACTTCCGCCAGTTCAGACCTGCCTTTGTTGGCACTTTGCGCATCCTTCTCTGTAACAGACATGACAACGATGTCGGGTGCGTAAATAATCTCTGTAAAGGATTCATCTTCAATCAGTGAAAGTGAATCAGGATAAAAAAAAGGCGCTTCGTAGAGCGATCTGATTCTTTTGGAAATATTTCGGGCCCGATCTTCAGCCGTATGAGACCCGATTCGGTTGGACAAATAGAATAGCGTATCCCGGAATGGCACTACCCCGACCCTGCTGCCGGTATTGTTGGCCATCTTTGAAATTTCAGCTGACTGAACGGTAGTGGTCGAATCGGTTGCCTCCTTCCTGTTGCTTCCATCCAACATAGTAGCCAAAGCAATGAGGGAGAAACAAAGAACGATGGTAAGGAAGGTTGGTCTCATACAGAAAAAGATATTGGGTATAAATATCGAAAAAATTAGTACAAAATTCAACCAGGACCTCTTATTCATGAAACTGGTTCCGGAAATTTCAGAAAGATCGCAGCTTATCTTTGGTTTGGCAGCTTTTCAAAATATTGCCAAACCGGATCATTGGGCACAGAAGCCTTGATTGACACCTGTTCCAGGGTTACAGGATGGATGAAATTGATGGTTCGAGCATGAAGGTGGATTCCGCCATCCTTGTTGGACCTTGGAAACCCGTATTTCAGATCCCCTTTGATGTGAATTCCAATCGCGGCCAGCTGTGCCCTGATCTGGTGATGTCTGCCGGTATGAAGTTCTATTTCCAGCAGGTGAAAGCGGTCGGAAGAGGCGATGTAGTGATAGGTAAGGGAGGCTCGCTTGGCCTCTTTCTGCTCCTTCAGGTAGGCAAAGGATTTGTTTTGTTTCTCGTTGCGAACCAGCCAGTGTTCGAGTGTGGCCGAAGGAAATTCAGGCTTGTTATCCACGACAGCCCAATAGGTTTTTTTGATCTCCCCATCATCTCTGAATCGTTCATTCATCCTGGCAAGTGATTTGGAGGTACGGGCAAAAAGCAAAACCCCGCTGGTTGGTCGATCCAGCCGGTGGGTGACTCCGAGAAAGACATTGCCCGGCTTGTGGTACCGCTCTTTCAGGTAGATCTTCACCTCATCGCCAATGGTGCTGTCTCCGGTTTTATCGCCCTGCACAATATCTCCGCAATGCTTGTTGATGGCAATCAGGTGGTTGTCCTCAAACAGAACCTCTAGCTTTATTCTTTTTTCGCCTTCAATCATGCTTCTCTGAACTTTTAATGTGAAAATTGGGAAATGTGAAAATTTGGAAATGTGAAAATTTGGAAATATGAAAATTGGGAAATGTGAAAATTTGAAGAGAGGATATTGAGTGGTTTCAATATAAAGTTTTGAGATTGATTAAAAATTAAATTCAAGCATCTCCACAAAAGCCAATTTTCACATTTCCCAATTTTCACATTTCCCCATTTTCTTAGTCGTACTGCTCCTTTTCATTCGGGAAATCCTGTGACTTTACATCCTTGATGTAATTGCCAACGGCACCTTTTATCTCTGCAGCCAAATTGTGGTAACGGCGCAGGAACCTGGGAGAGAACTCCTGGGTAATTCCCAGCATGTCATGAATGACAAGGACTTGTCCGTCAACGCCACCTCCGGCGCCAATCCCGATGATCGGGATTTTCAACTCTTTGGCAACTTTGGTTCCCAATGAAGCCGGGATTTTCTCCAAAACTATGGCAAAGCATCCTGCCTCTTCGAGCAGTTTGGCATCCATTAGCAATTTGTTGGCCTCTTCTTCCTCTTTCGCCCTGACCACATAAGTACCATACCGGTTGATCGACTGGGGCATCAATCCAAGGTGCCCCATTACCGGGATTCCGGCAGAGAGTATCCGCTGCACAGATTCGATCACCTCGCTGCCTCCTTCCAGTTTTACTGCATCCGCATGGGTGATCTTCATGATCTTGATGGCAGAGTTCAGTGCCTCCAGTGAATTGCCCTGGTATGTCCCAAAAGGCATATCCACGACCACAAGACAACGGGTCACCGCCTTAACCACAGATTTCCCGTGGTAAATCATCTGGTCAAGCGTGATTGGCAGCGTGGTCTCGTGTCCTGCCATTACATTGGCGGCCGAATCCCCAACCAGTATGACATCTATTCCCGCCTGGTCGACCAGCTTGGCCATGCTGTAGTCGTAGGAGGTAAGCATGGAAATCTTCTCCCCATGCAGTTTCATCTCCGAAAGTACGTGGGTCGTCACCCTTTTGATCTCTTTGTGCACTGACATAAGGTCGTTATTTTAGCTATTTAAAAACAAAGTTACCAAAATCAAATTGGAAAATGTGGAAATGTGGAAATGTGGAAATGAAAAAAAGTGCTGACAGCTTAAATATCAGCACTTTTATTATAACTCATAACCCATAGCCCATAACTTCTTCCTACACTTTCAGAAATACTTGCTTTTTGTAAAGGAAGTGCAGGAACATCCATTCCAGGGTGATTCCGCCAAGAATGATGATCCAGTTACCCAGGGCAGGTTCCAGAAATCCGACAAAGAAGGTGGCAGCATCCCTGAAATCAAAGATCCTGCTGACCATGTAGATGGTGATCGAATTCATTCCTATTACCTTGAAAAAGAATAGTTTGTAGGTTCCGATACCCCATACCCACTCACGGGCCCATGGTTTTACATCAATGAAAAGATAGAAAAGCGAGAGGAGCATGCAGCTGATTCCCGAGGTGAGAAGGTTAAAAGGAACAGTCCAGGCGGCTTTGATGATGGGGTAGAAGGTGGATAGCAACAACGCTGCAATGATCTGGGAGGCTCCCACCAGTGCCAGTATCTTTACCTTTTTGGTGGAGGCAGGATTCCCATCACGCAGGATCCCTCCGGCCAAAGCACCCATCAAGGTCACTGAGATGGCAGAGATGCTGCAGAGTAAACCTTCCGGATCGAAGGTAGTGCCATGCAACCTTCCGGGGATTAGCAGCCGGTCCAGATAGGCATTGATCCCGTTGACCGGATCCAGCATTCCTGCTCCTGCTCCAGGTACTGGTACCAGTAACTGGAGTACCGCAATGGAGCTCAGAATCCCGGTCAACCAAAGGATTCTGGATTTCATGCTTTTCGTATAAATCACGATGGTAGCAGCAAAAAAATAGGCTATCCCGATCTGTCCCAACACGCTTGGAATGCGTATCGTACTGAAACCCTTTTGCAGTGCTCCGTTGTACAATATTCCCAGGATTATCAATAGAATACCGCGTTTGGCCGCCTTTTTCAGCAGTGCAGTTTTGTCGGCTCCTTTTTCAATTCTGGCAGTGATGGCATAGGGAATGGCAACCCCGGAAATAAACATAAACAATGGAAAGATAAGGTCTTCGAAGTGAAAACCCTCCCATCTTACATGCGACATTTGTTCGGCTACAACATTGAGCCAACCCCAGTCAAGTGCCTTCGATAACGCGACAATCAAACTTCCTCCCCCAATGATCCAAAACATGTCGAAGCCACGCAGAACATCCAATGATGCAAGGCGATCCGACTGTTTATCAACGTGAATTTGTTTTTGCATAAAGTAAAATGTTAATGGTATATTGTAGTAAATCCTTTCAAAGATATTGAATAAAGTAATGCCAAATATGCCATCTGACAGCAGATTTTTCTGTCGTTTTGTCACAAAATCTGACAAGACATTCCCTGAAAACACCGATTTGGGGGCCAAAAACCACAAATGGGCGCCAGGGAATGGATTGGCACAAAGATTGAGTGGAAAGAGATATTGGAACAGAAGAAACATAAAAACATTTTAATATTAAAACAGAATACAATGGGAAAAATTATTGGAATTGACTTAGGGACAACCAACTCCTGTGTTGCCGTCATGGAGGGCAACGAACCGGTTGTAATCCCCAATAGTGAAGGAAAGCGTACAACCCCCTCCATCGTTGCATTTGTTGACAATGGAGAACGCAAGGTAGGTGATCCGGCCAAAAGACAGGCCATCACCAATCCAACCAAAACAATCTCCTCCATCAAGCGATTCATGGGTGAAACCTACAACCAGGTTGCAAAGGAGATTGGCAGGGTTCCGTTTGCAGTGATCCAGGGTGACAACAACACACCCCGTGTCAAGATAGATGATCGCTTCTATTCTCCCCAGGAAATTTCAGCCATGGTGCTTCAGAAAATGAAGAAAACCGCGGAAGATTATTTGGGACAAGAGGTGACAGAAGCAGTAATCACAGTTCCTGCCTACTTCAACGACTCTCAGCGCCAGGCGACCAAAGAGGCAGGCGAAATTGCCGGTCTTAAAGTACGCCGTATCATCAACGAACCTACTGCCGCATCATTGGCCTATGGTTTGGACAAGATGCACAAGGATATGAAGATCGCGGTATTTGACCTTGGAGGCGGAACATTTGATATCTCGATCCTTGAATTGGGAGAAGGAGTATTCGAAGTTAAATCTACCGATGGGGATACCCACCTTGGCGGTGACGACTTTGACCAGGTAATCATCGATTGGCTGGCAGAGCAGTTCAAATCCGATGAGGGAATCGACCTCCGCAAGGATCCAATGGCCCTTCAGCGGCTGAAAGAGGCTGCCGAAAAAGCCAAAGTGGAGCTCTCCAGTTCAACGGAGACAGAAATCAATCTTCCTTATATTATGCCGGTGAATGGAATTCCAAAACACCTGGTCAAAAAGCTCACACGTGCTCAATTTGAAAAGCTTGCAGATTCCTTGATTAACGCTACCATCGAACCTTGCAACAAGGCATTGAAAAATGCAGGTCTTTCCATCAGCGATATAGACGAAGTGATTTTGGTAGGTGGTTCAACCCGTATACCTGCCATTCAGAATGTTGTGCAGAAACTATTCGGAAAAACTCCATCCAAAGGGGTGAATCCCGACGAAGTGGTAGCCGTTGGTGCTGCCATCCAGGGTGGTGTCTTAACCGGGGAGGTGAAAGATGTACTTCTGCTGGATGTTACCCCACTTTCTCTTGGTATTGAAACCATGGGCGGTGTAATGACCCGGCTGATTGAAGCCAATACAACCATTCCAACCAAGAAATCTGAGACTTTCACGACAGCATCCGACAATCAGCCTTCTGTTGAGATTCATGTTCTTCAGGGTGAGCGTCCGATGGCCAACGGCAACAAAACCATCGGCAAATTCCACCTCGACGGTCTGCCACCAGCACAACGCGGAGTTCCACAAATTGAGGTCTCTTTTGACATCGATGCCAATGGTATTCTCCATGTAACTGCCAAAGACAAGGCAACCAACAAGGAGCAATCAATCCGGATTGAAGCCTCTTCCGGTTTGAGCGACGACGAGATCAAGCGGATGAAAGAGGAGGCCGCCGCCAATGCCGAAACTGACAAACAGGCCAAAGAGCAGGTCGAAAAACTCAACCATGCCGATTCATTGATTTTCCAGACGGAAAAGCAGATGAAAGAGATTGGCGACAAATTGCCAGCCGACAAGAAAGTCCCTATTGAGACAGCTTTGAACAAGCTTAAGGAGGCTCACAAGAACAAGGATTTCAGCGCAATTGATGCAGCTACCAGCGAGTTGAATGAAGTGTTTCAGGCTGCTTCCCAGGAGATGTACAATGCATCCAATGCACAGGCAGGCCCCCAGGGAGGTGAACCACAAGCATCACAACAAAAAGGTGCCAAGGGTGATGGGGAAGTTACCGATGTAGATTTTGAAGAGGTGAAGTAATTCAGATAGCGCTAATATTGTATCAAAAACCCGCCTAAATCAGGCGGGTTTTTTGTTGGTGTGAAGTGAATGAATGATAAATTTAGTTTTGTAAAACCGATAAATTTGACAATATAGATGAAAATATCGCAATATTTTTGATTAAAAAAGTAAAAATATTGCTATATTATTTTAATTATAGAAAAAAAATAAGACAATCATTGTAAATTTGAGGGAAAATACTGATATTTGAGAGCTGTAAAATTCTATACATCATGTTACTTAGAGATAAATACCTGAAAAAAATAGCTGCAGGGTTCAAGACGGTTCAAATCGTTGTGCTGATAGGTGCGCGTCAAGTAGGTAAAACGAGTATCATGAAGAGCTGTGAATGGGACAAGAATCATCTCTTTTTGAATGGGCAGGATCCTGAAATTGCCACCCTTTTTCAACGACTTTCGGATATTGAGCAGTACTTGAGGGTTTATCTGAATGACAAACTTGAGGGTTATCTATTGGTGGATGAATTTCAATACATTGATGGTATCTCTACCATGATGAAACTGCTTACTGATAAACATGACCAATTAAAAATATTGTGCTCAGGAAGTTCAAGCCTGGATATACTTCAGCACCTGGAAGAATCCCTGGCAGGACGGGTGCGGACCATCGAAGTGCTTTCCCTCTCTTTTGAGGAGTACCTTTTGTTTCAGGACAGAAATCTGCATAAACTGTACCTGACATTTGATGCGGAGACCGAAACTTCGGCCTTGACTGAAACGGTTGAAAAGGCACTCTCCACTTACCTGCTTTATGGCGGTCTTCCGCGTGCTGCTTTAACAGACCACCCTGACGAGAAGATCGAAATACTGGATGATATCTACAAGACCTATCTTTTGCGTGATGTGCGCAATTTTGTGGCAAATCAGGATTTTGTTGGCTTCAACAAACTTCTGCGATTGCTTGCGTCTCAAATCGGAAGTTTGGTCAATGTCAATGAGATCAGCCGGCAAACCGGACTCTCCTACAAAAAATGTGAAGAGTACCTCTATTTGCTGGAACAGATGTACATCATCAAGTTGATTGAACCCTATTTTACCAGCAAGCGCAAGGTGATCGGTAAAATGAAGAAAATCTATTTTTGTGACCTGGGTTTAAGAAATATCCTGGATGGGAATTTCAATGAACTTACTTTCAGGGGCGACAATGTCGCTATCTTCGAGAATTTCGTGATGCTGGAACTTTGGAGAAGCAAGAAGCCGGGAGGGAGTCTGCAGTTTTACAGAACGTCGGATGGGACAGAAGTTGACTTTGTATTGAATCAGTTGAAAGATATTCTGGCCATTGAATGCAAGTACAAAAACCTCGAAAAGCCCGTAAGTATTGCAAGTCTGAACAATTTTTGCCAAGCTGAATCCATCGGAAAGAAATTCATTGTCAACCGAAACCTGAATGTTACCCACAACAATACAAAACTAATACAGGGATTTCTGGCTGACCGGATTGCTACCTGATGACAGAATTGATCGTCCTGTATCCTATCAGGCGGTCATATCTCGAAGAAAATCCACGGTAATAGACAAACAGGTGGTAAGAGTTTTCAGTCTCCACGTGGCTACCCTCCAGAAAAGAGGCGTCAATGGATTCTCTATCCTTGTTGAACATTACATATTGATAATCGTAGAATCCCTGCTTCAACAGGATGGTTGCCTCATACATCTTTGTCTCAGGATTGTAGTTCATCAGGTTCGATGCCTGACACTGCCAGTTGGACAGTGCTCCAAAAACATAAATCTGGTCGTTGGTGACCAGATCGGGAGGGGTAAAGAAGAAGTGAGCCAACAGATAATCCGATTCAAGGTCGCTATCCCTGGCCCGATCGTTTTTCACAAGAAAATTTCCATTCAGGTCATCCTTTCTGCGGTAGATCTCCTTGCCCTGAGACTGATCTTTTGTCAGGAAGAGGTGGAAGTAGGGATCCAGGTAAGAGATGGAGTTGACCCCCATACCATTGGTTTGAAGATTTTTGGCATCGAAATTTCTGAATTCATTTCCACCTGCAAAAAGATTGTTCTTCTCTTCGTAAACCAACTGATTCTGACGGATAAATGTAGGTTTTAGATGGATCAACCGGTTATCTGTGCGCCCATTTTGCATCACCACTGCTTTTATTTCATTCAGGGGGTCAGCTATGGTCAATTTGTTGTAATTCACTGCAAAGGATATCTGTTGACTTTCTCCCCGGTATCCTTCATAGGTCGCTTTTTGAACTTCCCCGGATAAATCAGCCAGCTTTTCGGTTACATAAAATGGCCTGACCACAACAGGCTTCTCTTTTTGCCCCTCTTCCCAGATCTTTAGCAGGTAATTCCCTGAACGAAGAATTCGAACCTGGTCGTTGGGTAACACAATCCGGTAATTGACAAAGGGGATGGTGGTATTGATGGAAAAGGCATAATCATTGATGCCATTCTCTGCAAATCCATCCAGGTATTCAGCGCTGACCAACCTGGAGGCATTCCAGTCTGCATCACAATGGATGAGGGTATAACGGTAGTTGGTTGCCATCTGCGACAAATGGTCGAATTTGCAGACCAATGTCTGCAAGGAGCCCAATTCCAGTACCGGAAGGGAGAATTCCCAACCTTCCCGGTAGAAAAGGACAGTATGAATACCGGGATCTGTGTAGTAGCTCTTTTCTCCGGTTGTTGCCGGAGTGTCTGCTTTCAAGGAGATCGCGGCAGTGGTGAAAAGCAGAATAAACAGGAGTTCTTTTGTGAATTTCAAGGCAACCAGATTAGAATTTTTGTCCTATGGCAACTCCGGAGATCTGCCATAGCTTTTGAATGCTAAAATTAAATTAATTTCGATTGTTGGCTGAAGTTTTAAATACCTTTGTTGAAAGTCTCTTTGTTATGAAAAAATTTGTGTTTGCTATAGCGGTTTTCGTTATCCCGTTTTACACTTTTTCCCAGGAAAAGTTAAATAGGACGGATGCTGCAGGAATGAAGACCGGGAAGTGGGTAAGCCGCTATCCCAAAGGTACACTCAGGTATGAAGGGTCATTTGACAAGGACAGACCGGTAGGGGAGTGGAAAAGATACCATGAAAACGGTAAAGTTAAGGCATTGATGAACCATCGTCCCAATTCAGAGAGAATCTTTGCATCACTTTTCGATGAGGATGGGAAGCTCTATGCCAAAGGGGTTTTTGAAGGCTCATTGCGTGACAGTATCTGGCATTTCTATGCTGACAATCTTTTGTTGATGACAGAAAACTATCATCTTGGGAAAAAGGAGGGAAAGTCAGTTGGTTATTACAAGGACGGAAAAGTCATGTGGGAGAAATCTTGGAAAGAGGATCTTTCTGAAGGCAATGCCATAGAATTTGATCCAAACGGTATTCGAAGAAGGGAGATTTTTTATCAGGGGGACAAAAAAAATGGACCTGCCATGTTTTATGATGAGACCGGCGTTAAAACTATGGAGGGAGGATACAAGGATGATCTCTCAGACGGGATTTGGAAGATTTTCGAAAATGATGGGAAGCTGAAATACCAGATTACTTACGAAATGGGGGAAATTCAAGATAACGGAACCCTTGATACCATTCAAATTAATGAGTTCAAAAAATACGACCGGGTGAAAGGCAAGATTCCTGAGCCAAAGGTAAATGAGACAGGGTTACCTTGAAGAAGTGCCTAAAGTGCCTAGAGTGAACTAAAGTGCCTAAAGTGAACTAAAGTGCCTAAAGTATTTGAACAAATGGCATTTGTAACAGGAAAGTGAGCGTATATTTAAGCCCGGCATCAACAGTAAGGTCAGGATAAGTGCTGATTATTTGGATGGCATTGAATCTGTTTGTGGATATTCATTGAGGTACCACTCAATGGTCAGCCTTACAACGCTGTTGTAGTTCATTACCCCATCATGGATTTTGTTGGATTTAAGGTAGGCGTTGTTGGCAGTAGTCTGGGCTTTGTCGAGTGTGGCATTTCGTAGCTCCCTCCAGTGGTTCCGCTGTTTCATGATATCCGCCATGGCCTTCTTGTCAAATTTTTTGAGGTATTCACGGATTGCCTCCTGGTGGAATGGATCACCAAAAAAATATTGCAGCAACTGAATGTTGGCCGAATACCTCAACCGCTTGTCAATGCTGGAGTTACAGATGTACCAAGCTATGAAATTGGCTTCAGCTTCACCCGAAATGCCAAATTGGTGTGCCTTTTCATGTGCCAGAACGAATGGATATTCGGTTGGCAAGAGTACGCCATTTAGATGTACTTCATTGAAAAATGGACCAAAATAGCCACTGACCCCTGATTTGGCAAAGAACCAGGTGTAGAGCATGGTCTTTGCCCTTCTGTTTCCATTGGGATAGCTGTACCCTAGATAGCCTGCATTTTTTTTGTAGGAGGCTTCTACAAGGCTATCAATGGATGGATAATCAGCAACCGATAGTTCAACCCTGCTGTTGTTGGCATTTGAGATCAGCGTATCCAGTACCGCTGGGAACATATCTTTTTTCTCAATGTGGCGGGTCCAGTTGAGCCGCTTCTCGATGGGTTGTCTGAAATAATTGAAACCCCAGGAGAGGTAAAAGAAGGCATACAATGTTGCGGCCAATTGCAGGGTGCGAAGCAGGAAAGTGAGGATTCTGGTTCTGCCAGAAAGTAGCCTCCCCAACATGACAAGGGCGAAAATGATGAAAGTCGACCAAAATATATCCCACAGGGAGAAGGGAAAAAGTCCGCTGAAGCTTGAAAAGAGGGTGGCTATGGCAGGATAAATAGCGCCCGAATAGTACTTTTCAATCCATGCCGGATGGCCGGCTCCCAGTTCAACTCCCATAAAGGTAAGGAGTGCCGCCAGAAAAGGGATTAGATCGGATAAGGACAATGGCACTTTTTTAGCCTTCAACTTCATGGTAATACAACTAGGTATGGAGTCCCAAAAGTAACCAAAAAGAGTTTCAGTTGGCAATAAAGGTACGACAGATGGGAGAACTGTCCGATAGATTGCGTAACTTTGGGTATAGCTTCCTTCGTATAGACTTTCGCAACAATCAGCTACGATGAATGAACGACTCAGCCTTTCAGAACTCAATGGTTCAGTGAAAAAAGTGCTTGCCACCAATTTTACGGCTCCGGTATGGGTTGTGGGAGAGATCTCGGAGATTACGATTCATTCCAACGGCCATTGCTATCTTACGCTGATAGAAAAAGGGGATTCGGAAGACCGGATCGTAGCTCAGGCCCGTGCTACCATTTGGTCCTATACCTTTCGGATGCTGCGACCCTATTTTGAGACAACCACTGGTCAGCAGCTGACCGATGGAATCAAGGTTTTGCTCCAGGTCTCAGTTGAGTTTCATGAATTGTATGGTTTTTCGTTGAATGTCAGAAATATCGATCCAACCTATACCCTTGGAGACCAGGCTAGAAAGCGGAGAGAGATCATTCAGCAGCTGACTGACGAGGGAGTTATTACCATGAACAAGGAGTTGGAGTTGCCGCAGGTCCCCCAGAGAATTGCTGTCATCTCTTCGCCTTCTGCAGCAGGTTACGAGGATTTCATGCAACAACTGACCGCCAATTCCAGGGGTTTTCATTTTTATACCTGCTTGTTCCCTGCAGTGATGCAGGGCCATCTGGCAGAACAATCCATTGTGAATGCCCTCGACAGGATCTATCCATATGAGCAGTTCTTTGATCTGGTGGTGATCATCAGGGGCGGTGGTTCTCAGGTTGATCTGAGTTGTTTTGACAACTACAAGGTCGCCTATCACATCACTCAATTCCCCCTTCCAGTTTTAACCGGTATCGGACACGAAAAGGATGACTCCATCGTGGATCTGGTGGCCCATACCCGATTGAAGACACCAACAGCTGTCGCTGAATTTATTTTGGAAGGAGTTGCCAACTTTGAGGATCATATTCAGCAGTTGGAACAGGAGACGCTGGCACTGGTTGAAACACAAATGGAGGAGAAGAGGGACTATTTGGAAGAGCTTGCCAGGGTGTTATCTTCCTTGGTGCGAAATCAATTGGCCAACAAGCGAAGCGACCTGATTCAGTTAACGTGGAAGTTTCAACAGGAGATTAAACTCTCGCTTTATGGAAAAAGACACCACCTGGACAGGAAATTGCAGCGATTGGAACATCTTACGGGCCACTTTTTTTTCGTCAGAAACCAGAAGGTATTGTATGTCGCCAAGGCATTGACAGATTCTATTTTTCGGGGAATGGTCGTGCAGCGGCAGCGGCTGGGAGATTATCTGGAAAAATACAGCAGATTGTCTGATAAGCAATTGGCGGTAGAAAGGCATCGATTGGAGATGGCTGGACAAAAGGCAACCATGTCAGATCCGGAAAACATATTGAAGAAGGGTTTTTCGATCACTACATTTCAGGGAAGACGGATAGAGGATCCTGGATTTCTGAAGAGGGGTGATACCATTAAAACCTATATGGCGCAAGGTTCTATGCTTAGTGAAGTAGTTGAAATTAATCAAAAGGATAAAAATGACAATTAAAAAAGGGCTATCTTACAAAGAGGCCATTGGTGAAATAGAAGAAATTCTTCGGCAGATAGAAAATGATGAACCAGATGTGGATCAGTTGTCTGAAAAGGTGAAAAGGCTATCTGCACTGGTAGCATGGTGCAGAGACAAGCTGCACAATACGGAGGAAGAGATAGAAAAGATATTGAAGGAAATTGAAAAAAGCTAGAAAGTTTGGCCATGTGTAAATTTCAACTGGCTGCGATATGTCACAATATCAATATATTATCTTAATACGGATATGGTTGTCTTGAACAGGGGAGGTCTGGAATATTTTTTTTGTTTTTGAGGAAGATAATCTACGCGATAATGTAATATATTTGTCTTATATTATACTATCATACTATAACTTACAGATAAGGAGGTAACAAGATGGCAGATTCAAAAATTGATTTTTCATTCGAAAATTTGCATTTTTCCTGTGAAGGTGACAACGAGTGGGTTGAAAAGCAATTGAACAATGTACTCAGCCGGATCCCAGCTCTTCTTTCTGTACACAAGAAGGGCGAGAAGATTGTAGAAGAGGTAATTGATGTGAGGGCAGAAGAGGTGAAAGAGTCTGAGCCCATGGCAACCACTGTCACCAAAAAGGCTGCAAAAACCCCCAAGACCCCAAAAGTAAAGGCTGCAAATGAAAAGCTTGTTCAGGAGAAGTTGGCCAAGCAGCCAAAACCTGTCAAGACTGCAAGAATTAAGATAGCCCAAGGGCCGGAAGAAGGTGTTGCAGTTAAACGAGGCAGAAAGCCAGTTGCTGGGAAGAAGTCTGCAACCAAAGTTAAATCGGCCAAGAAAAAGATAGCAAAAATTAGTCCGGATGCAGCCCAGACAGATTCTCCACTTTTGCAGTATTTGACTGAAAAGAGAGTCACCACCAACCAGGTACGAAAATTTTTGGCTACTGCGGTATTCTTGTCCAGGAATAATGGTGTCACAAAGCTTTCTACCTCTATGATATCCAGGGCATTAAAATCATACAAGATAATTAAGCTCCAAAATGCCAGTGACTGTCTTAACAAAAATGAGAAAAAAGGTTATTGCATCAAGGAGGGGAAAGAATTTGTCATTACCGAAAATGGCTATCTTTCCATCGAATAGCTGGAGCCAACTAAAATTCAAGCGACATCCCCAGTAGATAGCTTATTCCTGCTTGCGGGAACAGACCATCCAGTTTCTCTTTTTTACCCTCTGAATAATAGGAATATACCCACCCGTTCGATTCGTACTTTTCATTGAAAAGATTGTTGATCGAGGCAAAGAATGCCCATCTCTTCACCAGTTTTTGTGGCAATGTGTAATCAAATTTCAGGTTGCTGACAAAATAGGCTTTCAATGAGCGATCGATACTCGAAGTGTTGTCAAGATATTGACGGCTCACATAGGTCGACTGAAAATTGATATTCAACGTTTTCGTTGCTTCCCATGAAACATTGCTTCCTGCAATTACAACAGGTGAAAAGGCAATATCGGTAGTTCCCAGGGTCTCAGATATTTGTTCTCCCCAATTATCCCAATCATCAATGTAAGCTGTAAATCCGACAATTTTATTGCGGCTAAGGGTGGCGTGGTGAGACCAGGAGAGGTGGTCGGTCAAAATTAGGCTGCCGGTATATTCAAATCCTGCACGATGGCTTTTTGGTACATTGGTCATGATGGCAGCACCTACATCGTTGATCTGTCCTGTCATGATCAACTGGTCCTGGTAGAACATGCTGTAAAGATTGATCCCAAAAGTGTATCTGCTATTGCCTCCCTTGTAGCCCATTTCAAAATCATGCAGTTTTTCCCGGGTTGGGGCCGGTTTGGCTGGGTCAGCATCGGTGTAGTTGCTGCGGTTGGGTTCCCGGTGGGCATGGCCATAGGAAAAGTAGATATTTTGCAGTGAATTGATGGTGAAAAAGGCACCCAATTTAGGATTTAGAAAATCAAAAGTGTGCGTTTGGGTCAAGTCTCTTAAATTGTCATCGATTCCAACAATGCTGTAGTCGATGTGACGGTACTGAAGATCTGCATAACAGGAGAATCTGGAGGTTAATTGATAATTGACTTTGGCGAAAATGTTGAAATCCATCTTCTCTCCCTGCGACCTGTACCATTCATGGTTGATGGGTGACTGGCCATAGTACTGTGCCCAAACGACCTTGCCAAAATTATCACCGGAATAGTTATTCCATGCTGAACCAACGATCAATTCTATTTTTGCCTCCTTGTAACTTACCGAACCAATGGCACCGTAAAAATCGTTGTCCAGCCATTTTCTACGCACCAGATCACTTTCTGAAAGTATGGAATCACCTGTCACAATGGGTTTCATCCGATAGTCTGTCAAGGTTTGACCCTGTCTGTATTCCTCATAATACCCCCTTCCATAGGTGTAATGCAGTGATAGGTTGGCACTGACATGGTTGTTGAATTGGTGCGTATAATGTAGCTGATAATGATCTTGCTGGTAATTGTCGGTTTCGTTGTCGTAGTAGGATACCGCTCCATCCGGGCCGTAGATAATTCCTGCAGGATTATAGGTTCTGTCGTTTTCAAGGAGGGTGGAAGGAACACCATACCATGCCTGATAGGTTTTCTCCTTCCCGGAAAAAACAACGGCCTTCAGCAAAGAGTTCTTCGCAAAATATCCACCGGAAAGATAAAAAGAGCGAAGGTCGCTGGCCCCTCTGTCTACAAACCCGTCTGAATTGATCTTAGACATTCTTGCCTCGACGATATATTTTCCCTCCAGTAATCCGGATCCCACCATCACGGTGTTCTTGAGTGTTCCAAAACTGCCTGCCGCGGTACTCCAGCTGGCGTAGCTCTTTTTTTCCAGGTTGTTTGTCTGCATGTTGACGGTTCCGCCAAAAGCTCCGGCCCCGTTCGATGAGCTGCCTATCCCGCGCTGTACCTGTATATCTCCGGTTGATGCGGAAAAGTCAGGCATGTTGACGAAAAACACCGTATGAGACTCAGCATCGTTGAGCGGAATCCCATTGACCGTCATGTTGATCCGGTTGGCATCGCTGCCCCGAATTCTGAAACTTGTGTAACCAATGCCAGTCCCGGCATCAGAAGTAGCTACCAGGGATGGGGTGAGGCTTAAAAGATAGGGCATGTCCTGCCCATATTGCTTTTCCGTCAGGTTGTTGACATTAAGGTTGGTATAAGCCATCGGGGTCCGGTTTCCCGCCCTGGTGGCAGAGACTACCACATCTTCTGTCATGACAGCCGATTCTTCCAGCACAACTGAACATTGATTGATTCCTAGCTTTAATTCCAGGTTGGATATGTTCGTCTGGTAACCCACAAAGGAGACCAACAGTTTACAATTGCTTACTTTTACATCATCCAGTTTAAACATCCCATTGGCATCTGTGGCAGTGATATGGCTGGTTTGTTCCAGCTTTACCGTAGCACCGGGTAGGGATTCTCCCTCCTTGTTGGTCACAATTCCTTTCAAACTGTATTGGGCCGATATTTTTCCGGCTGAAAGTACCAGCAAGGTAAAGAAAATAAGTCTGATGAGTGTTTTTCTCCTTCGTTGTATGTTGTTTAGCGGACTAAAACTGAGTTTCATTGCATTCAAATTAAATGGTTACAAAACCAGGCAGGCAATGAACAAATCCAGACAGCGAGATTTTTGAAACGGAATTTCAACTTCCCTTTCCGGCATTACCCGGACAGGTTCGATGGGTTTGATCTCAGCCTGTATGTTTAAGGCACCCCTGATTGTGGGGTAAAAGTATAAAAAAAACCGAAAGTGGATACCTTCGGTTTCTTATAAATGCAATGCAGTTTTAAGAATTCGACCATTTCTTCATGGATGCAATATTCATCGGGTTGACAATGTTCTTTGCTTCAGGCGTATAGAGGAATTCAATCTCCTTGCTGAATCTTTCGGTTATTTTACCGCGAACAATTTTCATGGTGCTGTTCATCATGTGATTCTGTTCGGTAAATGCCTCGGGGAGAACGAGCATACAGGCAGGAAGCCATCGTTCGGGGAACATATTTTCATATTTTCCACCTTTTTTGTACTGATCTACCTCGTTTTTAAGCAACTCCAATGCTTTCACATATCCTGCTTCACTCTTGGAGGAGATCCCCTGTTTCTCCAGCTGTCGGTTGATCTCTGCCATATTCGGAACAAAAACCCCGACCGTATAGGGATTCTGGTTGTTGTACAGCATGGCCTGTTCAATGATTGGTGATTGGTCTACAATGGCTTCCTCGATTCCTTCCGGACTATATTTCTCCCCATCGTTCCCGATCAGCAGACTCTTGAACCGTCCCATGACATAGAGGTAACCATCTTTGGCCAGGTAACCCATGTCGCCGGTATGCAGCCATCCATCCACAATGGTTTCACTGGTCGACTTGGGGTTGTTCCAGTAACCCTTCATCACATTCCCTCCTTTCACGATGATTTCGCCTTTTTGACCTGCCGGAAGCTCAACGTTTTCGCTGTCAACGATCTTGCAATCAAGGAATTTAACAACTTTCCCGGAGGAACCAAATTTGACGTGTTCAGGACAATTGGCTGAAATGATTGGGGAAGCTTCCGTAAGTCCATATCCCTGGTAAACTGGAACTCCAATGGCACTGAAGAACCTTTGAAGTTCTATGTCCAGTAGCGCTCCGCCACCAATGAAGAATTGAAGATTGCCTCCGAAGTTGGCACGAATTTTTGAAAAGATGATTTTATCAAACAGCATGACTTCGGGTTTTAACAAGGCCCTCCAGCCCTTTCCCCTGTTCCATCCATCCCCATTGTAGGCATAACTGACCTTCAAGGCATGGTTAAAGAGCTTTTCAGTAAAGGCTCCTTTGCTTTGAATCCCCTTTTCGATGTTCTTTCTGAAATTTTTGGAGAGTGCAGGCACACTCATCATGATGTAAGGTTTAATCTCCTGGATATTTTGTGGCACATTGCGCAATGTCTCCAAGGGCGTTTTCCCGGTTTGAATGGAGGCAACTGACGCTCCTTTTAGCATGAAGGTATAAAGGCATGCCGTATGCGCAAAGGAGTGGTCCCAGGGCAAGGTTGCCAGCGTAATGAAGTCGGGGGTTATTTCCAGTACCCCATTTGCCTGGATCACGTTTACGGTGTAATTGTAGTGGGTTAGCATGATTCCTTTCGGATCTGCAGTTGTGCCACTTGTGTAGGAGATGTTGGCCACATCATCCGGTTGAATGTTTTGCCAGACGGATTCAAAGGCACTTTTGTTCTCTTCAACAGCCAGAAATGCCCTTCCTTTTTCAACAACCTCTTTAAAAGCGATCTCCCTGGATCCGGGAGCGGGTGTTCCATCCATGATGATCACCATTTCCAGCGCTGGAAGCTGATCGATGATCTCTGCCAACTTGGGAGCCTGCCCTGCCGAAACAATGATCATTTTAGCCCCGGAGTGTTCAAGCCTGAACTTAAGCTCAGAAGCTTCAAGTTTGACAGAGAGCGGTACATTGATGGCTCCGCAATACAATACGGCCAGCTCGCTGATGAGCCAGTAATTCCGACCTTCAGACAGGAGTCCTGAGCGATCTCCCTTTTTTAACCCAAGCGACATCAAGCCTGCTCCAAAATGATAAACCGACTCCTGGATCTCCTTGTAGGTTGAGGGTACATATTTATCGGTCAATTTCTCCCAAAGTTGCGGGTTGTTTGGGAATTTCTGAACGCTTGTTTCAAAGAGCTCGATCAATGTTTTCATAGCGATACTTTTGGTTTAATCATTAAAAAACACCTTATTCACAGACAATGGATAATGGTTGCAAAGATCTGTTTTGCGTGTGAATCAGCCTTTGCTGGATTCAAAAAGATAGGTAGTTTTCGACTGGTAGCGCTCTCCCGGCCGCAATTCTGTTGAAGGAAATTCAGGATGATTGGGCGAATCAGGGTAATGCTGCGTCTCAAGGGCAAGTCCGCTGTAACGGCCAAAGCGGCCACCCAAAGCTGGAATATAGTAGCCTGTATACAACTGAATACCGGGTTCATTGGTATAAACAGCAACTGACCTGCCAGTCTCTTTTTCAGAAAGCTTTCCGGCGAATACCATCTTATTGTCAGGGTGATCAAGTACATAATTAAGGTCATAACCATCCGGCAAGGTGCCAATATCCTGACCAACTGACTTGACCGATGAGAAATCAAAAGAAGTGCCAGTGATGTCGGCAATTTCACCGGTAGGTATCAAATTGCTATCATTCACTGTACGTTTTCTGCTGTTGATATGAAGTTGGTGATTGAAAATATTCTCCTTGCCACCGTTGAGGTTAAAATAGGTATGATTTGTAAGGTTTATCACAGTTTTCCTGTCTGCAACTGCCTTGTATTCAATTTGTAATTCGTTTTTGTGCGTAAGTTTGTAGAGAATACTGACATCAAGATTACCCGGGTAGTTTTCCTCCAGGTGAACACTTCGGTATTTTAATTCAACACCCACGAAATCCGGCATCTCGATGGTCTTTGGCGACCAAACCATTTTGTCGAAACCCGTTTGACCACCATGCAGGTGGTTGGGACCGTTGTTGATGAAAAGCGGGTAATTCAGTCCATCCACAGTTAGATTTCCACCTGCAATTCGGTTGCAATATCTTCCGCAAACGGCTCCGAAATATGGATAGTTGGCCAAATATTCGGTTGACAGGTACTCTTCCAATGTATTGAATCCAAGCACAACATTCTCCTTCTTCCCATTTTTGTCTGCCATTTCAACAGCGGTTACGATGGCTCCGTAATTGGTTATCTTCACAATAATTCCATTTGGATTGACAAGGGTATAGAGGAACACTTTCTCTCCCTTTGGGCAATGTCCGAAAATCTCTTTCTTGATATGCATAAGTTGTTGTTTTGTTATTGATGGTAAGTCCGGATGTAAACTTATACAAATGGAACATTTTTTGAAAGTTTAAAGGGGTAATTCTCATCATTTTCTCATTATATTTTCTTCTTCAAAATAATTTTTGTTAAATCGGTCTATAGTTCTAATTTTACGTAGAGCCTTTCATTGCCAATCTGACTCTTTCCGGCAATCATTGCAGTAAAAATATGGACGGGTACGATATTATCGGAGACATTCATGGTTATGCTTCCCTTCTGAGGCAATTGCTCACAGCGATGGGTTACAAACGTGTGGAGGGTTGTTGGCGTCACCCTTCACGAAAGGTGATTTTTGTGGGCGATTTTGTCAACAGAGGTCCTGAGATTAGAGAAACATTGGTGCTGGTTCGAAATATGGTTGAATCCGGAAATGCCCTGGCAATTCTGGGGAATCATGAGTACAGTTCGATCCTATACCACATCAAGGACGACAATGGCACATTTATGTCGAGGCACATAGCCGGGAACCGGAATCAGATCCAAAAAACCCTTACTGTATTTAAAAATATAGATGCAGAGTGGCAGGATCATATGAAATGGATGCGGTCACTCCCTTTTTTTCTGGATCTTGGAGAGATCCGCATTGCCCATGCTTACTGGAATGATACTGAAATTGCCAAGCTGAAAGCCTATCTGCCCGATGGACGTCTGAAAAAGAGATTCATCCGGGAGATGCACGAGAAACATCCGGATATGGCTGTTATTGTTTACAAGTTGTTGAAGGGTCTTGAATTCAAAACTCCAAAGGATTTAATTATTAAGTGCAGCAAAGGTCTGAGCAGAAAGGTATTTACGCTGAAGTGGTGGGAAAATCCGCTTGATAAGACCTTCAGACAGCTTTATTTCGGTGATAAATTTATCCTCCCGGATTATCATTTTCCTATCGAGCTTGCTCCTGCTTATGAGGCCTATTTACCCGACAAACCCATCGTATTTTTTGGCCATTACTGCCTGCCAGGTGGTGCAGAAATTGTGCAGCAGAATATTTGTTGCATTGACAGTTGTGTGGATACTACCGGTAGATTGTCGGCATACAGGTGGAGTGGGGAAAAGAGTCTCAACCCTGACAATTTGGTGGTAGTAGGTTGATTGTTTATTCCCATTCAATGGTCGCAGGGGGTTTTGAACTGATGTCATAAACCACGCGGTTGATTCCTCTTACCTTGTTGATGATATCGTTGGATACCTTGGCCAGGAACTCGTAGGGAAGATGCACCCAATCGGCCGTCATGCCATCTGTTGAAGCAACAGCGCGCAGGGCAACCACATTTTCATAGGTGCGTTCATCTCCCATGACTCCGACAGATTGAACCGGCAGCAGCATGACCCCTGCTTGCCATACCTTGTCATACAATCCCCAATCCCTTAGTCCCTGTGTGAAAATCGCATCTGCCTCTTGCAGGATTCGCACCTTATCCGGAGTGACATCAGAGAGAATCCTAATTCCCAATCCTGGTCCGGGGAAAGGATGTCTTCCTAGCAATTCGTCCTTGATACCCAATGCTCTGCCTACCCGTCGGACTTCATCCTTGAAGAGGAGGTTGAGCGGTTCCACCACTTTTAGCTTCATCTTCTCGGGCAATCCGCCGACATTGTGGTGGGATTTTATGGTCGCAGAGGGGCCGTTGACCGAAACCGATTCGATCACATCCGGATAAATGGTGCCTTGTGCCAGCCACTTGACATCCTGTATTTTATGGGCCTCTACATCAAATACTTCGATAAAATTCCGGCCAATCGTTTTCCTTTTCTTTTCAGGATCCACAATCCCCTTCAGGTCGTTCCAAAATTTTTCCCTTGCATCTATCCCAATGACATTGAGACCCATTCCCTTGTAGGAATCCAAAACATCCTGAAATTCATTTTTGCGAAGAAGTCCGTTGTCGACAAAAATGCAGGTCAGGTTGCTTCCAATGGCCTTGTGCAGCAAGACTCCCGCTACACTTGAGTCAACCCCTCCCGATAACCCCAGAACCACCTTGTCGTTGCCCAGTTTCTGTCGCAATTGGGCGATAGTTGCCTCCACGAAGGAGTCGGGAGTCCAGTTTTGGCTGCATCCGCAGATGTTTACGAGGAAATTTTTAAGCAATTGGGTCCCTTCTGTAGTGTGGTATACCTCCGGGTGAAACTGGATGGCGTAGGTAGGTTCAGCCTCAATCTTAAAGGCAGCATATTCCACATCCTCGGTAGAGGCCAAAACCGTGTAATTTTGCGGCAATCTTACGATGGTGTCCCCATGTGACATCCAGACCTGCGAGTTTTCACTGATTTGCTGGAAGAGCAGGCTACTTTGATCTTTTACTTTTAAATGGGCCCTGCCGTATTCCCTGGAATCGGAGGCGGCGACTTCGCCACCATAAAAGTGTGACAAATACTGGGCTCCATAGCAGACACCCAGCAATGGAAATTTTCCCCTGATGGTGGAGAGGTCAATTCTGGGTCCCTTTTCATCCCTGACCGAGTAGGGACTTCCCGATAGGATAATCCCCTTAACGGAGTCATCAATCTTCGGAAAATGGTTGAAGGGATGAATTTCACAAAAAACATTTAATTCGCGTACCCTGCGGCCAATCAGCTGGGTATATTGGGAACCGAAATCGAGAATGAGGATTTTTTCCATGTAAAGAAGTGCCTAAAGTATTTAAAGTGCCTAGAGTGTCTAAAGTATTTAGAGTGCCTAAAGTTGGGATCTTCTAACTTTAGGCACTCTAGGCATTTTAGCGCACTTTAGGCATTTCTTGTTAAAGTTTTCGAACCCAGATGTTTCCGTAGCTTACGGGGTTGCCATGGTCTTGCAATTCAAGGGGGGCAGCGCCATGAGCGGCATATTTCGGGATTCCGATGTATTCGGTATGGCCAAAAAGGGAGATGTTGTTCTGTACCAAAACACCATTCTGTAAAACGGTGACACGTGCGGGAGAGAAAACAGTTCCATCAGCCTTAAACCTTGGAGCAGTATAGATTACATCGTATGTCTGCCATTCTCCTGGTTTTTTACAGGCATTGACCAACGGGGCATACTGTTTGTAAATAGACCCGGCTTGACCGTTGCGGTAGGTCCTGTTTTGGTAGTTGTCAAGTACCTGCAGTTCGTACCTTGCCTGTAGGAAAATTCCTGAATTGCCCCTTCCCTGGCTTTCACCGATCACTTCTGCAGGCGTACGCCATTCAACATGAAGCTGAAAATCTTCCAGTTCAATTTTACTACGGATAATTCCACCACCTTTTACCACAGTGACACAGTGGTTTGCAACAGTCCAATTGGAGGGTTCGCCTTTGGCGTTGGTCCAGTTGGCATTAAAGCTCTCCTGGGTCCCATCAAACAAGACAATCGCATCCGATGGTGCATCGGAGGGCAGTTGGCCGGGGGTCACTATGGCAACTTCAGGATCCCAGAATTCGGTCATTTCCGGCTTCATTTTGGCCAAATCTTCTTTGGATTTTGCTACTTGCTGTACTGCCGGTTTTTGTGGATCAGCCGTTTGGGCCATTGAGGCGATGGCCAGAAACATGGTGGCTACCAATAATTGTGTTCTCATAGTTTTGAAGGGTATTAAATTGCTAAGTCATTCATTACTAAATCTACTTTGTGGGTTGTTGCAAGTTCAACTGCATCAAACTCCTCACGGGAACCTAGGGGCGCCTTTACTTCGATGTAGAACTTGATCTTGGGTTCAGTCCCAGACGGGCGAACCGATACTTTGGAGCCGTCTACCGTGAAAAACTGCAGTACATTGGCAGTAGATTTCTGCTGAATAGGTTTTTCTTCACCGGTAAGCAGGTTTTTCTCGATGAGCGTTTCATAGTCTTTTACCCACTCCAAGGGAGATCCAGCCAGTTGTTTGGGAGGATGGTTCCTGAATTTAACCATCAGCTGTTCAATCTCTTCTGCTCCTGCCTTGCCTTTTCTGACAATGTATTTCATCTTCTCCCTGGAGTACCCATACTTGAGATAAATATCCTGAAGCATCTCAAACAGGGTAAGTTTGTTTTCCTTGGCCCAGGCAGCAATCTCTGCCATCAGGGCGCACGAGCTGACAGCATCCTTGTCGCGCACGAAATCAGCCGGCAGGAAGCCGAAGCTCTCTTCTCCTCCTCCGATGTATTGTTTCTTTCCCTCGTTCTCACGGATTACATCCGCAATGTATTTAAAACCTGTATAACAGTCGTAATATTCGACTTTGTTCCGGGTGGCAATTTCTGCTACCAGTTCTGAAGTGACAATGGTCTTGACAACATATTCATTTCCAGTAAGCAAGCCAAGCTCCTTGCGTTTGGTGATGATGTAATAAAGGAAGATCAGGACTGTCTGGTTTCCATTGACCAGAATAAATTCTCCCTTGTCATTTTTTATTGCGATTCCTAGCCTGTCGGCATCCGGGTCAGTGGCCATCACAAGATCTGCATCTACTTCCCTGGCCTTTTGCAGCGCAAGAGCCAAAGCAGCAGGCTCTTCCGGATTGGGAGAGATCACGGTAGGAAAATCACCGCTAACTACATCCTGTTCGGGAATGTGGATGACATTGGTAAATCCCATTTTGGCCAGTGCCATTGGCACGAGTCGAACACCGGTTCCATGAATCGGGGTATAGACAATCTTCAGGTCGTGTTGTTTTTTGACAACATCGGGAGAAAGAGATACGGTCATTACCTTTTTCAAGTAGCGCTCATCCATATCGGCTCCAAGGGGAATGATCAGTTCGGGGTTTCCGTTGAAACGAATATCCTCTACCTTAATTTTACCAACTTCAGCAATGATATTGGTATCGTGAGGTTCTACAATCTGGGAGCCGTCGTCCCAATAGGCCTTGTAGCCATTGTACTCTTTGGGATTGTGCGATGCAGTAAGGATGATCCCGCTTTGCAGACCAAGTTCGCGAATGGCAAAGGAAAGTTCTGGGGTGGGTCTCAAGGATTCGAACAGGTACACCTTTATGCCATTGGCCGAAAAGATGGCTGCAGCAGTTTCGGAAAAGAGCCGGCTGTTGTTTCTGCAATCATGACCTATGGCCACTTTGATTTCAGTCAGATGGGCAAATGCTTTTTTAAGGTAGTTGCTGAGGCCTTGTGTAGCAGCGCCTACGGTATAAATATTCATGCGGTTGCAACCAACACCCATGATTCCGCGAAGTCCGCCGGTGCCAAATTCCAAATCCCTGTAAAAAGCATCGATGAGATCAGCAGCATCTTCTTTTTCCATTAGTATTTTAACCTCAGCCTTGGTGGCAGCATCGTAAGCTCCATTCAACCACTCCTGGGCTTTCAACAATACATTTTCGGGAATTTCATTTGTTTGCATCTGGATAGGTTTTATTTGTTAAAAATCAGATGAAAAAGTTATCTGTCATATTTTCGGATCTGGTGAATTGAATTGCAAGTCTCCTAGGGATGCTGATTCAGTTTTTCCAGACAAACTTTTAGGCTATCGCGCCAATAGGGTATTTCGACCGCAAAAGTAGTCTTGATTTTTGATTTATTCAAAACGGAATAGGCTGGTCTGGCTGCGGGAGTTGGATAAGAAAGGGTATCGATGGGATTAACCCTGCAGCTGATCCCGGTTTGGTATTCAAATATGGCTTTGGTGAAATCGTACCAGCTGGCAGCTCCTTCGTTGGAATAATGGTAGATACCATTGACAAATTGTTTGCTCTCTTTGGCAGTTTTGGACAGAATGTCAAGAATTAGTTTTGCCAGGTCACCTGCGAAGGTTGGAGTTCCCACCTGGTCACACACCACGCCGATTTGTTCTTTTTCCCTTCCAAGCCTCAGCATTGTTTTGACAAAATTGTTGCCATAGGCAGAATAAAGCCAGGAGGTTCGGATGACAATCGCTTTGATGTCTGCCCTCAAGATGGCTGTTTCTCCTTCCAGCTTCGTAATTCCATAGACCGATTGAGGTCTTACAATGTCCTTTTCATGGTAGGGAGATGATTTGGTACCATCAAAGAGGTAATCGGTTGAGATATGGACTAGTTTTGCTCCACAGCTTTTGCAGGCTTTGGCCAGGTTGGCGACTGCATGGTGGTTGATGGATTCTGCCAGGGCCGTCTCCTTTTCTGCCTTGTCTACTGCGGTATAGGCGGCGCAATTGACAACCGCTGCAGGCTTTTCATGAGCAAAAAATGCTGCAACTTTGGCCGCGTCGCAGATATCGAGCTCTTCCACATCTGTAAATACGAAGGAGAGTTCAGGGTATGCTGTTGCAAGTTCCTGAATGGATTGTCCTAGCTGACCTTTTGATCCTGTTACAATTATCTTCATGCTGTACCAATTTTTTATTGGGTGATTGGGAAAGGTAAAGATAATAGAAAAGCTGTAGAGCCAAAATTAAATTGGCATTTCTAATTGGCAAATTGACCTTATTCGAATGTTTCTATTTTTTGAATTCCTTTTCGGTTAAAAACAATCCGGTATCTTTTGTAATCCCATTGTTCAGCCTCTTTGGCCTGTAAGATCATATTGAGGTAATAGATTTTTTCCCCTGGAACAATTTGAAATCCATCCTTTTCATCCGGGTAGTAGAGGGGAAACTCTGCATTGTCCATTTTTTGTATGTAATTTGAAATATTCAGCCTCAGGATTTCGTTGACGCCGGCTACCGGATATTCGGTATTGGCATCAATGCTCTCCCTGTTCAATTGCATCAGGGTCCTGTAAAGGATGATACGTTCATTGCTGGCGCGGTTATTGGCTTCAAGGATCGAAGAACGGTCCCGTTTTTGGAGGACTTCAAAAGGAACATTTCGTTCTGAAATAAAATCCATGCTCTCCCGCACCCATCCAATTTCATTGTTGTGGGTGCTTATTTTAATCTTGTGGTCAAAGTAGCGCTTGTTTAGTTTGTGGGCAAAATAAAACCTCATCAGCTCCTTGATCCTGTCTTTCATCATGTAACTAACCACCAGTGCCACGAACATGGGCATGGTAAAATTTCCATACTTTTGCTGGAAGGAAAAGGCAACAAAGGTGGCAAAAATCATGGACAGCCCAGCCGCCAGACTAAACAAGATCTGTTCTACCCAAACACCATCCTTTCGCTTTTTAACATCCAGAAAGAGATCACTTTCAGCATATTTTTTGAGCATGCTTTGTCTGAATACCAACTCCTGGTTGTTCTTTTTGTTCTCTTTCTCTACCACCAGATACCCTTTCTCCCGTTTATAGGATATTTCGTAGTTGATCAAAGCAAGTAACTCCCCCTGCATCCGTTCATAATGTTGCGGATGACTTTTTTTCAACAATTGTATCAGTCGGAATGTATGAAATTCGATCAGGTTTGACATAAACTCATCCCCGAATAGGAAATAGTCCAGCAACTCGTTGGAAATTGACGGAGTGTTGACAATTCGCTGCAGTGATCGGTAATGACCGGCGATCTTTTGAATGTTGGCAAGATAGGACTGGATCAGAAATTCTCGGTCATCATCGAGTTTACTACTGATGGTATGGGATACCTCCTCCCTGAGTGAGCTTTTTAGGATGGACATGAACATCTTCAGCTGGTATTCATAATTGGCCTTGTTGGTTCTGGTTGGTGCAACGGATAGGGTATTGAATGATTTTTCCAGTGAGCTGAAGGGAGCAGTCGAAAGGTCGGCAATGTTCCTCAGAAGGTAGGAGGGGGTAATCAACCGGATGTAAGAGGTGAGGTCCCTGTAGAAATCATCTTTGGTATATGTGAATCTATTGATATCTAGACTGTTGGGTATAAAGATCCAAATATTAAAGGCAAAATCGTTGATTTTCTGTTTCTTTCTTGCAACAAATCCGACCTTTAATTCCAGGGAGAACTGATCATGAATCTTTACATTTTCATCTATCATGGTAATTCAAGAATATACATTCGTTAGTATTTAATCAGAAGAATACCCCATTGGGTGTATAACCCAACAATCTCAAATAAGTTTCTCCATAAATAATCATTGCAATCCAACTGATTACCAGCATTGTAAATCCAAATTTGAAAGTATCACTCCAACTGTAGTGTCCTGTTGTGTAGAGTAGAGCCGCTGGTTTGCTGTTAAATGGAAGTGCATAGACATGTTCAATCAACAGGGCTACAGGCAGCGCCAGACTGAGTATTGGAAGATTGAATTTCTGTGCAATTCCAATGGCAATGGGGACAAAAATAAGTGCCCTCATGGTTTTTGACTCAAAAAAGAGGGCACTGAAAATCATGGAAAAGGTCAGACCGGTATAAAGCATCCAAAATGGGGTGGCTGATGTAATCCCAAAGTGGGAGAACAGAGCGTCCACGATGGTCGATGCAAGATTGGTTGCTTCCAATCCTGCTCCCAGCGTATAAGCACCTGCTGAAAACATTAGCAAATGCCAGGGGATATCCACATCGTTCCATTTTACGATGCCAATTCCGGGAAGCAAGGCTACAAAGGCGCCCATAAAGGCTACAGCTGTTTGTGATATGCCGTGTTGCTTGTCGGTAGCCCACAATGCCAAAACAACGACAAATATGGCAATGGCCTTGTATTCGGCAAAATTTATTTTTCCCAGTTTTGCATATTCCTGTTTCAGTCGCTCAATTCCTCCTTCAATTTGGGGAAGTTGTTCCTTTGGTTTCATCGGGAAAATAATTTTTGTACCGACAAACCAGCCAATGATAATCAAACAGATAGCCAATGGGAAAGCGGCGATAAACCATTCCTGGAAACTGAATATTGACCAGCCCATGGCTCCTGCAATCATGGAACCGGCCAAAAGATTGGCACCAGATCCTGTAATAAATCCGCTTGCACCAATGTTGATTTGGAACAGGTTTTGTAAGACAATGTTTCTGCCGAAATTATTCCTGTTTTCGGGAGAAGCTCCGAAGATCGCCGCAACCACCATGAAAATTGGCAAAAGAATCGTTGCTTTGGCAGTGGTAGCTGAGATAAAAATTGAAAGGACTATATTGATGACAATAAAACTGAAAAATATTCCCCTGGCATTTTTTCCAAAAGTAATGACAAACCATAGTGCGAAACGTTTGGCTACCTGGGTATGGACCAGCATACTCGCCAGCACAAATGATAGGATGTTGAGCCACATGACAGGATGCCCCAGCTGGGCATAGGCGGTCTTTTCCGTGGTGACCCCTGTAAGAACCATGGCAATGATGACGAAAAATGACGTTAGATAATTGGGAATTGATTCAGTAATCCATAAAATAATGGCAGCAGCAAAAATCGCCAACATGGCATAGTTGATTCGAAGAAATTTGGCATCTCCCAACTGCTCATACCTTTCCAGGGCCTCTTTTTTTAACATGGAGTGATTGATGAAGTCAAGAAACTGGAAGTCAGACAGATAATAGATGGTGATAAAAGCAGCAATGGCAATAGGAGCACCCAAAATAGCCATCCATCGCTCAAATCCACTCTTGTGTACTTTTGGAAGTTTCTCTATACGGTAGTTGTTCATGTCCAGAACATCGGATAGATGTTCTGGTACGCTGTGATCTTGCTGCATCAATACTTCTTTGTTAATGGTTATCTTAAATTGCGAAAAGCTTTTTCTATTTCTGCGGACATTCTCTCAAATACAACATCAAATTCAGCCTCTCCATTTACAATGGCAACATCGTGAATCTCCTTGTACTTATCCAGTACTGGAATAGTCTTTTCTTCATGATCTTTTAGTCTCCGTACGATTTTTTCAGTACTGGTATCATAAGGTTTGCAATGGGTGGTTTTGCTGCGGATACTTAATCTGGAAATCAACTCCAATGTACTTACTTGAATATCAATAATTTTACAAATTGTGGAGTTGTGTTTTTTCAAGATTCCATCCAGGATATAGGACTGAACAAGTGTTCTGGGAAATCCTTTGAAAATGAATCCCTTTACTGTTTTGGAGCCTCTGATCTTCTGCAAAATCAATGGGACCACGATTTCGTCTGGCACCAATTCACCGTTCTCGTAGATTTGAGTAATTTTTTTACCTAATTCTGTACCTTCCATAATTTCCTCTTCAAGCATTCTGCCGGTAGAGATGTATTCAAGACCGTACTTTCTTGAGAGTTCTACTCCCTGGGAGCCCCTGCCGCAGCCGGGATAACCAAAGATGACAACGTTCATCAACTTCTTACTCAGCTCCTTGTTGATAATATCCTCAATTTGAATGGTGACTTCGTCAATTCTTTTGTTCCCGTCGATACTGATGTAATTCCCTTTTTCCTTGTAGAAATTTAGTACAGGGAGGGTCTTTTCCTCATATTCCTTCAGCCTGTTGCGAATGACATCCTCATTGTCATCCAATCGGCCTGAAGTTAAGCCTCTGTTCAAAAGTCTTGCAACAGATTCATCTTCAGGAACTTCAATGCTAATCAGACAGTTTAACGATGTGTTTAATTTAATCATCAGACCCTCCAGAATATAGGCCTGAATGATGGTCCGAGGGAATCCATCGAAGAGAAAACCGCTTGACTGAGAATTTTCCTTGATTGTTTTTTCAAGAATCTGAACAATTATTTCGTCAGATACAAGTTTGCCTGCTGCAATGATGCTTTTGGCTTCAAGACCGAGTTTGGTCTCTTCTGCCAATTCTTTGCGCAACAAATCTCCTGTAGAAATGTAATACAAGTTGTATTTTTCTATCAGGAAGGATGACTGTGTGCCTTTGCCTGCCCCTGGAGGGCCAAATAATGCTATATTAATCATTGGATAGAGTTTTATTGACAGGAAAGATAAAAAAACTTGGCCAATTATCTGTAACAAACATCGATCGAAGTCCATTTACGGTGACCGCTGTTTCCTTGAACACCGGCACTGTAAATGGGCTCCTGATGATGGATGAAATCCCCATACTTTCTCCTTGACAGTATAGTATGTATAATATCATGAGGTATAAATACATACCTGTATAAATTCAACCAATAACTAGAGTTGTCAGGGAGTCGGATGATTCATTGCTTCTGGCGATTAAAAATTTTAAACCCATTTGCTGTAGGGATTTTTCATGAGCATGGAGTTGTAATATTTTACATCTCCTGTTACCTCTTCACCAATCCAAATGGGTTTTGCAAAATTTTCATCTTCGCTTGAAAGTTCAACCTCGGCAACAACCAGTCCCTGATTTTCACCATAGAATTCATCTACTTCGAAAGTGTGAATTCCAGATTTTACCTCATAGCGGGTTTTGTCGATTACACCGGGTTCGCAAATCTGAAGCAATTCTTCCACCTCCGTTACCGGGATCTCTTTTTCCCATTCGAAGCGGGAAGCGCCTGAAGCACTGCCTATACCTTTGATGGTGATGAATCCTTTGTCGCCTTTGATCCTGACACGAACCGTCCGCTCAGGCAGTGAAGAGAGGTACCCCTGGGTGATACGTGTTGATTTCGCTGCAACTGTTTTAAAATTATTATCCAAGACCAAAAATTTACGTTCGATTTCTTGTGCCATGGTAGTTAGTTTGCTAAAGGTTTGTTAATCATGCCAATTACTCTCTTGATGGCTTGCAAATAGTTGATGTTTTCGACACCTGCAAGACCAATTTCTCTAACGGTTTTTTTAATGTCTTCTACTTCAGTCGATTCTGAATTAATGGTAACAACCCTTGCTCCGTTGAAAAGACATTCCCCGTATTCACAGATGGTATTGTTGACCATGTAACCAAAGCGCTGTTTGTGAACCTTTACAGCTTGTAAGTCAGGGTGTTTATTGATCATATCCAGGAATTCCTCAAAAATATAGGAGTCTTTGGTCAACATGGGCATCTCAACCATGAAGGCTGGGAAAACCTCCTCCTCCAATATCTGCCTGGAGATAGGGAATTCGGCTTTCATCAAAGGATTCCATTGCTCCATTCCGTCGACCCTTTGAACAAAAGTTTTAATGTCCATCAAACCATCCCTTACTTTGGTATTGTTGATGTCGTTGGTTCTCGAAAGGATATAGATCTCATCGGAATATCGTTCCCATACTTTTTCTGGAATAGGAACCGATAGACGAGCCATTCTTTTGGCTGCATTGTCAAAATTTTGACCAAAGGATCGGAATTCAAACCTTGGTTTTGAAATCTCCCCTACTTTTAATTCTTCTTGTGCCATAATTGTTTTTAATTATTAATTGTAAACGAATAAAGTCTTGCCTCACGATCACTGACCACATAGAGTTTGTGCTTCCTGATGTCAACAGCTATGCCTTCCGGATTACTTACGGGAATACGGAATTGCTCAATCGGATCACCATACAAATTGCATCGGTTAACGGTAGCAGAAAGGTCACTTACTATCCAGAGTTCTTGCGATATTTCATCAATGCAGATGCCTGAATAGTCATCAGCAAATTCTAATCTCTTCTCTTTTAGTATATTAAATTGCTCATCGGCGATGATAAGGAGGCCTGGATTCTGTTCATTCAGAAGGTAAAAGCATTTATTGACTGAATTGTACGCGATTCCTTCCAAGCCTGCGTTGTCATCCCTGTTTTCGACTGCTATTTTGAAATGTGCAACATGATTTCCTTGAAGATCAAGTTGTTCAACGTCCCTTAAACGCTCCTCAACCGCATAGATAAACTGATTGTTTACCTGAACTACTCCCTCTAAGTCGGATCCGGTATATTTCAGGGTTTCCAGAATTTGCCCCCTGGTATTCAGCTTATAAATTTGTGCGGTATTGTCACTGACCGTATACAGAATATCAGTTGTTGATCCAAAGCACAAATCTGAGGGCTCTTTTACCTCCAGTTTATCAATAGCATCGGGCTGTAGGATGGTGAAGTGACTCTCCTCCCTATTTGAACAACCACTGCAGCCAAACAGATGAAGTAATATGGTTATCGAAATCAAGAGTTTGAATCCACTGTCTCCGAATGAAGACAGTGGTTCAATTTCCAAATTGTATCGATTCTCCCGGATCACAACTTAATTGTTTGCAGCACCTTTGGTGTGAGCCGTTTTAACTACCCAATCTCCGGTTGCATTTGGTGACCGGGAATAACTCCCGTCTGCGGGGTGACCTCCCACAAAAGTTGTTGCCGTCTTTTGGAAAGAGCTAATGACTGCTCCAGTGGCTGTTGTCAACTCAATTTTGACATCCTTGGTATTGGAGATTCCTGCGAGTAATCCAGAGCCAGCCGGTAAGGTCGTGATGACCTTGTATCCTTTTGCAGCGATCTTGCTCCCGGCAGGGAAGGTGTACAATGCTGTTCCGGTTGAGCCATCCTTGATCAACTTCATTCCGCTCACATCGTATTCAGCATCCGAGTTATTGAAAATCTCCACCCAGTCATCATCAGGGGTTTGCAGTCCACAGATCTCGTTCAAGATGATTGGAGGAGGAGGTGCCACTGTTACTGAAGGCCAGGTCGAACCTTTGGTATGGTCGAATACACTGGTAACAACGCCTCCGGTTCCTGTCGTTTCAGCAGGAGAGTAGGTTTTCTGTGCCTTGTCATTGGTAGCCACCAAATGATACCTGACAATAGAATTGCTATTTTGCCCTGGAATGATTCCGGTCCAAATGCCATTTGTCTTCACCATCGTTACAGCTATCTTTTTTGTAGCATCTTCTGAGTTTACCGTGTAATTGAGCAATACATCCAAAACATTTCCCAGATCATTGGCAACCGCACTTACAGTAATTGGCTCTCCTCCGGAGGGGGTGGACGTTGATAGTGTTACACTGTTAAATACGGGTATTACAACAAATGAATTTGGTGTAGCAGGAGCAGTGGAAGGAAAGTAGGATTTCAATCCTGTTGCATCGGTAGCCTCCACATAGTATTTCACGGTTTCGCCGGCTTTGAGCAGAGGCATTTTGTAGGTGTAGGTACCTCCGCCTAGTGGAGCCATACTGGTAAATATGATGTCTGCTGAAGTCTGGTAAAAGAATTTAACATCAGCAACACCAGAAGCATCAGATACTACAATATTGTAGGTATACCGGTCGTTGCTGTTTACATTGGTGATGGCTGTAGCCGTTATCACCGGAGGATTGTTGGTATTGCTGTTGGCAGTCCCCATGGTTGCATTTGCATTGGCGAAGGTTGTTCCACCATTGGGAATTCTTGCATAGGTTATACCCAAAGGCATGGCTGGTACTGCTACCTCATCGATAATGGCACTTTTGTTGTCCACCAGATAGACGGATTCACCTCCTGATGAGATTCCAAAAGCGGCATATTTGGTTGGGTCAGTGGCAGCCAGTGCTACATCACACGTAACAACATAATAACCTTTGGCAGCGATTTTTGTGCCGGCCGGCAATTTGAAAAGGGCTGCAGGCTTGTCATAGACACCAAATCCACTTAGATCAATTTCCGTACCGCCGGGATTATAGATTTCAATCCAGTCAGGTTTTGGATCACCTGCATTTGAATTTACTTCGTTGATCATCAAGACTATATCAGAACTTTGAATGTCGCTCTCATAGACTTCATCTTGAACACAGGCCTTAAAGAGAAAAGCCATTGAAAGAAGAACCGTGATTAAAAATATCTTTTTCATCGTCTAATATTATTAAAAGTCAATTTCTATTCTTGCCTGAATAAATCCATAATCGTCACCGCCCTTACCAACAGGTTCTGTTACCTTGGTGTAGTCTTTGGTCAGATTTCCATTCGCATCTGTACCTACAAATAATTTGCCTTTTCCATTGGCATAACGGTCGTGGTTAATGTAAGTGTAGTTCAACATGAACTTCACATTTTGGTTGGCATAATAGGAGATACCCCCGGTAAATCCATTGGCACTTCCACCCATGATTTCGGCTTTCTTGTCATTCAGGTTGATATAATCGTAACGAAGAGCTACCTCAACATCACCCCAGTCTTTGCCACGTCCAACCTGTGTAAATTCACCTTCAGCTTCGTTGTAGTTGTATTTTCCTCCAAAGATCATATAAGCTAGTGCTGCATACCCCCCACTGTGCTGGTAGTTCTTAAATCCCTCCTGACGGGTAATTTTTGAATAGATGTATTCACTGGAGAATTTTATGTTATTGCGCGCCGCGGCAAGTTCTCCGGCATAAATGGTATAGGATTTAACATTGGAGATGTCATCTGTGTCGAGAAATTTCTTTCGGCTGATACTGGTCATGTCACGCGTGCTTAACCTGTAAGTATTGGGAAATTCCCAGGATGTTTTTGGTGTACGGTAAGATGCTGCAGCACCAATATGCAAGACTTTGTTGTTCTCACTGATCGGCCGGATAACAAGTTTCCCTGTATAGGAGATTCCTTCATCCGTACCAATGGCTTTGTTGACATCTTCCGAATAAGTGGTGACTTCCAGATTCTCTACATCCTGGAAATGTACCCCAGCAACGGCCAAATAGTGATGATCCCATTTCGAGAAATTTATCCCCATCTGTCTTTGGGGTGCAAACGCTGTAACCAAAGGCTCCTCTATAAAGGTTTGAAATCTGGAGGTGGTTGTCGTTTCCATCGAGATTGGCTCTTTAAAATATCCTCCCTTGAAATAGAAGTTCTTGTCTTCGTCAAGGTACCCAATGAAGGCATCCTTAACATCCAGTCCGCCGCCCGAAAAATTTAAATCAACTTCACCGGTCCAGTGCTTGTAAAGAACGGTTTTCATGGCGAAACGCAATCTGCGGATCGTAACACCGCTCCCCAATGCATTCATTGCGTTTTTGTCGAAATAATATGCTCCGTCAAAATTAACGCGTAGGTCGAACCATGTCCGGAAATTTTGATTCTGTGACTCAAAAGTCAAAATTCCATTTCTGTACTCTGGAAGGGCTTGCCTTCTCGTGACAATTTGACCGTAGGCATTGTACCTGATGGAGTCTTGTTCCTGTCCCCAGGCGACTGTTTCCGCACAGCCAAGTACAACCATCAGTAACAAAATTTTCAATCTGTTTTTCATGGTAATTGATGAATTAATTTTAAAATCTGTTCATAATTTAAGTTTCAAAATAATAGGGTGATTATATGTTCTTGATGAAATGAGTGAGGTTGGTTTTATTGTCAATTTCCAATTTTTTTCGTAGCCGATACCTGCTGATTTCTACACTTTTAGGGGAAATATTCATGATTGAGGATATCTCCTTGCTGGAGAAGCCCACACGAAGTAGAATGGTTAATCGTTTCTCTTGTTCTGTAAGGTCAGGAAATTTCTCGTTAATTTTTGCAGGGAAATCATTGTGCACCTTCTCTGCCTTGAGGTACAAATCGTCCAATTCATGAGAGAATGACATTTTTTGATGCAATGAAGTCAGTGTCACCTTCAAAATCTCATTTCTTTTCTCTGACTCCTCTTCCCGGAGGGAATCCTCGATTTTCCTGGCGAGCATCTCCAAAAATTTTCTTTGCTCACCGATGTTCAGTGCGTAATTGATTACCTCATTGCGCTTTTCCTGAAGTCGTGTTGAGAGGGCAGAGTTTTCGAGTTGTACCGTCTTGACTTCTATATCGGTCAGCGCCTGCTGCATCTCATTGTAATGAGACTCCTCCCTGCTCTTTTCTGTTTGGATTCTGAAATGCAATTGATGTTTCTTCAGTTGCAGGTAGACGAGAAGTGAAATGGAAGTGATCAGGCTAAACGCAATGACGAGCAGTGTGAAATTTCCGTTCATGGGGATATTTATTGCTACGGAATCCTTGATTGGGGAAACTAGCATTGCTGCATCTGCCGTTGCCAATTTTCCGGATACTACAATTTTAAAAACATTCTGAACGATAAAAAGGGAGAAGAATGTCGTAATCAGGGCGGCCAAGGGGGTAAGAATCCAACCGGTCAATAAATTTCCAATTAATTTAATTTTCACTTCGCCGACTCCTTTTAGGAGACTTATCCCTAAAATGGCCCCAAACATTGCCTGCGAACTTGAGACAGGAACTAGTGGAAGCAAGGGCAAACCCAGCGACTTCAGGAGATGGGTAAGGGCAGATGAGGAGAACAGGAAGAGCATGAGTGCCTGAGTAAAGACGACTACAATGGCCGACTCAGGAGTTAATTCCACTAGGGCAACCCCCACTTTTCCCATAGCTTTCCTTCCATACATATAAATACCCGCTGCAATGGAAACTCCTCCAAATAAAAAGACAAGTGTGGTACTGTTCAGTGAGGCAACTCCAACGTTCAGCTGGATCTCAGGAAAAGCGGAAAGGAAAACCGCGGTTATATTTGGAATATTGTTGGCACCCAAGCTATAGGCTGCAAAGGCTCCAACCACTACAAGGACGATGCGGATATAGAAGTCTAGCTTGATGATGTGGAGTCGACTCCGGCGAATGAAATACCTTAAGAGCAGGTAAAGCAGGGGTGCTACAATGGCAGCCAGAACTGGTGCCGATATCCAGGAGACCACAATTATTCCTAACGTAGCTTGGTTCACAACCGTATTGGAGAAAAAACACCAGCCAATTATTGCACCAACGATTGCTTGAGAACCAGAGGAGGGTAATTTGTATTTGGTGAAGAAAAAAACGGTCAGTCCTGCACAAAGTGCAATGGTGAATGCTCCCCCCAAAGCATCCACCGACCCCAGCTTCTGAAGGGTCTCAGTTCCTCCTCCACCTTGCAGCAGTGAACCCAGAATGACAAATATACCGGAGACAATGGCTACAATTCTGAAGTTGACCATCTTGGTCACCACTGCCGTTCCGAATATATTGGGAGCATCTTTTGCCCCCAACGACCATCCTAGGAAAAGACCAGCTGATATGAACAAAAATACAATCATCGATTCTATACGGTTCTTTTTATAGCCATGATGGAAAGCAGGTCTGCAAGGGCTTCTGCCTGGTCAGAGATAATCTCGATGTGCAGAGAAAAGTACCTGAGGTGAAACTTCTCGCTAAGTTTAAGGTTGGGCATCTCCCTGAAGATCTTTCTGCGCAATGAGTCAGCTAGAAGATCGGTCTCTTTTTCGTAGAAATATACCCTGTGCAACTGCTCTTTAACGCCCAGTGGATCCCTGAAATAGAGTCTTGCTGCCGGAATCACGGATTCAGCTGCTGAAACAGAGACCTGGGTTAGCCTCACAAAATCTTGATTGAGCTCACCCGGAATGTTGGGCGATTCCACCTCAAATTGAAACAGGTTTTTTTTTGACAGATCAATTAGTTTGTCAAAATCCTCCAGCAATCTCAAGATGTCACTTCGAAGTTGAGGCATGAGAGATTGGGAGTACAAGGTATTTTCAATCTCTCTTCTCAAACTGTCAGCATCTGATTCCAGTTTGGCAAGTGATTCGAGATTGGCATTGAACCTTTCGCTGTCATTGTATAGGTAATATTTAACTCCCTCCTTGAACAGCAGAACACTTTGATCAACTGCATTTAAAAAATTCTCTATCAGCTCAATCGAATGGTTGGCTCTTTTAAATATCATATAGTCAGTATTGTCGAATTATAAATTGACCCTACAAATTAATTAATAATAAGTGAATCTTATTGGCAGACATAAATGTGCTGCATTTATTTGCGTAGAGGGGAAAAATAATTTAAAATGTTAGTATAAAGTTAAATAATAAATTATATGTAGAGTATGTTTACGATGTAGGTGTAAAATATCAATTATCATGTAGAGGAAATGATAAGGAAATATTTTGAAAAACACACATACAATAACGCGGATGGATTGCAAATATTGCGCGAAAAATTGAGGCAAGGAGAAAAACTCGGATGGGAATAGCCAATTTTATTCGCATATTATGGCATGGTCAATAGCATTCATTTCAAGTGTCGGTTTCATCTTTTGTAGTGGCAATTTTGATCCTTACTTTGGTTCCGGGAAAGCCTCTAGGGGAATGTACAAATGTTTTAACAATCAATTAGTTAATCTATTCAGGATTTTTGAGTAAGAGGCTTGGTTATTTGAGAATAAAATGTACCTTTGCGCCCGTTCAAAATAATGTCTAATTTATTAATTTCAAGAGAATTTTAAAATGAGTGAAATCAACGAAAATCTGGAGGTTAACGAAACTGTAGAGAATTCTACCGTTGAGTCAGCTGCACCGGAAGTAAAAGAGGTTGTTGAGCAACCCGCGGAAGTGGTTGAAGAACCTGTTGCCGTAGAAGAAGTTGCCGAAGAAGTCAAAGAAGAAGTAGTCGTAGTCGCTGAGAAGAAGGCCGTGGCTGAGAAACCAGCTGTTGCGGAGAAAGTGGCCTCTGCTGTTGCAGAAGAGGAGTTCGACTGGGATGCTTTCGAAGGCAAAAAACCCATGTCAGGATCTACCTCCAAGCAATCCATGACGGAGATGTACGACAATACACTCTCTATTTTGCAAGAGAAGGAGTGTGTGGATGGTATCGTGATCTCTATGAACAAACGTGAGGTTGTTGTCAACATTGGCTACAAATCTGACGGTATTGTTTCAGTGAACGAATTTAGGTACAACCCGAACCTTAAGATTGGTGACAAGGTTGAGGTTTACGTAGAGACGCTGGAAGACAAAAAAGGCCAGCTTACGCTTTCCCACAAGAAGGCTCGTGCCATGCGCAGCTGGGATCGTGTTAATGCTTCCCTTGAAAATGATGAAATTATTACCGGATTTATCAAATGCCGCACGAAAGGTGGTATGATTGTAGATGTATTCGGTATCGAGGCATTCCTGCCAGGATCGCAGATTGATGTTAAGCCAATCCGTGATTACGACATTTACGTTGGAAAAACGATGGAATTCAAAGTTGTCAAGATCAACCATGAATTCAGAAATGTGGTTGTTTCTCACAAGGCTCTCATCGAGGCTGAGTTGGAGCAACAGAAGAAGGACATCATCTCCAAGCTTGAGAAGGGACAGGTTCTCGAAGGAACTGTTAAGAATATTACCTCTTATGGAGTATTCATCGACCTTGGTGGCGTAGATGGTTTGATCCACATTACGGACCTCAGCTGGGGTCGCGTGGCACATCCGAACGAAATCGTTCAGTTGGATGAAAAAATCAATGTTGTTATTCTTGACTTTGATGACGAGAAGAAGAGAATTGCACTGGGCTTAAAGCAACTTGCCTCACATCCTTGGGACAACGTTAGCGCTGACCTCAAAGTAGGCGATGTCGTAAAAGGAAAAGTTGTGGTGATTGCCGACTATGGCGCTTTTATCGAAATTGCTCCAGGCGTAGAGGGATTGATCCACGTTTCAGAAATGAGCTGGTCACAGCATCTTCGCTCCGCACAGGATTTCCTGAAAGTAGGCGATGAGGTAGAGGCTACCATTCTTACCCTTGACCGTGACGAACACAAGATGTCGTTAGGTATCAAGCAAATGAAGAATGATCCATGGTCACAAATTGAGACCAAATATACCATTGGGACATCACATACCGCAAAAGTTCGCAACTTCACCAATTTCGGTGTGTTTGTGGAGATTGAAGAGGGTGTCGATGGTTTGATCCACATCAGTGACCTTAGCTGGACTAAAAAGATCAAGCATCCTTCAGAGTTTACCTCTATCGGATCTGAAATTGAAGTTCAGGTTTTGGATATTGACAAGGAAAACCGTCGTTTGAGCCTTGGCCATAAACAGCTCGAAGAGAATCCTTGGGATGTATTTGAAACTATCTTCACGGTTGATTCTATCCATGAAGGTACAGTTATTGATCTCTTCGACAAGGGTGCTGTAATCTCTCTCCCTTATGGAGTTGAAGGTTTTGCTACGCCTCGTCACCTTGTAAAGGAAGATGGATCTCATGTCAAAATGGATGAGAAACTGGAATTCAAAGTCATTGAATTTTCAAAATCTGCCAAGAGGATCATTCTTTCTCACTCACGTGTATACGAGGATGTGAAGAAAACTGAAGATACAGCCAAAAAGAAAGCTGCCACCAAGCAAACGGCTCCCAAAAGTGTTAAAACGGTGAAGGACACCATGGAAAAGACCACTTTGGGTGATATCAGTGAGTTGGCTGCATTGCGTACTCAAATGGAAGAAAACGAGAAGAAATAGTACTTCTCATACCTGGATGTGAATTTCAGTATTCGGAAAAAAGAGAACCATACCCTTGTAACGGTATCCAGTGAAAACTTGGATACCTTCTTGGCACCGGATTTAAAAGCGGTATTTCTAAAGGTTGTCGAAGCAGGAGGAACAAACATTCTTGTGGATCTGAACCGTTGTAAATACTGTGATACTTCCGGATTGGGAGCACTCTTGCTGGGAAATAGGCTTTGTCTGGATGCGGACGGGAATTTTGTTCTCGTTGGCATTTCACCACGGATCAGGGAGATGATGGATCTTGTAGGACTTGATTCTCTGCTGAAGGTGATTGAAAATGAGGAGGAAGCTTATCTTTTTTTCGACTAATGGATGTACATTATGGAACCCGAATAAAAAACCCGGCACATTGGCCGGGTTTTTTTATCTTTGAAACCAAGTACACTTCCCTTTTTTGAACCTGCAATGAACTCTTTTTCGGTTACAATTCTAGGCAGCAGTTCAGCTTTGCCGACCTCTTACCGGTTTCCGACCTCTCAGGTTGTGCGGCTCAATGAACAACTCTTCCTGGTTGATTGCGGGGAAGGTACCCAGATTCAACTCCGGAAATTTCACTTCAAACTGGGTCGCATCAATCATATCTTCATATCACACCTCCATGGGGACCATATTTTTGGTCTGCCAGGATTGATCTCCTCTCTTGCATTGTATGGCAAAAAGGGGGAACTGCACATTTATGCCCATTCAGATCTGCAAATGATGATGGAAGGGATGATGAAATTTATGAATGAGGTTCCTGAGCTGACTGTTAAGTATCATCCTTTAAATTTCAAAAGGAGTTCCATCGTATTCGAAGACAAGAAATTACGGGTAACCTCTTTCCCTGTGAAACACAGGATTTCCTGTTGTGGCTTTCTTTTCCAGGAACTTCCGGGCGACAGGCATCTCAATAGGCAGGCAATTGAAAAATACAATATTCCACCCTCTCAACGACAAAACATTAAAAAGGGGGCTGACTGGTTACTGGAGGATGGCACCACCGTTCCCAACACTGCGATTACACTGCCCTCGGACGCTCCCAGGAGTTATGCTTTTTGCACCGATACCCTATTTAGAAAGGAGATTGTCCCCATCGTAGCGGGCGCTGATCTCCTTTACCACGAAGCAACATTTGCTGCTGACCTGGAAGAGCTGGCTAGGAAAACATTTCACACCACTTCAATTCAAGCAGCTGAAATCGCCAGAATGGCTCAGGTAAAAAAATTGGTGATTGGTCATTTTTCGTCGAGATACAAGGATGTCGTACCTTTGGTGGAGGAGGCCAGAACAATTTTCCCCGAGACTTATGCGGCAAATGATGGAGATTGTTTCGATTTGTAAAGCGTGACTCGATTGGACAGGTCAGTTTCTAATGTAGGGGGTAATTATGATTAAAAGGGACTTGTAAGGCAATTATGCACTCATTGAAGGAGTGGTTTGTTAAACCTTTTTCCCTTTCCAGGGCATGCAGGATTTGCCTCTATTTCGGATCATCGAAGAAGCGCTTGTCGAAATTTACCAGGTAAAGATGTTCCTCGGCACGGGTAAAAGCCGTATAAAACCAGCGCAGAAATTCACGGTCAATCATCTCCGCAGTTAGGTAACCATGATCCAAAAAGACCCTTTTCCACTGTCCGCCTTGTGCCTTGTGACAGGTTACTGCGTAGGAATATTTTACCTGTAAGGCATTGAAATAGGGATCCTCCCTGATTTTTTTCCATCTCTCCCGCTTGTTTCTGATCTCCAGGTAATCCTCCGATATGGCCTCGAACAATCGTTTGTTTTCGTCAGAATTCAAGGCAGGTGCTTCTACTGTTAGAGTTTCCAAGAGGATTTTGCATTCGATTTCAATATTTTGGTAGTCAATCAAACGTAAGACAACGTTGGCGAAATTGAATCCATACCGCTCCTCCTGTTTCTTGATCCTGACAATCTCTGCAATGTCTCCATTGGCGATAAAGTCCAGATCTTCGAGTTGCTTGGACCAATGGTAATTGTTCTTAACGATCATCAACAGGTCTCCTCTGGCTATTTTGTCCTCTTGGAACAAGATGGTTCGTCGGATTCCCTCATTAAAGATATTGGCCCTTTTGTTGGAGCGGGTGATAACAATGGTCTCTTCCATTCCAATTTTCCCATAACTGGCTGAGATCTCCTCAATCAGCTCCTCCCCTCCGATGCGCGTAACATCCATGCATCCTTTCATTTTGAGCAACCAAAAACCAGCCGGGGAGTTTTCCAAAATCCGGTTGCGTATGGCTGTTGCATTTTCCAGAATGCCCGAGTTTGCAGACTGTCTTACGACCTCTCTGAGCTCAACCGTTAGGACATTCATGCCAAAGAGGGACAGTTCCTCCTTGTCGAGTGCAGGGCTGACAGACAATCCAACCGGTGGAAGCTGGGCAGTATCTCCCGAGATGATCAGTTTGCAATTGAATCCACTTGAAACATATTCTATCAGGTCGGTTAAAAGATAACCAGAGCCAAAAACATTGTGATCCTGGGGTGAATTGCTTATCATTGAGGCCTCATCTACTACAAAGACCGTATTTCGCGTAATATTTCTGTCGAGAGAAAACTTACTAAAACCATCACCTGCCGATACCTGCCGGTAGATTTTCTTGTGGATGGTGGAAGCCGGTTTTCCACTTTGATTGGAAAGTACTTTGGCTGCGCGACCCGTAGGGGCAAGTAAGACAAACCGGAGCTTTAATTCATCCAGGACCCTGACCAAGGCACCAATGGCGGCTGTTTTGCCAGTTCCGGCATAACCCTTCAGCAGAAAGAGCTGGTCCGAATCCGGAGAAGCAACAAAGCCGGCAAGCGCATCTATCATCTCCTTTTGTCCACGTGTAGGTTCGTGGCCAAGTTTTAAGAGGATCATTTCGGAGACGAATTTGTTCATCGTGTCATTAATTTTACCGTAGGGTTCAGAGGAGTCGATAATTTTTTTAAATTTGTGAATTGGGGATCAATTAATTGCGAAAGAAATAAAAATAGTGAATCGATTTTGAATGGGTTTTCTATTTCCCTGAAAATTATAGGTTAATCATCTTTTTCTGCATCTTTTTACCACAGCACAAATTACGGTAAAAGAAATGATGTTGAGACAGTAATTTTAAATAGATCCAATGCACGATAGCTGTTTTATCGACAAATCTTTTGATCAGGAACAGACGAATTTATACCATTTATCCATTCAAATAAGCCTGGATGGATTTTCTTTTGCGATCCTTGACATTCCAAAAGGTAAGTACACGCTATTGAAATCTACCAACTTTTTTCTCAAACGACCCCGGCTGCTCTTTATGAAGGTTAGAGAGTTGCTGGCAGAAGATGAACATCTTAATCTAAAGTACAAAAGTGTAGACATTGTGTATTCATCTGAAAACTTTACATTGGTTCCTCAACCATTCTTTCAGCACAATGCGACCGATAAATTTTTCGGTTTTAACCACGAGATTGAAAAGGGTTTTTCTGTCGATAAAACACTGTTGGTGCATGCAGAATCATGGTGTCTTTACACAATCCCAGAGAACCTGAAGGAATTTTTGCTGCTGAAATTCCCAAAGGCTACCATCCGGCACAACCTGTTTCCTTTGGTGGAGCGTGCATTGAAAGAGAACAAAAATAATCCGGAAGGTAGGCAGGTTCATCTTAATTTTTTCAGGACTTACTTTGAAATAGTAGTCATTTCTGGCTCAAAATTGTTGCTGTGTAACCAGTTTAGCTATGGTGGCGAAAGCGATATTGTATTCTATGTTTTGTATGTTTTTGAACAACTGAAACTTTCCCCGGATACCACTGAACTTGTTTTTCATGGGTATATTCAGAAAACAGACAATGTCTATCAAACCTTCAAGAAATTTATCAGGAAGGTTGGCTTTGCCAGACCGACAACCCTCTTCGCTTACAGCTATACTTTTAACGAGCATCCAGAACATTATTTTACATCTTTACTAGATCTGTACAAATGCGAATAATAGGCGGTGAGCTGAAAGGAAGGCTTTTTAACCCCGGTAAGAACTTTAAAGCCAGGCCCACGACTGATTTTGCCAGAGAAAATCTATTTAATATTCTCACCAACAGGATTGATTTCAGTGAAACCAGTGTCCTTGATCTGTTTGCTGGCACGGGCAGTATTTCTTTTGAATTTGCCTCCAGGGGTTGCATGTCTGTTACTGCGGTAGAAATAGACCATGTGCATTATGCTTTTATTGCCCAAGTTTCCAGGCAGTTGGAGCTTGAAAAGGTGATTCATTTGTTAAGGTACGATGTGCAGAAGTTCATCCCCCGATGTACTGCCAAATATGACCTTATTTTTGCAGATCCGCCATACCAGCTGAAGTGGCTAAAGGAGATCCCGGAACTCATCTTGAAACATGAATTGATAAATCCAGGGGGTATTTTGGTACTTGAGCATGGGAAAAGTGACGATTTTTCTTCTCATCCCAACCTTTTTGAAGAGCGGATTTATGGAAGCGTGCACTTTTCATTCTTCCGACCTAATAGCGATATTGGCATTAAATAATTGGGATACATGCTTTTGAGATATCTGTAGAAAGGTATATCAGCTGTTTTCATGGTCAAACTGTTACCATGATCTAATTTTCTTGAAACTTCATTGCAGATAAGCAAAACTAGTAGTATATTTGCCCTGCTTTTGGGGTTCCCTGTTTGGATAAGGAAACAGGAACTTTAGGGGTAGTTTGGTTTGGTAGTTCAGTTGGTTAGAATACCTGCCTGTCACGCAGGGGGTCGCGGGTTCGAGTCCCGTCCAGACCGCATCAAACGTTCTTAATCTTTTGGTTTGGTAGTTCAGTTGGTTAGAATACCTGCCTGTCACGCAGGGGGTCGCGGGTTCGAGTCCCGTCCAGACCGCAAAGCCCCGGAGTCATCTTCGGGGCTTTTGCTTTTTAGTCCTTGTTAGCGTTTTCTTGAAAATATAGGTATTTTCAACTGAAATTCTTTAACCTGTTTCAATTTTTACAGTATACTAGTAATGCTTTTTAGGAAGTTAGTTTTAGTTGTTGTGAAAAGTGGCGAATTTTAGGTAATTTTCTATTCTTTCTTAGATCAAACAATGATCAATGGAGATTTGGAGAGGACGAGCCGTCTAATATCTGGAAATTGTCAACCGGTTCAATCGCATTTTGTTTATTGGAAGTTTTCAAATGCGAATGAAAGTGCTTTAATCCAACCAGTTTTTTCCATGAAAATGTAAAATTCTTTGGACAGAAAGCAGGAAAATACTGGTGTAATTAGTTGTTAATTAGTTTATACCCTGAAAATACGGCAATGTTTGAGAATTTAAATCAACCATACCAGTTCAACAATAACTTTAAGCACAATGCGCGAACGATATTGTTGGTTAGTATGGGCTTTATTCTAATAGTACTCTATATCCAACCTTTGGGAATAAATTTTTTAAAATCCGAAAAAGATGGGTATTTCGTATTGGGGGCAGGTCTTTTGACTGCTGCAACCTTGTTTCTCAATACGCTGATTCTTCCGGGAATCTTTCCAAGGCTTTTTGACCCTTCCAAATGGACCATCAAGAAGGAGTTGATATGGAATTTTTGGATGTTTATTAATCTCTTCCTCTTGTTTACCTTGCTTGCATGGCTGGCAAAAATGGCCGCTTATACAGATCTTCCTTTTATCCGGACAGGCGCTCTTTCCCTCCTTCCTTTGATACTATTTAACCTCATTAGCTACAATCGGTCAATGAAATTGAAGGTTGTCGACATGATAGATTCCGGGAAGAGCTGGTTGAAAGAGGAGATGAATGCTTTTCAGAAACCTGAAGATCAGGAGTCGGTACATCTGGTGGCGGAAAATAAGAAGCAAGCTTTTGCAGAAGAGGTTGAGCGGGTCCTGCTCATTCACTCTTCAGGAAATTATGTAGAGATTTACTGGATCGACCGGAAACAGGCTGTAAGGAAAAGGCTTTTCAGACAATCATTTACCAATGTAGAAAAGGCCTTGGAAACTTCCGATGTAATGTTGAAATGTCATCGGTGCTGGATGGTCAATATCAATAAAGTAACAAGACTTAAGAGGTTGTCAAATGGTTACCATCTTGAGTTGGACAGACTCGATTTTTCGATCCCGGTCTCCCGAAACTGGGTATCTCATTTCAAACAAAAACTCAGCTCTCTTGAATTACATTCCTGGTAAGATTGAAATTCGTCCCACAAAAATTGCATTTCGTCCCAAAAATCACTGTTTTCAACCATTTTTAGACCGCATATCCCATTTTCTTGGTCGGTCGGAATAGTATACCTACCATTGTGCCGTATTTCAGGAAATTAATTGCAATGCAGATGAAGGTATTAAACATTGGAGGACTAAAAATTCAACTTCCCATTATTCAGGGAGGCATGGGAGTGGGCGTTTCGTTGTCAGGATTGGCATCTGCTGTCGCCAATGAAGGTGGAGTTGGTGTTATTTCACCTGCGGGGATTGGCTTTCTCTACAAGGATTTTTCATCTGATTACTTGAAAAATTGCATACATGGTTTGACTACAGAGATACGCAAGACGCGTGAAAAATCCAAAGGAGTCATTGGAGTTAACATCATGGTGGCACTCTCCAATTATGCTGATCTGGTGGCCACTTCCGTGAAGGAAAAGGTTAACATCATCTTCTCCGGAGCCGGGCTGCCGTTGGATCTCCCAAAATTCCTAACGCCAAATTCTGAAACAAAACTAGTTCCGATCGTTTCTTCTGCCCGTGCAGCGGCCTTGATATGTAACAAATGGCATGCAAACTACAACTATTTACCGGATGCGATAGTGGTAGAAGGTCCCAAAGCCGGCGGTCATCTTGGATTCAAGGTAGATCAGATTTTTGATGAGAACTTTTCCCTTGAGAAGATCATCGAAGAGGTAGTTGCCGTTGCAAATGAATTTGGGGTGAAATATGGCAAAGAAATACCTGTTATTGCCGCCGGTGGAATATACAATGGCGAGGATATTGCCAAGATTCTGGAGAAAGGGGCTGCAGGTGTCCAGATGGGAACCCGGTTCGTTACTACCACCGAATGCGATGCCTCAGATGGATTTAAACAAGCCTACATAGCGGCAAAGGAAGAGGATGTGCGAATTATCAAAAGTCCTGTGGGTATGCCTGGTCGTGCTATCAGTTGCTCTTTTTTGGATGATGTGGACAGTGGGAAGAGACGGCCGGCTGTATGTCCGGTCAATTGTGTAAAGACTTGCGATATCGCGACAGCACCCTATTGCATCATGGCATCACTCGCTTCTGCTTTGAGAGGCAACTTCCGCAATGGATATGCGTTTGCAGGCAGCAATGTTTGGAGGACTGATAAAATTATCTCCGTTAAAGAGTTGTTCACAACTTTGCTGGATGAATACAAAGTTGCAGTCAAAGGTAAATTGGCAATATAAGCATCAATTGAAATTTTACAGCGGGCCGTTAAATCATGGTTGATTTAGCGGCCCGTTTGCATTGGCCTTCCTATGGCCGCAGGAGTGGTTTACGGCCACAACGGGGATATTTGGGATAACTTCTTATCTTTGCTTGCCAATGCGTGCGCCATTGTTGATCACCCATTGTCTTAAATCATTATATGCTAGTCAAGTGAAAAAATATTATTCAAGCTTCCCAATAGGTGTGTTGTTCACCCTTTTAGCCCTCTCCCTTTCCTATGTTGTCAAAGCTCAGGATATTCAGGGACAGGCTATTAAATTTGGCAGGGTACTTAGATTGGTCGAGGCCTTCTATGTGGATACCGCGAATGTGAATAAAATTACTGAAAATGCCATCGTTGATCTTTTGGCCAGACTTGATCCGCATTCCGTTTACATTACGAAGGACGAAGTAGAAGAGATGAACCAACCATTGGAGGGAAATTTCGAGGGAATAGGTATCTCATTCAGTGTCATTCAGGATACATTGGCTGTAATGACCACTATTCCTGGTGGACCCTCTGAAAAAGTTGGTTTAAAAGCCGGTGACAGAATCATCAAAGTTGATGGCAAAAAAATTACCAACATCGGACTTAAAACCCCTGATGTCTTCAAATTGTTAAGAGGGAACAAGGGAACAGTTGTCAATCTCACCATCCTCAGGAAAGGGGAGTCCACGCTTCTTGAATTTGCGATTGTTAGGGATAAGATTCCAATATACAGTCTTGATGCTGCATTCCTGATTGGGAAGGAGACTGCTTTCGTGAAGCTCAACCGGTTTTCCGCAACCACCATCGATGAGTACCAGGCAGCGATGAAAAAGCTGGAGAAAGAGTCCAGGATAAAAAATCTAATTCTTGATTTAAGAGGCAATGGTGGAGGATATCTTGGGGCCGCCTATGAACTGGCTAATCAATTTTTGGAAGCCAACAAGTTAATTGTCTATACAGAGGGAATTCACAGTCCACGAAAAGATTATTTATCTTCCAGCAATGGTGATTTTCTAAAGGGAAATCTGGTTGTTTTAATTGATGAAGGAAGTGCCTCTGCCTCTGAAATTGTCTCAGGTGCCATTCAGGACTGGGACCGGGGGGTGCTGATTGGCAGGAGATCCTTCGGAAAAGGATTGGTACAGCAGCAATTTGACCTGAACGATGGTTCAATCATCCGGCTCACCACTGCCCACTATTATACACCAGCTGGCAGAAACATTCAGAAACCATACAAAGATAATCCGGACAATTACCGCAATGATTATCTAAAGCGCTATGAAAGTGGGGAGCTCTTCAACAAGGATAGCATTCCCAGTACAGACTCCTTGATGACAAAAACTTTGGTGACCAAAAGAAAAGTATTTGGGGGAGGAGGCATTGTCCCGGACATCTTTGTACCCCTTGATACCTCCATTCATTATGCCTATTTCAACTCCTTGATCCGAAAGAATATTTTCTTTCCATATGTGGTGAACTACATAGACCAAAACCGCAAGGAGATGCTAACTAAATATCCTGACTTGCAAAGGTTTAAATCTAATTTTGTAGTGACCACGTTGATGCTGGATGAATTAATGACATTGGGAGAAAAGTCTGGGGTAAAGCGAAATGATACAAGCGTTAAAGTCTTGAAAGATTTGATTCAGAGGCAGATAGCGGCATTGATAGCCCGCGATCTTTACGACCCTGCCAGTTATTTCATGATCATGATGGAGGATGATTTGGAAATTCAAAAAGCACTTGAACTATTTGCCGATCCCAAGACATTTTCCCGTTACCTTAACAGGTAGATCTTTGTAATTTTTTATAACAAGCTATGATGGTTGTCTCCCAATGGGTGCTGGACCACTACGTAGAAGTCTGTGGAACATTAACCGGGTTTCTCTACCTTGGTTTTTCTATCCGTCAGCATTACCTGACCTGGCCTGTAGGGTTGGTGAATGCACTTTTCTACCTGGTGGTATTTTTTACCTCCAAGATTTATGCAGATATGACCCTCCAACTCTATTATATATTTATAAGTGGTTATGGCTGGTGGAGTTGGCACCACCGCAGTGTATCGGGCCATTCTCTTTCCGTTAGCAGGACAAGTCTGGGCTTATGGATAAGATTGGCCATTGTTTCTCTGGGTTTATTCACTATTTTATCATGGATCCTGGTGAGGTACACGGATACACAGGTTCCCTTTCTGGATGCCATCACCACCGCATTGAGCATTGTTGCCACCTGGATGTTGGCCAGGAAGAAGTTGGAACACTGGTTGGTTTGGGTAGTCGTCGATGCGATTTCTATCGGAATGTTTGTGGTCAAGGGACTGTATCCAACCACAGTACTATTTTTTGTTTATACTGTACTGGCGATATATGGCTATTCTGAATGGAAAAAGGAGTTAAAAACTTCGGTATGAAGAAGGGTAGCGTAAAAAAGATCGTGGTTACAGGTCCTGAATCAACGGGGAAAACGGCTTTGACGGAGGCACTGGTTCCGCTTTTGAACGCTGTGTTAATCCCGGAATTCGCACGTACTTACGTAGAGAATCTCCACAGGCCTTATGGCTACGCAGATCTGGAAATAATTGCCAGGCATCAGGTGGCAGAGGAGAAAAGGCTGTCAGATATTTCCGGAGATCGCATTTTGTTGATGGATACCTGGCTAATCATAACAAAGGTTTGGTTTGATGTGGTTTTTGGCAAGGTGCCTGCGTGGATAGATTCCTATATTTCAACATCCGGAATTGACCTTTTTCTGGTCTGTCAAACGGATCTGCCCTGGATCGAAGATCCTGTCAGGGAAAATGGGGGTGAGATGCGAGGGTTATTGTTTGACAGGTATTGCCGCGAAATTGAGAATTACGGATTTAGGTATGAAGTGGTGGAAGGCCATGGGGTAGCCAGGGTAGAAAATGCCCTTAGGTTGATTCAAACCCATGGATTGGCTAAACCTTTTATTTAAGAACTCGTTAATAAGTTGTATTCATCTTGGACGGAGTTTGCCGAATGCTGTGATGTGCTATTGAGAATAGCATCAAAACGGGGTTTTGACTTATAAATGGCAGTCTAATTTTTTGGACGGCAATCCGATGATTGGGTTGGTTATAGATGGAGTGCTACTCCAGGAAATGGTTTTAATCAGGTTTTGCAATGAAAGAGCACACAGAATTTAAAATTAGAGACTCCATAGGTCATGCGGTTAAGAAGCTGACGGATGTCTCAGCAGTTGGGGAGGTGACCCATGCCCAGCGGGCAGGTGAGCCAATGCCAAATACTGAGAAATTGAAGTTGTTTGTCGACAAGGTAAGGCAAATTATTTTTCCCGGCTATTTTGGACAAATTAATTTTAATCCAACCTCCTTTCACTACCATATGGGGGTGTTGGTGGACGAAGTATTCCACCTTTTGTCCGAGCAGCTACTCGCTGGTCTCTGTTTTGTCTGTGACAAAGAGTTCAATCCTGATTTGGAAAGCAGGAAACAGGAGGCTGAAAACTGTGCTGCTGATTTTATCTCAGCCCTGCCTGAACTCAGGGATATCCTCATCACCGATGTTGAAGCTGCCTACCTGGGTGATCCGGCGGCAACCAGTGTTAGTGAAGTAATTTTCTGTTACCCTGCCATCCGGGCGATCTCCAGCTACCGGATCGCTCATGCACTTTACCGGTTTGGGATTCCACTGATTCCGCGGATTATTTCGGAGATGGCTCATTCGGAGACCGGCATTGATATTCATCCTGAAGCGACCATAGGACCCTATTTTGCCATCGATCATGGTACCGGTATCGTCATTGGATCCACCACCATTATAGGTTCAAATGTCAAGTTGTACCAGGGAGTCACATTGGGAGCCAAGAGTTTTTCCCTGGACGAATCAGGAAATCCGGTAAAGGGGATTCCCCGTCATCCCATTGTGGAGGACAATGTAATTGTCTATTCAAATGCCTCGATTCTGGGCCGGATTACGATTGGCCATGATTCGGTAATTGGCGGCAATATATGGATAACCAATGATTTGCCACCCTATTCAAAGATTGTTCAATTCAAGGCAAAGACTTCGGAATTCATTTTTGGTGCCGGTATTTGATCCTTTCCAGGTCAATTCGAAGTAAGGAGAAAAGAGTTTAACTTTGCAGCAATGCATCATGAATCATACCCAGTGAAAAAATTTAAAATTGTCGTTAAAACTTTTGCGGGTCTGGAACCAGTTCTGGCCAACGAACTCAAGGCATTGGGTGCTGAATCCGTAACTCCGGAGCGCAGGGCTGTCTCCTTCTACGGAGACAAGGGCATGTTGTACAAGGCCAATTTTTTGTTGCGCACGGCATTGAAGGTTTTAATGCCGATTGCTCAGTTTAAGGTTAAACGCAATGAGGATCTGTACAATCAGGCAAAAAAAATTCCCTGGTCTGAGTTCATGACGCTGGGCAAGAGTTTCTCGATAGACAGTACCATGCAATCTGACTTGTTCGCTAATTCAATGTATGTATCCCTTAAAGTTAAAGATGCCATTGCTGACTACTTTAGGGAGAGTACTGGGAAAAGGCCATCCGTTCATGCGGAAGATCCAGATATCCGGATACATGTTTACCTGATGGGCGATTATTGTGAAATCTCCCTCGACAGTTCCGGTGAATCACTGCACAAGAGAGGATACAGAGTAGGGCAGGGGGAAGCACCGGTTAATGAAGTGTTGGCTGCTGGTATGATTCTGCTGGCAGGATGGCAGGGTGAATCCGATTTCCTGGATCCGATGTGTGGATCAGGGACCTTGCTGATTGAGGCTGCTATGATCGCAAAAGGGATTCCGGCAGGTATCTACCGCAAGTCTTTTGGCTTTGAGCGATGGATTGATTTTGACGAGCAGCTTTTTTCCGGTATTTACAATGGAGAGTATGAAAGAGTCAGCACAGTAAAGATTGTTGGCTCAGATATCTCTTCCCAGAGTTGTGCCATTGCCCGTTCAAACATCAAAAATGCAGGGTTATCTAAATTCATTGAGGTTGAAGCAAAAGATTTCCTGGAGTTGGCTCCTCCTTTTGAAAGAGGAATCATTGTAACCAATCCTCCCTATGGAGAACGTTTGATCACAAAATCGATTGCCAATTTGTACAAGCTGGTAGGAGATGTTTTGAAACAAAAATATGCCGGATATACTGCATGGATTATCTCCAGTTCAGAAGAGGGGTTTAAAAATATCGGACTGAAACCCTCCCGTAAAATTCAGTTGTACAATGGCGCATTGCCTTGCAGTTTCAGGAGTTTCGAGCTCTTTGCAGGTACCCACAAACAAACTGTAATCTTGAAAAAAGGGGTGAACCTGCCAGGAGAAGAATGAGTGTGGTATTTTGGTAAGGGATGTACTACTGTCCGAGTTTCCTAAAACTGACATCTTGTTTGATACTGGTAATCAGGTACTCTTTGCATTTAAATTTCCGCTTTTTAACATATTTCTCGCCACTGAAGCCCATTATTTGTGCAATTTGTTTCAATGGAACCTTGTCGAAAAAAAGCTGTAATAATTTTTGACAATCACTTCCCAGCAGTTGAAAGTGCTTCTGGTACAGTTTAAACCGCTCATTTTTCTCCACCAATTCAGAAAAATCGTGATCAAATTCTGCCTCAAGGGGTGTAGAATCGATGATCATCTCTTTTTCAGTTTTTTGACGGGTGAGTTGTTTGTACCAAAGGAATTTACATACTGAATAAATGTAAGTTTCAAAAGCACAGTTCATTACCAGATCGTTAGCCTTAAGTTTTCGGTAAACAACGATGATGGCTTCCTGGAATACATCATTGGCATCTTCATCGTTTCCACTGTTTTTTTTGATGTACAGGTTCACTTTGTAGTAGAAGTTCTTGTAAATATGCTGGAGTATTACGTTGTCGTTGCGTAATATTCCATTTAGAAGCTCTTCGTTGCTGTAATTGATCATTTTAGTTGGCTAATTCTCTTTTTTCGCTTGAAATACCATTTCTCCAAAACGATTGCTAAAAATACAAAAATAATCAAGCTGACAAAATAACCTGCTTTTGTTTTGAACAAGGGGGTCTGCCTTCCGATTGAAACATATCCAAGCCAAAAATGTGGGTGGGCCTTCAATGGATCTGCCTTTGAAATGTAGGAGATCTTGGCTCTCCTAAGGGCTTCATCTTTGGAATACCCATTTTTCAGATTCTTGTAAAACTCAACCATGATGGATGAACTGGAAATGTCTTCCACATTCCACAGTGTCATAATGATGGCAGGGCATCCGGCAAAAAGGAATCCTCTTGCGAGACTCATCACTCCTTCCCCCTTTTGTAGCTTCCCCGAACCAGTATTGCATCCGCTCAGGACCACCATATCGGAGTGAAGTTGCAGGTTGTAGATCTCATAAGTATTAAGAGCCCTGTCATCTTTTTGGCTTACATCTTCCGAAAAAACCATTTTGGAATAGAGTGGTAGTGTGTCATTTAACATCGTATGCATCGCCAGGTGGAGAATATCATATTTCCCAGCATTTTGCAGAAAAATCTGCTTTGTGGCATCTGATTTTAGGAATTGATCACCCGAAATTATTCTTGTAACAGCTTTTACTTCTGTTTCTGCTCCTGGCAACGGCAGAAAATGTTCGTGTGTCGATCCTGGTAAGCCGGGCCCATCCGAATAGTCTGGTGCAAAAGCTGCTATCTTACTGCTGTATTTGGTGTTGGTCTGGAAGTAATAATAGAGCAGTGTAGCAGAATAGGTATAGGAGATGGCATGATGATGGAGCAGATAATCCAGCTTCCCAAAATCCATTTTGCTGCCATCGGCCGGTGATGCCAGGAGTGCATCAAAAGGCAGGTAGGAGAGGATCCCGTCTGGAACAATCACCAGCCGGTAGTCTTGCATCGCAGGAACAACTGGTTCTATCAGCAATTTGTACAAATCGGAGGCATTGTTGGTGAATTGAATATAGTCGGCTTTCTTTGTACTAAGAACCTGGCTATTCCGAATAAATTTCAGAAATTGATCGATGACCGCATTGAAATCACGAATTAGTGGTTTTCGCAAGATTTTGTATTCATTGTCGGTAATGACAAAAATGTAAATCTCTCCGTTATTCCCTGCTGTTCCTTCGTTGATGAAATATTCGATGAAGGCATCTCTCCTGTTAAGGGATTGCTGTACTTTTTGCAGAGGAACCACTGGGTCGGCATATTTGTACTGGTAGTAACTTGGGAAATTGTTCTCAATGTAACGGATCATTTGCTGGTAACTCTGGGTGAGTGCAAAAACCTTGTCTTTCCATTGATTGATCTTTGACAGGTCAGGTTTGGAAGCACTCTTTTCGTTGAAAATAAAATTCTCATGGGCTGCAATCTCACCCTTTAAGTCAGTCTCTTTCTGCAACAGTGAATCGGGAAGTCCCGAGCTCTTTTTTGCCCTTAATTCCCTTAGCATGGCCTGAAAATTGGCGGATCTGCTACGCTCAGAAATCTCAAAACTTTTCTCGAAATATTGTCGCTCCCCGGTTAATTCGTACAACCGTACTGCTGCTTCCAGGGCTTTTGGATATACAGCATGCTCATTCTCTGCCAGAAATAGTCTGCTTTCCTGGTTCTGGTAACTGTTTCTGATCAGTTGTATGGTTTTGATACAAAGGTCATAGGTCGCCAATGAGAGTCTTAGTCTGGCCAGATTGGCTTTTTTATTTTCCTGTTTTTCTTCCACCTGGGAAAGCAGGTAAAGTGCTTCTGCCTTGTCTTTCAGTACATCCAGCAAAAGTGTCTTGTCAAAAGCCTCTTCAGAATTAGGATTTGAATCCCATTTTTCATTGGTAAATCCGGGAGTTAGAGAAATAATTGCCTGTTGAAAATATTCAAGAGATGTTTCTATGTTTTTCTTACGTTGCGAGAGAAAGGTCACCAGATTGTTCTCGTTTTCTTTCTTTCTGAGGTAGTTTAGCCCGATGTCCTTGAGACAGGTGGAGTAGGAGATGTTTTGTTTGCCCAAGCTTTTTTCTATTAAATCTTTCGCAATTTGGTAATTGGCTAATGAATTGGTAAAATCACCCATTTCGAGGTAAACCATGCCGAGATTCATGTATATCAGGCCCTTGTCTGCAAAATTTTTCCCAAGATCCTTTTCTCCAACTTGTATGGCTCTTTGTAAATTGGCAATGCTATTGAAGTATTCCTTCTTTTCCAGACAAATCATTCCCTTGCAGGTCAATTTATTGTAATTCAGGACACTATGAGGCTTAATATCAAACGATTTTAGGTTATATATTTCTGCTTGAGGTATATTCCTGTTATCCAAGAAAAAGTTTACCAAATTGATCAATAATTTTTCATATTCACCTGGATTATTTTTTTTTAGCTTCTGGAAAATCCTGTCAGAAGTCTCGTAATAAGATCTTGCCTGTTCTATGTCTCCCTTGGCATTGTAGCAGATTCCCAAATTCTGGTACACTGACGCCAATTTATCTAACCTTGTTTCTCTTTCTGCTTCAAAAATGGGAATTGATTTTTCGTAATAGGCTATGGCTTCGTCTGATAGACCCAAAAGGCTCTTGACTGCTCCCAGATTGGTCATTACATTGGCAACAGGAACTGAGTTTTCTCCATATTTTTCTATTCGCTTTTGGTACAATTCCCCATATAGGTTCAATGCCTTGTCAAAGTAGCGATCGTTGTAGGCCTGACTTGCCCGGGTTCTTAAATCCAATTCCTGTTCATCCGTAATGTGTTGCGCCTGCATCAGCATAGGTTGGACACAAAAAATGAAAAGGCAAAGCGTTTTCTTAAGGATATAGATCGAATTGTACCTCATTATTGATGGGGATCTGTGATTCTGTTGATGAAAATTAAGTAAAAATTCAGATTTCAAAGTCAAAATTAAATTTTTTAATACACTAGTTATCAATCAGATAAAAAAATATTTAAAAAAAGTGTGTTTTTTTTAAAATTTCGGGGTAACCTTTTAAGGGTTCATGGTATTAAGAATTGCAAGGAACAATAAAGATTCATTAACTTATTAAAACAATTTACCATGAAAAATTTTGATTACACAACAGTTGAAGTACTTTCCAACGAAGAATTGGCATCAGTAAAAGGTGGATACGGAATTCCTGTTCCGATTATCATCAACGAATAATTTTTATCCAAAGATATTTATCAGCAGGACAGGTGTAATTTAAGACCTGCACTGTTTCGATGGCGCTTTTGCTATAGTTTTGCAATGTTTGTGTTGCTTCGCTCTGTTAGGACGGCAGCATACGTATGCTAGAATGTATTGCATTTCTTTGAATCAATTTGTGTAGTAAGAAGTTATGCATTAAGAATTTAACCAAATGATCCCCAAGAGTAACAAACATCAAGAGAAGAGTATCACAGCATGTGATAATCCGGACGGTGAAACAGGGACATACCCTTCCAGTTTTATCGATGAGGACAACTTGTGCGAAGATTCGGTACTTTGTCAGGAGATCGAGGAGGCAGTTCGTGAGTTGGAGATCATTACATTACGAAATAAATTGAAAAATATCAACAAACAACCAGGAGTTCCCTTTACGGGAGAGCAGTCAATGGACACAGATGCTTACTTTGGCTTGTCTGAAGAGCTGGTTAACCCAGTCAAACTTAACCTGGAAGAGGAAGGAGCTGGCATAGGGAATTACCTTCAGAAGCTCCATATCAAGAACCACGCCATCACATCGAAAGAACAGATCCATGATCTATATTCTGAAGCGGTAGCGTTGGCTGAGGCCGACAATATGCTGATGTCACCGGAGGATGAAATGTTATTTGGTGATGTTAGGGAGGCCGTTACAGAAAAAGAAATTTTAGACCTGAGGGCAAATCTTCAATCAATTGCTCAGAGCGTTTCGGTGCATGAACGTACATTTGATGAAATCGAAGCGTTTGTTTCAGGAGAGTTAGACGAAGAAATAGAATTCCAAATCAGGGAAGAGGCAAGGATCAACAATGCGCTTTCCTTCGAAATAGCACTTCACAGCGAATTGGATGAAGCTGTTGAAGAGCAAGATGTTATGATACTTCGGGCTAACCTGAGAGGTATCATACAGAACGAATACTCCCATTCTCACAGCATAGAGGAGATAGATGGTTATTTGAATGATGAGCTTGATGGGCAGGCCCTGTCCTTGTTCGAGGATGAGCTGGTCGCCAATTCTGGCTTGGCTGATGATCTGGCTTTCCACAAGGAATTGGATCGGGCCATCTCCGAGGCAGATGTAATGGCATTAAGGTCAAGTCTGAAAGATATTTCCCATACCCAGCAGGTTCTGCCTGATGAAAGGCTTGGTGTTGTAACTCCGCATAGAAAACATCTATTCTGGTATGCGGCAGCCTCAGTGCTCTTGTTGATGTTTGTGTTTACCTCCCTGGTAAAGAATCGGAATTATTCCAACCAACAATTGTATACAGCATATTATCAGCCATATAAAAATACCGAAAGTGTTTCGAGGTCAACATTGGGCGCTTATAGTAACCTAAATTCGGCTTTGCACAACATCGACATTGGCAATTACCATGATGCAATTTCACAACTGAAGAGTACTCCTGAAGTTGAAAGAGATGGTTACAGTGTCAATTTCTATTCAGGTGTTGTATACCAGGAATTGGGAGAATACAACAGTGCAATCAACTCTTTCACGGAAGTTGTGCGGCATGGTGATAATTTGCTGGTAGAGCAGTCAGAATGGTACATTGGGCTTTGTTATCTAAGAACCGATGAACGGGAAAAAGCACTGGCACAATTTAGAACGATTGTCACGAGAAAGGGCTATTATGGTGAGCAGTCCAGAAAATTGTTGAAGCAGTTGGAATAATGTTCATTGGTAAGTTTGGCATTGATAAGTTACTTTATTCGTTCCTTGCAAAATGATGTAGTAACACTTAATGCAGAAGAAGATAAAGGGTAAATTTGAAATCAGGAATAAGTTACTTTGTTCGTTCCTTGCAAAATGAAACAGTAACCACTGGTGGAGAAAAGTAAAATATAGAGCGGTAGAACCAAGGTTATTAATAAGTTACTTTATTCGTTCCTTGCAAAATGATGCAGTAACTGAAGGCGATTTGGTTTTTCCAGGTAAATTATAGCTTACAACAAAGCTTTGTCTGTTCAGACAAGGCTATTGTTGTTTAATATCGATCATTTCATGTGGGAAGTTTATTGAAACCTGATTACTTCAGGTCTTCTGCCAAGAAAGTCATCAAACCTTGACCTTGAGACTCCTTGCAGATTGACGGCGAAGGGACTAATTTGTTCAGGAGGTATAATTGGGAACCAGGTCAATCTGATATCAATGATTTTGAACAGGAGCGATTCGTTGTAAATTCTAATTCCTGTTCCTATCCCTGCGTAAAAGTCGCTTTTCAGAATATTTGCCAGATTATCCGACAAAAAGGCGAAGTCAGAAAACATGTAATTGGTAAACTTGAATCCATAAAAATTGCCTTTTAAAAACCGCACAGTTTCAAGGTTGATTTTAAGCCGGTCCTTTCCCTTTAAATCATTGGTGTAGAAATCCCTTATCCCAAATCTCCCATCAATTGTCAGGTCTTCTTCCTCCATTCTATGGATGCCACTTAAAAACTCAATCTTGAAAAATTGGCGGCAAGGGTCCCCGAAAAGAAAGAATTTTTTCGAGAAATAGTTCGCGTTGGCCATTATAGTGGCCTGTTTTACGTTACCGTTGTCCACAAAGCCATCCATGCCAATCCGACCAGCAAAATAATTTCCATTTCGGTCAACTATTGCTTTGCTAATAGATACATTGAGGTATGGCCAGACTCCGAATTGTGACCTGTCCAAGCCCGTAGTCAATTCATAGTAATGACCGTAAGGAATATCCTCCGTGACGCCATAACCATAGACCAGGTTATTCTTGTAGAGGTTTCTTTTGGAGAAGCCGATACTGGTAAGAAAAAAGTCATGATTTCTGAGGAATTCACTCTGGCCGAGGCCATCATCTGTAGTTTGCCGGTATTGTTGGTGGTAATATCTGACAGAGAAAACGGTTTTGTTTAACTGGTTTCTTTGGCTGGTGAACGCATGCAAAAACCAAAGGTCACTTGTCAAATAGGCTACAGTTGTATCAAGTTTTACGGGGTGGTCTTCGGCAATAAAATTGTATTTGGAGACATTTTCAAAAGAATATCCGCCCGCATTTACCTCCTTGGAGGTGAGGAACTTCTTCTCAATTTGGGCATTCCATCCTTTTTTTAGGTAGGTATCTGTAAATCCAATCGTAGAATTGATAAAATTGCCAAAAATGTTGTTGATGTGGTAAGATGCATAGACTCCCATTTCCGGCAGGTAGGCATTTTTTTGGGCCAACCCAATATTCAAACGATGGCCCAGACCAAACATATTGACATTTGAGACCTCTATGTCACTGTTATCTGCAGTAATATTCATGCTGACAGCATATTCAAATTTGTCTTTGGAGATTACCACCACGTTCACTTCCTCTTCATTGTGCTCTATGGGCTCCAAAGTAATTGCAACATCCTCCAGAAAACTTAGATCACGCATGAATTTTTCATTCTCAGCCATCAAGGAAGGATCCACAATTTCTCCTGCATGAAACTGCAATTGCATGCGAAGCTTGACTTTTGCCGAATTCATGTGTAGGTGATTGCCCATTTTGTCAACCCATCTGGTTGCATCCCTGATCGTATCCTGTAGCGATGTTCCGAATGGATGTAACCGAATAAACCGTATAGAGGCGATTCTTTTTCCGCGGAACTGGTTAAAATATTCGATACTCTGTACCCCGGATTGTACCAATTGCGTCTGTGGTGATGAAACAAAATATTTCAGCAGGCTTTTGGTGAAATTGTTTTTGGTAACGAGTTGATTCAAATTATTTGTCTGGGAGAAATTGCTCGCAGGTACCAACTTTGAGGTATCTGATTTAGCCGCCTGCAGACAGATGGATTTGCGAACCAATGCAGAAGGTATTGTAGGCATATTTGTCTTCAGGCTGGATGTGTCTTTGACTGGATTATCTAATCTGGCATAAGGCATTGCAGTGCGGTGATTGAGATCAGATATGCCGGTTGATAATTCACCAGTGTTCTCCATTTCTGCCCCAAATGAGTTGGTCACTTCAGCAAATCCGATGCTGAAGGATAACAGCAACCAAATATGTAGCGCCAATGGTTTCACTTCGGGGTATTTGTAATTGTCTTAAGTTGGGAATATCTCCTCAATTAACAAATATAGTTAGAATGCCCAAATTTATTAATGCATAAGGCATTGCATTCCAGCTACTTGATCAACAGAATATTGGCAACCGGTCTTTCTCCCGTTTTGTCGCTGGGATGATTGATGATTTTATTTTCGACCGGGTCATTGACCCATAGGGTAGTTGAACCACCACCATCCAAGTTTATTGCATTCGTACACTTCAATGCGAGTAGAAATTTCTGAGTCTCAACCAGGGTCATTCCTGCAGAAGCCTGACTTCGTCCATCGATGGCAATGAAAAGAATACTATTGTCGTTAGTTTCACAAAGGCAACTTCTCGGATGTCTGTTTGTTACAAATGCTGATTTCTCAAGTGGAAGTGATTTCCCCTCCAGAAGCAACATCGGTCCTGCTACCATAACTGCCTTTTCATGTTCCGATTTTGCATAAAAGTCAGCAGGTTTTGCCAGCTCAAGCTTAAGGGTCCCAGTCATGTCAACGATAACTGCGCCGTTGAGCAAGGAATCGGTTTTACCCCATTTATCTTTGGCCAGTCGGGTATTGGCTACCACTTTCCCATCGGCTTCAAGATATGCAACTGATCCACCTTTTTCTACATCAAAAAAACCTCCGTTCAAGGCGACCATCGCACCGGCCTCTTCGGCAAAAGTACTCGTTTTTTTAAGTAGTGTCTCAGAATATGCGATGGATACCTGGCGCAAAGGAAGTGCCTCTTTTTGTATTTCCGCTATGGCTACCTGTTGTTTATTACCAAAGAATGAGTCAGAATTGAGTCGGTATATTTTGATCCCATTGGCTGGGGAAGAGGTAGGGAAACTCTTCAAATCAATTGTTTGAGAAATTCCTGGTAAGAAAAGAACCAGAAGCAGTGCCAGCAGAGCGGGAGTCGGAAAGAATATTTTTCTCATGTAGTGGGTGTTGAAGAACTTCCAATGTTGAAGTGTACTAAAATACAACCAATTTGCGTCCGTGATATTCTTGTGATGGGATGATTTGAGAGATTTCCGCAAAATTTGCAGCAGTGACTTTGCCGGCAACTACGATGGTCAAAGCAGGAGTTGCAAATTGTACCATTTGGTTCAATATCGCAGCTCCTTCCAAAGCAGTATCTTTGCCTCCGGAAGTGAGGATTCTTTCGACACCAATCTCTTTTAGGAAACTTAAGGATTCCATCAGGTCGGGGGTAAGATCAATGGCTTTGTGAAAAGTGACTTCCATCGGTCTGGAAAGTTGAACGAGTTGAGCAGTTCTGAGTTTGTCAATTTCACCGTCTTCCCCCAGTAAGCCAAATACGACACCTCTGACATTCTGTATTTTGCATTGGTGAATGTCTTCCTTCATTATTTCAAATTCATCCGATGAATAGGTAAAGTTCCCTCCTCGGGGACGGATCATCACCATTACAGGGATGGGAAGTCTCTCCAAACATCGCTTGATGGTTCCCAGGGAAGGAGTTGTACCCCCAACCGCCAGGTTTTCGCACAATTCGATGCGGGAGGCTCCTGCGGCAGCCGCTTTGAACGCTTCGTCAAACGACTCTACACAAACTTCTTTGACATGGTTCATAGGTTGAAATTATGCTGTTTCCAGGGACAAAAGGAATTGCTAAAATAATTGTTTTTTGATGGATCAACTCAAGTCATTACATTTGTCTAAAATTTAAGGCATGGCTCGTACTTGTTTGGTTCTCTTTTTCTCACTGTTTTTTCCGGTCTATCTCTTTGCGCAGGGCCACACCACTGTTTCTGCGGCTGCTCCAAGATTGGTGGTTGGTCTTGTAGTCGAAAATATGCATCCTGATTACATCGAAAGATATTGGGAGAAATTTGGAGAGGAGGGATTTAGAAGGTTATTTTCCGGAGGGTTCATCTGTGCCAATCACCACGTGAACAATCTTGTTCAGCGACCAACCATTGGCATGGCATCACTGTTCACCGGGACAACTCCATCCCGTCACGGGATTGTCAATGATAGTTGGATCGATCGGCTGAAAAATAAGGAGACCGATTGCATCGTTGATGAAAACTACAAGGCTGTTGGATCTGACTCCAAAATGGGGGCAAGATCGGCCTCCAAATTAATGACATCTACCCTTGGAGATCGGCTTAAATTGGTGACCAAAGGACGAGCGCGCATCTTTAGCCTTGCCATGAATGATTATGCTGCAATATTTTCTGCCGGACACTCTGCCGACGGAGCATATTGGCTGGATGACAAGAGCGGCAATATGATCTCAAGTACTTATTACATGTCAATGTATCCAACCTGGGCAACAGAGTTCAATAAGTTCAAACTTGCAGACAAATACCTGGGGTCTACCTGGACAACGCTGAAAGAGAAGATCAGTTACACGGAGAGTGTGGAGAATGTCTCCCTGAAAGAGAATGGATTTCTTGGTAAGTACAACACTTTTCCATATGATCTGGTTCAATTGAAGAAGGAGGCGGGAGGATCCTATGCCTTTTTAAGGAGTACTCCCTTTGCGAATACCTATCTCAAGGATTTTGCACTTCAGCTGATCCCCAAGGAACAATTGGGCTATGATTATATTCCTGATTTGTTGACGGTGGTTTTCTCTTCCATGGACAAGGATAACGGAAATTTTGGACCCTTCTCGGTAGAGATGCAAGATACCTATCTTCGGTTGGACAGGGAGATCGCCGAGCTGCTGAAATACCTTGAAAGTGGTTTTGGAACTGAAAATGTGCTGTTTTTCCTTACTTCCACTTCAAGTGTCTCATACAACGCCGAGTATCTCAAAGTGCAATACAAATTAAATACAGGGATATTTAACCCTGAAAGCTCCATCTCCTTGTTGAAATCGTTCCTGAATATCAAGTTTGGGGAGGGAGATTGGGTCGAAAAGTTTAGCAACCAACAGTTGTACCTGAACCATACGCTAATTGCCAAGAAGAAGGTTGATCTGCATGAAATGCAAGCAGAAACGGCGCGCTTTCTGAATCAATTTGAGGGCGTTGCCTATGCCAAGGCTGCCTTTGAAATTGAATCAGACAATTTTTTAGGTGGACCCCTTGCATCCTTTCAAAATAATTTTCACATCAAACGCTCAGGAGATGTGATGATTCGTTACGAAGATGGATGGATTCCCAGGGAGAAATACAAATCGATTGATTACACCGACAACGACCAGGTTCCATTGGTATGGTATGGAGCAGGGGTAAAAAAGGGTACCACACTAAGGAAAACAGATGTAACGGATGTGGTGCCTACCATCTGTGCACTGCTTGGCATAGTCCCGCCAAATAGTGCAACTGGGAGTGTCATCGAGGAAATTCTGCCCAAAACGGTCAGATAAAGAATACAAACATGCCTCCAACAGCCAAACATGCCCCTAAAACCTCTTTCCAGTTTAGTTTTTCACCAAGTAATAGGACAGAAGGCAATAGGATAAATACTGGTACTGTGGCAATCAAAGTTGATGCAATACCAACTTTGGTGTGTTGGAAAGCAAGTAGGCTGAGGGATACCCCAAGAAATGGACCGAAAAAGGATCCTACCAGCAGAGGCTTTAATGCTTTTTGGTGAACAATCGAGCTTCTGACTTTTTTCCAGTTTCTGGTAAGGCTTATTATAAATGCAAATCCGAGGATCCCGGCAACGGTTCTGATTTGGGAAGAGGCAAAAGGATCATAGCTTCCCATGCCCAGTTTGGAAAATACAGCACCAATTCCTTGCCCTGCCGCTCCGCCAAATGCCAGTAACAAACCTTTTACAGGGTAGTTCAGCCCATGGGTCATTTTTTCGTCGACCTCCTCCCGCTTGAGAATGACAATGGCAATTCCGGATAGAACAAGAACCATCCCAACCAGATTAAGCCAGGTAAAACTTTCGTGCAACAGCAATACTCCGAAAATTGTGGCAATCGGAGGGGCAAGGGACATGATCAACATGGCAATTTTTGCCGACAGGTAATTGTAGGAGGTAAACAGAAAATAATCTCCAAGTACAAATCCAATCAGACCGGAGACGGAAAGCCACTTCCAGGCTTCCGGAGTGGCATCGGTTGGTAACCAAAGTCCCCTCATCACCTTCGACCAAACCATGTACATCACCATTGCAAGCAATAGTTTGAAAAGATTGACCGTTAGTGATCCGGCACGGCGGGTAGCTATTGAAAAAGTCAGGGCAGAAACTGTCCAGCAGATAGCTGTGAGAATGGCAGTGATTTCTCCGAGATGGCTTATTTGCATCGGTTTATGTTCGTTATGGCCATTGGAACCAAAGAGACCTGATTTAACTGAGGATGTTGGCTATTGTATAACATATGCTCCTTATAAAATGAGCTGCATCGTGACCACCATCCCAAATTTGGAACCAGCATTGTCGAGCGCAGTGGTCCTCCAAACGCCAACGACTTTGAATACCTTGAATATATTCTCCAAACCTGCCGAAAATTCGGTATATGGGTTGTTTTGCAGACTTTTCATCCCTTCAGGGAATAGCATGCCGGTATGTTGGGCAGGGTCATAACTACCAATCAATGTGCGTACTCCTGCAAGTTCCCTCCATTTTAATTTTCTGAAGAGTGGAATTTTGTTGAGAAAGTAGCCCTGAAAATGGTGTTCCAGAAAGAGTGAGGCATAAGTGTCACTGGCAAACTCCTGCATGCTCATCATGTTAAATGCATAAAAATCATAGGCATAAGTGTCATTCCCTTCGTGGATCTTCATCAGTGGAAAGGGAACATCTCCCCAGATTTTGCCCGCCTGCAAATTGTAGTAGATAAAGCCAAAAGGCTGAAGCATTAGCTTTTGGTTGATCTGCGCCTCCACCTTGAAGTAATTAAACTCACCGCCCATCAAACCTTTGATCCCTGTAGACAGACCCAGGTTAAAAACAGGCCTGGTATTTTCAAATTTTGATCTTTCAAATCCATCCTGGATGTAGTATTCGTTGGGTGCATATCGGGTATGGATTCCAAATTCACAGTTGTTGATAACTGGAATCAGGTCTCCTGCCGGTGATTCAAATTTTACAACAGGGCCACTAAAAATCCTGGTTCCATTGTAGGAGAATCTGTGGCTCAGGCCGGAGATCCACTCCTTTTCATAATTGATCTCCAGGCGATCGGTCATGTTCAGCTTGTTGAACGGAACCTTGTTGAGCAGTGTATTCAGGAAATTGTCGATCATGAAGGCATTTTTGCTTTTGCCGAATATCTCATAATCGTGTTTGTATTGGGCAGATAGAAAGCTTCTTGGTTTTTTTGAAAAGTAATATTCAAAGCCTCCGCTGTACTTGAAAGTTTCATCCTTTGAACCATAAGCTGCATAGCCATTCAGTCGTAAATTCTTGTTGAATTTCATGGTGGTCCTGGCTCCGAATTTGAACCTGTTGTCTTCGACAGGATTGTTGGAATAAAAGGAGTAGTACTGGCCAAATTCGACCTTTCCCAAATCCCGGTAACCGTAGTAAAACATATAAATATATTCTGAAGCTGTCTTGTAAAGCGGAACATGCTTGATGGAATCTACCATGGTATATATCCCAAGTTCCCGCTTCTGGAGTTCGATGGGACGGTTAATTTCCCAGTAAGTGTTGTCCTTGTTCATCGCATCCTCCCGAACGGTAATTTGTTCGTTGGCTTCCAGTTTAGTCTCCTTTGACTCCTCAAATACGAAATCCTGGTAAAAATTGGCTTTTCTGCCGATAACCCCAATTCGCTTGGATTTTGAGTTTTTTTGGATATCCACGTCCAATACGATCAGCTCATTCTTGGGCGTCCACCGGTTTTCGACCAATTCATAAGCTACGGAATATTTAAAATTGTTTACGAAGTTGATATTGGCCTTTTCCGATAGTTGCATGTCAATCTTTGTCACGGCAAAGCTTTCTGCATCGACCCAGAATTGCCCTTTGAATGTTGGACTTTGAACATTCCGGGGCTTAAACGAAAATTCGAAATACTTTTTCCCATCGGTGAAAGTACTGTCGATCAGGTAATATTTGTAAAACTGAAGTCCCATACCATTGAGCGGGGAAACAAGACTCACATCTCTGATTACAAGGTAATTGTCGTATGGGTTAAGTCCTTCGTAGACTTTACCGGTAAACTTGGAAATCATGTTGGTGGTCATGCCCGATGCCTTGTTGGCCACGATCTCTTCACGGTCCCTGACAGAACCTCTTTCATGGTAATAGTTGGAGAAAGTCTCAGAAAAGAAGACAGGCAAAAATGCTTTGCCCTCCGTTTTCAGTGAATCTATGTAATCAAACACAAAATCGAAGGATTGAAGCAATCTTTTTGTTCGAAGTGTGGTGTCAATATTCTTGAGGTCTACCTCCGTTTTTGAATACAATTTGCTGTGCCAGGATGGAAAGTTGGCTGGATTGTTCTCTTTTTTACGCGCTATCACCTTTTTGAAAAGTGGTATGGCGGGGTTTTCTCCCGGCTTAACTACCACTTCGCCGGTCATGATGATATCTTCTTCCAATTTGATATCAAGATTAATTGAGTGTTGTAATTCTATAGTCAGGGTTATTTTCTTGAATCCAATCGAGGAAATTTCAATGGCGTTGGTTGGGGTCAGTGTACTGAGATTGAAATTGCCATTTAAATCGGACATCGTACCAATGTAGGTTCCCTTAAAAACAATCGTGGCGTAGGGTATTGGCAAACCGGTTTGTGACTCGGTTATTTTCCCTGTGACAACTGTTTTCTGGGCATACAAAAATGGAGCAGAAAAAATTATAAGAAGAAGAACCAGAAAGATATTTTTATTCATAAATGTTCTCCTGATGGTTGGATTTTGCCATAATAGTGAAGTACTGACCGAATATTGGTCCTGATTTTTTCGGCATAATTACTGATAATTGTTTCAACTGGGACGACGATCTCATTTTTGACCCTAAAGCTTAACAAAGGTTTAACCGGAAATTAAGATGGAACCGGCAGTGCTCTTGCTATCGGAGCGAACCACTGCGTTCAGGGGGAAGATTCTTGCAATTTGTGGTTTTTCGAACTGGTTTTTAATGGGTGTTTGGTGAAAAATGAAGGGGAAAGGATTTCTTCGATGCCGGTTCGTTCCAAATGTGAATTATTATCGTCTTTTTTGAGGTACAGGGTTGATTGTTTTATAAAATTTGTCAATTTTGACGTAACTTTATACTATTACGATAATAATTGACAGCATGAGATTAATCATACAACCTGAAGCCGGCAGTGTAGCCAAATGGTCAGCGAATTATATCGCTCACAAAATAGGTAATGCCAATCCTACTCCTGAGAATCCTTTTGTTTTGGGATTGCCAACCGGGAGTACACCACTTGGGACCTACGTTGAATTAATCAAGCTGTACCAGGAGGGAAGAGTCTCCTTTCGGAATGTGATCACTTTTAACATGGATGAATATGTGGGCATCGATAAAAATCATCCCCAGAGCTATCATACGTTCATGTGGGATAATTTTTTTAGTCACATCGATGTACAGCCGGCCAACGTAAATCTGCTCGACGGAAATGCTGCAGACCTTCGGATGGAATGTAGCCGATATGAGGCCAAGATTAAGGCAGTTGGAGGTATCGATCTTTTCCTGGGCGGGGTGGGAGCAGATGGACATATCGCCTTCAATGAACCCGGATCCAGCCTGGCTTCCAGAACCCGCGACAAAGCATTGAATACCGACACCAAGATTGTCAACAGTCGTTTCTTCAACAACGATGTGGACCAGGTTCCAAAGATTGCCTTGACAGTTGGAGTGGGAACGATCATGGATGCCCAGGAGGTTTTGATTCTGGTAACAGGCCACAACAAAGCCAGGGCTCTTCACAAGGCTGTCGAAGGAGCTGTAAATCACATGTGGACCATTTCAGCTTTGCAGCTGCATTCGCATGGGATGATTGTCTGTGACGAAGATGCGACCATCGAACTGAAAGTCGGAACCTACAAATATTTCAAAGAGATTGAAAAGGAGAACATAGATCCTGAGACAGTTTGGATCAATAGCAAGAATACTTGCTGGTAAGAGTAAGGTTAAAGGATAAAGGTTAAAGGTTAAAGGGAGGAGCTGATCCAACTTTAACCTTTAACCTTTTTACTTTATCCTTTATCCTTTATCCTTTAACCTTTATCCTTTCTCACCGCTGTCCCAGCGTTGCAACCAGAACTGCCTTGATGGTATGCATTCTGTTTTCGGCCTGATCAAAGACGATGGAGGCTTCACTTTCAAACACGTCCTCCGTTACCTCCATGGATTCAATGCCAAACTTTTGAAAAATATCTTCCCCGGTTTTTGTTTCCCGGTTGTGGTATGCCGGAAGACAATGGAGAAATTTCACTTCAGGATTTCCGGTCAGTGCCATCACCTTCGCGTTGACCTGGAAAGGCATCAATAGTTCGATCCGCTCCTGCCAGACGGCTGCAGATTCACCCATTGAGACCCATACATCGGTATAGATGAAATCACAATCCATAACTGCCTCTTCCAGGTTTTCTGTTACAAGGATATTTCCTCCGGTTTGGGAAGCAATGGTCTGACAGGTTTTCTGAAGCTCAGCCGAAGGTTGGAACTTCGCAGGAGCTGCCGCCCTGAAATCCATCCCCATTTTGGCCGCCCCTACCATCAAGGAATTGCCCATGTTGTTTCTGGCGTCCCCGAGGTAGGCAAATTTAATCTTGTCCAATGGTTTGTTTGAATGTTCCCGCATGGTAAGCAGATCCGCCAGAATCTGTGTCGGATGGAATTCGTCAGTCAGGCCATTCCAGACAGGTACTCCTGCATGTTTGGCAAGTGTTTCAACCAGTGGCTGACCAAAGCCACGGTATTGAATTCCGTCATACATTCTTCCCAGAACCCTGGCAGTGTCCTTCATCGACTCCTTGGAACCAATCTGAGATCCTGTTGGACCCAGGTAGGTTACATGCGCTCCCTGGTCATAGGCAGCTACTTCAAAGGCACAGCGGGTCCTGGTGGAAGATTTTTCAAAGATCAGCGCTATATTTTTGCCTGTCAGCACAGGCTCTTCTGTTCCTGTCTTTTTGGCCCATTTTAATTCGGCCGCAAGATCAAGCAGGTATTTGATTTCAAATGGTTGAAAATCCAAAAGTTTTAGAAAATTTCTGTGGTAAAGCAGGTTCGACATGGGGTATTTCTTGGTTAATAATACATGGTAATTTTTGATCCGTAACTTTTATCTTCCAGTTTAGCGGCCTCTGTGATGATGCTTTTTACGCCTCCGTTTTCTACGAATTTCATGGCCGCCACAATTTTTGGGGCCATACTTCCTTCCGCAAAGGTGCCCATTTCAAGGTACTTCCGGGTATCCGCATAATCCAGAAACTCTAATTTTTCCTGCGTGGGCAGACCGAAATCCTTGTAAATGAAGGAGACATCCGTCAAAATATAAAACTCATCTGCTTTAACCCCAGAGGCCAGTACTGCTGATGCGAGATCTTTGTCTATCACAGCATCCACTGTTCGGATGTTCTTTTCACTGTCAATGAATACCGGAATACCTCCACCTCCACAGGTAATTACGATGTTCCCCTTTCTGGCCATTTCACCAATCAGTTGGAGGTTCATTATTTTAATGGGAGTAGGGGAGGGTACTACCCGTCTCCACCCGTCTCCATTTTTTTTGCTCTCCTTGAATTTCCATCCTTTGGCCTCTTCCAGGGATTTGGCCTCTTCTGCACTGTAGGTAGCACCAATTCGTTTGGTCGGATTTTGGAAGGCTGGGTCATTCGGATCAACCTCCACCATTCCAACCAGGGTGACCACATTTTTTTCAATCTGATATTTATTGAGGACATTCCGGAAGATTCTTTCGATCATGTAGCCGATTCCACCTTGTGAATCCGCCACGCAGATGTCCAAAGGCATTTGTGCAATTCCGTACACTTGTTCCCCCGCATCATTGCGCATCAGAATGTTTCCCACCTGGGGTCCGTTGCCATGTGTCACTACCAGATCGTAACCCTCTCTTACCAGGAAGATCAGGTTTTCGATGGTCTCTGTGGTATGGAGTTCCTGCTCTTCAATCGTTCCTTTCTCGTTGTCGCGCAACAAGGCGTTGCCTCCAAGGGCAACGACAGCCATTTTTTTCATTTTACCAATTGAGTTCCGGTTTGATCAGAACGAAGATAAGGAGTGTTTTCAGAGCAATACATGACAAATATCGTCAATGCCGCTGGTCGTACTCCTTTATTTTCTGAACGATCTGTTCTTCTGCCTGGTCGTACATATCCCGGATAAATTCGTCGTTGAATGGCATGGTGCGTTCTTCAAACCGCATATCCTCCAATCTGTCCAGTAATCTTTCCTTAACAGTTTTCAGGTCTTTCCCATAGATATGGAAAGAATCGGCCTGCCAGTTCATCCGACCCAACCTGACAGTTTTTCCTGTTTTCTCCGCGACACCAGCTGCAATTACCTCCTTGCTGAACTGGATAAACCCGAACATGTTCATGAAATTTGCTCCCCATGCATCGTTGCTTCTGAAACGCACGTTGCAGTTCAACCAATAGGTGCCCTCTTCATCAACCAATATCCTGTACCACAAGGATTGGAGGCAGGGTGGGTCGAAGCAATCATTGTCGATGTCAGGCATCCAGGTTATCATTTGTGCCTGGCGGGTGAAGGGTTGTTTGGCCAATTTTTCAATGACCGACTGAATCTGGTCCACCTTGATCTTTCCTGCTTCCTGAGATTTGCCATCGACCAGCTCTTTCCATACACCATAATTTTTTAGCCGGCCATGATAGGTATATTCCCAACGCTTGTCGCTTTCGTCGTTCATGTTTTTGGTCCAGTGGTCCTTGTACCCTTTGAGCTCCATCACATACTCCTTCAGCTCTTCGATCCCGCCCGGGAAGGCCATGTGGATCATGGGATCCGTTTCTGGCTCCTCGATGGTAATGTTGATGGTACAATCCATACTCTCCGGATCTTCCGGTTTGTCGTATTGTGTCTTAAATCGGGTTCCTTTTTCGTACACCGCGATGATGGCTGCTTCATAGGCTTCTGCCAATGTTTTTTCGGTAATGGAGATGACCGGAATATTTTTCATACTGGTTTGGTTTTATTGTTGGAGGATTGAAAATTGATTTTGGTATTGGTTACAAGATTGTAAAGTTGTAAAGTTCGATAGGAGGGTGATGTTTTTCCAGTTATCAGGTTATTTTTTTGTTATTCAGGTACTTTAAGTAAAATCTTGAGGTGTTTCCCAGGCTCAGATTCAAGTAATTCAAATCCGCGCTGGGCCTCCTGCAGATCCAGAATGCCTGTAATCATGCTTTCCGGATGAATGATTTTTCTATCCAGTGCATCAATCGCCTTTGCAAATTCGCCATGACTTACCCTGGAAGAGACGATTCTTGCCTCTTTCCAGATCAGCTCTTTCATCAAGATTTCTGTAGGGTGGTCCCCCAACCCCAGGACACAAACGGTTCCTCCACCTTTGATGGCATTGATACAGGTTCTTACCGGATTCATGCGACCTTCCACAGCTACTTCATGCCCGACAGCCTCAAAAGCAATATCCACCCCACGGTTGTTTGTGAGTGATTTTATAAATGCGACAGGATCTGTCCGGGTTGTATTGACAGTGATCAACTCCGGGAACGCCTTGGTGGCAATGGCCAGTCTTTCATCCAGAATGTCAGCCAGGATGACGCTTCCTTTGGTAATGGTTTTGGCAGCATGGAGAATTGCCTGGCCGACCTTTCCAGCCCCCATGATCAGGATATCATCCTGCTCTTTGATACCTGCCCTCGCAGAGGCATGAAAACCGATTGAAAGTATTTCAATCAATGCGGCGAATTCATCTGAAATATGGCTGGGAACCTTAAATACCGTATGAACCGGGGCGGAAACATATTGTGCAAATCCTCCATTGAGGTCAATCCCAATCAATTTCAGCGCAATACAGGCTGGATAGTGGCCAGCTTTGCAGGCGGCACAAGTTCCACACCAAAGGATGGGATCAACAGTAACCTTGTCTCCAGGCTGAAAATGTTCAACATGGCTGCCAACCGCCTCAATCACCCCGGCGAATTCGTGTCCGGGAATGAGCGGTAGTTTGGTCCTTGGATGGAATTCTCCCTTGAAGATATGCTGATCGGATCCGCATATACTGGCATACCTTACTTTTACCAGCACCTCATCATCCTTGATTTTTGGTTTTTCAACCTCTTCCAGGGCAATGGTACCGTAATTTCTAATTAAAGCTGCTTGCATTTGATTCTTTATTTTACTTGAAAAGATTTTTATTGGGTTCGCTACCCATCGTAAATTCAAGGATTCCTCCCTCTACGATCTCCTGGTAAGTGATCCAGGAACGATCCAGTAATTTTCCATTGAGCTTCACCTCATGGACGTATTTGTTCACAACCGAGGCCAGCGGGGCTTTCATGGTAAAGTATTTGCCTTGTTTTAAGGCTATTCTGGCCTCCTGAACCAATGGTGAACCAAGTTGGTAATTCAGGTCAGCGGGATTGACCGGATAGAAACCCATTGCGCTGAAAAGGTACCAGGCCGACATCTGGCCACAATCTTCGTTGCCACAGAGCCCATTTACCTTGTCGGTATACATTTCAGTCTGGATTCTGCGGTTCAGCTCCTGGGTACGCCAGGCTCTGCCCGCAGAATTGAAAAGATAGGTGGTATGATGGCCGGGCTCATTGCCATGGGCATAGGCGCCAATTAGTCCGGAAATATCGGCAGAAGCCTTTTCTCCCTTGACTCCCTGTTCGACCATGAACAAAGAGTCCAACTTGTCAGCAAAAGGCTCTTTGCCACCGAGTAGACCAATCAATCCTTCCACATCCTGGGGGACCAGCCATAGGTATTGCCAGCCATTGCCCTCGGTATAGTCACTTCCTTCGTGGCTGGAGAAGGCCGGGTCGAAAGGAGCCGTCCACTGCCCGTTGCTCAGTTTGCCCCGCATAAATCGGGTTTCGGGATCAAAATATTGTTTGAAGCTTGCTGCTCTTTTGCGGAAGTAGTCGGCATCTTCGGTTTTGCCCAATTTGCTGGCAACCGCAGATACACACCAATCATCGATGGCCACTTCGAGGGATTTTGCAACCGATTGGCTGATTTTGTCGGCTGGCATATAGCCCAGACTATCGTACAATCCCATTCCATCCCGATCGAACAGGGAACTCGCTTTCATCGCTTCATAGGCCAACTCCTGGTCGAAATCACCGATCCCTTTGAGAATTGCTTCAGCGATGACCGGGATGGCATGATTCCCCACCATGCAGAAAGTCTCATTTCCCTCCAGTTCCCATACCGGAAGTAACCCGGTCTGTCTGTAATGGTCCAGCATTGATTTTACCATATCGTTCACCCTGTCGGGTTGGATAAAGGTGAAGAGTGGGTGAAGTGCCCTGTAGGTATCCCACAGGGAGAAAACAGTATAGCGCTGGTAACCATCTGCTTTTTGAACTGCACCTTTGACCCCCTTGAATTCACCGTTCAGGTCAGAAAAGAGGGCAGGAGCAACCATGGTATGGTACAGGGCAGTGTAGAAAATTGTTTTCTGAACAGGATCATTCGATTGGATAACAATTTTCGAAAGTTCTTTTTCCCAGGCATCAGAAGCTGCCTCTTTTGTTTTTTCAAAATCCCAGTCTGGCAGGGAGTGATCCAGGTTTTCCAATGCATTTTTGGCGCTCACCGATGATATCCCAACTTTTGCCATCACTTGTGCATCACTGAACTGGAATACTCCAACCGTGCAGTTTTCTCCCCCTACCTTGGTTATTTCAGATTTTGCGATGGGTTGTGAAAATCGGACCGCAAAATAAAGCTGCTGATCGGCTGCCCATCCATGCGACAGGCGTGATCCTGTAATCAGCATGTTGTCAACTATCTGCAATGAAGTTTGGTAGGGTTTGTCCCAGTTGATGGCAAATCCCAGGTTAACTACCAGGTTATTTACTGCTCCTTTGGGGAAGGTGTACTTGTGGAAACCTGCCCTTTCGGTAACGGTTAATTCTGTTTTTATAGGGTGGTTTTTAAAGATGACCGAATAATAACCGGGCAGGGCGATCTCCTGTTGGTGGCTGAATTTCCCGGCATAGCGTGATACAAAATCTGCATTCTTTTCACCATCTGTAAACGTTACCTCCGTGGCAACCGGCAAAAATGAGACATCTGCCAGATCACCAATGCCGGTTCCACTTAGGTGTGTATGGCTGAAACCTGCGATGACACTGTCGGAATAGTGGTAGCCCGAACACCAGTCCCAGCCATTTGTCCCATTGTCCGGACTCAATTGTATCTGGCCAAAAGGGAAGGCTGCGCCAGGGTAGGTATGGCCATGGTCCGAAGTGCCGATCATGGGGTTCACACTGTTTGTCAGCCGGATAGATTTCTCCGGGGCACAGTTGAATGCCAATCCTGCCAGAAGCAATAAAAACAGGGAGTTCAGGTTCATTTACCGTAAAATTTAGATTGTTTGTAAGCTGTAGACGTTACAGATAGATTCTTAGCCAAATGTAACAAATCATCTATTCTCTCCGCATCTGTTTCTTTTTAAAAAGTGGGGGAAAATGCAAAATTTTCGTGAGAAAGAGCATTCATTTGGCCCCGGAAGGCAGAAAGAATCCTGACAGGAATTAAAACCTACCACTACAAGGTGAAGCAACAAAGAGGGATTTCGCCCTGTTCTACCACTTATTTTGGGGTTTTCGTTCACTTTGTTGGATTTAATCCTAAATTTGACATTTCTAAATAATTGGGTAATGGCTCAGCAAAAGATTGATAATCAACAGAAACCTATAGCTCCCAAAACTGGCAACGGGGGTAAGGGAACGAAACATTCCCGTTGGGAGAAGATTCGTGGGGTGATTGGGCTTCTCCTCTTCTTCTTTACCCTCTACCTGCTTGTTTCCTTCGTCTCCTTTTTGCTTCAGGAGGGGGCCGATGCAAGTCACCTGGATGTTTCAATCAAGGAGCTTATTACCAATCCAACCATCAAAATAGAGAATTCCGGAGGGAAATGGGGAGCAGTCCTCGCCAATTGGTTTATCAACAAGGGATTTGGGTTTGGCTCATTTGGGATCCTCTATCTCTTCCTCGTGCTATCCATGCGTCTGGCCAAAATTGGGAAAATGTCGATGCCAAGGAACTTTGGGTATGGGATATTTCTAATTATATGGTTTTCAATCACTCTTGCCTATTCACTCGCTTACTTTTACAAGAATTCGCCCATTCTGCCTGGGGGGGCCTATGGTTTTCTGATGGCGCAACACCTCAATTCTGTTGTTGGAAAACTTGGTACTTTTTTTGTGTTGCTGGGTTCAATTTTGATCGTAATTATTTTTGCTTTCGATGATGCCTGGGGGGCCATACAGGGAATGTTGTCCTACCGGGGAAAGCCTAAAAAGAAGGAGGTGCCGCTGATTACCAATGAGCCGTTTGTGGCGGCACAGCCACCCAAGATGCAGGAGAAGGACCGCTCCTTTTCAAAAGTTGCAGACGACGATGAGGTGAAGATCGTCTATGCGGAACCGGAAGATGACTCGATTGAGCTTGAAATGGGAGAGGTATTTGTCGAGGAGGAGCCCTACCAGATTCCGGTCAATGTACCCGTTCCGACTGCTGAAGTGGCAGTTCCAAGGCAAGAGTTGTACGATGAAGAGGAGGAAATCCCGGAGGCAGATTATGATCCGACCCTTGATCTGTCACGGTATATTTTCCCATCCATCGACCTGCTCGAAGAACGGGCCACCGGCAACCCCCAGGTGACGAACGACGAGTTGATGGCCAACAAGAACAAGATCCTCCAGACCCTGAAGAACTATAGTATTGAAATTGAGAAGATCAGGGCAACAACCGGCCCGACCGTCACACTTTATGAAATTGTACCAGCTGCGGGTGTGAGGATCTCAAAAATTAAAAACCTGGAGGACGACATCGCACTTAGCCTGTCAGCCTTGGGTATTCGTATCATTGCCCCAATGCCGGGGAAGGGAACAGTCGGTATTGAGGTTCCCAATAACAAGCCCGAAGTGGTCTCCATGCGCTCGTTGATCGCCTCCAAGGTTTTCCAGGAGACGGATTATGAACTGCCGCTCGCACTCGGGAAGACCATCTCCAACGAAACTTTTGTGGTCGATCTTACCAAGATGCCACACATCCTCGTAGCCGGGGCTACCGGGCAGGGGAAATCGGTGGGTTTGAATGCCATCATCTCGTCGCTATTGTACAAAAAACATCCATCGCAACTCAAATTTGTATTCATTGATCCCAAAAAAGTTGAGTTGAATCTCTATTCCGTGATTGAAAAGCATTTTCTGGCCAAGATGGAGGGGATGGAAGACTCCATCATTACCGATGTTCAGCAGGTCAAGGATACACTTAATTCGCTCATCATAGAGATGGAACGCCGGTATGACCTGTTGAAAATTGCCCAGACCAGGAATGTAAAAGAGTACAATGTCAAATTTATCTCCAGGCGTCTAAATCCCAACAAGGGACACAGGTACCTTCCTTACATCGTGGTGGTGGTGGATGAATTTGCGGATTTGATCATGACTGCCGGGAAGGAGATCGAGTTGCCGATCGCCCGGATTGCCCAGTTGGCCCGTGCCGTGGGAATCCATATGATCATTGCGACCCAGCGTCCCTCCATCAACATCATTACAGGGGTGATCAAGGCCAACTTCCCAACCCGTATTGCCTTCAAGGTAGCATCCATGGTCGATTCAAGGACCATACTCGACACCCCGGGAGCCAATCAGCTGATCGGCAGGGGGGATATGCTCGTTTCTATCGGAAACGTGCTTACCAGGATTCAATGTGCGTTTGTGGATACGCCTGAAGTGGAGGCAATTGCCAATTTTATCGGGAAACAACCCGGATATCCCACTGCATGGGCACTCCCTGAATACAGGAGTGATGGTTCAGACAGTTCTGATGAGGTAGATCTGAAGAACAGGGATGAGCTTTTTGATGATGCTGCAAGAATTGTGGTATTAAACCAAACGGGCTCCACATCGTCTATTCAAAGGAAGTTCTCCATCGGCTACAACAGGGCCGGAAGAATCATGGACCAGTTGGAGGCTGCCGGAATTGTTGGAGTGAATGCCGGAAGTAAAGCCAGGGAAGTATTGGTCCAGGACGAAGGAACTTTGGAACAGATTTTGCGGAGACTGCCGCAGTAAGGAAGGATAAGGGATAAGGGATAAAGGATAAAGGTTAAAGGTTTAAGGATAAAGTACAAAGGTTAAAGAATAAATATTTATAGGATGAAAAAATTGGTGTTTGCTGTTGCCGCTTTATGGATAGCCACAGGTTTGATGGCTCAACAAGATCCAAAAGCCAGGGAGGTGCTGGATAAATTGTCACAGACTACAAAAAGTTACAAAACCATACAGATCGACTTCTCCTTTACACTCGAAAATAAAAAGAACAATGTAAACCAAACCAACGAGGGTGTATTGGCGCTGAAAGGTAAAATGTACCGTTTACATATGCCGGTCTTCGGGATGGAAGTTTTCTGTGACGGTACCAGTACCTGGAGTTATCTTACGGAGGGCAAGGAGTGCAATATTTCTGGCGTAGAGGAGGAAACAGACGGGGCATTGAGCCCGGCGAATATCTTCACAATTTATGAAAAGGGGTTCAACTATTCTTACGTCGGAGAAGAGTCCCTTACCGGTAAAGCAGTTCAGGTGCTGGACCTCTTCCCTGTAGACAAGTCGAAAGAGTTGCTAAAGGTCAGGTTGTATGTCGACAAGGTGAAGTCACAGATTGCAAAAGCCCAGACTTACAACAAGGACGGCAATACCTATATACTGGTACTCAAGAGTATGAAGACAAATATAGACCTTAAGGATGATTATTTTGTTTTCGACAAAGCCAAATACCCAGGGGTCGTGATGAACGACATGAGGTAGAAAGCTGCAGCAGGCCGGGGGCAAAATTCACATGAAAGAGGCTGTCTCGAAAGTCTAATATAAATTTCTATAGCTTACAACTTGATAGTAATTTCCGATTTGATCAGACCCCAAACCCTTGAAGGGGCTTAAATTCTGACCATTTCACGCATTTCCAAGTCCACTTTAGGGATTTAGGGGTGAAAAAAGAGAAAGGCTTTCAAATTGTAAGATCACGGAATTTCATCGTGACTTTTGAGACAGCTTCTTCTATTTTTCCTTCTTCTCCTTTTTTTGGTGCATCATCTGTTCAACAGAGGCTATTTCGATAAAGGAGGTTCCACCGCCCACGCCAAAGTTACCCCCTACATAGACAACGGTATCGTTTTCCTGGATGAATCGACGTTCGACCAAATCGAGCAGGGAGGTCTCAACCAGTTTGTACTTATTTTTCTTGACAACAATCTCGCTGGGATACACCCCATAAGAGAGGGCAAGCTCCCTTTTGACCCTTCCATTGTGACATTTGGCAAATACAGGGCGAGGACTTCTGAAGGCAGAGATGTAACGTGCAATTTTCCCGGTAAGTGTATCTGTGATGATGGCTGCAACCTTCAGCTCATTTCCGGACATTACGGCAGCTTCCGCCAGAAAAGCGGAAACTTCGTTCTCCAGTCTAGGGACCGGCAGATCATTCCGTTTGTCCTTGCTGGATTCTACTTCTAGCGCCACACGAGACATCAATTGAACCGCCTCTACCGGATATTGTCCGTAGGCGGTTTCACCCGATAGCATAACCGCATCGGTTCGGTCGTAAATGGCCGTAGCCACATCGCTAACCTCAGCGCGGGTTGGTCTGGGGTTACTGATCATGGTGTGCAGCATTTGAGTGGCAATGATGACCGGTTTTTTCCGCTCCACACACTTGCGGATGAGCTTCCGCTGGATGGCCGGAATCTTTTCTGCGGCTATTTCGATGCCCAGGTCTCCCCGTGCAACCATGATTCCATAGGCATGATCAAGAATCTCGTCAATATTTTTAACCCCGTCGGTATTTTCAATTTTGGCAATAATTTTAATCTTGCTCCCCTCTTCATCCAATATTTGCTGGACTGCCTTCACATCTTCCTTGTTTCTCACAAAAGAATGTGCGATAAAATCAAGGTTATTCGCTGCAGCCCAACGGATAAACTGACGGTCTTTTTCGGTGAGGGAGGGAAGATTCAGCGAGACTCCGGGTACGTTTATACTCTTCCTGTTTTTGATAACTCCATCATTGCCCACCAGTGCAACCAGACTATCCGCTCTCTTCTCCACAATGGTGAGTTCCAGTTCTCCGTCATCGATCAGTACAGCGCTGCCTACCGGGATGTCCCGGATAAAATAGGGGTAGTCGACCACCAGTAGGCCCTCCCCAGATTGCTCCTCTCCGCAATGGATAGAGATATGTTCTCCCTTTGATATTTTTACAGGTTCCAGGATGTTTTTGGTGCGGATTTCAGGCCCTTTGGTATCCACCAGAATGGCAAGGCAATCACTGACAGACCTAACGTTGTTGATGATCTTCATCGCCGACTCGGTGGTTTGATGGGCCGTATTTATTCTAACCACATTCATTCCTGCATTTTCGAGCAATCGAAGAAAGTCAGTTTCACAATTCTTGTCAGAGATGGTCGCAACTATTTTGGTAAGCTTGATCTTGTTCATATGCTGCATATTTTATTCGTTGTCGATTGACTAAAAGGTATTCAAAAGATTCTTTAGCCCAAATCAGGTTTCAAGAAACTTTCAATACCCAATCTGTAGGAGTCCAATCCAAAACCCATGATACTTCCCTTGCAGACCGGTCCAATGATCGATTCGTGTCTGAATGACTCCCGGGTAAGGATATTGGAGATATGAACTTCAACCACGGGGGTGGATACTCCTGCAATGGCATCACGAATGGCCACTGAGGTGTGGGTATAGGCGCCGGCATTCATTACAATTCCATCTGAACTGAATCCAATTTGGTGCAGGTGACTGACTATTTCACCTTCCACATTTGACTGAAAATAATCCAGTTCGACATGGGGAAAGTGTGGTCTGATTTTATTCAACCAATCTTCAAAGGAACTATCCCCATAGATACCCTTCTCACGTCTGCCAAGCAAATTTAAGTTGGGTCCGTTAACAATATTGATCTTCATCTCGTACTAATTTTGTGTGGTGTATGAGCCATTCAAATTGATTCCAACCGTTTCTTGAATATTTCTGTAAAATACACTCTTCCTGAGGATTAACCGCGATGAGGCGGCCGTGTTTTTTTTCAATGAGTATCCTGATATTGGGATCCTGTTTTATTGTTTATTTCAGCAAACAAAAATGGATATTATTTGTTTCTAATAAAAATAGCATTATGAACTGGAAAGAAAGCAAAAAAGGGTATGAAACCTTTTTGAGACTGGAAAAATCCCTCTCTCAAAATTCAGTGAGTGCATATGTGAACGATATCAACAAACTTATCTCTTTTTTTACAGAATATTATCCAAAACTGACTCCGCTTGAAATAAAACTGGCACATTTGAGAAAATTTGTGGAATGGATGAACCTTAAAGGGGTAAGTCCTAGAACACAAGCCAGATCTATTTCTGGGATCAAGTCTTTTTACAAATTTCTACTGATCGAGGAGGTCATCGAAAGTGATCCAACCACGTTGCTCGAATCTCCCAAGATAGGCAGAAAATTACCAGATGTCCTTACCGACGAAGAGATTAACCAACTTTTGGAGGCCATCGACTGTACAAAGCCGGAAGGTACCCGAAACAAAGCAATTCTTGAAACACTTTACAGTTGCGGATTGCGGGTCTCGGAACTTGTAAATCTCAAGATTTCAAATCTGCATTTTGAACAGGAGTTTATCAAGGTCGCCGGGAAGGGAGAGAAGGAGCGATTGGTTCCAATCAGTAAACGAGCCATCGAAGAGATCAAAAAGTACCAAATTGGTTACCGTAAAAAAATTAAGATAGATAGATCAAGCGAAAATGTCCTGTTTCTCAACCGCAGGGGTAGAAAGCTTAGCAGGGTAATGATTTTCACGATTATCAAAAACCTGGCAGAGAAGATAAAGCTCGAAAAGAGTATCAGTCCGCATACATTCAGGCACTCTTTTGCATCTGCCCTGGTCAAGGGAGGGGCTGACTTGAGGGCAGTACAGGAGATGCTGGGCCATGAGTCCATTCTAACAACAGAGATTTATACCCATCTGGACAAGGAATTTCTCAAAAATACGGTATACAAGTTTCATCCACGTTCATAGTTTAAATGGTTTTTTTAGAAGCTGATGCAGGGCGTAGTTTGTAACTACGCCCTTTTCTATGGTGTTGAATCAAAAAACATTAATTCATCGTTAAGTTTTGTCCCATGAAACCGGGATCGGGAATTGGGTGCTGTTTTTTCGATAACTTTGCCATGGAAGTTTATTTTATATTATTTAAAATTAACCAAAGTGGATCAACAAGCTATTACACTAAACGATGTGATTCAAAAAAGCCATCCCGCTATTTTTGAATTGCTTTCCAGTAGGGGGAAAAATATTTTCTTTCCCAAATTGGGAATTTTGGCACAATCGGCACAGGCGAAAGGGAAAGAGATCAATGCTACCATTGGGGAAGCTGTGGAGGACAATGGTCACCCCATGCATTTGAGAGAGTTGGGTCAGTTGGTCAACCTGCCTGATTCTGCTGTTTTCCCTTATGCCCCAAGTTTCGGGAAACCTGATTTAAGAAGTACCTGGAAAGGTTTTATATACAAGAAGAACCCTTCCCTGGGTGAGACTCCCATCAGCCTGCCTATTGCAACCAATGGCATTACCCACGGAATAAGCATATCTTCCTACCTCTTTGTGGAAGAGGGCGATACCGTCATTGTGCCGGATCTTTACTGGGAAAATTATGCACTGATATTTGAAAACAATTATCTTGGAAATATCGACACATTCCCGCTGTTTGTCGATGGTGGTTTCAACTTTGAAGGGTTGAAACAAAAGATGGAGCAATCAACGGGGAAAGTTGTACTTGTATTAAACTTCCCCAACAATCCTTCGGGTTACACCCCATTGGTGAGTGAAATCGACGGAATCGTAGAAATTGTAGCAGCGCAGGCGGCCCAAGGGAAGAAGATTGTTGTCCTGATTGATGATGCCTATTTTGGATTGGTCTACGAAAAGGGGGTTTTTACAGAATCCATCTTTACAAGATTGGCAACACTTGGTGAAAATGTGCTGGCGGTTAAGCTCGACGGAGCCACAAAGGAGGACTACGTATGGGGCTTCAGGGTTGGATTCATCACCTATGGCGTGAAAAACGGAACTGCAGCCCTGTACGAAGCACTTGAGAATAAAACGGCAGGGGCCGTCCGTGGAAATATTTCAAATATCAGCCACCTTTCACAGTCATTGCTTCAAAAAGTATACTCCTCAGAAAACTATGATCAGAACAAATTGGAGAAATACGATATACTTCATTCCAGGTATCAAAAAATCAAGCAAGTCCTGGGAGATCCAAAATACAACCGTTACTTCTCACCCCTCCCCTTTAACTCCGGTTATTTCATGTGCATTGCCTTGAAAGATGGATTAAAAGCCGAAGAGGTCAGGAAGATCCTGCTTGATAAATACAGTACTGGTGTCATCGTTTTTGGAAATTTGATCCGTATCGCATTTTCTGCTGTGCCGGAAGCGAAGATAGATCAACTGATCGAAAACATTCATGCTGCCTGTCAGGACTACTTGGGACAATAAAAATTTTCAGCAAAACTGAAATCCACAGAAAGATAGATTCATTATTAAATTCAGATTCATGACAAACAATCAAAAGTTAATTAGTTGGGTAAACGAATGGGCCGAACTCTGTCAGCCCGAAAAAGTATATTGGTGTGATGGTTCAGAGGAGGAGAACGATCGACTGATGGCCGAGATGGTGGCTTCAGGAATGGCCGTTAAACTGGATGACAAGAAGCGTCCAAACAGCTATTATTTCCAATCTGATCCAAGTGATGTGGCACGTGTGGAGAACAGAACCTATATCTGCTCTGAGAAGCAGGTAGATGCCGGCCCAACCAACAACTGGGCTGCTCCGGCTGAGATGAAGGAGACTTTGAAGGGACTTCTCAAAGGAGCCATGAAAGGACGTACCATGTATGTGATTCCTTTCAGCATGGGACCTTTGGGTTCTGATATCGCACACATCGGGATTGAAATCACAGATTCACCATATGTTGTTGTTAACATGAAAGTTATGACTCGCATGGGTCAGGCAGTACTGGATGTGCTGGGTGACGGCGAGTTCGTACCTTGTGTGCATTCCGTCGGTGCTCCGCTGGAGCCAGGACAGAAGGATGCCAAGTGGCCATGTGCTCCCATCGAGAAAAAATACATCACCCATTTCCCTGAGACCAAAGAGATCATTGCTTTTGGTAGCGGATACGGCGGTAACGCGCTGCTGGGCAAAAAATGTTTTGCGCTCCGGATTGCCTCTGCCATGGCCAAGGAGGAGGGCTGGTTGGCCGAGCATATGCTGATCATGGGCATCACCAATCCACAGGGTGTTAAAAAATACATTGCGGCTGCTTTCCCAAGCGCCTGCGGCAAGACCAACCTCGCCATGTTGATCCCAACTATTCCGGGATGGAAAGTTGAGACAGTAGGGGATGACATCGCCTGGATGAAATTCGGCAAGGACGGACAATTGTATGCCATCAATCCTGAAGCCGGATTCTTTGGTGTTGCTCCCGGAACCTCCATGGAAACCAATCCGAATGCCATGCTTTCGGCTGCATCCGGCACAATTTTTACCAATACCGGATTAACACCCGATGGCGACATCTGGTGGGAAGGTATCGGAAGTGAATGTCCTGCTGGAACCATCACCTGGACCAACGAAGTTTATGACAAAGCTTCTGGCAAACCAGCTGCACACCCGAACGCACGATTTACTGCACCAGCATCTCAGTGCCCTTGCATTGATCCTGCCTGGGAAGATCCAAAGGGAGTTCCAATCTCTGCCATCCTCTTCGGGGGTCGTCGTCCAAACACAGTGCCACTGGTTTACCAGGCAATGAGCTGGGCCCACGGTACCTTTATGGGTTCAGTGGTTGGTTCTGAGGTAACTGCAGCAGCCATCGGCCTGAAAGCCGGAGTTCGCCGCGATCCATTCGCCATGCTTCCTTTCATCGGCTACAACATGGCCGACTATTTTGGACATTGGCTTACCATTGGCAAGAATGCCCCAAAACCTGAGGCACTGCCTAAGATCTTCAATGTAAACTGGTTCCGCAAAGACGAAAACGGCAAATGGTTGTGGCCAGGTTATGGTGACAACATGCGCGTTCTTGCCTGGATCTTCGGAAGATGCGAAGGTACTGCTGCCGCTACCGAGACTGCCATCGGATTTGTTCCGACAGTCGACGGTATCGATATCAGCGGACTGGATGTCACCAAAGAAGATATCGCAGAACTGGTTAAAGTAGACAAGGAACTCTGGAAGGAGGAGCTTGAACTGATCAAGGAGCAACAGGCTTCCCTTGGAGAAAGGTATCCAAAAGAGCTGAAACTGCAGGTTGAACAACTCGAAGCAAGATTGGGTTAATTCCACCGCTGAAATAGATAGAAAATGCCTCAGAAATGGGGCATTTTTTTTTATTCTGGAATATTAATTGGTCATTGTGCAAATGAATCCCATGCGCTTCAACAATGGTTTACACTTATATGGTCAACTTCGGATGGGCCAGCAATCCAAAATCGAAAATCCAAAATAGTAGTTATTGTCCCAAATCAAACCAGGGCTTTACAACTTCGGTCTTGTCTTCCGGTTCTGCTTTGTGCCTGAATTCATTGGTTTTGTTGTTGTACTGGTAGTCATTCCTCCATAACTGGTGGTTGTGCTGTACCTGTTTGATGGCATCCAGGATATAGTAGAGCTCTTCATTGGTCATCGTCGGATGCAGCGACAATCTGATCCAGCCGGGCTTCTGGGAGAGGTCCCCAAAATTGATCAGTTCTGTAATGTGTTTGGACTGGTCGTGGGAAACATCCAGCAAGAAATGGCCATAGGTACCGGCGCAGGCGCAACCGCCACGGAGTTGTATCCCGAATCTGTCGTTGAGCAATTTTACCACCAGGTTGAAATGGACATTCTCGAGGTAGAAGGAGATGATCCCCAGCCTGTTTCTAATCTTGTCTGCCAGGATGTGAAGCTGCGGTATGTTTGGCATCACCTCAAAAACAATTTTCACCAACTCCTCTTCCCTGATCCTCATCTGTTCGATTCCCATCTGTTCCTTCAACCGTATGCTCAGTGCTGCTTTGATCGTTTGCAGAAAGCCGGGAGTACCGCCATCTTCGCGGGCTTCAATATCATCCACATATTTGAATTCACCCCAGGGATTGGTCCAGTCGACGGTCCCTCCCCCCGGATTATCCGGTACTTCACAGGTATAGATGGAAGAGTTGAATACCATGATGCCGGCACTTCCTGGTCCACCGAGAAATTTGTGTGGTGAAAAGAAGATGGCATCCAGTGCTTCCAGCGGATCGGCAGGATGCATGTCCATCCTGGTATAAGGGGCAGAAGCTGCAAAGTCAACAAAACAGAGCCCCCCATTTTCGTGCATGATTTTAGCCATTTGGTGGAACGGGGTGGAGATCCCAGTCACATTGGAACAGGCAGTGAAGGAACCAATTTTCATTTTGCGATCCTTGTATTTCTCGAGCTCCGTTCGCAATTGATCCAGGTCTACCAGCAACTCCTTGTCGGGCATGAGCTGCACAACATCTGCAATGGTTTCCAGCCACGAGGTATGGTTGGAGTGGTGTTCCATGTGTGTAATAAAGACGACAGGGCGATCTTCGGGTGCAATACAATTCTCGTTGTTAAATTTGGCCATGGATCTGATACCGAGAATTCGCTGCAATTTGTTGATAACGGTGGTCATCCCGGATCCGGCATTGATGATCACATCGTTGGGGCCGGCATTGACATGCTCCTTGATGATGTGCTGGGCAAAATGATAGGCCTTTGTCATCAGGGTACCTGTCTCGCTGGTTTCGGTATGGGTATTCCCCACAAAGGGACCAAAGGTATTGGTGAGCTTGTCTTCAATCGGACGGTAGAGTCTTCCGCTCGCAATCCAATCCCCATAGATGATGCGCTTCATCCCAAAGGGAGAAATAAAATCCTGGTCAATCCCAATGATATTCTCCCTGAATTTCCTGAAATAGTCTTCCATTGTTGGCAAATCGAAGGTTGAAATTTTTTGCTAAATTAACTCATTCATTGGAAAAGATGCTGATTAATGTCAGATGGAAATAAATTGTGGAAGGGGGAGGAAAAAAATTGAAATGGTTGAAATATGTTTGACCATCGAAGTGTCACATGGCTAAAAGCTTATAGCCGATAGCTTTTGGCAAACTGCCAATGGCCTGACCGGATGAATAATCTCAAAAATTGTATCTTTGGGGCATGACAAACAATGATATTCTGAAAAAGCTGAGAGTTGCCCTGCAACTGAAGGACGATGACATCGTCAAAATTCTTGCGCTGGTTGATTTCAAGGTCACAACCACCGAATTGGGTGCGATTTTTCGCAAGGAGGATCATCCCAACTACAAGGAGTGCGGAGATCAGTTGCTGCGGAATTTTCTCAATGGCTTGATCATCCACCTGAGGGGTCCGATGGAAAAGCCCCCCGTTACGTTGTCTGAGCCACCTAAGAGAATTATCCTCCGGAAGGGTAAAGGGTAAAGGGTAAAGGGTAAAGGATAAAGGATAAAGGATAAAGGGTAAAGGATAAAGGGTAAAGGGGGAGAGTGAGGAACGCATCTTTCGACTAGAAAGTTTGGCCAATAGCTAACGGCTAACAGCCAATTGCCATTAAATTCAGGAAAAAAAGTTACGATTGACTGTAAATGAACAAAATTGACCGTACCAAGCCGATTGTAAAGGGGGACCCCAAGGTGATTAAGGCCTGGGTCATGTACGACTGGGCCAATTCTGTTTACCAACTGACCATCGCTTCTACCATCTTTCCCATTTACTACAACACGGTAACCCGGCGGGGAGATGATTTCCTGGTCTCCTTTTTTGGCTGGGAAATTGTCAATACAGTACTTTATTCCTGGGCCATCGCGGCTGCCTATCTGGTCGTAGCATTGGGATCGCCGCTTTTTTCCTCCATCGCGGATTATACCGGACGCAGAAAAGGCTTCATGCGCGCATTTACCTGGATTGGTGCAGTCTCTTGCGGAGCACTCTATTTTTTTGATCCGCAGCACATTGAATTTGGAGTCATTGCCTTTGTTCTGGGCACCGTGGGGTATGGAGGAAGCATCGTTTTTTACAACTCCTTCCTTCCGGTGATTGCTGAACCAAAAGATCAGGACGCAATCAGTGCCCGGGGTTATTCTATGGGCTACCTGGGGGGAGTCATCCTGTTGCTTTTTAACCTACTGATGATCATGAAGCCGGGATGGTTCGGTTTTAACCCCGACTCCTCCATGCCGGCCAGAATATCTTTCGTGACCGTCTGCATCTGGTGGATTGGATTTTCCACCCTTACCTTCAAAAGGCTTCCCAAATACACCTTTGGCAAACGGTTGAACCGGGAGAATGTCTTTACCAATGGTTACAAAGAGTTGAGGATGGTCTACGGCCAGGTGCGCAGTTCCTACCGGCTCACTGTTTATTTGCTTGGATTCTTCTTCATCATGATGGGGATATTGACCACCATGTTCATGGCCGCTACCTTTGGGGAAAAGGAGCTCGGCCTGAAAGAGGGAGTTTTAATACCTACCATTTTGCTGATTCAGCTGGTAGCCATGTTCGGAGCCTGGTTTTTTGCAAGATTATCGGGGAGGTACGGAAATCTGAAGGCACTGATTGTCTCAGTGGTGGTTTGGATCATCGTTTGTATGTATGCCTTCACTATTCAACAGGCAACAGGGTTTATAGTTGCCGCCTTTGTGATTGGGATTGTAATGGGCGGTTCACAGTCGCTGGCCCGCTCAACCTATTCAAAAATGCTGCCGGAGACAACCGATCACACCTCATTTTTTAGCTTTTACGATGTGACCGAGAAACTTGCCACCGTAGCCGGTACCTTCAGTTTTGGCATCATCGAAGCCATCACCGGCAGTATGCGTTACTCGGTGCTGGCCATCACGGTATTCTTTGGAATTGGGTTGGTGTTTCTGGTGATGTTGCTGGGACACCAAAGGATAAAGGATAAAGGATAAAGGATAAAGGATAAAGGGAAAGTGATTCAGTCTGGTATGCTTTGAGCAGCCGTTAGGGTGGCCAAAAGCATTTGGAAAGTGGGGCAGAATGACCTCCCCGGAATCAGTTTGGATCAACCTGGGTAGAATGGACTTTTCTTTTTTTTAGTTTGCCTGAACCAAAGGTGCAAATTGGCTCAGTTGGAATCGGTTTAGCCCAAATTTTGTTGAAAAAGGGACTTTTTTTTCAGTTTACCAAAGTTTGAAGTGCAAATTGCCTTAAAAGGTGTGGTTTAACCCAAAAAATGGTGAAAAAGGGCTCTCTAATCCCAGCTTACCATTTCTTGGGTTGCAAATTGGTTTAAACTGTTTTGGTTCAGACCAACCAAAGCAGTTTTAGCCCTCCTTTTTTCAGTTTGACTCTCTATTAAGCGTAAACATAAACTTTCAAAATAAGTTGAAGAATATCATCTTCGGGACGGATTAAAGTCCTAATTTTGTTGGATAATTTGATGCACGCTCCGGTGACTCATCCAGGTGAAGTTGAAAATCTCCAGACCTTTCAATTTTTGCACCAAAAAAATAGTTAAAGACCATGAAGCCAATAACTCCAGCTCAATCGGGAACCTTCGAATCGAGCGATGTGATCGTTTTGATTGAACCAATGCCGAAGAACAGTGGCCGTAAAATTGAGATCTCCTCCACGGTGATGCAACAGTTTGGTGCCAGTTTCCAGCAAATCGTGTCGGACATGCTCGATCAGTACGATATGACAGACATTCATTTGATTGCCAAAGATAAGGGGGCGCTCGAACCCACCATCAAGGCACGCCTCGAAACAGCCATCAAGCGGTCACTGGGCCAACAGGAAGGAACCTTGTAAAAACCCAAACATGAAGACATTTAGAAATCGCAGGACCATGCTCTACATTCCCGGAAATAATCCGGCGATGATTCAGCAAGGTGGAATATATGGAGCAGACAGCATTCTCCTTGACCTGGAAGATGCCGTAGCACTGAACCAGAAGGATGCAGCCCGCACGCTGGTAAGAAATATGATCAGGGTAACCGACTTTTACGATGCCGAGGTATGTGTAAGAATCAACCATCTCAGCACCCCTTTCGGACTTGCGGATCTCGAAGAGATTGTCCCCCTGCAGCCCTCCGCCCTCCGGTACCCCAAAACAGAATCGGCTGAAGAGGTGGCCGAACTGTTGGCTATCATCGAAAAAATCGAAGACAAACATCATCTGCCGCACGACCGGATGACGCTGCATGCCATGATCGAAACGGCCATGGGGGTTCAGAACGTGTTCAGCATTGCCAGTAAATTCAGCAGGATTGATGCCATCACCATCGGGGGCCAGGATTTGACGGCCGATATGAACATTGTCTATACTGCGGATGGTGCAGGAATTGATTTTGCCAGGAAAAGAATCGTGATGGCGGCCAAGGCAAGTCACATCGATGTGATCGACACTGTTTTCCCGGATGTAAACGATGAGGAGGGATTGAGAAAAGAGACCGAATATGCCAAAAGAATCGGGTTTACAGGGAAAGCTGTAATCAACCCTCGTCAGATTGATGTGGTACACGATGTATTTTCACCTACGGAAGAGGAGATCCGCAAGGCTTACCGCATTGTCAAGGAGTTCCGCACAAACAGCAAAGCCGGCATCGGGGTATTTGCCATTGACGGCAAAATGGTGGATGCACCCATCGTTGCCAGGGCCGAATACCTGTTGAGGCTCGCCAATGTGATTATCGAATAATAAGGTCGCGCAATGTACGCAAAGCCACGCAATGCTCTTTCCCTTTTCGTTTTTCCTTGCGTTCCTTGCGTTCTTTGCGCGAAAAAATGAATGTTTGCAGAAGTTCAAAAGCATAAAATTAGCACCATGTTAAATAGTTTAGGCAGGGAAATCCCCGAATATATTGAAGGAATAGGGACATTGGAACCTTTCCAGGGAGCACTAACCAAGCTTCGTAAAGGGTGGATGGATGAACCTACCATTCCTGCCCCCAACAAGGCATACCTGCCACACCAGAGCAAACTCTGCAAAACTCTGGAGGAGGCGATCATCCGCAGCAATCCGCACAATGGCATGACGGTCTCCTTCCACCACCATCTCCGGAACGGTGACATCCTGTTGGTCCAGACACTCACCATTCTCCACAACATGGGAATCCGGGACATTACGCTGGCCTCCTCCTCCCTGAACGAATGCCACGATCCGATCCTTCCCTATTTGCAGGATCAAACGGTTACCCGCATTTTTTCCTCCGGTATCCGCAGCGAATTGGGCAAGGCCATCTCGATGGGTGTGCTGGATACCCCCGTGGTGATTCACTCCCACGGTGGCAGGGTGCGTTGCATTCATACCGGGAAAATTCAAATTGACCTGGCTGTCATTCCGGCCTCTGCGGCCGACTGCGAAGGAAATGCCACGGGGTCACATGGCAAATCTGCCTTTGGATCGATTGGTTATGCAGTGATCGATGCCAGGTATGCCAAGCAGGTAATCGTGGTAACCGACAACCTGGTCGATTTCCCCTGCATTCCGCTCTCCATCTCCCAGAATTTTATCGACCATGTGGTGTTGGTCGATTCGATCGGTGATGCCTCAAGGATTGCTACGGGAACCACCCGTATCACCAACTCCCCGATGGACCTGAGGATTGCGAAACTGGCGGCCGATGTGATTGAGCACTCCGGATTCTTTGTACCGGGATTTGCCTTTCAGGTGGGGGCAGGCGGAGCATCGCTGGCGGTGGCGAAATTCATCCGCGAAAAGATGAAGAGAAGTGGGCTGAAGGGCAGTTTTATGCTGGGAGGTATCACCTCCTATTGCGTCGACATGCTCAACGAGGGTCTCTTTGAGACCATATTTGATGTGCAGTCTTTCGATGCAGTGGTGAGTAATTCACTGCTTAACAACCGCCACCACATCGAGATTCCGGCAGCGCTTTATGCCAATCCTTTCAATTGCGGGTGCATCACCAACAAGATTGATGTAGTGGTTTTGGGAGCCCTTGAGATCGATGTGGATTTCAATGTGAATGTCATCACCGGATCTGAAGGACGCATTCGTGGTGCCTCCGGAGGGCATTCAGATACGGCATCGGGAGCCAAACTCACGGTAGTGGTTTGTCCCTCCTTCCGCGGAAGGATCCCGATCATCAAGAAACGGGTACATACAATAGTAACACCCGGCGAAACAGTGCATGTATTGGTTACGGAGCGGGGCATCTGCGTCAATCCTGCCTTCAAAGAGCTGGAGGCAAACCTGAGGAATGCCGGACTAAACATCAAAAACATCCGTGATCTCGAAATCGAGGTGGACAAGATTACCGGAATCCCTGCGCCCCTCGAATACACCGATAAAATTGTGGGAATTGTCGAGTACCGCGATGGAACCATTATCGACGTGATTCACCAGCTCAGGGAGCGGGAGGTGTAAAGAACGAATGACGGAGGGACAGGAATGACGGAGAGACGGAGGGACTGGGGGACTTAGGGACTTAGAGACGGAGTGAATGACGGAGGGACAGGAATGACGGAGAGACGGAGGGACAGGAATGACGGAATAATGACGGAGAGACCTATAAATGAAGGGGAGAACCGGCGAACGGGAGAATGATCTTTCGAGCTTCCAACCCCGAAAGGGGTTGCCCATGAATAGCCCCCGGTTTCAACCGGGGGTAAGGAAATGCGGAGAGATGCGCCGTCCGCGTACAAATTTTTGCGAGAATGGTAATTTAGGTATCGGACGGAACGTCGCGTATCAATGATGGAGAGACCTAAAAATGACGGGGAGAACCGGCGAACGGGAGAATGATCTTTCGAGCTTCCAACCCCGAAAGGGGTTGAATTTGAATAGCCCCCGGTTTCAACCGGGGGGAAATGAATGCAGGGTATTTCACCGTCCGCGTACAAATTTTTGCGAGAATGGTAATTTAGGTATCAGATGGAACGTCGCACATCAATGACGGAGAGACCTAAAAATGACGGGGAGAACCGGCGAACGGGAGAATGATCTTTCGAGCTTCCAACCCCGAAAGGGGTTGAATTTGAATAGCCCCCGGTTTCAACCGGGGGTAAGGAAATGCGGAGAGATGCACCGTCCGCGTACAAATTTTTGCGAGAATGGTAATTTAGGTATCGGACGGAACGTCGCGTATCAATGATGGAGAGACCTAAAAATGACGGGGAGAACCGGCGAACGGGAGAATGACCTTTCGAGCTTCCAACCCAGGTAGGGGTTGCCCATGAATAGCCCCCGGTTTCAACCGGGGGGAAGGAAATGCGCGGAGTTGCACCGTCCGCGTACATAATTCAATGAAGATGCCAAATTATAGGATCGGACGGAAGCGTTCAGATCATGCAGACAGCCATTGAATGGGATAATGAAACTTCGGGTAAAAGATGAATAGACGTAATTTGCGGACCTTCATCCAAACTAAAAATGATCAAAACCATAAAATAATCATTAAAACCATCGAACCACTCCAATCCATATTGGCAGCCAGGGAAAATCGGGCCAACCTGAAGTTCAAGCTTGCAGAAAAGGGGTATCCTCTGCTGAGTTTTGGTCTCAATGTTCCCGGGTTTCCCAAGAGTAACCCCATTGTCAAACAGTTTTTTGGATATTGCCTGGGTGAGCTGAAATATTTTATGAAAGCCCGCCTGATACGTTTCGGGGTGGAGGCCGCAGTTGAAACCTGTGACGCAGCCGGAGACCTTTACCTTGTTCCAATTCTTCCGGCAAAGGTTAGTTTGCCCGAATTAAAACAGCTTTGTGAGGAGTTTGAAGAGCGTCATTTGCTCGGCCGTTTCATGGATGTGGATTTGACCGACGAACAGGGCAATGCCCTCTCATCCGGAAAATCCAAGCCCTGCTTTCTCTGTCAGGCTCAGCCTGCCATCACCTGTCGCAGGAACCGGACACACGACCTGGACGAACTCAGGTCTTTCATGTTCGCAAAGATGCAATCCTATTGTCAATCTGAACGGGAATCCATCCTGGCGAAAAGACTCTCCGCCCTGGCCTTGAAATCACTGTTGCATGAAATTGCACTTTCACCAAAACCAGGATTGGTCGATAGATTCGGTAACGGGAGTCATACCGACATGAATTTTCTGACATTTGTCGACTCCTCAGCAGCCATCGCTCCCTGGCTGGAGGAGCTGGTCAGACTGGGACTCCAGTTTTGTGAAGCCGATCCTGCCAAGGCCCTGCCCGCCATACGGCAGATTGGATTGCGCATGGAGACTGAGATGTACATGGCTACTTGCAACATCAACACACAGAAGGGGATCATCTTTCTGATGGGGTTATCGCTCTTTGCCTGTGGCAGGTTATTCAAAGAGTCGGAACATTTTGACGAGGAGCAGTTTCAATCCATTGTCAGGGAGGTATGCCGAGATATCGTCAACAAGGAGCTGGTGGATATGGTCCGATACGACAGGACTCATGGGGAAGAGATCTATCACAGGCATGGCTTCGGCGGGGCAAGGGGAGAGGCTGAAGGCGGATTCGCTACTGTTTTTGAATATGGATTACCCTGGTTGGACCTTCGCGATTTGCCCAAGGAACAGGCAATGCAAAGGTGTTTACTTTCGATTGCCGCCAGGAACAACGATACAAATATCCTCTTCCGACGGGGTCCCGCTGTTTTGAGTACATTTCAGGAGCTGTGCCGGGTGGCGGCTGTTGATTTCAATGATCAAAATTACCAGGCAGTCCTGGACTATTGCAACAGTGAAAATATTTCACCGGGAGGGTCTGCCGATCTGCTGGCTATCTCTATCTTTGTATGGTCAGTCCGACAGGCTGATCAGGAGGCATCTTTTCCACCACTGATTCCATTGACATGACATTTGAAGATACAGATTTCAGGCAGGAGACGCTCGATCTTGACAATCCGTTTGATGTCAAACTGGTCAGGGGGTTCCTGCTTGGATTGGGTTTTGATTTTGAGCCTGCAGAGGTGGAATGCACCATGATCGTCTACAACCTGAAAGGTGAGCTGGTAGGAACCGGGTCTCACCAGGGTAGAATCCTGAAGTATATCGCAGTCTCTCCGAAATTCCGTGATACCACTGCTTTTGCTTTGATAGTTACCTATTTGACCGAGAAATTGCTGAAAATATACAAACACACTTTTGTCTTTACCCGGCCGGAGAATTCGGTCAGGTTTCGTGGTTTGGGATTTACAGAGATAGCTGCTGCACCACCGCTTTTCGCACTTTTGGAGTTTGGGTTCGAGTCGGTACAGACTTACCAGGATTACCTTCAATCAGTGATACTTCCCACCCCCAACGGATCTGTGGCAGCCATCGTTGTCAATTGCAACCCCTTTACCAATGGTCACAAATACCTGATCGAGAAGGCGGCTGCCGAAAATGAACTGGTCTACCTTTTTGTAGTAGAGGAGGATCTTTCCGTTTTCCCTTTTGCAGTTAGATGGGAACTGATTCGGAAGGGTACCGCACATTTAAAAAATGTACAGATGGTCCGGGGAGGGATGTACATCGTGTCAGGCTCCATATTTCCAGCCTACTTTCTGAAAAATGAGACGGTCAGTGATGTTATGCAGAAACAAGCAGAGCTGGATGTCAGGATTTTTGCCAATTACGTGGTTCCTGTTCTTGGAATCAAAAAGAGATACATTGGTACGGAAAAATACTGCCTGACCACTGCAGCTTATAACCAGGCGATGAAGGATATTCTGCCTTCGTTTGGTGTTGAGGTCGTGGAGGTGATGCGGATGGTGGCGGCCACAGACGCTACCAAGCTGCCAATTTTCATCAGCGCTTCCGGGATACGGCAGGCCATCAAAGAGGATAAACTGGAGGAAGTGGAGGCGTTTATGCCTGAATCCACCAGGGAATTTCTCCATTCAGACGACTCCCTGGATATCCGATTGAAGATCAAGGCCGGCAGTGGCAGGCATTAAAAAAGCAAGCAATATTTTTGCCCAATCAGGCGTTAAGCAATTGTAGCTATAATCTGCCCTCTATCTTTTGATATTTAAAGCGTAGAAAGTTCTTCTTTAGGCTCATAATTTTGTATATTTGAGTAAAATCAAGCTAGATGGAATCAGATAGAATTCAAAATATGATCATCAGAAAGGTATTGGATACGGAAGATGAAATACTTCTCGAATACCTCAATAATCTTCTCAGTGCAGGAGAAGCTGATAAAATGTATGTGCTCACAGCAGATGAAAAGGCAATTATAACTGAAAGTATAGCTGACTATGAATCTGGCAGAATCATTTCCAATGATGAGGTTAATGCCAGAAATAGAGGATGGTTAAAAGAGTAATTTGGACAGTCAGAGCCGATCATATTTTTTCGGAAATCCTTGAATACTATATTAAAAGGAATGGAACTAAATTGTATAGCAATCAATTGAATGTTAAAATTCAATCCATCCTAACTCTTTTATCGAGACAACCATTTCTTGGAGTTAAAACCAGTTTCCCAGAGGTTCGGGTATTCGTCACTTCAGATTCTAAGATCTTTTATCAAATATCAGGTGATAGATTGATCATTTTATTGGTTTGGGATTGCAGACAGAATCCCGAAAGTTTAGAACTATATATAAAGAGCAAATAACCAAAAACCACCTTGGCAAATATAGGCCAAAATGGTTTTTGCATGATAGTAGTTATTAAGACGCCTGAGAGATAATCTATCGCCCCTCCTCATTTAGCAAACTCGTCCTTTTCTTCAGGTATTTTAGAATGAGGTACATCACCACAGAAACCGCACAGGCAACGATGTAAAACTTGTTGTAGTCAGTTTCGTGTTTGAGGGTCTTGCCCAGGATATCAAATACCATGAATATAATGAATACTGCTGCCAGTCCGTTTTTCTCCTTTTTCAGCACTTTTTTCCAACTGAAAGGAAGCGATGGTTTGACGAAATTCTTAAAATTGGGAACAAATGCCGGGCGGCCTTTGGCCCAGTCGATGTATTTCTGGCCAAAGCTCCTGGTCAGGAATTGCTCTTCTGCATACATAATCCGCTCATAATATACCCAGTAGAACAATACCAGGGCAACCATGAACCAAAATTGTCCGGTCAGAAGGGCAGGACCCATCCACATAAAGAAGTTGCCAAGATACAATGGATGCCTTACGGTAGAATAGATTCCGGTAGTATTGAGCGATTCAGCCACTTGCCCCTCGGTGTTTCTGCCAGAAGTATTCTGTGGCGTATGGCCCACGGTGTATACCCGAATAGCCAGGCCCAGGAGGCTGATGGCCAAACACCCGTATTCATAGTAAACAAGGTAGGGGCTCTCTTCCAGTACAAATGATTCCGGATAGAGTTTGTTCCTAACAAACATGATTGCACCAATCACCAAAATAAACAAAGGAAGAAAGCTTCTGTGTCTGAAAAGCCAATTTCCCTGATCTTCAAATTCCTCTCTTAACGCCATATTTCAACTTCGCTTTTACAATCAATAAAACGGGGCAAAAGTAGAAATTTAAATGGTATACTCAGACATGGGTTCAGGAATTTCTATGTTGGTGAAGCCTGCAGCCTCCATTTGTTCCTTGTAGGAAAGCTGGGCGTCGTAATCACCATGAACCAGAAAAACTTTTTTGATGGCCGATTGATCCTGACAATCCAGAAAGGAGAGCATTTCACGGTAGTCGCCATGACCACTGAATGCTTCAATACGGGCGATCTCAGCATTGACCTGGTATTTGTTGCCAAAGATGGAGACCACTTTCTCTCCGTTTACCAATCTTGCACCCAGGGTTCTGGGGGCACAATAACCCACCACCAGAATGGTATTGTTTGGATTGGAGATGTTGTTGGCCAGGTGGTGTTTGATCCGTCCTGCCTCCATCATTCCTGAGGCAGAGATGATGATGCAGGGCTTTTTGAAGGAGTTTAGCTTCTTGGACTCATTGGTGGCGGTAATGTAATGCAGTGAATTGAATCCAAAAGGATCGTCATCTGTCTCCACCACTTTTAAGACCTCATCGTTGAAACATTCAGAATGAAGTCTGAATATGGTGGTTGCATTGACTGCCAGCGGACTATCCACATAGATCTGGATCTTCGGAAGAAGCCCTGCATTGTAAAAATTGTTCAGTGTATGGACAATATCCTGGGTACGACCGATGGCAAAGGAGGGGATGATCAATTTTCCCTGCTTCCTGACACAGGTATCGTTGACTACCTGCAACAATTTTTCTTCAGCATGGCTGAATTGCTCATGCAACCTGTTCCCATAGGTTGACTCAGTAATCAGGTAATCACACTGCCTGAAAGCTTCCGGAGGTCTCAAAATCAGGCTGACGGGGCGCCCGATGTCTCCAGTATAGGCAATTCTGACAGTTTTCCCATTCTCCGTAATTTCCAGTGAGGCTGTTGCTGCCCCCAGCAGGTGCCCATTGTTGGTAAAACGTACCTTTACATTGTCGTCAATGTAGAATTTGCGGTTGTGGGCAACCCCAATGAAAAGCTCCATGCTCTCCTTGGCAATTTCAGAAGTGTAGATTGGCTCAACCGGTTCCAGTCCGTTTTTTAACCGCTTCTCGTTGAACCATTTAACATCCAACTCCTGGATGTGGCCACTGTCCGCCAGCATGATGGCACAAAGGTCGCGTGTAGCATTTGTACAGATGACAGAGCCCCTGAAGCCAAGTTTGTAGACATACGGGATCAAACCGGAGTGGTCGATGTGGGCATGGGTTAGGATAATGTGGTCAAGCTCTTTTGGGTCAAAGCCCAGGTTTCGGTTGGAGGCATCTGTTTCCATTCCTTTTCCCTGGAACATCCCGCAATCCAGCAGGATTTTCTTTCCGCTCTCAAGTGTGATCAGGTGTTTGCTGCCGGTTACTTCGCGGGCCGCGCCGATAAATTTTATTTTCATGGTTAAAGAATTTCACGCAAAGTCCGCAAAGATTCGCAAAGGTTTGTGATCATGCCTTTGATGGCTTTGATTTCTTGGCGAGGTATTTTTAATTTATTTGTATTTTTAATAGCACTAAAGTTAGTCAATTAAACTTCACGATAGTATTTTGTGCAAAAAAAACGCCCTTCCCGGTAGGGAAGAGCGCCTCTTATATTTAGTTTCAGATCGTAGAAATTTACTCCTCTGTCTGGGTAGCAGCGTAGGTCTTGAGTAGTTCATCCTGGACCTCTGCGGGTACCTTTTCGTAGCTGGCAAATTTCATTTTGAACATGGCACGACCCTGTGTTACAGAACTTAAGGTAGTTGAGTATTTGTTCATCTCTTTCAACGGAACCTTCGCAATGATTTTCTCAAATCCTTTTTCGGAGGTCATCCCCATGATCAAGGCTCTGCGGTTTTGGAGATCACCCATGACATCCCCCATGCGGTCGCCTGGGACAAGCACCTCTACATCGTATATTGGTTCAAGGATCTTGGCCCCTGCTTTCTTGAAGGCCTGACTAAAGGCATTTCTACCCGCAAGTCGGAACGAGATTTCGTTGGAGTCTACCGGGTGCATCTTGCCTTCATAAATACATACGCGGATGTCACGGGCATACGAACCGGTGAGTGGTCCCTCTTCCATCTTCTCCATGATCCCCTTCAGGATGGCAGGGTGGAAGCGGGCGTCAATGGAGCCTCCAACGATACAGTTGCAGAAAACAAGTTTCCCGCCCCAGGGTAGTTCAGTGACCTCCGTACCCCGGAGACTCACCTTCATCTCTTTGCCATCGATGATAAACATGGTAGGAGCAGGCATTCCCTCTTCGAAAGGCTCAATCACCATATGAACCTCGCCAAACTGACCTGATCCACCACTCTGTTTGCGGTGACGGTAATCGGCCTGGGCAATTTTGGTAATGGTTTCCCGGTAGGGGATCTTCGGATTTAAGAACTGTATGTCAATTTTGAATACGTTGTCGAAATACCATTTCAGGGTATTGATGTGGTACTCTCCCTGACCATGGATGAGGATCTGCTTCAACTCCTTGGAATATTCGATGATGTAGGTAGGATCCTCCTCGTTCAGGCGGTGCAGGTATTCTCCCATCTTCTCCTCGTCCGATTCATTGACTGCTTTAACTGCAGTGGTGTATCTTGGCGCTGGAAACTGAATGGGTGGAAATTCGATCTCTGCATCTTTTTCACAGAGGGTATGGTTGTGTTTTACATCTTTCAGCTTTACCGTGGCACCAATATCTCCCGCAACCATCTCTGGTACTTTGGTCCTCGTTTTACCGGCTACGGCAAAGATCTGGGAGATTCTCTCCTTGGAGTTTTTGGCCATGTTGATCAGATCCATTCCCTCTTTCAGGGTTCCGGATATTACCTTGAAATAGGTTACCTCTCCAACATGTTGCTCGAGTGAGGTCTTGAAACAGTAGATGGAGGTGGGGTCCTTGGTGCTGATCGGAATCATTTTTCCATCAATGGTCTCAACAGGAGCAAGTTCGCCCGGATCGGGGGCCACGTTGACGATGAAATCCATCAGGCGACGGATCCCCATGTCTTTTGCAGCGCAAGTACAGAATACAGGGAATAAACTTCTGGAGAGCATTCCAAGTTTCAACCCTTTTTTCATTTCATCTTCGTTGAGGGAACCCTGTTCGAAGAAGAGTTCCATCAAAGCCTCGTCATTCTCGGCGGCCATCTCCACCAGGTTGTTGTGGTACTCCTCCGCTTTTTCCATCTCTGAGGCAGGAATGTCCAGCATTTCAGGCTTGCCGCCTTGCGGACCCCACTGAAGCATCTTCATCTTCAGTACATCAATGGCTTTGTTGTAGCCCAAACCCGGATTCACCGGATATTGGACGATGGCCAGCTTGTTCCCGAAGGTTGTTTTGGCCATCTCCATGGTATTGTCCCAATTGCTGTTTTCGTGGTCAAGATGGTTGATGACGAAAATCAGCGGTTTGTGAAATTTATCAGCGTTGCGGTTGGCAATCTCGGTACCAACTTCAACGCCGTTGACAGCATTGAACACCAGTAGCCCGGTGGCAGCAACACTGAGGGCAGGAATCACTCCTCCCACAAAATCATCCATCCCCGGGGTATCGATGATGTTGATTTTGCATCCTTCAAATTCGGTATACAGAACTGTTTCATGAACAGAGTTGCCATACTCCTGTTCCACGAGGTTGTAATCGGAGGCAGTGTTCTTGCTTTTGACATCCCCTCTGCGGTTGATAACTCCACCCTCGTAAAGCATGGCTTCTACAAGGGTGGTTTTCCCAGCGCCCGAATTTCCGAGCACCGTAATGTTCCTGATTTCACTTGTTTGATATACTTTCATGAGAAAAAAATTAAATAAAATTATCCGGTTGTTTAGAAAATTTATTGTCAATTCCTTCAAAAATAGAAATTATTTAAAATGATACGACCCGCCCTGAAATTTTCGATTTTCGATTTTCGATTTCAGATTTTCGAAATATTTGTAAATATCATCCGATCAATGCAATGCGTGATGTGCTGACCGGCAGGAATTAGTGATTTTATGTTACTAAACATGTTATTCCCTGTTAAGTTAATGTGACACGTTACATGGGGTTTTGTTTTGGTTCCGGGAGCTATTAGTTTGATGGGTTGGAATCATCAAGGATGTTTGATAGTCCTTTGTAACTTGCGTTATTCGATACATCTTTCAATCTATTGTATTGCCATCGCAATTCGTGATATCTACCATTTTTATTGGCCAGCATGCAAATGTCAATTGCTTAGCAGGCACCCTACTGATAAATTTTGCATATTTGCAGGTAACCAAGGCAGATGCAACCGGATGCGACGATTTCCCTTTTACAAACAAATGGATGCGATGGATTGCGGACCCTCCTGTTTAAGGATGGTGGCAAAGTTCTATGGTAAGAATATCCCGCTGGAATCGATTCGGGAGAAAAGCTTTCTTACCCGGGAAGGTGTGTCATTCCTGGGAATGTCAGATGCTGCAGAATCCCTGCATATCAAGTCGGTTGGCGCACGGGTGAATTACAAGCAATTGTCGGAAGAGGTTCCGCTTCCGGCTATTGTACATTGGAAACATGAGCATTTCATTGTAGTTTATGGGGTAAAACGCGGGAAAGTACGTGTTGCAGACCCTGCCTTCGGACTGATCGACTACCCCCTGGATGAGTTCCTGAAGGGCTGGTGCGGAACCACCGATGAATCGAAAGCCAAAGGTCTGGCATTGATTCTTGAACCAACTCCTGATTTCTACCGGTTGGAGGAGGAGAAAATTGACAAATCTTCCTTTTCGTACCTTTTCTCCTATTTCAGAAACCAGAAGAGGTTCCTTTGGCAACTGCTGTTTGGTTTGTTGCTGGGTAGCTTGTTGCAGCTTGTCTTTCCCTTGCTGACGCAATCCATGGTTGATGTTGGGATCAACAACCAGGATATTGGTTTTGTTACGCTGATCTTGGTGGCTCAACTGATTCTATTTGTTTCGCAGACTACCGTTGAATTTTTCAGGAGCTGGATATTGCTTCACCTCACCGCCCGGCTGAATGTTTCCCTCATAGCTGATTTTCTCATCAAGTTGATGAGGCTACCCATCGCGTTTTTCGATTCAAAGATGATTGGGGATTTGTTGCAACGCATTGGGGACCATACCCGCATTGAGAACTTTATTACCAACCAGACGTTGAATGTACTTTTTTCAATGGTCAATCTTTTGGTGTTTTCCATTGTCCTGGCGATTTACAGTTGGACGATACTGGCAATATTCTTGTTGGGAAGCCTCCTCTATGTGGTTTGGATACTTTTCTTCCTCAAAAGACGGCGGGAGCTAGATTTTCATCGTTTCAGGCAGTTGTCCGAAAATCAGGCAAAATTGATTGAGCTGATTACCGGAATGCAGGAGATTAAGCTGAACAATTGTGAAAAGCAGAAACGGTGGGAATGGGAGAGAATCCAGGCAAAACTCTTTAAGGTAAACATACGCCGGTTGTCCCTTAACCAGGCCCAAACCATTGGGTCATCCTTTGTGAACCAGCTGAAAAACATCCTGATCAGTTTTTTTGCTGCCAAATTGGTCATTGATGGCGGGATAACCTTGGGTGCAATGGTAGCAGTTTCCTACATCATAGGTCAAATGAATGCACCCCTTGCCAATCTGATGGATTTCATTCAAAATGCGCAGGATGCCAAAATATCCCTGGAGCGTTTCAACGAAATTCACCTGAAGAAAGATGAAGAAGGTGATGAAGAGCCCAGGATCACCCAGCTTCCTGAAAAGAGGGACCTGTTTTTAAACGATGTCACCTTCCAGTACGAAGGTCCGCGCTCTCCAAAAATTCTAAAAGAGATCAATCTTCACATCCCGGTAAACCAAACAACGGCCATCGTTGGTATGAGCGGCAGTGGCAAAACCACATTGATCAAGCTGCTTTTGGGGTTCTACCCACCTGTTTCCGGGTCTGTCTCCATAGGGGAGGTGAATTTGAATCAATTTTCATCCACTGTTTGGCGCGACAAATGTGGTGTAGTCATGCAGGAAGGCTTTATTTTTTCCGACTCAATTGTCAACAACATTGCCGTAGGGGCCGACCATATCGATCACGAAAGACTGGCAGAAGCCGTTAGGATGGCCAATATCCGGGAGTACATCGAATCCCTGCCAATGGGTTATCGTACAAAAATTGGCCAGGAAGGGGCAGGTTTAAGCCAGGGACAAAAGCAACGGATACTTATAGCACGCGCGGTTTACAAAAATCCTGACTTCCTTTTCTTTGATGAAGCCACCAATGCACTGGATGCCAACAACGAGAAGGTAATCATGGAAAATATGGTTGAATTCTACAAGGGGCGCACGGTAGTAGTGGTAGCCCATCGTCTCAGTACGGTTCGAAATGCGGATCAAATCGTAGTACTTGACAAGGGTGAGATTGTAGAACGGGGGGGGCATGATGCATTGATTCAACTGAAAGGGAGTTATTGGAACCTGGTTAAAAATCAGCTGGAGCTGGGTGCTTGAAAATTAAGCATTTGAAGGAATAGGTCTTAAAAAAGCAATTCAGACTTTTACCAACTAGAAAGGAATGACTAAAAGGATAGAGGAGATAGAGCTTCACAGCAGGGAGGTCCAGGATCTTTTGGGCAAGGTGCCATCCTGGCTGATCAGGAATGGAACCCTCGTGGTTCTCCTGCTGTTGGGGGTGCTTGCGGCAGGTAGCTGGTTTTTTAAGTACCCTGATAGGATTGTTGCACCTGTAGTGGTAGTTGACGGCGGTACGACGCCCGCCTCATTGACAGGTTATGTAGAATTGAGTACCAGTCAAATAGGAAAAGTCAGGGTTGGTCAGCGGGTAAATCTGAAATTTGTAAACTATCCGTACCTTCAGTTTGGCGTGGTTAAAGGGGTTGTAAGCAGGATTGCTGCAAAACCTGCCGGTGATTCCTATCCGCTTGAGGTAAGCCTTCCCGGGCAGCTGGTCACTACCCTTGGGAAGAGATTGGACTTTGAGCGGGAACTGAAGGGTACTGCAGAAATTGTTACAGATCCGCGCAGTTTACTGGACAGGATATTCAGCCCGCTGCATGTATTGGGGGCGGAGAAATAAGTCTGTCGAAAGGAGCTAAAGTCAGAATTGCTTTGCAGATCTGCTTCTAAGATCTAGCCGGGATGTGCAATTAGTTTCATTGATTCTCCCCTTGGAGGGAAGGAAGGTCAAACTTATTTGATTGAGATGAAAGATCATTTTGTTGTGTAATCTATTGGAAACTTAATATGGAAAGAAGAGGCTTTATCAAAACAGCAGCGGTTGGATCAGCCGCAATGGCTACCGCAATAAGTGTGCAGGCAGCAGACCAAAAACGCAAGTTAAAAGTAGGTCTGGTGGGAGCAGGATGGTATGGAATGGTCATCACAAAAGCTGCCCTCACGGTTGGCGGAGTGGAGGTGATTGCCATTTGCGATGTGGATTCAGTTCATTTGAACGACAGTGCTGCGGAGGTGACAAAACTTCAGGGAACGAGGCCCCAGGTTTTTAAAGATTACCGGGACCTCCTGGATGTAAAAGGTTTGGAAGTTCTATTCATTGGGACTCCTCCCCACTGGCATGCCTTGATGTTTATTGCTGCCTGTGAAAAGGGGCTGGATATTTACTGTGAAAAACCGCTGGCATACGACATCCTGGAAGGGTTGGCCATGGTCAAAGCCTCACAAAAGGCAGGTAATATTGTTCAGATCGGTTTTCAACGGCGGCAGAGTGCCGCTTTTGCCAAGGCAAAGGCATTGATAGACAGTGGAACCATTGGGGAGGTGCACCAGATTGCGGCACAGATCAACTATATACCAGGCAACCAGGATACGACCATACAGCCACCCCCTGCTTCACTCGACTGGGAAGCCTGGTGTGGCCCTGCTCCAAAGCTTGAGTATCGGCCCAATATTGCCCACAAGGCCTGGCGGTTAGAGAAGCAATACGGGAATGGTCACCTGGTCGATTGGGGGATTCATCTGATTGATGGAATTCGGCTGATCATGGATGAAACCATGCCTACAGAGTTCTATACCCGTGGAGGAATCCATGAATGGAAAAATAAAATAACCACTCCAGACACCCTGACAGCGAACATGGCCTTCAGGAAAGCTCCGGTGGTTTGGCAACACCGGCTTTGGGGGACCGGTGATCCTGTGAAAGAGTTTAACAATGGCATCTTTTTTCATGGAGAAAAGGGGACCTTATTTACAAATGACTCGAAAATAATTCTTTACCCTACCGGGAAAGATACGAAACCCGAAGAGATGGTCATTCAGAATGTAGCCATGCAGGAAAATCACATGGAAAACTTTCTGAAGGCAGTCCGGACCAGAGAGAAGCATATCCTCAGATGTACTCCCGAGGATGCATTTCAGTCTACAGCTACGGTTCAGCTGGCAATGATCGCATTGGATTCCAATTCCCTGGTTCAATGGGACAGCACCAAAAATGAGATAACAGGGAACAAGGCTGCCTCCATGTGGATGAAAAGGGAATACCGTGGGCCCTACAAACATCCATGAGGTAAGAGGGGATTGGTGTTAAAATTTTTTAATAACCGGTTGTTTTCGTGCCGGTGTTTCGCTGTCAGCTGAGGGGCATCGCCCAATCCGGCTGAAAATCACTTTTTTTTTAGTGTTGTAGTGTGTTTTCCAAAGAAATGTGTACTTTTGCAGTCCATTTTGGAGAGGTTTTGCATGGTAATAAAGTGCTAGATTGCAGAACCTACGGGGAATTGCGAGATTTCCCCGGGTTAATTATGTGTGTATTTTTTATTAAAAATTAAAAAACGTTTATGCCTACTATTCAACAGTTAGTACGTAAAGGAAGGGTAAATATCGAAGACAAAAGCAAGTCTCCGGCATTGAACTCTTGCCCGCAGCGTAGAGGCGTGTGTGTACGTGTATACACGACAACGCCTAAAAAGCCGAATTCCGCCATGCGGAAGGTTGCCAGGGTAAGGCTTACCAATGGCAAAGAGGTGAATGCCTATATTCCGGGAGAAGGACACAATTTGCAGGAGCACTCCATTGTACTCGTTCGTGGTGGTCGTGTAAAAGATCTTCCCGGTGTTCGTTACCATTTAATTCGTGGTGCACTCGATACCGCAGGTGTGGAAGGTCGCAAGCAACGTCGTTCTAAGTATGGCGCAAAGCGCCCAAAACCAGGACAAGTAGCTGCAGCAACAAAAAAGAAGAAATAATTAAAAAGAAACATTAGTTATTAGTTTGGAGGTTTGGTTGAGTAAGGGCTTGTCTGGAACAGGCTGTATAACTGAAGGCTAAACAACAACCGATTCGAATAACACAAACAATTTGTAACTAAGATGAGAAAGACAAAACCAAAAAAGCGGATCATTCTTCCCGATCCAAAATTCAATGACGTTCTCGTTACTCGCTTCGTGAACAGTCTGATGTTTGATGGAAAGAAGTCCATCGCATTCAAAATCATTTACGATGCCCTTGATATCGTTGAGAAAAAGATGAAAGACAATGAGTTGTCTGCACTTGACGTATGGAAAAAGGCATTGATCAACATTACTCCGCAGGTTGAGGTTAAGAGTAGGCGTGTGGGTGGTGCCAACTTTCAGGTTCCGATGGAAATCCGTCCGGAAAGAAAAGTGGCGATCTCCATGCGTAACCTTATCATCTTCTCCAAAAAGCGTTCAGGTCACTCAATGGCAGAGAAATTAGCCGCTGAGACACTGGCTGCTTACAACGAGGAGGGTGGAGCATTCAAGAAAAAAGAAGATACACACAGAATGGCAGAAGCAAACCGTGCGTTTGCGCATTTCCGGTTCTAACCGGATTTTTTCAGATAGTTTAGTTTAGTTTATTGTACGACAAATTTATAATGGCGAAAAGGGACCTTACAAATACCAGAAATATCGGGATCATGGCGCACATCGATGCCGGTAAAACAACCACTTCAGAGCGGATTCTGTTTTACACGGGGAAAGTTCACCGGATCGGTGAAGTTCACGATGGTGCAGCAACGATGGACTGGATGGAACAGGAGCAGGAGCGTGGAATTACCATTACTTCTGCTGCGACATTTACTGAATGGACATACCAGGATATTGTTCATCAGATCAATATCATTGATACTCCGGGCCACGTCGACTTTACAGTGGAGGTGGAACGTTCGTTGAGGGTTCTTGACGGTGCGGTTGCAACCTTTTGTGCCGTGGGAGGGGTAGAAGCCCAATCAGAAACTGTTTGGCGTCAGGCCGACAAATATGGAGTGCCAAAGATTGCCTTCATCAACAAGATGGACCGTGCAGGTGCCGATTTTTTCAATGTTTACAACGACATCAAGGAAAAACTGGGGGCCAATCCGGTTCCGATTCAGATCCCAATTGGCGCAGAAGAGCGTTTCAAGGGGGTGATTGACCTGGTAGCCATGAAATCAGTTGTTTGGCACGACGAAACCATGGGAGCTGATTATTCGGTAGAAGAGATTCCTGCCGACCTGATGGAACTTGCCATTGAATGGCGTGAGAAATTGGTGGAATCGGTTGCCGAGCAGGATGAGACTTTGATGGAGAAATTCTTCGAAGATCCCAACAGCATTACGGTGGACGAATTGAAGCATGTCATTCGCAAGGCCACCCTTTCAGGTGTTATCATCCCGATGCTTTGCGGCTCAGCTTTCAAAAACAAAGGAGTTCAGACACTTTTGGATGCTGTTTGTGCCTACTTGCCAAATCCGTTGGATGTTGCCTCTATTGTAGGAACCAACCCGGATACAGGCGAAGAGGTTGAGCGGAAACCGGATGTTGGTGAGCCACTTTCAGCACTTGCTTTTAAAATTGCCACAGACCCTTACGTAGGTCGTTTGTGCTTCATACGTGTCTATTCCGGGAAAATTGATGCAGGCTCTTATGTCCTCAATACCCGTACCGGAAAGAAAGAGCGGATTTCCCGTCTCTTCCAGATGCACTCCAACAAACAACAACCCCGTGACGTGATTGAAGCAGGCGACATCTGTGCCGCCGTTGGTTTCAAGGACATCCGTACCGGGGATACCCTCTGTTCATTGGAAGATCCAATCGTTCTCGAGTCTATGACCTTCCCGGAACCGGTAATTGGTATCGCGATTGAGCCAAAGACCCAGAAAGACCTCGACAAGTTGTCAAACGGTCTGGTGAAACTCTCCGAAGAGGATCCTACCTTCCAGGTGAATACCGACCAGGATAGCGGACAAACCATCATCCGTGGGATGGGTGAGCTCCATTTGGAGATCATCGTCGACCGTTTGAAGCGGGAGTTCAAAGTAGAATGCAACCAGGGTGCTCCTCAGGTGTCTTACAAAGAGACCATAACCAAAGAGGTTAATCTGCGGGAAGTATTCAAGAAGCAGACCGGTGGTCGCGGTAAATTTGCCGACATCTCTGTTCACATTGGCCCAATTGACGAGGGTAAAACTGGTCTTCAATTTGTCGACCAGATCAAAGGTGGTACCATTCCCCGTGAATACATTCCATCCATCGAGAAGGGCTTTAAAGAGGCCATGAACAATGGTCCATTGGCCGGATACAAAATTGAAAATCTTAAGGTGGTATTGGTCGACGGTTCCTTCCACCCTGTTGACTCCGATGCACTCTCTTTCGAGTTGTGCGCCAAGCAAGCTTTCAGAAGTGCGGCATCCAAAGCAAAACCCGTTTTGCTGGAGCCCATCATGAAGGTAGAAGTTGTTACACCGGATGATTACATGGGGGATATTGTTGGCGACCTGAACCGTCGTCGTGGGCATGTTGAGAGCATGGATGCCAAGTTTGGTGCCCGTGTCATCAAGGCACTGGTTCCGCTTTCCGAGCAGTTTGGATATGTAACGACCTTGCGTACCCTCTCTTCCGGCCGGGCAACCTCCACGATGGAATTTTCACATTATTCAGAGGTTCCCAAGAACATTGCCATCGCAGTACTTGAGAATGTCAAAGGAAAAGTAGAGTTGTTATAACACTAAATACGTTCTTATCATGAGTCAAAAAATCAGAATTAAACTGAAATCGTACGATCACAATCTGGTTGACAAGTCAGCTGAGAAGATTGTAAAAACGGTTAAATCCACAGGTGCCATCGTTAGCGGACCAATTCCGCTGCCAACACACCGTCGTATTTTCACCGTATTGAGATCTACCTTCGTAAATAAAAAATCGAGGGAGCAGTTCGAGTTGTCCTCTTACAAGAGATTGATCGACATTTACAGTTCAACCGCGAAGACTATCGATGCCTTGATGAAGCTGGAGTTGCCCAGTGGCGTTGAAGTTGAAATTAAAGTTTGATAAACTGCTTAACAAGTAGAAAAAATGCCAGGATTAATTGGAAAAAAAATCGGAATGACTTCCGTATTCAGTGTTGAGGGGAAAAACATCCCATGCACTGTGATTGAGGCTGGTCCATGCATTGTCACCCAGATCCGTACGCTCGAGACCGATGGTTACGAAGCGGTACAACTGGGGTTTGTTGACAAAAAAGAGAAGCATGCGACGAAAGCAGAAATCGGCCACTACAAAAAGGCCGGTACTACTCCTAAGAGAAAAGTGGTAGAATTTGATGGATTTGGAAGCGATGTAAAGTTAGGGGATGTCATTACAGTTGACCTGCTCGAAGCGGATACATTCATCGACATTTCAGGTGTATCAAAGGGACGCGGGTTCCAGGGTGTTGTGAAACGTCACGGCTTCGGCGGTGTCGGACAGAGCACACACGGCCAGCACAACCGCTTGCGCGCACCAGGTTCTATCGGTGCCTCTTCCTATCCTTCCCGCGTATTCAAAGGAATGCGTATGGCAGGTCGTGACGGTGGAAAAACTATAACTGTTCAAAACCTTCAGGTGTTGAAAGTTATTCCGGAGAACAATCTTTTAATTGTTAAAGGTTCTGTCCCCGGAGCCAAAGATTCATACTTAATTATCTTGAAGTAATGGAAATCGCAGTTTTAAACAGAGCAGGTGAAGAGACCGGAAGAAAAGTAGAGCTGAACGACAGCATCTATTCGGTGGAACCTAACGATCACGCGATTTATCTCGACGTGAAGCAATATCTGGCCAATCAACGTCAGGGTACCCATAAGAGCAAGGAACGCGGAGAAGTATCCGGGTCAACCAGAAAGCTGAAAAAGCAAAAAGGAACCGGTGGAGCCCGTGCGGGAAGTATCAAATCAGGTACCATCCGTGGTGGGGGCCGTATGTTCGGACCACGTCCTAGGAATTATGGTTTCAAATTGAACAAGAAACTCAAAGAGCTGGCACGCAGATCTGCCCTAACCTACAAAGCGCAAGGCAGTGATATTCTAATTCTTGAGGACTTTTCAATTGACATGCCCAAAACAAAGGAATTGATCACACTTCAAAATAATTTGAAGATCAGTGATAAAAATTCTTTGATAGTGTTATCGGAAGCAAATAAAAACATATATTTGTCAACCAGAAATTTACAGAACCTCGAAGTTGTAACTACCTCAGAATTATGTACTTACAAAATTATGAGAGCTAAAAAAATAGTTTTAGCAGAGAGTTCTGTAGCTAAATTGGAGGAATTATTTAAGATTAACGCGTAAGAAAATGGTTGAAATTTTGATTCGCCCTATCGTAACCGAGAAAATGAATGCCCAAGCGGAGAAGTTAAACCGCTACGGTTTCATGGTAGATAAGAAGGCAGATAAGCATCAGATCAAAAAGGCCGTGGAAGATATCTATGGCGTTAAAGTAGTTTCTGTCAACACGATGGTATATGCCGGTAAATTGAAATCCCGTTTTACCAAAAGTGGGGTGATTACCGGACGTACGAATGCTTATAAAAAAGCAGTTGTCACGTTGAACAAAGGAGAGAATATTGATTTTTACAGCAATATCTAAGTAAAAAATGGCAGTTAGAAAGTTAAAACCTGTAACTCCGGGTCAAAGGCACAAAGTGATTGGTACTTTTGACTCAATTACAACTGGCAATACACCTGAAAAATCATTGTTAAGGCCCATGAAGAGTACCGGTGGTAGAAATACCAGCGGTGTAATGACAATGAGGTATATAGGTGGCGGGCACAAGAGAAAATACCGTGTAATTGATTTTGTCCGTGAGAAGGACAACATTCCTGCACGCGTTGATTCGATCCAGTATGATCCAAATCGTACGGCTCGTATCGCACTCTTGGTATATGCCGATGGAGAGAAGCGCTACATGCTGGCTCCGAATGGTCTCGTAGTAGGCCAGACGGTTGTTAGTGGAAATGAAGTGGCTCCTGAGATCGGTAATTCGCTACCTCTTGGAAAAATACCTCTTGGTACAATCGTTCACAACATTGAGTTGCATCCTGGTCAGGGCGGTATTATGGCTCGCTCGGCCGGAACCTATGCACAACTCACTTCGCGTGAAGGAAGGTACGCAATCATTAAACTCCCCTCAGGCGAGTCCCGCATGGTACTGGTTGCATGTCGTGCAACAGTAGGTACCGTAGGAAACGCCGATCATGCCCTTGAAAGATCAGGCAAAGCCGGTCGAAGCCGCTGGTTGGGGCGTCGTCCCCGTGTTCGTGGTGTAGCCATGAACCCTGTGGATCACCCTATGGGTGGTGGTGAAGGACGTGCATCCGGTGGACATCCGCGTTCACGTAAAGGGTTGCTTGCGAAGGGTTACAAGACCCGCTCGAAGAAAAAAGCTTCGACCAAGTATATTATTGAACGTAGGAAAAAGTAATCGCTAAAAAAACTGAGTAGATTATGAGTCGTTCGTTAAAAAAAGGCCCTTTCATCGACTTTAAGTTGGAGAAAAAAGTGTTGGTTCTCAACGAATCAGCAAAGAAGTCGATCGTAAAAACGTGGGCAAGACATTCAATGATTTCGCCTGATTTTGTAGGACATACCATTGCAGTTCACAACGGGAATAAATTTATTCCGGTTTATGTAACTGAGAACATGGTTGGACACAAACTGGGTGAGTTTTCTCCTACCCGCACCTTCAGAGGTCATGGTGGCAACAAGAAGAAATAAGCCATGAACGCGGATATGTATAATAGAAGTAAAAAGTACCAAGATGGGTTCTAGAAAAAAGCAAAGCGCTGAATTGCTCAACGAAGCAAATAAACAGAGATGTCAAGCTGTTTTGCGCGACTGTCCCACTTCGCCGCGTAAGATGCGCCTTGTTACCGATATGATTCGTGGAATGGCGGTAAATCGTGCACTCGACGTGTTGAAGTTCTCTTCCAAAGAGGCATCACGCAGAGTAGAAAAACTCCTTTTGTCGGCGGTTGCCAATTGGCAGGCAAAGAATGAAGGGGTTAGACTTGAAGAAAGCAACCTATACGTGCAGGAAGTTTTTGTGGATTCGGCTCGCATGCTGAAACGTCTCCGTCCGGCTCCGCAAGGAAGAGGACACCGTATCAGAAAGCGTTCAAACCACGTGACTGTCCGTCTGGCAAGTAAAAATGTTGTAGAAGAAAATACGAAATAATAATATGGGACAAAAAGTAAATCCGATTTCTAATAGGCTTGGAATCATCAGAGGATGGGATTCCAACTGGTTCGGAGGCAACAATTACGGTGATAAACTAATCGAGGATCACAAGATCAGGGCTTATCTGAATGCACGTCTTGCAAAGGCGAGTATTTCAAAGATAATCATTGAACGTACCTTGAAACTGATCACCATAACTGTTCAGACTTCCAGACCCGGTATTATTATAGGTAAAGGTGGTCAGGAAGTAGACAAACTCAAGGAGGAGTTGAAAAAGATCACCAAGAAGGAGGTTCAGATCAATATCTTTGAAATCAAACGTCCAGAACTGGATGCTCAGATTGTTGCCAACAACATCGCACGCCAGGTAGAAGGCAAGATTGCCTACCGCCGTGCTACGAAGATGGCCATCGCAGCAACCATGCGTATGGGTGCAGAGGGAATCAAAGTATTGTGCTCCGGTCGTTTAAACGGTGCTGAAATGGCCCGTTCAGAAATGTACAAAGAGGGAAGAACTCCTTTGCATACGTTAAGAGCTGATATAGACTACGCATTGGCTGAAGCTTTGACCAAGACCGGCTTGATCGGTATCAAGGTTTGGATCTGCAGGGGTGAGATTTACGGCAAACGTGATCTTTCACCGAATGTAGGCCAGGCTCAGCAGACACGCAGCTCTAATGCCCGTCCAACTCCACCGGCTGGTGGCAAAGGCGGCTTCAGAAAACGTAAGAAGTAACCATCGACAAAGCGAAACAAGATGTTACAGCCAAAGAAAGTAAAATTTAGAAGAGTTCAGAAGGGCAAACTAAAAGGTAACGCACAACGCGGTAGCCAATTATCGTTTGGATCTTTTGCCATAAAAAGCTTGGAAACTGCATGGATCACCGGTCGCCAGATTGAGGCAGCCCGTGTTGCAGTAACGCGTCACATGCAGCGTCAAGGACAAATTTGGATCAGAATTTTTCCGGATAAGCCAATTACCAAGAAGCCAGCCGAGGTTCGGATGGGTAAGGGGAAAGGTGCACCGGAGGGTTTTGTTGCAACAGTAACTCCCGGCCGCATACTAATCGAGATCGAAGGGGTTCCTTTTGATCTGGCTAAAGAGGCTCTGCGCCTGGGAGCACAGAAATTTCCAGTGAGTACTAAGTTTGTTGTACGACGCGATTTTGTAGAAACTTCAACCATTGAGTAATGAAAACGTCAGAAATCAAAGAGCTTACAACAGCTGAAATCACGGAAAAAATAGTAAACGGGAACGAAGAGTTGGTACGCATGCAGTTAAATCACAGCGTTAACCCTCTTGACAATCCGATGAAAATACGGTTCGCCCGCAAAAACATCGCTCGTCTGAATACCGAAATACGCAAACGTCAAATCGAAAACAAATGATGACTATGGAAACCAGAAATCTTCGTAAAGAGCGTATCGGAGTGGTGGTCAGCAACAAAATGGAGAAAACCATTGTGGTTGCTGAGAAAGGAAAAGAGAAACACCCGATCTACGGTAAATTCGTGAACAGAACTACCAAGTTCTATGCCCACGATGAGAAGAACGAGTGCAGCATCGGCGACACCGTCTTAATTATGGAAACCCGCCCTCTTTCCAAACAGAAAGGGTGGAGATTAGTTAAAATCTTAGAAAGAGCGAAGTAATATGTTACAGCAAGAATCACGTTGTACAGTCGCAGATAACAGTGGCGCTAAAACGGCTTTGGTCATCCGGGTTCTGGGTGGAACAAAGAAACGTTATGCCTCTGTTGGAGACAAAGTTGTCGTGACTGTTAAAACCGCACTGCCAGGCAGCGATACCAAAAAGGGATCGGTTTCAAAAGCGGTCGTTGTACGTACCTCCAAGGAAGTACGTCGCAGCGACGGTTCTTACATCCGTTTTGATGATAACGCCGTCGTGCTGCTTAATGCTGCTGGTGAGATGCGAGGAACACGTATTTTTGGGCCAGTTGCCCGGGAGTTGCGTGACAACTACATGAAAATTGTCTCTCTAGCACCTGAAGTACTTTAATATTAATCAGACCATGCAGAAAAAATTACATGTAAAGAAAGGAGACACGGTCGTCGTAATCTCCGGCAATTCAAGAGGCTCCGAAGGGAAAGTACTTGAAGTGGTCAGAGAAAAGGATCGTGCTATCGTAGAAGGGGTTAACCTTGTATCTAAACATACAAAGCCCAACTCCAAGCACCCTCAGGGAGGAATCATCAAACAAGAGGCGTCTATTCACGTTTCAAATTTGATGCTGAAGGATCCTAAAACAGGGAAACCTACCCGAATCGGGCGCAAGCTCGATAAGAACGGGAAATTAGTAAGGTATTCAAAAAAATCAGGAGAGGAGATCAAGTAATGGGATACACACCTACTTTTAAGCAAAAATACAAGGAGGAGATTGTTCCGGCCTTACAGAAGGAGTTTAACTACAAATCTGTCATGCAGGTTCCTGTACTTGAGAAAATCATTATCAACCAGGGTCTTGGTTCTGCCATCGCTGACAAAAAGATTATGGAAGTGGCCATCGAAGAGCTTACAGCCATCAGTGGACAGAAACCTGTATCTACCATCTCCCGCAAGGACATTGCCAACTTCAAACTTCGTAAGAAAATGCCGATCGGTGTAAGGGTCACCCTGCGCAGCGACCGTATGTATGAATTTTTGGATCGTTTGGTCTCTATTGCGCTTCCCCGCATCCGCGACTTCAAAGGCATCGCCGATAAATTCGACGGTAGTGGCAACTACACACTCGGTGTTACCGAGCAGATTATCTTTCCCGAAATTGTAATGGACAAGGTAACCAAAATGAACGGTTACAACATTACCTTCGTTACGACTGCAAAGAACGACGAAGAGGGATATGCACTACTGAAAAGTTTTGGTTTACCGTTCAAGAACGCAAAAAAGAACTAAAAGATATGGCTAAAGAATCAATGAAAGCCCGCGAAGTGAAGCGTGCGAAACTCGTTGAAAGGTTTGCAGAAAAACGCGCCAGATTGAAAGCGGAAGGTGATTACATCGGTATGAGCCTGCTGCCCAAGAATTCGGCAAAAATTCGCCTGCACAATCGTTGCAAACTGACCGGTCGTCCGAAAGGATACATGCGCCAGTTTGGTATTTCCAGAATTCAGTTCCGGGAAATGGCCTCCAGTGGCCTAATACCCGGAGTTAAAAAAGCAAGTTGGTAATCGTTTAAATTATTGCAAAGATGACAGATCCTATTGCAGATTACTTGACCCGACTCAGAAATGCTATCAAAGCAAAACATAAAGTCGTGGAAATCCCTGCGTCAAACATTAAAAAAGAGATTACCAGAATTCTGAAAGAAAAAGGGTATATACTCAATTACAAGTTCGACGAAGAAGTCAACTACCAGGGAAGTATCAAAATTGCCTTGAAATACCATCCTGCTGATGGTACACCGGCAATCAAAAATCTAAAGCGCGTCTCTAAACCAGGACTTCGCCGCTACTGCGGAATTGAAGATGTACCAAGGGTATTGAACGGTTTGGGTATAGCAATCATCTCAACCTCCAAGGGTGTAATTACCGACAAAGAGGCAAAGGAGTTGAATGTAGGTGGTGAAATTATTTGTTACGTTTATTAATAAAGGAGGATTATTATGTCAAGGATTGGAAAACTTCCCATTGATTTACCCGCCGGAGTTACATTGAACGTAGACAGTGAAAATCTTGTCACCGTCAAAGGAGCGCTGGGTAGCTTAACTCAGAAAGTAGACAAAGAGATCGAAGTTGTGGTTGAAGGCAATCAAATTTTGGTCAAACGTCCTACTGATCAGAAACGTCACCGTGCCATGCACGGCTTGTACCGCTCACTGCTGAACAATATGGTTCAGGGTGTATCGAAAGGTTATGAAGTGAAACTCGAATTGGTTGGTGTTGGTTACCGCGCTGAATCTCAGGAGCAGATCTTGGATCTTGTTCTTGGACACTCGCACCATACTTACCTGCAATTGCCGAAAGAGGTTACCGTAATAGCTGTTACTGAAAAACGCGCTAATCCGATTATTACACTGAAGTGTGCTGACAAGCAGCTGATCGGACATGTTGCCGCAAAAATCAGGTCATTCAGAATGCCGGAACCTTACAAAGGCAAGGGTGTTAAATTTGTTGGCGAAGTATTGCGTCGCAAAGCTGGTAAATCGGCTTCTAAAAAATAAATGATTTTTAGTTATGGCTCTCACAAAAATTCAAAGAAGAGATAGAATTCGCATGAGAATCCGGAAAGTTGTTTCCGGTTCCTCAGAGGTTCCTCGCATGAGTATCTTTCGCAGCAACAAACAGATTTCTGTTCAGTTTGTTGACGATGTAGCGGGAAAAACCTTGTTGGCAGTTTCTTCATTAAACAAAGAAATCGCTTCTCAAGCCGGAACCAAAACTGAAATAGCTGCCCTTGTTGGGAAATTGGCTGCAGAAAAGGCACTTGCTGCCGGAATCACAGCCGCCAGTTTCGATCGTGGTGGCAACTTATATCATGGACGAGTTAAAGCAGTTGCTGAAGCTGCACGTGAAGGAGGTTTAAAAATATAACCGTTATGGCGAAAAATATTAAAAAAGTAAAAACCAGCGATCTCGAGCTTAAGGACAGGTTAGTGGCAATCAACCGGGTCACCAAGGTCACCAAAGGAGGTAGAACTTTCAGCTTTTCGGCAATCGTCGTCGTAGGAAACGAAGATGGCATTGTTGGCTGGGGTCTTGGAAAAGCCAGTGAGGTTACTGCAGCCATCGCCAAAGGCGTGGATGCAGCCAAGAAAAATCTCGTAAAAGTTCCCATCATTCACGGAACAGTTCCACACGAACAAACCGCTAAATTTGGTGGTGCCAATGTATTGTTGAAACCTGCCTCTTCAGGTACCGGGGTAAAAGCCGGAGGTGCCATGCGCGCCGTACTTGAAAGTGTTGGGATCCATGATATCCTTGCCAAATCCAAAGGCTCATCCAATCCGCACAACCTTGTAAAGGCTACTTTTGAAGCATTGATCGAACTGAGAGATGCTTATACCGTTGCCGAACATCGTGGAGTGGCCCTGGACAAAGTGTTTAACGGATAAATCTAAAGTAAATTATGAAAATTCGTATTACACAGTTTAAGAGCAAGATTGGCGCATCCAAAGCTCAAAAGAAAATTATTGATGCGCTCGGACTACACAAATTGAATCAACCAAAGATTCATGAGTCAACACCCGAGATTCTGGGAATGGTTAGAAAACTTCAACACTTGGTGAAAGTTGAAGAGGTTAACGAATAATATTTCTTAAGAAATGGAATTAAATAACTTAAAACCTGCTGCAGGTTCTGTCAAGAAAGAGAAACGGATTGGCCGCGGACAAGGTTCTGGCCATGGTGGTACATCCACACGTGGTCACAAGGGAGCGAAATCCCGCTCAGGCTATTCCTCTAAAAAGGGATTTCAGGGCGGTCAAATGCCTTTGCAACGACTTGTACCGAAGTTTGGCTTCAAGAATATCAATCGTGTTGAATACAAGGCTATCAATCTCAGCACCCTGCAACAGCTTGCTGAAGAATTGGCCATTACAACCATGGATTTTCAAACATTTTTGGATGCTGGATTTGTCAGTAAAAATGACAGAGTCAAGATCCTGGCCAAAGGTGAATTGAAAAGCAAACTGGACGTAAAAGCGCACGCATTCTCCAAAACAGCGAAAGAGGCCATTGAAAAATTGGAAGGTACTACTGAATTAATCTGATTCTGATGAAAAAGTTGATCGAAACGCTTAAGAACATTTATAAAATAGAGGATTTAAGGTCCCGATTGGGTGTGACACTGTTGTTCCTGATGGTTTACCGTTTCGGATCCTTTGTTATTTTACCCGGTATCGATCCAGATCCGGCTAATTTCGAAGCTTTACAAAGTCAGACATCCGATGGGATTCTTGGGCTGCTGAATATGTTCTCAGGAGGTGCTTTTTCCAATGCATCTATTTTTGCATTGGGTATCATGCCCTACATCAGTGCTTCGATCGTTATCCAGTTGTTAGGTTTTGCGGTTCCTTACATTCAGCGTTTGCAGAAAGAGGGAGAATCCGGAAGAAGAAAAATCAACCAGATGACACGTTACCTGACTGTGGTGATCTTGGTCTTCCAGGGTTGGGCTTATTTGGCCAACCTGAGGTATCAACTACCTGAACAGGCATTTTTGGTAGATCCTTTCACCTTCAATATCAGTGCAACCATTGTTCTCGCTGCTGGTTCCATGTTTATCATGTGGCTTGGAGAGCGAATCACGGACAAAGGTATTGGCAATGGTATTTCCCTGATTATTATGATTGGTATTATCGCACGTCTGCCACAGTCACTTGCGCAGGAGTTTGTGAGCCGAATGGCAGAACAAGGTCGCGGTTTTATCATGATGATCGTAGAGTTGGTTGTCTTCCTTTTGGTCATTGCCAGTACCATATTGTTGGTGCAGGGGACCCGGAAAGTTCCGGTACAATATGCCAAGAGAATTGTCGGCAATCGTCAGTATGGCGGTGTCCGTCAGTACATTCCTTTGAAAGTTAATGCGGCTGGGGTTATGCCGATCATTTTTGCCCAGGCAATCATGTTCATCCCTGCAACCATGGCTGGTCTCTTTTCATCAGAGACACTTGGTAACATGTTCGCATCATTTTCGGATTATACCGGTTTCTGGTACAATTTTGTAATGTTCCTGATGGTAATTGTCTTTACCTATTTCTATACCGCCATTACCATCAATCCCAACCAAATGGCTGAGGATATGAAGAAAAATGGTGGATTTATTCCGGGTATCAAACCAGGAAAGAGAACGGCAGAGTACATCGACACCATCATGTCGAGGATCACCTTGCCTGGTTCGATCTTCCTTGGATTGATCACCATCTTGCCTGCATTTGCCATGGTATTGGGCATCAATTCGCAGTTTGCGCACTTCTTTGGTGGCACCTCTTTGTTGATTTTGGTGGGAGTAATTCTCGACACCTTGCAACAGATTGAGAGTCATCTTTTGATGCGTCACTACGATGGATTGCTTAAATCCGGACGGATCAAGGGTCGTACGGCCGGAGTGAATATGTAAGATTGGTTGGATCGTCCAACCATTTGTGGGGAGTATTTTTTATCCTGGCAAGTTAGCTGTACAGCATCATCATACATCGGAAGAAACCCTTCAGGGTTGTTAACCGGTACGTTCTAATCATTTTTCAGAAGTTTACCTGTTTCCAGAAAAGAGTGTTGGTTCTTTTTTTTCTTTTCAGTATCTTTGCCGACCTGAAAAAATTGATCACCTCCGTTTTTTTATGATTATTCTTCATCTTTTTACGAGTGGGGAATAAGCGCGGCAATGAAAAGACCACCCGAAAGGGTGTTGGAAGGGAAGAGGGAAGGGAGATACTTCGGGAACCTGTCAATTGATGGAATGAATAAGGTTGCTCTTCGGAGCAGTTTGGGTAATAGTTTGATTTTCAATAGTAATGCAGAAGTATTAGTTTCTATGTCAAAGCAATCATTTATTGAACAAGACGGAACAATTATTGAAGCATTGTCCAATGCAATGTTCCGGGTTGAATTACAAAACGGTCATGTGATTACGGCCCATATATCGGGCAAGATGCGCATGCACTACATAAAAATTCTGCCTGGCGACAAAGTAAAGGTCGAAATGTCACCCTATGACCTTAGTAAAGGAAGAATCTCTTTCAGATACAAAAATTAAAAAGTAGAAAAATGAAAGTAAGGGCATCCATTAAGAAACGTAGTGCGGAGTGCAAGATTGTAAGCCGTAAGGGACGTCTCTACGTGATAAACAAAAAAAACCCGAAGTTCAAACAACGTCAGGGTTAAAAATGTTAAATTTATAACGATTTTTTAATCAATATAAGATTATGGCTCGAATAGTTGGTGTAGACATACCAAATAACAAAAGAGGCGAAATCGCCTTGACTTATATTTTTGGAATTGGCCGCAGCCGCTCAGTTGAAATTCTGGAAAAGGCAGGTGTCGACAAGGACATCAAAGTCAATGAATGGAATGACGATCAATTTAGCGCAATTCGTAAGGTGATTACCGATGGTTTTAAAGTCGAGGGTGAACTGCGCTCTGAGAACCAGATGAGCATCAAGCGTTTGATGGACATCGGTTGTTATCGTGGAATTCGTCATCGTTTAGGCCTTCCAGTGCGTGGACAAAGTACCAAAAACAATGCCCGCACGCGTAAAGGTAAAAAGAAGACAGTTGCAAATAAGAAGAAAGCTACTAAATAAGAATAAGTAGAGATGGCAAAAAAGACTGGAATATCTAAGAAAAGAGTGGTCAATGTAGAGGCTGTCGGACAGGCTCACGTTACCTCTTCTTTTAATAATATTATCATTTCGATGACCAACAACAATGGGGAGGTGATCTCCTGGTCATCCGCCGGGAAAAAAGGCTTCCGTGGCTCAAAGAAAAATACTCCCTATGCGGCTCAAACTGCTTCTGAGGAGTGTGCAAAAACAGCTTTTGATCTTGGCTTACGCAAGGTGAAAGTTTATGTCAAGGGACCGGGGAACGGCCGCGAATCTGCTATTCGTGCTATCGCTAATGTTGGTATCCAGGTGACTGAGATCGTCGATGTTACCCCAATGCCTCATAACGGTTGTCGTCCTCCCAAACGTCGTCGTGTCTAATCCAAAGTAAATTAAATTAAAAAAGATGGCAAGATACATAGGTCCTAAATCAAAGATAGCTAGAAAGTTCGGTGAGCCAATTTATGGCCCGGACAAAGCATTTGAGCATAAGAATTTTCCTCCGGGAATGCATGGCAACAGCAAACGCCGTAAAAAAGTATCAGAATATGGTACGCAGTTGAAAGAGAAACAAAAAGCGAAATACATGTATGGCGTTTTGGAACGTCAGTTCCGCAATTTGTTCGAAAAAGCACATTCACACAAAGGGATCACCGGTACTGTACTTCTACAGTTGCTGGAGAGCCGTTTGGACAATGTAGTTTTCCGTTTGGGAATTTCCCCCAGCCGTGCAGGTGCACGTCAATTGGTATCTCACAAGCACATTACCGTCAATGGTGAAGTGGTGAATATTCCCTCTTATACAGTTCGCCCCGGCGAGGTTGTTGCAGTTCGCGAGAAATCCAAATCATTGGTGGCTATCAATGATTCACTTTCTTCCCGCCGTCACAGCAGTTTCTCCTGGTTGGAATGGAATGGAGAGTCTAAATCTGGTAAATTTTTGAATGTCCCCGAAAGAGAGGAAATTCCTGAAAATATCAAGGAACAATTAATCGTCGAATTGTATTCGAAATAATTAATATAAGGTTTATGGCAATTTTAGCTTTCCAGAAGCCGGATAAGGTGATCATGATTGAGTCGGATGAGAAAATCGGTAAATTCGAGTTTCGTCCGCTAGAACCCGGTTATGGTATTACCATCGGGAATGCATTACGCAGAATCTTGTTGTCATCTTTGGAAGGATATGCCATCACTACGATTAAAATCGAAGGGGTGGAGCATGAATTCTCTACAATTCCGGGTGTGATTGAAGATGTTACGGAGATGATCCTTAATTTGAAACAGATACGTTTCAAAAAGGTGGTAGAGGATTTTGACAGCGAAAAGGTGACTGTCACCATTTTTGGTCAGAATAAATTCAAGGCTGGAGATATCAACAATTTTATCACCGGTTTTCGTGTTTTGAATACAGACTTGCTGATTTGCAACATGGAGACTGACGTGAAACTCCAAATCGAAATGACGATTGAGAAGGGTCGCGGATATGTTCCTGGCGTTGAGAACAAACCAGTGGATGAGGAGTTTGGTGTGATCCCTATCGATTCAATCTTTACTCCAATCAAAAATGTGAAATATGCGGTGGAGAATTACCGGGTTGAGCAGAAGACTGACTATGAAAAATTGGTGATCGATATTCATACCGATGGTTCCATTCACCCCAAAGATGCACTGAAGGAAGCAGCTAAAATTTTGATTTACCATTTTATGCTTTTCTCTGACGAGAAAATTACGCTCGATTCAGATGAGAAATTTGCCAATGAAGAGTTTGATGAGGAGATTCTGCACATGCGTCAGTTGCTGAAAAATAAACTGGTCGACCTGGATCTATCGGTTCGCGCACTCAATTGCCTCAAGGCAGCTGATGTGGAAACACTGGGAGAACTGGTCACTTACAACCGTAACGACCTGTTGAAATTCAGGAATTTTGGCAAGAAATCCCTCACTGAACTGGATGATCTTTTGGTCAATCTCAACCTGAGCTTCGGGATGGATATCAGTAAGTATAAATTAGACAAGGAATAATTGAAATGAGACATAGAAAAGGTTTTAATCATTTAGGTAGGACCAGCTCTCACAGGAAAGCTATGCTATCCAACATGGCCAACTCTCTTTTGCTTCATAAGCGCATTGCCACGACACTGGCAAAAGCCAAAGAGTTGAGAGTATTTGTTGAACCACTGATTACACGGGCCAAAGAAGATACCACCCACAACAGAAGGGAAGTATTTAGTGATTTGAAAAGTAAAACAGTTGTAACTGAACTGTTCCGCGATATTATTGTGAAGATTGGGGATCGCCCGGGTGGTTATACCCGCATTTTAAAAACCGGTAACCGGATTGGTGACAATGCAGAAATGTGTATCATTGAGCTTGTAGACTACAATGAAAACATGTTGTCTACGCCAAAGGCTGATACAACGAAGAAACGCAGAGCCAGGAAACCTAAGAAAAGCGAGACTCCAGCCAAGGAGCCAAAGAAAGTAGAAGCAGCTTCTGAAGAAGCGGCCTCCTAATTTCAGCGATTTTAAATTTTAGCAAAAGCCACCCAAATTGGGTGGCTTTTGTTTTAACATTTTGTGATTCTATTCGTAAAAGAGAATTATTAAATATTTAGCTCTAATGTTAGATAAATATATAAATTGATTCATTTTTTGTGTAATTTTCACCTGCTTATCGTTAATACCTTTGGGAAGTATATCTGAGAGAAGATGGCTGTGAGCTGACAAAGAATGATAACTAACATAATAAACTCTTTATGGATTACATTAAACAGAAACTGTTGAAGAAGGGCGAAGAAGAGCGTCCTATCGTTAAACGTTTGATCAGTGAATTTGGTACAACTGTACTGGAATCAGTTAACATTGACCAGGTTCTTACCGGAATGAAGGGGATTACCGGATTGCTGACAGTAACTTCGAAGCTGGATCCAAATACTGGAATCACCTATCGTGGTTATACAATCCCGGAAATTCAGCAGAAATTACCCAAAGTCAGGCCTGAAGGAGAACCGCTTTCTGAAGGACTCTTCTACTTGTTTCTGCTCAATGAAATTCCAACCAAGGATGAGGTGGATGCGCTGAGCCGGGAGTGGGTTAGACGAAGTGTTCTTCCGGATCACGTTTTCCAGATACTTGACTCTATGCCACTTACCAGTAAGCCGATGACACAATTCAGCACAGCTATACTGGCTATGGCAACAGAGTCAAAATTTCAGAAGGCACACAGGGAAGGGTTGCACAAGAATGATTACTGGGATACTACCTTCGAAGATGTGATGAATTTGATTGCTGCGCTTCCTGTTATTGCGGCCTATATCTACCGCAGAAATTACAAGGATGGCAAGTTTATACCTCCGGATCCTAACCTTGACTGGGCTGCAAATTTCGCCCACATGATGGGTTATGACAGTGATGAGGTTTACCGTCTTTTCAGGATGTACATGATGATTCATGCAGATCATGAAGGAGGCAATGTCTCAGCACATGCCACTCATCTCGTTGGTTCAGCTCTGAGTAATCCATTTTACTCCTATGCAGCCGGTATGTTGGGGCTGGCAGGTCCATTGCACGGTTATGCCAACCAAGAGGTGATCAACTGGATCTTTGAAATGCAGGATGAGATTGGCGTCAGTGAGAACGAAACAGAAATGAGAGCCAAAATTGAAGCATATGTTCGAAAAACAATCTCCTCTGGCCAAGTTGTACCAGGATATGGTCACGCAGTTTTAAGGGTAACAGATCCGCGCTTTACCGCCCAACAACTGTTTGCCAAGAAGTATGTTGAAAAAGATAGCCTGGTAGATACCGTCAACCTTCTTTACGATATCGTACCTCCAATTTTGCAGTCACTGGGCAAGATCAAGAACCCATGGCCAAACGTGGATGCATTCTCCGGTTCTTTGCTGATGCATTATGGTATCAGTGAACACTTCTTCTATACGGTGATGTTTGGAGTAAGCCGTTCACTCGGGGTGTTGGCTCAATTGGTTTGGGACAGAATGTACAATCTTCCGTTGGAAAGACCATCTTCCGAGACATTGGATTTCTTTAAGCAAAAGGCTGGCATCTAGGTTATTATATTTTCAAATTATTGCGTGGGGAAGCACAGTGTTGCACAGAGATAAATTATTAAAGGCTCTGTTTGACGCTGTGCTTCTCCTTTTCCAGTTGCGCACCAATTCGATTGACACCAAAGTTTTTAGTATGCCTTACAATGGGTTAAATGATTTCGTCTTGCTACTTGAGCAAAAAGATGAGCTGATTAGAATTGACCACAAGGTGGATACTTTTCTGGAAATTACTGAAATCGCTGACCGTATTTCAAAAAGTCCGAGTGGGGGAAAGGCACTTCTGTTTGAAAACAATGGAACCTCCTTCCCTCTACTTATCAACGCTTTTGGCTCAAAAGACAGGATGTGCCTGGCTCTGGGGCACCATTCCCTGGATGACATTGGCAAGGAGCTGGAATTGTTGTTCAAACAGTTGGCAGGACCTTCAGAAAATTTATTGGATAAACTAAAACTTCTGCCTTTGCTCTCCCGCATTTCATCCTGGATGCCAAAGAAGAAGCGGGGCAGGGGCAAGTGCCAGGAAGTTGTACTGAATCACCCCGATTTGGCGTTATTACCTGTATTGACCTGCTGGCCTGCTGATGGAGGGCCCTTTATTACCCTTCCCGGAGTTGTTACACGCGATCCTGAAACGGGTGTCCGAAATGTTGGGATGTACCGCATGCAGGTCCTCGAAGCCGATCTTACCGGGATGCACTGGCACAAACACAAAACCGGGGCACGGCACTATCAGGGATACAAAAAATTGGGTCAAAGAATGCCTGTTTCTGTTGTATTGGGAGGTGACCCTGCTTATACCTATGCAGCAACTGCACCACTCCCGGACCAGATTGATGAATACATGCTAGCAGGTTTTCTGCGGAAGAAAAAGGTAGAGCTAGTCCAATGCCTGACCAATGACCTGGAGGTACCGGATGATGCTGATTTTATCCTGGAGGGCTACATTGATCCTTCGGAAGAGTTGGTTTGGGAGGGTCCTTTTGGAGATCATACCGGATTCTATTCACTGGCCGACTGGTACCCTAAATTTCATGTCACCTGCATCACGCATCGCAGGGACGCGATCTATCCAGCTACTATCGTTGGGATTCCTCCTATGGAAGATGCCTATATCGGCCTGGCAACCGAAAAGATTTTCTTGTCACCCATGAAGCTTACGTTGATTCCGGAATTGAAAGACCTGTTTCTTCCTCCGGAAGGTGTAGCCCATAACCTCACGCTGGCTCGCATTGAAAAAAGTTATGCAGGACAGGCACTGAAAACAATGAATGCCATGTGGGGTGCTGGTCAGATGATGTTCAACAAGATCATGGTTGTGACGGATCAGACCAATCCCTGGGATAACCTTGAAAGCTTTGTCAGGCAAATAAGTAAATCTTTTGATCCTGTTCAGGATATTGTCTTTTCAGCTGGTCCGATGGATGTTTTGGATCACTCCTCCGCTAAATTTGCCTTTGGATCCAAGATGGGGATTGATGCCACTACGAAGTTCCCTGAGGAACTGGATGGATTGGAACAGGAGGTTAACCTGTCTGATCCCAGTGACTTTGATAAGATTTCAGTGGCTGTGCCGTTGGTCTACTCTGTTAACTATTCCCTGCTGGAGAGGGGGATATCAATCCTGATACTTGGGGTGGACAAGGGAGTTGATTTCAGCCTTTCCTCCTTCACCGCGCAGCTGCTACAAGTGAAGAGTGTCCAAAGGGTGAAGTTAATTTTGTTGGTGGACAAGGCCTTGCCACTGGATAGTCTGCAGGAGGTTGTTTGGTATGTTACCGGAAACATAGATCCGAAAAGGGATTGTAAAATTGTCAAAGCAACGGATTTTCAATCGTTTTCCCAACTTGTCGTAGATGGTACCCGCAAGACGGGGCCAGCTGATGGATTTCAGCGTGACTGGCCCAATCCGGTTGTTTCAGCGCCCGAGACTATCAGGAAGATAGATGCAATGTGGCCGAATCTGGGATTGGGCGAACCGATTGCTTCTCCTTCCCTGCGTTATTTTCCGCTGCAAAGGGGTGTAGGTGCTGTTTCTGAATAGGGTAATTTGCGTTTTGCATGGTTCGATATTTTCTTTAACTTTAGCATAAATCATTTGATATTGTGATTCATTCATATTGTCAAACAAATATTCAATAACTGAATTATGAAAACGCTTAAAGGTTCAAAAACAGAACAAAATCTGTTGAAAGCATTTGCAGGAGAATCACAGGCCCACATGCGTTACGACTACTTTGCGAAACAGGCAAAGAAAGAGGGGCTTGAACAGATTGCAGCCATATTTGAAGAGACTTCTTTCAATGAGCGTTCCCACGCAAAACAGTTTTTTAAATTTCTGGAAGGAGGGATGGTTGAAATAACTGCCTCTTATCCTGCAGGAGTTATTGGCAGTACCCTCGACAACCTAAAAGCCTCAGCAGATGGTGAGAACGAAGAGTGGACTGAACTATATCCTGAATTTGCCCGCATTGCAGAAGAAGAGGGTTATAAACAGGTTGCTGCAATCTTTAAGATGATTGCAAAGGTTGAAAAGGCGCATGAAGAGCGTTACCGAACCTTGTACAACAATCTGGAAGCCGGCATGGTTTTCAAACGAGGAGAAAAGGTCGTTTGGAAATGTCGCGTATGTGGCTTCCTGCATGAGGCAATCACTGCTCCGCAGAATTGTCCTGTCTGTGGGCACCCTCAGGCCTACTTTGAAATTCAGGAGAAAAACTATTGACTGAATGACTGATCTTCAAAGCTTTATCTGTGATTTGCCCAAAGCGGAATTGCACCTGCACATCGAAGGAACGCTGGAACCTGAGCTAATGGTGCAACTGGCCGAAAGAAATGGGGTCACCTTGAAATATGCAACGGTTGCCTCTTTGCGTGAGGCGTACAAGTTCGAAAACCTTCAGGATTTTCTGGATCTCTATTATGCCGGGTGTTCTGTCCTGCTTTTTGAGCAGGATTTTTATGACCTTACCTGGGCATATCTCCTAAAGGCGAAAGCAAACAACATCGTTCATGCAGAGATCATGTTTGATCCCCAAGCCCATACCTCCAGGGGGGTACCTTTTAGTGCGGTCATAGGGGGAATCTACCGGGCGCTGGCCGATGGGTACGAAAAACTTGGAATTTCCTTCCGGTTGATCCTCTCTTTCCTTCGGCACCTGACTCCTGAAGATGGGTTCAAAACCCTTGCGGAGGCGGAGCCTTTCAGGGGCTGGATTACCGCGGTGGGATTAGACTCCTCTGAAAGGGATTTCCCCCCGGATTTGTTTGCAGATCTCTTTGAAAAGGCTTTGGAGATGGGATTTCTTACGGTTGCCCATGCGGGAGAAGAGGGGCCGCCTGAGTATATTTGGGGTGCACTGGACCTCTTAAAGGCTTCCCGGATTGATCATGGAAACAGCGCATTGGAAGATCCGGATCTCGTGGATGTATTGGGTATTTACGAAATTCCGCTGACCTCCTGTCCGTTGTCCAATCTCAAACTAAAGGTTATTCAAAAAATGACTGATCACCCCTTGAAGGAGATGCTCGAGCGGGGAATCAAGGTGACAGTTAATTCCGATGATCCGGCTTATTTTGGGGGTTACCTGAATGACAACTATATCGCTGTTGCCGATGCCCTTCATCTGTCAAAGGAGGATATTGTCCGATTGGTGAAGCACTCTTTTGAAGCTTCGTTTGTAACAGATGGGGAAAAGAGGAATTTTCTTGCGCGTGTGGACGAGGTTGAAAGAAGCTGACAGAATGTAGAAACATCCCCAATGTTTTTACTTACGAGCAAATGTTAGAACCTTTCCAAAGTTTCTCAATTACGTGCATTATTTGAACGTAACCAACAACATTGGAAAGGTTCGTGCTAAATTCTTGCCTACGGTTTTGGATAACCATCCATCTGGTGTAAATTGTCGCTGATCTCCTTGTCCGACATTTCATAATCGGATAGCTGTCCGCGCATGTATTTGTCATATCCCACAAGGTCCATCAATCCATGACCGGAGAGGTTGAAGATAATTGTTTTCTCTTTTCCCTCCTCCTTTGCTTTCTTGGCCTCGCGAATGGTTGCTGCGATGGCATGAGTGGTTTCAGGGGCAGGTACAATACCTTCGGTTTTGGCAAATAACATTCCCGCTTCAAAACATTCTGATTGGTTGATGGCAATCGGAGTGACATAACCGGCTCTCACGGCAGCACTTACCAATGGAGACATTCCATGGTAACGTAAACCACCTGCATGGATAGGGGCCGGAATGAAGTTATGCCCAAGACTGTACATCGGCAACAACGGGGTCATTCTGGCAATGTCTCCGTGGTCGTACATAAAGGTTCCTTTTGTGAGTGTAGGACAGGAGGCTGGTTCAACACCAATGATTTCAATTTCATCCCCATTGATTTTATCCTGGATAAATGGGAAGGCAAGGCCGGCAAAATTGCTTCCACCCCCGCAACAACCAATGACAATATCCGGTTTTTTGATGCCAACTTTGGCCAACTGCTTTTTGGCTTCAAGTCCAATAACTGTCTGGTGCAGCATTACATGGTTCAGAACTGAACCCAATCCGTAACGGGTCTTCCCGGTAGGGTCGGTTACTGCAGCCTCGATTGCTTCAGAGATGGCAATTCCCAGACTCCCCGGTGTATCCGGAAACTCGGCAAGGACTGCCCGCCCTGCAGCGGTTTCTGTACTTGGACTGGCTACGCAGGTTCCTCCCCAGGTGTTCATCAGGATCTGACGGAAGGGCTTTTGCTCATAACTGACCTTTACCATGTATACTTTGCATTCTATTCCACCAAGCAATGCACAGGCAAAAGAGAGGGCACTTCCCCACTGGCCCGCACCAGTCTCCGTTGTGATTCGTTTGATGCCGAACTGTTTGTTGTACCAGGCCTGGGCAACTGCAGTATTTGGCTTATGACTTCCTGCCGGGGAGACACTTTCGTTTTTGTAAAAAATCTTTGCAGGTGTTCCTAGAGCCTTTTCCAGTTCAAAAGCCCTGATCAGCGGACTGGGCCTCCAAATTTTAAGCATATCCTGTATTTCCTCCGGAATACTGATCCATCGTTCGGTACTTACCTCCTGTTCGATCAGATTCATGGGGAAAACGGGTGCCAACATCTCGGGAGAAATTGGTTTTCCGTCTGGACCAAGAGGAGGAAGCATGGCCAGGTCTGCTGCAAGATTGTACCACTGTTTGGGCATTTCGGATTCGTCGAGATAGATTTTCTTTTGCATTTTCTCAGTTTTTATGGGGTTTAAATCATTGATTTAAAAAAGGAAAGGGGAGATGCTGCGTAAACAGACATATCCCCTTTTACGGTTGAATTACAGGCATACCGCTTACGCATCTTCATTGAAGTCGCGCCAAAGCCAATTGCTTCCCCTGTAATTTGTAAGTGTTATCACTGTTTTAATTTTAAACTGTTAGCAAAAGTAAAGAACTATTTTAAATTTCAAAATTTTTAGAAAATAAAATATACAATTTAAATTATTAAGGTAAAGAGAATTTTATAGCCGCTGATATATTCCTGCTGGTACGTGCAAGTAATGTTTACTAAGTAGTTAAAATTTTGAACATATTGGTTGGATGTTTTATTCTTTATGTTTAATTTAGGATCACAGTTAGTAGATATCCTAACCAATAAACATAAAGCATGTTACATTCAACCAAGACATCCAGACTCAATCTCAGCTTTGTTATTGGCATAATTGTTTGTTCAATCTGTGTTGGTGCTATTTTGTTTTCATGCAGTAAGAATGGCGATCCGGTCATTGAGGTTAAAAAAAGTTCAGATAAGTTAATCCTTACTTTTGGATTTAATCAAGCTGAAAATCCACTCCTATATCAGGATTTTATAGGGACCATCAATGGCAATAATGTTTTGGTTTCCATTCCGTCAGGCTTTGAAATTTCGGCTTTGAAGGCAACGTTCACTGTTTCAGCCAAGACGACGGTTAAGGTAGGCTCTGTTGTACAACAGGATAAATTGACTGTTAACAATTTTACTTCTTCAATAGTCTATACGATCACCGCAGAAGATGGAACGTCACAGAGTTACACTGTGTCTATCGTATGTTCCGATAAGGCATTGCTTTCGTTTGGATTCCTAAAAGCTGATAACTCTTCCATAAACGAAGATTGCACCGGAGTTATTGCTGGATCTTCGGTTAGTTTATTGGTTTCATCTACCGCTGATTTGTCGCAGTTGAAAGCGATGTTCACTACCTCCCCCAAGGCTACGGTAAAGGTTGGCGATATAGTCCAGCAATCTAAAGTTACAATAACTAGTTTCGTTGTGCCAGTTGTTTATTCAGTTATTGCTGAGGATGGAACCAAACAGGATTTTGTTGTTACTGTTACCAGGAAAAGCGGGGCAAAGGATTTGCTTTCTTTTGGATTGAACAAAGCCGACAATCCTTATCTTGTATCAGATTGTACTGGCATTATCAATGGAACCAATGTTCATGTAATGGTGCCTTTTAAGACAGACCTTGCCGCATTTAAAGCGAGTTTTTCAATTTCCCCGAAATCAAGTATCAAGGTTGGTTTGGTTGTACAGCAAGATAAAGTCACAGTAAATAATTTTGCGAATCCAGTTACCTACACGATTACTGCAGAGGATGGCAGTTCTATAAATTATCTCGTCACAATTACTTGGGCACCCAATAGAGAAAAGGAATTGTTGACTTTTGGTTTTTTTAAATCCAGAAATGGTTCACTACCGTATGATCTCCCAGGAGTAATTGACCCAACCACCAAACGGGTTTTGTGTACCTTACCTGCAGGCGTGGGAAGAACTAATTTGATTGCTACGTTTTCATTGTCGGAAAGGGCAGTGGCAAAAGTGGGAACTATGGCTCAAACATCTGATGTTACTTCCAATAATTTTACTTCAAACCTTTCCTATACTATTCAGGCAGAGGATGCAAGTACAAGCATTTATACGATAGAACTGGTGGGAGAAAGCCTCCCGAATATCAATCAAAGCCGTATTGATTCAAAAATTCTTGCGCTCAATTTGCACCGTTATCCTTCACCTGTTCAAAAATTATTTTCCAGTGTGCAAGTTGTTCCAATCTATACAACTGCATTTCTTGGTCAGAAACCAACCTCTTCGATGCCATTTGATGCGGGGTACATTGGCGGAGATGGGAAAATTTACGTAACAACACCATTTTCCAACGAACAAAAGGCAGTCTTTAAAGATGCAACGCAAGCAGCGATTTATTATATGTGCCAACTATTTCTGGCCAATTATTATATGAAAAATGTCTTCCCCATTTGGTTTAAATATGGAATGGCTGCATTTGAAGCAGGATTGACTATTTCAGATGATGTTATTAAGTCTTCCATCATGAAATATGGTGGACAATTGCCCTCCTTAAGCACCTTAAATGATCCTCAGCTTTTTGCCAGCAACAATGGTATTGCTTTAGCTTATATGTGGGGTGAATTTATGGCAGTTTCCAAATGCTGGCAATATTACGATATTATTGATGTTAATTCTCAAACAATTGTTGTTGCACCTTATTGGTCTGGTGTCGGCTCTTTGGATAATATGTACACTATTTGGACAAGATACATTCATTATAGAATTTTAGAAACAAATAGCTTGAAAAGAGGCAGAATGCAAGGTGAATCATCGCATTTTAGATTCTATTGTGCTGATAAGGATGCTTTTTGCATTCCAGGGTTCACTGACATCATTGAAAAAGCTTTTACCAATTATTCTAATTTGTATGGGATTTCATTTCCGGAAAAACTAATCTTCGGTTTTGGCCCGGAATGTGAAGTCGCATTGATAGATGGTGTACCATGTTCCAACCGATACACAGGTGGAACCGGCTGGGTCTCTGGTATGGCGTGCAGTAGTCCAAATAGTTTGAATGACATGTATATGTGGGATCATCTTTTAAGACATGAACTTGCCCACTGTTTTGTTTCTAGGCTATACCCGTCTGGTTTTCAGCCTACGGCATGGTTAAGTGAAGGGGCTGCTGAGTTTTTGACATATGGGGTAATGGATCAGGCTCGAATAAATGAATGCAAACCACAGGTGAAAGAAGCAATGAATAAGGCGATTGGGTTATTTGGTCATCGCCCAACCTATGATGAAACCAGAATCTATCCTGGCAATCCGTATTATGATTATTATATTTTGGGTCAAGTCTTTCTTAATTTTATACATCAAAAAGGTGGAATTTCAGGTGTGAAGGGAGTATTAAGCAATGCAGAAGAGGGTATTAGGGCTCTCGGTTTTGCAAACCACGATGAATGTATGAATGCTTTCTATCAGTACTATGATAGTGTCTGGGCCAATTAGCAGGCATATACAATACAATCGAAGGAGAAAGGCAGATTTCAATGTCAGTATGAAAAAAAGGCCATTGGGATTTCTACCCATGGCCTTTTCTACGTTACTAACCTTTAAAACTAAAACTGAGTACTTATGCTTCGTGTACCACTATTGAATGGGTCACTGGAATTCCTTTTTTGAGCGTAGCTGAGACACCGCAATAGCGCTCATCGGACATTGAAACAGCTTTCTCAAGCTTTTCCATCGGGAGATCGTTGCCCCAAAATTCGTATACAATGTGCAGGGAGGTGAAATGTTTCGGATGTTCCTCGGTCATCTCTCCTTCTACTTTTACATTCAGGTCTGCAAGTTCTACCCTCATCTTTGACAAAATGGATACTACATCCATTCCGGTGCAACCTGCCAGTGCAACCAGCATCAATGCTTTTGGTCTGGGTCCCAAATCATTTCCCCCGTTGGATTGATCCGCATCCACGGTGAGTTTATGACCGTATAGTTCTGTTTCAAAGGCCATCCCCTTTTTCCAGGCGAGATTTATCTCTTGCTTCATAAATAGTATTTTAAATTTTTATTTCCTTGAATGCCATAATTGTCCTACGGTTTGATGACGCAAGTGTTACAGCTTAATTGGCTGTTACCTTCAATACATCTTCAATGGCACTGATGAAGGTAGCCTTTGGCAATGCTCCCTGTGCCATCTGTGGTTGACCCTCCATCGGGATGAACAGCAAGGAAGGAATGCTTTGGATTCCAAACATACCGGCAAGTTCGCGCTCATCTTCCGTATTAACCTTGTAAATATTCAGCTTGCTGCCATAGGAGGCCTGAAGCTCCTCCAGGATTGGGGCGATCATTTTACAGGGAGAACACCAATCTGCATAGAAATCTACAATTGCAGGTGCAGTACCTTCGAATTTCCATTCTTTGTTTGCTTCAAAATTGAATACCTTCTCTTTGAAGGTGTCAAGGGTCAAATGTTCAAGTGCCATAATCATATATTTTTAGAGTTATTAAATTTGCTATTAGCAATTATTTTGATGCAAAAGTAAATCCTTTTTTGAAATAAAAAAACTTTTTAGTAAAAATAATTGCCAATAGCATAAAATGCCCTTGTAAATAATTGACTTATTTGTAGTTTTGCAGAAAATATTTTTGAATATGGGTAAGGGAACTGAAATTCTGGATTTGGTATATGAGATGAAAAAGAAATGTGCAGCCATGGACAATCAATTGATGGAACATTTGCAGCTTTCCCAATCAGAGTTGCTTTTTTTTGGCTCCCTCGATCAGTGTACCGGTATCAGCAGTCCCGAATTGGCCAGGAACATGGGGCTATCTCCTTCCCGCATCAGCAGGGTCATTGAGAAACTGGTGGTGGATGGTTACCTTGACCGTAACACTGATAAGGCCGACCGACGTGCGATCACCCTTTGCCTGACAGAAAACGGAAAGAAAATAAGGGAGGAAATTGCCAAAACCAGGCAGGATTGTGAAGCAAGGTTGTTGAATGTGCTGCCAGAATCTGATATTGAAAAATTCCGTGAAATTATCAGTAAAATGATCAGGGAGATGTAGTTCCTGATTTTTGCCTTAACCGGCTCAATGATATCCTTTGAGTCCCTCGTGGCAAAGTCTTGATAATAATTTCATCCCACCAAGGATCTCCTTTGCTTTGCTGTCGGCTATTAGTTTAAGCGAATAATAAATTGATAGTTCGTTGTCGTTTTCATAGAAATAGGTCTTCAGTGACCGGCTGTAGCGTATCTCCATACCATATTGTTCCAGGTCATGCAGGCATCTGAAAAGATGACTTTGGCTGATGCCCAGCGCTCCGGCAAATTCGGAGGGAGTGCCAGTTGCTCCTGATCTGATCATCCTGTTCATTTTCTTGATGCGGTCAAAATAATCAACTGGCTTCATCTTTTAAAAATAATCCATTTTCAGGCGAGTCTTCCCCAAGGGGATTGTTCAGAAAGGGCAATTGTTTCTGCCACATCTGATAATAGCGGCGCTTAAGCTGCCACAAATAGCGGTGAGTTCCCTCTTCAACCACTACCCCCTTCTCCAGTACAGCTATATGGTCGGCATTGACAACGGTGCTCAACCGGTGTGCGATAACAAGAATGGTTTTCCCTTGTTGCTTTAATGAAAGGAGGGTATCCTGGACAAATTGTTCAGATTCGTTGTCGAGCGAAGAGGTTGCTTCATCAAAAAGAAGTATTTCAGGATCCCTGTATAATGCACGTGCAATTGCAATGCGTTGTTTTTCACCACCTGAGAGGTTGGTTCCATTCTCTCCGATCCAACTATTCAACCCTTCAGGTAGTTTTTCAATCAAAGCCTGCATCCCCAGGGATTGGCAGATTTCCATTATTTTTAAATGGTCGGGGGAGAATTCTCCCACCGCAATATTTTCAAGAATTGTGCCTGTAAAAAGCTCCAGTCGCTGTGGAACAACTGCAACCAATCTGCGCAGACTTTCTACAGAAACATGAGCCAGGTTGTAGCCACCCAGGGTAATGCTTCCGCCAGTGAGCGGATAGAGCTTTTGAATCAGTGCCACCAAGGTTGTTTTGCCCGAACCACTCTCTCCAACAACTGCGGTAATCTTACCTTTCCCGATACAGAATGAGAAATGATCAAAGACCTCATTTCGGGTGCCATAACTAAAATTGATGCCGTTGAATCGAATGTCACCAATTCTTTCACGGGAGATTTCGAGCTTGTTTTCATCTGTTTCCTGGTCGAGATCCATGATCTCAAACAAACGGTCGGCGGCTATCAGTGCATTCTGGATCGACTTATTCATGCCGACAAGGTTGGCAGCAGGAGCAGTAAAATAACCGGCAATGGCATAAAAGGAGAGCAGTTCCCCCGGTGAAATTGTTTGGTCAATAACATAATAGGAGCCAATCCAAAGTAATGCAATCGTTGAGATCCGGTTGATCATCTCTGTTCCGGTGGCAGAGAAAAGGCCATTCGTTGTGGACCTATAAATGGATCTGAGCAGGTGTATGAACCGAATTTCAGTCTTCAGGTTGGCATAGGATTCAAGGCCAAATTCCTTGATCGTTCTAACTGAATTGAGAGATTCTACCAGTTGACTCTCGAGATCGGCGGTAGCTTCCATCAGTCTTCGTTCTCTTTTCCTGTTTAGTCTGTTGGTAATCCAATAGATCACCCCATATAGCGGGATAACTATGGAAAGGATCAAAGCGAGCTTCCAACTATAGATAAACATTAGGATAAACGAGAATAATACTATAAATAAGCTGACCAATAAGGAGATAGCAATGTCATTGATGAAAGATCTGATTTTGACCGCATCATTGATGCGCGAGACAATTTCGCCTACCCGCATGGAATCAAAGAAAAGCTGGGGCAGTTTCAACAGATGTTTGTAATACCCAAGTATCAGGCGGGCATCAATTTTTTGACCGGTTTTAAGGACAAGAATGTTCTTTGAATAGCCAATGAAGAGTTGGAACAGTGCCAGGATCAGCATGATCACGCTTAGCAGGTTTAATAGGTTGGTGTTGCGGTCGACAAGTACAAAATCGGTTATTTTTTGGAGGTATACGGAGGTTGACAATCCAAGCAAGGTGTATACGACTGCTCCAAAAAGTGCCTGAAGCAGGATATACTTGTGCGGTTGAAGTAAATAAATAAACCGGCTAAAAATCGCTATTTTCTCATTCTTTGGATGAAAATCGGCTCCTGGTGCCATTAGTATCAGCACGCCGGTCCAGATTTCATTGAATTCCTGCATCGTAGCTTTGTGGAGCAATCCATCCCCCGGATCCATAAATTCGACGCGCTCATTTGTCAATTTGTATATCACAACAAAATGGAGCAATTTTTTCTGAAGCAGGACATGGGCTATCGCAGGACAGGGAACACCGGGCAATACATCGATGCTCCCTCTGACCCCTTTTGCTGTAAGTCCAAGCTTTTCTGCTGCCTTCACCAAACCCCAGGCATTGGTTCCTTTCTGATCGGTTCCGGCCAACTGTCGAATCCTTGCGACCGGAATGCCCAGATGATAATAGGCAGCGACAGATGCCAAACATGCTGCCCCGCAGTCAGTGATGTCCCGTTGCTTGATCCTGGTCTTCATTCGTTTTAAGTTTTGGATTCAACCAATTGTCGGCTTTGTCGTAAAGCAACTGAAAGAGCGTCCTTTCTGCTACTTTGAAGCGGCCTGTCAGGGTCATCCCTTTTCTCAGGCTTCCCCGGGTACCGTTCTTCAACTGTAAGTAGGATTGGCCGAGCTTGCACTTTACCCTAAAATAGGGGGTAGCGTTGATGCTTGCCACATTGCTGGAAATATCGTGTACAGATCCGCTGGCAACACCCCACAGGTTGTAGTTGTAGGCGTGAAACTGAAAGGATACCTCCATCCCCTTCTCAATTAGCCCAATATCAGATGGGCTTACATAACATTCCACCATCAGGTCGTTATCGGGAGATATTTTAGCAATTAACTGGTTGGGCAGTAAATAATTCCCTGTTTTGATTCCGGTGTAGCCGGTGATGGTACCCGAAATGGGTGCGAGGAGGCAATAGTCCATTTTTTCTTTCTTCATTTGCTCAATCTCTGAAGTGATATCTGCCAGACGAATGAGTGCCTCCTTGAGTCTTCCCTGCCATAGGGTCTGTTGTTGAGCCTGGAGGGAGCTGTACCTGTTATTTTCCAACAAGAGTATATTGTTTAGCTTTTCTAGTTCATACCTTGGTGTGATGCCCTTGCCGTAAAGCTTTTCTGCCAGTAAATAATCTCGTTCCGCTTGCATTAGCGCCGTTTTTTGTTCAGCCAATTTGCCCGACAAGGTTTGGTACTCCTGTTTGCAGAGTGCTGTGGTCAGATTTTGCCAGTTGCCTGAGATCAATTTGCTTAAGTCGTTAACAAGCATCTCCTCTTCCTTTTCTTTGAAGGTAAAGAGTCTTAGCTGCTGGTCTATTCTGTGGGATGCAATGATCAACAGGGTATCTGACTCGTGCACTGCAAGATTTTCTGCAATTTTGCAATAGATAACTTCTCCTGTCACTGCCGGAACAATGGGATTATCCTCATACACTGACCGCACAATTCCATCACTTTGGGAGGTGACCTGCACCTTCACGACAGGAAGGAGGCATGCAACAACCAGCAAGAAAAGAATGGCAGAAAGATAAATGACAGATCCGGAGTTGTTTTGTTCCGAAAAATAGTTTTCACAGCTCTCTTTGATGATCTCAGGAGGAAAAATCGGGGACATACTCGTTCATTTTTTGTCCGTATTTCTCCTAGTAAGTTAAGGCAAAAAAAAGAGAAAAAAGAATTTTGAACCCAAAAACTGAAGGATGTGGTCGATCAATCGATACAGATTTATACCCTTATCAAGATCTTCTCCCAGGTTTGCCTTCTTTCTGCAGGGTGAACTTTTTTAGGTAGAGGATGACCTTGGTTGGTTTTGAGGGTAGAATTTTTTGCGGTATTGGGCAGGAGAATATCCTGTACTGTTTTTAAAAACCCTGGCCAGGTGAAATCTGTCACAGAATCCTGATCTTGAAGCTATTTCCTCGATTGTTTCATTGGTGTGGTGCAGCAGGATACTTGTTTTCTGGATTCTGCGCTCCCTTACAAATTGCTGCGGAGCGATGCCAATCTCTTCTTTGAATAACCTTGAAAAGGAGTTGATGGCCATGTTGGCTACCTCTGCCAGTCTCCTATTTGTCAATACCTCCGCAGGGTGCTCCTCGATTTCACGCAATACCTTTAATATACGCTGGTCGGTGGTGGTAAGGTTCCAATAGGCTTTTGAAATTTGACTAACCGTTAAGATAATGATTTTGTAGATCAGCAGACTGGATGAGACTGAGAACTCATCGGGATTCTCTTTTAGAATCAGGGTGAGTTCTTCCAGATCCTGGCGCTGTGACCGGCTTACCGGAAAGCAGAACATCTCCGGGGAGATAAAGTCGAATGGCATGCCAAGGTTGAAGTGAATGAAGAGATGCAAGACAGCCCCCATCTCTACCAGTGAAGTTTCGACTGCATCCTGCTCCATTCTGGCTCCTTCCAGATTGTAACCGGATTCAGGAAGACTTTTCCCGATTAACCTGCTGGAGAAGGCGGTATATGGGGGAATCAATACAATCTGTCCGGGATTCAATTCGATGGTTCTGTCTGCAAATGTGATGATGCCTCCGCTGCTTTTGTTCCAGTAAATGCGCCAATAGGGGAAAGTCATGTGCTGACTCTCCCAGTTGACCAGCCACCAATACCTGCAGCACAACAGGTTGATGCTAAAACCTGAAAAAAGTTGGGTTATATTGGATGGATCACCTCTGTCGGGAACCTTGAGAAACTTCATCTGGAAACTTGTATGCGGGAAAAGTGAATATATACACAAAGATATTTTAATTGGGAGTATTTTCTTCCTTGGCTGTTCCAATTTTTACTTCGTTGAATTTCAATTTAAAACCTGGATGGTAACCTATTTGTCCATGAATCAAGGGCTCTCAATCTGGTTTGACAATTGCAACAATGTTTGAATTGTACATATTATTAATATTACGGTCTATAGTGTTTATCTGCTTTTTGCTGTAAGTTTGGGCTGCCAAATGGCACGGATATAATCCTTTAAACAACAAATAAAAATTAACAAAATCGATGGCAACGAACAGATTAATTGGAGAACTCCCCAAAGTTGGTATCCGGCCGGTAATTGACGGAAGACTTCAAGGAGTGAGAGAGTCTCTCGAAAATCAAACCATGAACATGGCCAAAGCAGCCGCTCAGCTGATCAGCGAAAATCTTCGTTTTCCCAATGGGGAGAAGGTCGAGTGTGTGATAGCCGATTCCACCATCGGAGGTGTGGCAGAGGCCGCCATGTGTGCCGAAAAATTTGCCCGTTCAGGGGTAGGGGTATCCCTGACAGTATCTCCCTGCTGGTGTTATGGCACAGAGGTGATGGATACTGATCCTCTTCTACCCAAAGCAGTGTGGGGTTTCAACGGGACGGAGCGTCCGGGTGCAGTTTACCTGGCTGCGGCTTTGGCGGGATATACACAAAAAGGATTGCCTGCATTCAGCATTTATGGTCATGACGTGCAGGATAAAAAAGACTCCACCATTCCGGAAGATGTCAAGGAGAAGATTCTGCGATTCATCAAAGCGGGCCTGGCTGTAGCACAGATGAAGAATAAATCTTACCTCTCTTTGGGAGGAATGTCGATGGGAATTGCCGGATCCTATGTTGATCAGGAGTTCTTGCTCGATTACCTGGGAATTCGTACGGAAGTAATCGACATGTCTGAATTGGTCAGAAGAGCAGAAAGAGGGATTTATGACAAAGAGGAATATGAAAAGGCGCTCTCATGGGTGAAGAAGAACTGCAAGGAGGGTGCCGATCTTAACGACATTGCCGGTCAGGCAACCCGTGAACGAAAAGACTGGGAGTGGGAGATGGTGGTTAAAATGACCCTCTCCGCCCGTGATATGATGATCGGGAATCCAAAGTTGAAAGAGCTTGGTTTTGGGGAAGAGGCACTTGGACGCAATGCGATCCTGGGCGGATTCCAGGGACAGCGTGCCTGGACTGATCACCTTCCCAACGGTGATTTTATGGAAGCCATCCTAAACTCCTCGTTCGACTGGAATGGTATTCGGCAGGCATTTGTTTTTGCCACGGAGAATGATTCACTGAATGGTGTAGCGATGCTGTTCGGCCATCTTTTAACCAATACTGCCCAGATATTCTCGGATGTTAGAACCTACTGGAGTCCTGATGCCGTCGAGCGTGTAACCGGTAGCAAGCTTTCAGGAAAAGCTGCCGGTGGTATCATCCATCTGATCAACTCCGGATCCACGACCCTGGATGCTACCGGCAAACAGAAAAAAGATGGCAAGTCGATCATGAAGCCCTTCTGGGAGATCACGGAAGCCGAAGCCCAAGCCTGTCTGGATGCTACCGATTGGGCTCCTGCCGATCTGGGATATTTCCGCGGAGGCGGCTACTCCTCCCACTTCAAGACCGAAGGAGAGATGCCGGTGACCATGAGCCGCGTTAACCTGGTGAAGGGAATTGGACCAGTTCTGCAATTGGCGGAAGGCTGGACCATTGATCTTGAGGATGAAGTACATACCGTACTCGACAAGCGGACCAACCCAACCTGGCCTACTACCTGGTTTGCGCCACGGTTGAACGGAGAAGGTGCATTCACGGATGTTTACAGCGTAATGGCCAACTGGGGAGCCAACCACGGCGCCATCAGCTATGGCCACATTGGAGCAGATTTAATATCACTGGCTTCCATGCTTAGGATTCCTGTTTGCATGCACAACGTTGCAGAAGAAAAGATTTTCCGTCCCTCCTCCTGGAGTGCATTTGGGATGGACAAGGAGGGATCAGACTACCGAGCCTGTGATACTTACGGCCCTCTCTACGGGAAGACAAAATAGCTTTGTCCCAGACAATGGGAGAAACCGGGGGAAAGTGATCCTCCGGTTTTTTTATTGGGTTTAGGATAACTTATCTTCTCTTTTCACGTTTAACAGATCAGTCATGAGTGACCCGGAAAGTATTAATTATTTTTGATGGCATTAAAAGTATCTGTAAGTCAGTCTGTTTTCACCAAGGAGAGCGTGCTGAAAGATTATTACATTGTCTTTCTTAGCAGGCAGTTGAGTGTAATTGGCAGAAAAGAGGTGCACCTGGGTAGGGCCCCTTTTGGAATTTTTGGAGATGGAAAGGAGCTTGCACAAGTTGCCTATGTGAAGTGCTACCGCGAAGGAGATTGGCGTTCAGGGTACTACCGCGACCAAACATTCATGCTTGCAGCGGGCATGATGTCCCCTACTGAATTTTTTTCCCAACTCTATGGGGATACCAATACGGCCAACAATCCATCCACAGGAGGAAGGAATTTCAACAACCACCATTCAACTGCCAATATTAATGCTGCCGGAGAACTCAGGGAACTGGCACTATTGAAGAATTCTGCAGCCGATCTTTCTCCAACCGCCGGACAGATACCTCGTTTGCTTGGTTTGGCTCAAGCCTCCAAACTTGTAAGGGATCATCCGGAGTTTGCACCGCATACAGCAGGCAAAATCAGCGGCAACGAGGTGGCTTTTGGCTCTATCGGTGAATCCAGTACATCTGAAGGCATGTTCTTCGAGACCATCAACGCGGCTTGTGTCCTGCAGGTTCCACTGGCGGTAGCTATTTGGGACAACGGTTATGGAATCAGCGTTCCGGTAGATTTGCAAACAGCCAAAGGGAGTATATCCAAGGCACTGAAAGGTTTTGAGGCCGACGACCAGGATCCGGGGTGTAAAATATACTCCTGCAAGGGGTGGGATTACCCATGCCTGGTGAAAACATTTGAAGAGGGAATTGCCGTCTGCCGCACCAGCCACCAGCCGGTGATATTTCATGTCGATGAGCTTACACAACCTTTGGGCCACTCCACCTCGGGCTCCCACGAACGTTACAAGAGTGCTGAACGGCTGCAATGGGAACTGGATTATGACCCCATTGTGAAATTCAGGGAGTGGATCACCGCAGGTGGTTATGCCACCCCTGAGGCATTGGCTCAACTGGAGGAAGAGGCATCCAGGGAAGCAAAAGCTGCCCGTGACCAGGCCTGGAAGGATTACATCGCCGGATTTGAATTGGAAAGCACAACCTTGAAGGAGATTGTTGCCGCTATTGCAGTGAAATATGAACCACTTTCAACCAAACCTGCCGAGTTGAAATCACTGCTAAAGGCGGCATATCCAACCCGGAAAGCCCTGATTAGGTTTGCCAAATCACTGCACCGGACGATTGCAGGTAATTCTTCGCTCAAGGATCAGGAGCAAATGTTGGCTGCATGGATCAAGAACTCAGAAGAGATTGGGGAACGATCTTTTAGCATTCCAGTATCCATCGATTCAGAAAAGAACCCTTCCAGGGAACTTCCAAAAATTTCCTACCAAAGCGATCCGGAATGGGTAACCGGATCTGAATTGCTGAACCGGAATTTTGACTTGTTGTTGCAAAAATATCCATTGATGCTCTCTTTCGGGGAGGACACCGGAGTGTTGGGCGGAGTCAACCAGGAGACCAAAGGGTTGTCAGAAAAATATGGACTTCACAGGGTATTTGATACCGGTATCCGTGAGACCACCATCATCGGTCAGGGAATTGGTCTGGCCCTTCGGGGTTTTAAACCCATTGCCGAGATTCAATACCTGGATTACCTGATCTATGCGCTTCCCACACTGGCGGACGACCTCTCTACTTTAAATTACCGTACCTGCGGCCGGCAAATTGCTCCCCTGATCATACGTACCCGTGGCCACCAGTTGCAGGGAATGTGGCATTCGGGTTCACCCATGAGCATGTTGCTTGGCTCCATGAGGGGAATTCATCTCTGTGTTCCGCGTAACATGACACAAGCGGCCGGATTCTACAATACCCTCCTCAAGGGCAATGACCCCGCCCTGGTAATTGAGCCATTGAAGGGCTATTATGTAAGGGAAAAATTACCGGCGAATATTGGGGAGTATTGTGTTCCCCTCGGGCTGGCTGAAATTTTATCAGAGGGTACTGATCTGACGCTGGTTACCTATGGTTGGAATGTTTCGATTGCCATGGAGGTCATCTCCTTGCTGAAACCCAAGGGAATTTCCATCGAACTGATAGATGTCCAGACGCTGGCCCCCTTCGATACGGGTCACCTGATCACCACCTCGCTGCTGAAAACCAACCGACTGGTGTTGCTGGATGAAGATGTCCCGGGAGGTGGAACAGGTTACATGCTGCAGAAGATCCTGGATCAGGAGGAGGCATTTTATGCCCTGGATGCCAAGCCTTTGGTAATTTCAGCCAAAGACCACCGTGGCGCTTATGGTACCGATGGTGAATATTTCTCCAAACCGAATGCCGATACGGTAGCAGAGGAGATTTTCAGGTTGATGAGAGGGTGATGTAGTCAATTACGAATTACAGAGGTTGAGTTGGCAGGATTAACATGGTACCAACCTGTTCAGTAATTACAAACTCCGCACAGATGACTCCCTGACCACCAATTTGGCTTGAAGAACTACGGTCTCCACAAATTCAGGATCCTCCATTTTCTTAAAAAATAGCTCTGCCGCCTTGATACCGATCTCCCTGGTAGGATGCATGGTGGAGGTCAGCTGCGGCGTGGAAAAGGTGGCATGGAACTCATCCGCAAAACCGATCACCCCCACCTCTTCCGGAATTTTAATTCCGCGATTTCGCAACTCTTTCATTACTTCAAAGATGATCCGGTCATTGATTCCAAAGATGGCATCCGGAGGTTCAGGCAATGCCAGCCAATCATCCGTAATCTGTATGGCCTCCTCTACAAGCATGTTGCAGGGACGCAGCAGGCAAGGATCAAAATCCAATCCAGCCTTTTGTAATCCACTGAGGTAACCTGCTACCCTGTCGTGGGAGATGTTGAGGTGAGTGGGCCCTGAAATAAAGGCGATTCTCCGGTAACCACCTTCGTGGAAGTGGCGGATAATCTTCTCAACAGCATCCTTGTTGTCGATGGCCACACAGGGAACCCTATCCGTAAGGCAGAGACGGTCAAAGAAGACAAGTGGGATCTCATTCTCAATCAAACGGAGAAAGTGGTCGAAACGATCGGTCTCTTTGCTGAGACAGACGATCATTCCATCCACACGTGCCTTCAGCAGGTTGGAGACTGACTCAATTTCTCGCTCCATCGATTCATACGAGGATGCCAAAAGGATAAAATACCCGCGGCTCTTGGCATATTCTTCAATACCTGAGATGATGGAAGAGTAAAAATGGGTGACCAGGTCAGGAACAATTACCCCAATCATGCGGGTCTCCTGCTTGAGCAGCCCCATTGCCAGCGGATTTGGGGTATAATTTCTGGCCAACGCAAGATCCTGAACCTTTTTGGTGATCTCCGGACTGATGTCAGGATGGTTTTTCAATGCCCTGGAAACAGTGGAGATTGAGATATTTAGCTCAGTTGCAAGATCTTTTAGCGATAGATGCCTTTTGGCCATGACAGGAGAAAATGATTTGGCTGAAATTATAAAAACTATCCAAGAAAGTGGTGGAGTTGGGAAAAATGTGGAGGGAAAATATGTTCCACAACATTTTTTCTTCTCCGCAAAGCTTTGCAAAGCACATTTTGTTTGGCAAAATGGATAAGAATCGTGACTTTTGAAAGGCATTGAGCGATGCATATTTTATGGAACGATGGATCATCCAAAAAATAGGGATAGGGGATCTGTTAAACCAGGGAAAACTAACAAACAATACAGTAATTCACCAATTATTCTATATGAAATGAAAGGAACAAAAAAAGGTCTGTTTACCACGGAAGATGGTAGAAATCATACATTTATTTTCTTTTTGGTTGCGCTGCTGTTTACCTTATGGGCAGTTGGTAACAGCTTGATTGATACTATGGACAAGCATTTTCAGGATTACTACCACCTGACAAAAGCCGATTCCGCCAATGTCCAGTTTTCACATTACCTGGGCTATTTTTTCATGGCCTTACCGGCAGGATGGTTTATTCACAAACTTGGTTACAAATGGGGGATCGTTTTGGGTCTGAGCCTGGCAGCATTGGGATGTTTGTGGTTTTATCCCGCAACCAAAATTGATGGTTTCTGGGCTGTCCTTTTGGGCGTCTGCTTGATCGCCATGGGTTTTTCGTTCCTCGAGACTGTAGCCAATCCCTATACCACAGTTTTGGGAGATCCAAAATATGCCGCTTCACGAATTAACCTGGCGCAGTCTTTCAATGCCATTGGCTGGCCAATTGCACCCTACATTGGAGGGCTCTATTTCTATCATTCGGATGCTTCCCTAACTGCGCAGCAAAATGCTGAAATTGCCCATAAAACCATGTGGATACCTTATGTCGCGCTTGCCTTGATCATCGCTGTTATGATTGTTGCCTTTGTAAAAAGCAAGATGCCGGATGTGGTCGAAGACAAAACCAAACATTCTGAAGGTGACACAGCTAAAGTTGAAGTATTTGGTCAGCAAAACATGCTGTCAACCATTCTGTTGTATGTTTGTGCAGTCTTGTTCAGTTTTGCCTTGGGGATGATTGTCCGCTTCTTTGTTCAATTGTTTTACATGGACAGGGAGACACTCGCCAATCCAGCCGCGATGGTCTCATTGAACCATCTTTTGACCTGGGTATTCTATATTGTTACCGGTATTGCAGGTATCGCTTCAGTGGTATTTATTGCCGTTAAAAAAGCAAAATTAATTCACAAGGACAGTTTATGGTCGGCACCCCATTTTACCGGTGCAACCATTGCCCAGTTTCTATACGTAGCCGCACAGGCAGGAATATTCAGCTTTTTTATCAATTACATGGTGGAAGAGGTTCCCGCACTTGGAGAAAGTTTGAAATCCAGCTTCTTTATTGGAGGCGACAATGGCTCAATTCTTCGGAATGGAGCCTATTTCCTAACCGAAAAAGGTGCGACTTCCCTCATGTCGTGGATGGCCTTCCCATTGTTCCTGCTGGGGAGGTTTACCGGTTCGTTTATATTGAGGGTTGCAAAAGCGCACAACATGCTTGGGCTGTATGCCTTTATCAACGTGATTTTGATGCTTGTCATTGTAGCTAAATTGGGCTGGATTTCTGTGGTAGCAGTATTCCTCAGCTTTTTCTTTATGTCAATCATGTTCCCCACCATTTTCTCGCTGGGTATTTTTGGCTTGGGAGAAAAATCAAAACTGGCATCTTCTTTCATTGTCATGGCCATTATGGGTGGTGCCGTATTGCCAAAGGTCATGGGAGCCATAGGGGATGCGGAAGGCATGTCGGCAGGATATGTTGTTCCAGCCGTTTGTTTCATGGCGATTGCACTCTATGGATTTTTCTGGACAAAACTCAGCGGTTCATCTGGTTTAAGTGGGGTGAAGATTGGTTCCGGTCATTGATTCAAAGAAGTAAACAAGAGCGGCACTGCATGAAAAACATGTTTCAAAACATATTTTTTGCGCGCAAACCTTTGCGCAAACCTTTGCACAAAAGTGTTCTTGCCATGGCCTTGTGAGAGTTATTTTTTAACTCAATATTTGTCTGGTGAAAGCACCAACTGAATATTTTAGCTATTCATATTCAGTAGGTTAAATTCAAATAGGACAAAATTGTTAAATATTTTAAAATTAAAAAGATGAAAAGGATTGTTGTAGCGGGAGCCGGTGGTTTTATTGGTGGCCACCTTACCAGGAAGTTGAAGGATATGGGCCATGATGTACGTGCGGTAGATAAAAAACCACTCAACCAATGGTACCAGGTTCACACGGATGTTGACAACCTTGTGCTAGATTTGAATGGCAAGGAGAATTGTTATACAGCGCTGAACGGTTTCAATGAAGTATTCAATCTTGCAGCCGACATGGGGGGTATGGGTTTCATTGAAACACACAAAGCAGAATGCATGCTGAGTGTCCTGATCAACACCCACCTGCTGATGGCTGCCAAGGATTTGGGCATCGACCGCTTCTTCTATGCCTCTTCCGCCTGCGTTTACAATGGTGAGAAACAGCAGGAGGTCGACAATCCGGGATTAAAAGAGGCTGATGCCTATCCTGCACAGGCAGAAGATGGCTATGGCTGGGAAAAACTATTTTCGGAAAGGATGTGCCGCCATTTCAGGGAAGATTATGGTATCAATACCAGGGTCGCCCGTTTCCACAATGTTTACGGTCCTCACGGAACCTGGGATGGAGGGCGTGAGAAGGCTCCTGCCGCAATGTGCCGCAAGGTGCTCGAAGCCGAACTCTATGGAAAAGACGAGATCAACATCTGGGGCGACGGCGAACAAACCCGTAGTTTCATGTACATTACCGAATGCGTGGAGGGAATCCTGAAAATCATGTACAGCGACATCATTGAACCCATCAACCTCGGCAGCAGCGAAATGGTCTCTATCAACCAGTTGGTCGATATTGTAGAAAAAATTGGCAACATCAAACTCAAAAGGACCTATGACCTGGATGCTCCCAAGGGTGTTCGCGGGCGCAACAGCGACAATACCCTGATCCTGGAATTGCTTGGATGGGAGCCAACCTTGCCGCTGGCAGTAGGAATGAAAGAGACCTACGACTGGATCAAAACACAAATGGTTACCGGCGGGAAAAAGTAATCCTGGAGGCTATTTACCTATGACAGATAAGAAAGTTTTGGTCAGCGGTTGTTACGACCTGCTTCATGCCGGACACATTGCCTTTTTCAAAACAGCTTCGCAATATGGCAAGCTCTATGTGAGCCTGGGTCAGGATGATAACCTCCTTAGACTGAAAGGTAAAAAACCCTACTTCTCGCAAGAGGAGAGGGTTTACATGGTTGGTGCGGTGAAATATGTTACGGAAGCTTTTGTCGCATCAGGAGAAGGAATGCTGGATTTTGAGGAAGACATGAAACGCATCCAACCCGATTATTTCGTGGTGAATTCAGATGGATTCACGGAGGGGAAGCGACGCCTGTGTGAAGAGAACAATGTGGAACTAATTGTCCTGGAACGTATTCCGGAGGAGGGGTTGCCTGCCAGATCCAGCTCACAGTCCAAAAAAGAGCTGAAATTCCCCTACCGTTTGTGCCTTGCCGGCGGATGGATGGACCAGCCCTGGGTTTCTGAAGTCCACAGTGGACCCTGCGTGGTGGTTCAGATCTGGCCTGATTACGAATTCAACGATCGTTCGGGCATGGCTACAAGCTCGCGGAAGATTGCCCGCGAATTGTGGGGAGACGATATCCCGGAAGGAAACCAGGTACGCAACGCACAATTGTTGTTTGGAGCCGAGAATCCACCCGGGTCAGAGTATATTTCGGGATCACAGGACCAGCTTGGCATCTTGATGCCTGGGGCCAACAAACTGGATTATGGGGGGAAATACTGGCCGGAAAGCATTAGTTCAGTAGTGGATGCCGAGCGCTGTGATTGGTTGTCCAGGGTACTGCACCTGGTTCCACTGGTTCCGCGTCCGGAAGGATACAACCCTTTGGTTGAAAAGAATCTTACCCTGGAGAATGTAAGGGAATTGGGCTATTCCAGTGAACTTTGCTGGGAGGGAATTGTTAACAAGGATGTAAACAAACTGGGAGAAGGGATGAAACGCTCTTACCTGGCCTGGAAAAAAATGCTACCTTACACGGTTCCCGACTGGGTCTTTGAAGAGATGGAAACCAAGTGGTTCCCCAGCTATCCTGGGGCCATAACTTCCGGTAGTGGAGGTGGTTACATCATTGTAGCTTCAGAAACCGAAATCCCGGGAGCCATGAAAATCAAGGTAAAATACTAAACCATTATGCGCAACAACTATTGTCTGATCATGGCCGGAGGCTCCGGCACAAGATTCTGGCCCCGCAGCCGGACCAAAAAGCCCAAGCAATACCTGAATATTTTCGGGGATCAGTCACTCATTCAGGCAACAGTTCAGCGGTTTGCTCAATTTATGTCGGAAGAGAACATCTTCATTGTTTCGGCAAAGACCCAGCAGGAGGTCCTGGAAGAGCAGGTGGCCAATCTGCCCAAAGAGAACCTGATCTACGAACCGGTAGGCAAAAATACCCTACCGGCCATTGGTTTGGCAGCTTTGTTTGTTGCGGAAAAAGATCCGGAAGGAATTTTGATTGTTTCCCCTTCGGACCATTTGATCCAGAATGATCCTCTTTTCATACAGACCATAGAGTCAGCGGCATTGATCGCTGATAAAACCAATGGCATCGTCACTATAGGTATCACCCCCAAATACCCGGCTACTGGCTATGGTTATGTTCAAACCAATGAAGAGGTTAGTCTTGGCCAGACCATAAAATCATACTCCGTTCAAAAGTTTGTTGAGAAACCAAACCATGCAGTGGCTTCCGGCTACCTGCAACAGGGTGGCTTCTTTTGGAACAGCGGGATATTTGTATTCAAGGTTTCGGTCTTTCTTGAATCGGTCAAAAACTTTGCTCCAGCCTTGTATGCTGACCTTTTGCGAATCAAGGCAGCCATTGGAACCGATCAGTTTGAAACGGCATTGGATGAAATCTACCGGCAAGTAACTTCGATATCGATTGATTACGGCATCCTGGAGAAGGCCGAAAATGTATTTCTGGTCCAGGGAGACTTCGTTTGGAACGACCTGGGCTCCTGGGAAGAGGTCTACAAATACGACCAAAAGGACGAAAATCAGAATGCGGTACGGGGAGAAGCAATCCTGCTGGACACCAAAAACTCCTATGTGTATGCCCCTGATAGCCTGGTGGCAGTGGTGGGGTTGGAGGACGTAATTGTGGTGCAGGAGGGTAACACCATTCTGGTCTGCAAACGCGACAAAGCTGAGGAGATCAAGCAGGTCGTTGGAGAAATTGCAAGGCGAAAGCTCGACCAATTTCTATAGTACGATCTCCTGCATCAACTTTAGGAAAGTTGGAACAATTGTGGAAGTAGGAAAGTTATGTATCAACTTTAGGAAAGTTGGAACAAATGCGGAAGTAGGAAAGTTATGTATCAACTTTCCTAAAGTTTTAAAATAATTATTTTACTGGAAATGTTGAATAAAATTCTGGTTTGTACCTTTTTTTTGCTGATTACTTCAGTTGTTGCCAATGGACAGGGAACACCGCCGTCCAATACACCTGCCATGATGTTTGGGGATACCTCCCGGACGGGAGTCCCTTTTTCGAAGGATCCGCATGTAATCCGTTTCGGTGGGCAATTTATGATGTATTATTCTATACCCGGCTTCAAAGACAAGGCAGGGGTGGTACATGGCTGGGGAATTGGTGTTGCAAAGAGCCCTGATTTGATTCACTGGGAGAGGGTGGGCGAAGTCAATGCGGATCCCTCTGCAACCTATGAATCCAAGGGAATGTGCGCTCCTTGTGCCCTTGTTATTGGAAAAACCGTTCATCTGTTTTACCAGACCTATGGGAATGGGAAAAAGGATGCCATATGTCACGCATGGTCCGTGGATGGAATCGAATTTACCAGAAATAAAACTAATCCTATTTTTAGCCCGGAGGGTGCATGGACTTGTGGAAGAGCCATAGATGCCGAGGTAATCAAGTTTAAGGATCAATATTTTCTTTATTACGCCACCCGTGATTCTGCTTTTAAAATCCAGATGCAGGGGGTTGCTGTGGCACCGGCAAACACTGATTTCGGGCGGAATGACTGGCAGAATATTTCGAAGGATGCACCCATGCTGAAACCTGAATTGCCCTGGGAGCGGGATTGCATTGAAGGAGCCTCCATCATCATCAAGGATAACATACTTTACATGTTTTATGCCGGAGCCTACAACAATGCACCCCAGCAAGTCGGATTGGCAAGGAGCCTGGATGGCATCCACTGGGAACGCATGTCGCAGCAGCCCTTTCTCCCTAACGGGAAACCAGGGGAATGGAACGAGAGTGAATCCGGACACCCCCATGTATTTGACAATCCGGTAGGCGACGATTACCTTTTTTTCCAGGGGAACAATACAAAGGGGAAGAACTGGTTTATTTCCAATGTCAGGATTGGTTGGAAAGACGGAATACCTGTAATTGAGCATTGACAGTGAGAGACTTATGTTAAAATTTGGATAAATGTGCAACCCAGCTAATTGCTAACAGCTAATAACCAACAGCTAAAACTAAAACATTCCTACCACCTATGAAACGCAGAGAACTCATCAAAAGTACGGCAGCAGTGGCGGCCGCTTCGACTCTTCCGGGCTGGGCAGGTGCAATGAACCGGTCTGACTACTTGCTATTTGAGTCATCGCAGGGAATGAAATCAAAAATTCCCCGTTTTGGGGATGGTCGTGACTGGTTTTTTGAGCGGCGCTACGGAATGTTTGTACACTGGGGATTGTATGCCATTCCGGGATGGCACGAACAGCACCAGTGGAGGGCAAGGGTTCCAAGAGCAGAGTTTGTGAAGCTGGCCGATCAGTGGAATCCCAAAAAATTCAATCCGGAGCAGTGGCTCGACCTGATGGAGGAGGCCGGCATGCAATACATCACCCTCACTACCAAGCACCACGATGGCTTCTGTATGTGGGACACGAAGCAAACCAGCTTCAATACCATGAACACCCCCTACAAAAAGGATATCATCGGGATGCTTTCGGATGCCTGCCACCAACGAAAGATGCCTTTGTGCCTCTATTATTCCATTGCCGACTGGAACCAGCCCAATTACCCCAACCTGGGTCGTCACCACGAGCTTCCCCCGCAGCCGCAGGATTCGCCCGACTGGGACAAATACATGCTGTTTCTAAAGGAGCAAGTTCGTGAATTGTGCACCAACTATGGGGAAATTCATGGATTCTGGTGGGACATGAATGTGCCAGTGTACAAGGATCCTTCCGTGAATGCCATGATTCGGAAACTTCAACCCAAGGCTGTCATCAACAACCGCGGGTTCGACGAAGGTGATTTTGGTACCCCGGAAAGGGACTATGACAATCCGGCTACGGATGCCAAAGGATTTGACAAACCGGTCGAAGCCTGCCAGTCGGTAGGAATGGAGAGCTGGGGGTACAAGAAGGATGAGGATTTTTACTCCGACCGCCACCTGGAGGCAAGCATCGACAAATACCTGGCCAGGGATGCCAACTACCTGCTGAATGTCGGTCCTACGGGTGAAGGTTTGATTCCGCCGGAATCTGCTGCCATCCTGAAACGATTGGGGAAATGGAAAAAATCTGTGGATGAGTCTTACCTGGGTGTTCAACCAGATTCAGAATTGCTGACCATTCCGGGGATTCTGGTCACTAAAAATGAGCAGACACTTTTTGTCCATCTCAATAAACCTATGGTAGGCAATGGTGTGAAGCTAAAACCTGTCAATGTGCTGCCAGTCAAGGCAACCCTGCTGAATACCGGCAAACCAATTGATTGTGTCGTCAACCTGGCGCCCAGCGATCATGCTTCCCAGCAACCTTACCTGCGTTTGCGAAACTTGCCAGTCAACGAGATGGCCAACAGTGTGCTGGTGGCCAAACTGGAATTTGACCGACCGTTGGCGCAAATTATCCAGGCAAAAAAAATTGAGACAAACATTGAACTGACCAAATAGCAAAAACAACCAAAATTAATTTAGTTCTTCCCATGAGAAAAAGAAACTATTCCATCCAGCATTTGTGCCTGCTGGTTCTGACCATCAGCCTGCTGACCGGCAGCAGCTTGAAGGCGCAAAAATTTGAACCTACGCTTGAGTCTTTCAAGCAATACACCTATCCGGAGTGGTTCCGCGATGCCAAGTTTGGCATCTGGTCGCACTGGGGTCCTCAGGCAGTGCCGCGCCAGGGAGACTGGTACGCGAGAAAAATGTATGAATCGGACATCAAAGACCGGAAGACCAACCTCCCTACCGGGAAGGCCAGTCGGGAATATCTCTACCATGTGGAGCACTATGGCCATCCATCCACCTTTGGCTACAAGGAGATCATTGGCCTGTGGAAAGCAGAGCGCTGGGATCCCGAGCAATTGATAAAGCTTTACAAGAAGGTGGGTGCCAAATACTTTGTCAGCATGGCGACCCACCACGACAATTTCTTCCTTTGGAACTCCAAAATTCACCGGTGGAATTCCGTGAACATGGGCCCAAAAAAGGATGTGGTAAAGCTATGGCAGGATGCCGCCAAAAAAGAGGGATTGCGTTTTGGCGTGTCTGAACACCTCGGAGCGAGCTATACCTGGTACCAGCCAAGTCATGGAACTGACCCAAGCGGTCCAAAAGCTGGTGTACCTTACGACGGCGCCAATCCTGAACTGCAGGATCTTTACCATCCCAAAACAGCAGCAGATGACTTCGGCTGGTTGACCACCAATCCTGAGAACCAGAAAAATTGGCTGAAGAGCATTACTGAACTGATCGATCTGTATCAGCCAGACTTGCTTTATTCCGACAGTGAACTGCCATTTGGCGAGGTTGGCAGGACCATGCTTGCGCACTATTACAACCAGGATATTACCAAAAACAAGGGCAAATTGGAATCTGTATACACTTGCAAAGTCCGTCCCTCAGAAGGAAGATGGGTACAGGACCTGGAGCGTGGCGCCATGGATTCCATCAGTCCCTATCCCTGGCAGACCGATACCTCCATTGGCGACTGGTACTACCGCACCGGACAGAAATACATGACAGGTGTGCAGGTGATCCAGATGCTGGTAGACATCGTCAGCAAGAACGGCAATCTCTTGCTCAACGTGGTGCAGACACCCGAAGGGGATCTGGAGCCGGATGTGATGAACATCCTGGAGGTGATCGCTGCGTGGACTCCTGCCAACGGCGAGGCCATCTACGGTACCCGACCATGGAAAATCTATGGTGAAGGTCCGACCACGCAAAAGAGCCAGGAAAAAGGCCGCTTTGGTGGCGTAAAAGATGTTAGGCCTTATGAATCTTCTGATATCAGGTTTACCCAAAAGGAGGGAAACTTGTATGCATTTTGCATGGGCAAGCCTGGTGGTGATGTCAAGATCACTTCTCTCGGCATGGATTCCAAAGTGTGTGACAAAAAAGTAAAGTCTGTAACCTTGCTTGGCAGCAAAGAAAAACTGACCTGGAAACAGGAAGCTGGAGCGCTGGTAATTGCCAAACCTTCGAAATTGCCCGACTGGGAAGT
>CAMCBW010000002.1 GCA_945873105.1 Tangfeifania diversioriginum
GTGATGGCCACCCATGATTATGAAATGATCCGGCTCTTCCCGGCACGCAGGATGGTTTGCGAGCATGGAGCACTGAGGGAGCTCCATCCACCGGCAGAACCACTCAATTTTGATATGCTCCTGGCAGACGAATAAGGGTCAAAATATCAACCCTTCTGCCACACCTACCCATCCTTTACCCTTTATCCTTTATCCTTTCCCTTTACCCTTTACCCTTTATCCTTTACCCTTTATCCTTTATCCTTTACCCTTTTACCCCCCCGCATGTACAAACTGATCCCCAACTTCTCCCTCAAATACAACAACAGTTTCGGACTGGATGTAGCCGCAAATTATTGGCTCTCCATTGGTGATCAGGAGGATTGGATCCTTGCCATGGAGCAGTATCCCCATTTGGCAGAGGAGAAGAAATTGATTGTCGGCGGGGGATCCAATCTCCTTTTCCTGGCTGATTTTGACGGAATGATCCTGTCTCCTGATTTCTCAGGGTATTCGATCACTTACCAGGATGGTGATTCCGTTGAAGTAGAGGTGGGTGCCGGAGTGGATTGGGACGAGTTTGTGGCCCATTGTGTGGGAAACGGATGGTACGGTGCGGAGAATTTGTCGCTCATTCCCGGGAAGGTGGGTGCCGTTCCGGTGCAGAACATTGGTGCCTATGGGGTAGAGGCAGAAAAGATCATCGTCAGGGTCAATGGCTACAACTTTGGGAAGCAGACTGCTGAGTGTTATGAACACGATGCCTGTCGTTTCAGTTACAGATCCAGCCTCTTCAAGGAGCAATGGCTGAATCAATTCATGGTTACCTCGGTGGTTTTCCGGCTATGGAAACAGGGAGAAGTGGTAACAGGCTATGGTGACCTCGACCGCACCCTCCGCGACATGGGAGGGCCAACGCTTGCCAATGTCAGGAATGCCGTCATTCAGATCCGGGAGGCCAAGCTGCCGAATCCCAAAAAAATTGGCAACGCAGGTAGTTTCTTCAAGAATCCGGTCGTTTCAGCGGAGCAGGCAGCGGAATTGGCAGAGAGGTTACCCGGATTGCCTGTGTATCCGCAGGCAGGTAATCTGGTCAAGGTTGCGGCAGGTTTTCTGATCGACCAAGCCGGCTGGAAGGGCAAAAAGGTAGGTCGTGCCGCCGTGCACGACCGGCAGGCACTGGTACTGGTCAATTTGGGAGGCGCCACCGGGGAGGAGATCCTCGGGCTTTCACAGGCGATTCAACAAGATATCCTGGAGAAATTCGGAGTGGTGCTGGAGCGGGAGGTGCAGGTGGTTTGTTAGCAGGCGTGGGATTATTCTAAGTCCAATACTATTTTGAGATTCTCGGTTACAATTTTTCTTAGGTCAGCAGGTAGTTCTCCAATTTTCTGGACAAATCGTTTGTTGTCTATTGCCCTGATTTGATCAATCATCAGATCAGATGGTTTTTGCATATTCGATAGGCCTTTCTTTAGGTGCACCCTTAAAATAGTACTTTCCTTTACAACATTTGTCGTGATAGGGCAAATAATTGTAGATGGATGCAAAGAATTAAGTAAATCAGTTTGAACAATTAGAACAGGTCTGATTTTGCCGGGTTCTGTACCAATTTGAGGATTAAGGTCTGCAGTCCAAATATCGAATTGTTTAATCCTCATGGCTTATTCTTTCAAATTCAGCCAATACCAACATCGATTCATCCTGAACTAATTTAGATTCTTTGGCAAGCATTGCAGCAAGAATTTTCCTTTTATTGTACCGATTGTAGTAATCAACGGCCTCATTGATATACCGATTTCTTGTCTTCTTGACTTTTGCTATTACGCCCTCTGCATCTAGAAAAATCTGATCTTCTAGTTTTAATGAAAGTGTTTTCATAATTGGTAAATTTATACCACAAATGTATATACAATTTGTGATACCAACAATATTTGAGCAACACTTTAACGATTTTTGAAGGCCGGGTCGCAAATGTACTTTACCTCTGAGTAAATGTACTTTACGATACTGCGAATGTCCTTCACGGTACTTAGGATATACATTTACCCTACTGCAATTATAATTAACGGTATTACGACTATACTTGGAGCTACTGCGGATATACCAGACCGTACTGCGACTTTGCAATACGGAACTGCTGATATGCTTTGAGTTACTGCGGATAGTACCAGACGATACTGCAGGTATACTTTATGTTACTGCGGATATACATTACCCTACTGACACAAAAACATGAATGTTTTTGCGATTATCCCATTGGATGCACGAAGGGGCGCCCCTGCGTGCATCCAATGAACAATTTCAAAAGTGTCTTGTTCAATGATGTTTTTGCGATATTCAACAGGCAATTTCGAAGGTGTCGTTTGGATTTCCCTATTCGATCTCTATCCCGTACTTCCCCAGCAACCCTACAACTCCCTCCAACGAAAACCGGGCCTTCTTCATCCTGTTGATTTCAGGATCAATCGAATAATTGAATGCGCTCCGGAAATCTGCTTTTTCCAGGATACTGTTTTCGAAGATGGCACCCGAGAGGTCGCAGTTTTCCAATGCAATCCCTGTCAAATCTGTTTCGGTAAAATCGACCTCCTGCAGGGAGCTCTCCCTGAATTTGCACCTTTTCAGGTTCAATTGGTAGAAGGAGGAGAGGTTGAGGGTGCATTGCACAAAATCAAGGGCAAACAGGAAGGTATTGCAGTTTTCGAAATGGAGCCCCAGCATTTTGCAGCTTTTGAAGGCCACCTCCTTGAAGGCAGTGCCGGAAATTTTGGCCAGGCTTACGTTGCAACCTACAAACCTGCATTCACTAAAACTAAATCCCGACAGGTCGCAGCCGGAAAGATCGCAATCCTGGAAAGTACAGTTCTCGTATTCCCCTTTCTGCAATGGCCCTTTGGTGAAATCTTCCTTGGCAAAGGTTCTGTCTTCGATGTAGTTGTTCGTCATCTTTCAAAAATATTGGAAATGATCGCTATTTGCAAAGGTTTTTTTTCACCACAATAGGCATAAAGCTCACAATAGACGCTATCTGACCTATCCCGAAAAATCGGGTCAAGTTGTGCTAATTGTGGTGAATTCCAAAATCGAAAATCGAAAATCCAAAATTATTTATACACTTTCATCCTGTTCAGCGCTGCCTGGTATTTTCTGGCATTTCTATTGTGTTCCGATAGTGATTTCGCAAAATTGTGGTAACCCGAGAAATCCTCCCTGGCACAGAAATAGTAAAAATCATGCACCCGGTAGTTCAAGACGGCCTCCAGGGAGGAGATCTCCGGAAAGTTGATCGGACCCGGGGGGAGTCCGGCTTTCAGGTAGGTGTTGTAGGGACTATCCACCGCAAGCTGGGCCTTCAGGACTCTCCGGATGGTAAAGTCACCCAGGGCAAAACGGATGGTCGGATCTGCCTGGAGCGGCCAGTTCTTGCGGAGCCTGTTGAGGTAGACCCCTGCGATCACCGGTTTTTCGTCATTTTTGTTGCTCTCCTCCTGGACAATGGAGGCAAGGGTGGCCACCTGGTCAGGGGTAAGGCCCGCATTTTTTGCTTTGAGTTTCCGCGATTCGTTCCAGAACTTCTCGTATTCACTTTTCATCCTGGTAAGAAATCCGGAGGGGGAGGTGGTCCAGTAAAGTGAGTAGGTGTTGGGTACAAAGAGGGCTGGCAGCGTTTCCGGAGTGACACCCAGTTGTATGGCAACCGAATCTTTTTTAAAGTGGTGAAGAAAGGTCAGTGAATCGCTTTGCAATTGTCTGGCCAATTTTCCCGACAGCTCCTCAAAAGTGCGGATGTTGTTGAAAGTTACCATGACAGGCGTTTGGGCACCGGATCTCAGCACATTCACCAGCTGGTTGTTGCTCCAGCCTTCCTGCACCTTGTAAGCACCAGGCTTAACATGTGTGTCGTAATCCTTGAAGGCCGCAAACTGCTCAAACGACTTTGTGTTTTTGAGGGCACCTTGCGCTCTCAACTGCGTTGCAACCTTTTCAAAATTGTCGTTGTCGCGGATGAAGAGGGTGAAGGTTTTGGCCACATTTGGACCGTAATAGCGCGTATGCAGGATTTTGACGGAAATAACGATCGAGAAAAGAGGTAGAAGCAAGAGATAGAGGGTCCGGTATTTTACGAATGATTTTCGCAAGGATGCCAGGAGGCGTTTGAAAACCGGGATTGCACTCTTTGCCGCATGTTGCACGGCGGCCAGAAAAGTCCGGGCATAAGGTTTTAATCTGGCCCCGGTTTTGCGGACAGCAGCCATCAAAACGGGGATGTTCAGTTTGATACTGTTCCCAAGTTGACGCAGGAGGGTTGTTATTTGCTTAATTGCGTTCATTAATCCTGTCAAAAATACAATTTTAAAGCAATTTGTTAAAAGACTGTTTAAATTTATAGCACAGCGTATAAATGTCTATTAATCAAAATAAATGATTTGTGGCAATTTCTGCAATTGGGTAAATCCATGAGAGAAACCCCAGATTCACACAGAGTTGGAAAATTGCACGCGATTTTCTCTCTGTGCAACTCATTTTTTCCTCAAGTAATATTGCGGCAAGCGCCAATTTCAAAACTATTTTTAATTTCATTGTGGAGTTACAAATCCTCTGTGTAACAGTTTTAAACAGCTTCTAACCTGAGGGAGCAAAAGTTGGTATTATTTTAAAGGGGCTTAACCGATATTGTTGTATTTTTGCAGTTCAAACATGCAGAATAAAATTGCCGGTATGCACCAGATTAAATTAGCAGACAACATCTATTTTTTGGGTTTCAACGACAGACGGACCGCCCTTTTCGAAAACATATGGCCTATCCCGGATGGGATATCCTATAACTCCTATTTGATTGTGGATGAGAAGGTGGCATTGGTAGATACCATGGAGCGACAGTACATCGAGGATTACCTTGAACGCATCGGGGAGATCATCGGTTCGCGGCCAATCGATTACCTGATCATCAACCACATGGAACCAGACCATTCCGGATCCATGAGGGCCATCGTCAACAGGTATCCGGATATCACCCTGGTGGGGAACAAGAAAACCTTTGGCATTGCAGAGAATCTTGGCTACAATCCGCAGAAAATAGTGGAGGTGCATGACAATTCAACGCTTGAACTGGGCAAAGTTAAATTGCAGTTTCAGACCATCCCAATGGTGCACTGGCCCGAAACCATGGTAACCTACGACGAAACCAACAAGATCCTCTTTTCAGGAGATGCTTTCGGCAGCTACGGAACCCTGGACGGGGGTGTCTTCGACGACGAGATCAACCTCGATTTCTACGAGGTGGATGTGATGCGCTATTTTACCAACATCGTCGGAAAATACTGTCCGCATACCCAGCGCGCCATCAAGAAACTGGCTCCGCTGGATATCAAAATGATTGCGGCTACCCACGGACCCATCTGGCGCACCAACCTCGAATGGGTATTGAGCCGCTACAACCGCTGGAGCTCCTACGAAAAGGAGCTGGGCTGCATCATCGTATATGGATCGATGTACGGGAATACCCAGAAAATGGCCGAAGTAATTGCACGGCAGCTGAGTGAGCGGGGCATCCGGAACATCCGTGTCTACGACTCCTCCAAAACGCACCCCTCCTACATCATCAACGACATTTTCAGGTACAAGGGGTTGATCATCGGCAGTTGTGCCTACAACAATGCCCTCTTCCCCAATGTGGAGACCCTACTCTCTACCATCGAGCACATGGCGGTCAAGAACAACTATTTTGCCATCTTCGGCAACTTCCTCTGGAATGGGGGAGGAGTAAGCAACCTGAAGAAATTTGCTGAAAATATGAAGTGGGAGACCGTCTACGAACCGGTGGAAGAAAAGGGCAGCCTGAAACAGGATAAGTTCCAGCAATGCGTCGAACTGGCCAATGCCATGGCGGACAAGCTGCTTCAACTGTAGAGGAAAAGATGTTACACAGAGGATTAATTTTCTTCTTTCTGCATTACATCCATGATCTGCATTTCTGCCTCTGAAGGTATTTCAAGGAGAAAAAAATGAGTACACAGAGCAGACCAATCGCATGCGATTGGTCCCTCTGCGACCTCTGTGTTTCCTCAAAAGAGTTGGCAAGCTGAAATAGTGCATAATTCCGGTAGATTTCTGATAGATAGCATTATTCCTCTGTGTAATTTTTTGTTGTTTAAATCATGAGACGAATCGCCCTTTTATCGGATACCCACGGACACCTGGATGACCGTCTGATCGACCTGATAGGTGTGTGTGATGAGATCTGGCATGCCGGCGACATTGGCAGTTGCGCGGTGACCGACCGGCTGATGCAAATCCGGCCGCTCAGAGCCGTCTGTGGCAACATCGACGGAGCCGATCTAAGGCTTCAGTTTCCCCAGATCCTGCGTTTCAACTGTGAAGAGGTGGATGTTTTGCTCACCCACATCGGGGGCTATCCCGGAAATTACAACCAGCACCTGCTGCCGCTCCTCAGGGGCAATCCGCCCAAACTCTTCATCTCTGGCCACTCCCATATCCTGAAGGTGATCTTTGACCCCAAATTTCAAATGCTTCACATCAATCCCGGCGCTGCAGGACAACATGGGTTTCATGTGATGCGCACCATCGTACGGTTTACCATCGATGGCGACCAGATCAAAAATCTGGAAGTGGTCGAACTGGGTAAAAGGGGCTCTTCAACAACTGAAACGGGCGGCACACCACTCTGACCGGTCGTAGCTGCCGGTCAGTTTCAACCCCAGTTCTGTCGCTTTTTGGGTGATCACCGGCAGGTCTGCCGTGTAGAAACCGCTCATTACCAAAACTCCTCGCGGTTTAAGTGCCTTCACATAAGTCGGCATATCCTGCAGAAGGATGTTCCTTTGAATATTTGCCAGGATCACATCAAATTTAGATTCTTGCAGCAATGCTGCATCACCAAGCCTTACCAGGATGTTGTCGACTTGGTTGAGCGCCGCATTCTCCAGGGTGTTGTTGGTCGACCACTCATCGATGTCGATGGCGGTGACATTTTTGGCACCCTTCATCGAAGCGAGGATGGAGAGAATCCCTGATCCGCAGCCCATGTCCAGAACCTCCATACCCCTGAGTTCCATCTCCAGCATCGCCTTGATCATCAGATGGGTGGTTTCGTGGTTCCCGGTGCCAAAGGCCATGCGCGGATTGATGATGATTTCGAAGGCTGCCGCAGGGTAATCCTCGTGAAACGGAGCCCTGACCAGGCATTGATCCTCGATCAGCAAGGGTTCAAAGTAGTTTTTCTCCCAAACTTCGTTCCAGTTCTGGTCGGCAATTGCCTCAGCCACATATTGGAAATTGAATAGCGGATTATTTTGGAACTCCTCTGTTGACAGCAGCTCGTCGTTGTAGAGGGAAGAGGGGATGTAGGCCTCAAGGTCCGCTTCATTTTCGACAAAACTTTCGCAGCCGGCATCACCGAGCGACTGCATCAGCAGTTCGCGGGCCAATTCGTTGTCGGGAGAGAGGGTGCAGGTGATTTTCGTATATTCCATAGTTTAAAAGTGCCTAAAGTGAACTAGAGTGCCTAAAGTACTTTCGTTCCAATCATGATTAACGGTAATAACTCATAACTCATAACTCAAAACTCAAAACTCATAACTCTTAATACGATATCCTGAAGGCCATGTTGATTCCGAACCGGCTGAAGGTGAGTTTGTCGAAACCAACAAATACCCCGACATTGGTGGTATACAAAAATTCCAGCAATGTATAGCCGATTTCGGTATGGTACGGATTCACCGGTGAGCTGTAGTAGCCTGCCCAGATCATTTCGCGCCAAAGGGTATTGCTTAGTACCGGCAGGTATTTCAACAGGATCAGGGATGATTTGTAGGAGACAAATCCATTGAGAAACTTGTCTGAGGTGGAGAGTGCATAGTAATTTGGTACGTAGAAGGAGTGGCGGTACTCCCTGGGCAATACCGGACTCGTCTGTGTCATCACATGGGCAAAGTCGGAGAAATGCAGTTGACGACTATTGGTGTACCAGCCGCCATTGAGTTCCCAGGCCAGGCTGGAGGTCTGGCTGAATTCGATGGCGTGGGAGAGTCCGGCGCTCAGGTAGTCAAAATCAGAAGTGCTGGAGATGAGGTTTTTGAATCCCTTCTCATAGCCAAAGTAAAAGGTGGGAAATGCGGAGTGCGACATGGTTTTGATCCCGTTCCGAATTTTGTAGTAGTGTTTCGGGGTGTACTCCAGTCTGATCCCGGCGGTGGCAGAGACCTGATCTGCCAGTTCCCCTGCAGCTACTTCATCATTGGCCGGAAGGTTGGGTTCGTAATCCTCCTGTTGTCTGAGGAAGGAGAAATTGGAAGAATTCTCCAGCTGGTGGATCTTCTTCCATTCGAATTTGCCTTTCAATACCAATCCGTTGGTCAAATCCACCTGGTTGGAGATTTTGAGGAAGCTGCGCTCATAAAAACGGGCAAAGTTGGTCTTGAAAAAGAGGGAGGAGACACTGTTGATGAAGGGGGAGATGGCTGCCTCCTTGGCATTGAAATCCTCAGAATAGCTACCGCCGCTTATTTCAAATCTACCCCGGAGCATCGGGGCATACTGGTATTTGATGCTGAGATTGCCCATCAGTTGCTCCCGGCTAATGGCATAGGCGACCCTTGGCCTGATTTCCAGGGAACGACCCGGTTTGTAATTCTTGGTCAACAGCAGCTCCTGGTTGACGGTAAAGCCATCCACCGCGTTGAAGGTTACCCTGCCGGGATTGATCAATCCATAATAGTTGAAATGCCAGGTGGAGTCTTTGAAGGTTTTTTTACTGCCCAGGAAGAGCGGGGTAAAAATGCCCATGTTGAAGTTCTTTTTGGAGAGGGAGACCCCTTTGGGTTTGGACTGCTCCTTCAGCACCACTGAATCACGTTTTTGAAAACTCAGCAACTCCTCCCCAGACAAAGGAATGGGGCGAAGTGTGTTCCAAAAGGTGGTATCGCTGTTGGCCGCCTTCGGATCGATGTTCACCTTCACAGATTCCGTAATTTCAAGGGTTTGGAGGGTATCTGCCACCTCTTTTTTGTTGGTGGATTCCATCAGTCGCGAGAGTTTGCTCATCTCCTGGTTGGTGAGCTCTTTTTTCTCCAGCAACAGATCAATCTTCTCTTTCTTCTTTTCCAGGGTTTTCGAAGCCTTTTTTGGTGGGGTGGCTTTGGGGACAGTCGTCTGATTTGCCTTGGCAACAGGCTGGGATGCCACCGGAAGATTGAGCATGTTCAATACGCTCTGGTTGAATTCGAGGTTGGTGTAGTGCATCGAGGTAGAGAATTTACCACTGCCTTTGATCCCCATCGTACTGGCATTGAACGAAAATTTGTGGCTCACCGGCAACCAGATGTAAGGGGAAACTTCATCATAGGTCATGTACATGTTGACGGTTCCGACCGGCGTCTCAAAGTTGAGATCTGCCTGTTTCAAACACCAGAAATCCTCCATGACATAAATCGTCCCCTCAAAGAGCAACTTGCTTTTCCGCTTTGGGATTACCCTGATTTTGTTCACAATATTTTTCCCCTCGTAACTAAATCCCTCATATTTGAAGTTGTAATGGAGGAGGGCATTTTTCCCTGCCGGGGATATTAAAACATCAATATTGTCCTGGTACAAGCTGGAACCAAGGATATCGGTTACTTCAAAATCAATGCCTTTGGGGAAGGAGGAGTTGATGGATTTGATCTTGAGGTCGTACTTGTCCGGTGCCTTGAAGGTGATTTCGTTGATACTCTCCTGCACCAGGATATCTCCCGATTTGACGTCAATCTTCTGCTTCTTGAGTTGGTTCCGAAAAATGGCAGGGATATTGTCCACCTTGATGGTTCCGCGCAGATAGGCCGTGGCACTGTAACTCTGCATCTGGTTGAGGTGGACGTAGGAGAGGCTGATCAGCTTGCGCATGATGGGGTATGCCCTGTCGATACCGGCATTGATGGTCACCTCCTGGAGCTCCTGGAACTGTTCTTCCAAAACCACGTTGATGATTACTGGTTTGGTGGTGAGGGTGAGGAGTTCTGTCTTTGGGGTAAAGCCCAGGCTTCGGTAGGTGACGGTGTACTTTCCGGCAGGTAAATCGATCTCGAAATCCCCCTTTTCGTTGGTAGTGGTTCCCTGGGCACCCTCCTTGAAGAAAACCGTGGCAAAGGGGATGGGCGCACCGCTCTTGTCTTTGATATTCCCCCTGAGATTGTGTCCCAGGGCGAAACCGGAAAGAATTAAGAACAGGAAAGCCAGGACAACCAATCTTCTCATGCGAATTAAAATGATTTCTGAGGTATACGGAAGGTTCATCCAAAAGTATAAAAATTCGACCGGATTTTGATATTATTCAAAACAAGCACGCACGAAGCAGCAAAAAAATGGCTGCTCCGTGCGTGTTAAAATGGTTGTAACCTGCAGTGGACTAGTAAGCGTTGATGATGGCCAGGAAATCTTCTGCCTTGAGCGAAGCACCACCGATCAGTCCGCCGTCGATATCAGGCTGGCTGAACAACTCTTTTGCATTGGACGGACTGCAGGAACCTCCGTAAAGGATGGAGCAATCGGCTGCAATGGTCTGGTTGTATTTTGTGGCAATCAACTGACGGATAAAAGCCAGCATATCCTGCGCCTGCTGCGAACTGGCAGTCCGGCCGGTTCCGATGGCCCAGATGGGTTCGTAGGCGATCACCAGTTTGCCGAAATCTTCTGGCGACAGGTTGAAGATGGTCTCTTCCAGCTGTGTTTTGACAAATTCATTTTCTGTGCCAGCTTCACGGATGGCAAGGGCTTCTCCGCAGCAATAGATGGGGGTTAAACCCTGAGCCAATGTCAGTGCTACTTTTTTGTTGAGGATTTCTGAAGTCTCGTGGTAATACTCGCGGCGTTCAGAGTGTCCGATGATGACATGGCTGGCACCGGTGGATTGAATCATGGAGACGGAGACCTCTCCGGTAAAGGCGCCTTTGGCCTCTGCCGCGCAGTTTTGTGACGATACAGCAATGCGGTTCAAATCAACGGCAGCTGCCACACTTGCCAAATGGGTAAATGGTGCTCCCAGAACGACGACAACATCTTTTGCCCCACGTTCGGCTACCAAACTGTCAACTTGTTTGGCCAGTGCAACCCCTTCGGTGAGGGTCGTGTTGCATTTCCAGTTACCGGCAACAATTTTCTTTCTCATGGTCGGTGATATTTAAATTTTGAAGTTAATGATCGAAGGGACAAAGATAGGAATCAGGCCATGAAATAGCTAATCCCCCGGGGTGGTTTCAGACAATTTAACTATTTAATTACGTTGGAAACCAGCTTGGTCATCTCTTCGATGGAAGGGATGTCGTTGTAATGCCATTTGTCCACAATCGTTCCGTTTCGCAGGTAGAGCAGACCTGGATTCGACCGGATGATGGTCTTCAGGGTGATCTCGTCTCCGAATAGAAATTCGTAGGTAGGATTAGCCAACGTTTTGAAATCAGTAAGCCTCTGGCCTGTTGTAGAGGTGAGACAAACGAATTTATAGCCGGAAACCCTGGCCCAGCCTGCCAGCTGGTTCAGATCATCCTGTCTCTTTTGGGAACTTTTTGTGAGGTTGGGTGCGATAAGAAAAAAGGTGGGTTTGTCATCGGCAAAGAAAAAGCTGGTAACATCATCCCCTGCCTCCGTTCGCATCTGAAAGTCGTGAATGGGGGGAACAAACCCTTTGCTGATGAGTTCAGAGGGCCCCATCGACTCAAATTTCCAATTCAGGGTATCCTGCCAGGGATAATCGCTGTCAGTAAATTTTTCGATGGTATTGGTCTTGAGGTTGCGGTAGAAGAAGGTGTTGGTGTAGACATCCTTTGCTGCACCCTCCGGAATCTGCATGCTCTGCGGAATGTTTACGCCTACCTTGTAGGGCCTGAAATCAATCACCGGATCGTGCCTGACCGACCAGATGACAAAACCCAGGTAGATGGTGGTGATAATGGTAATTCGGTAATACCTCAATTTCCCAAGGACAACCGGTTGTATTCCGGCTCTTTTGATATAGACCAACAGCACCATTGCCGAAAGCACGATATTTTTGTAGAAGGTCTCCCAGTTGGTAATCACCAGGGCATCTCCGAAACAGCCACAGTCTGTCACCGGATTTTTGATAGCCACGTAGAGCGTCAGGGGGGTAAAAATGGCCATAAAGATCAGGCCAAGGAGGGAGGCGAGACGGATTCTGACGCAAAGCAGCATCGCAGCGCCTATGATAAATTCGGCAAATGGCAGGACAAAGGAGCCTGCGGGGGCCAGGAATCCGAGGAAACCCAGTCCCAGGGGCTGCAGATAGTCAGCCAGTTTGTATTCCAGTCCCCAGGGGTCAATTCCTTTTACAAAGCCGGAAAAGATAAATACCAGTCCGAAAATCCAGCGGGAGAGTGTTAAAAGTGCTTTCATGGTGCAGTTTCAAATTCCATTTTTATCAGGGCAAACACGGCATAATTGATCATGTCCATGTAGTTGGCATCGACCCCTTCGGAGATCAGTGTCTGACCCTGGTTGTCCTCGATCTGTTTGGTACGTTTGATCTTCATGAGGATCAGATCGGTAAAGGAGCTGATTCGCATCTGGCGCCAAGCTTCACCGTAATCGTGGTTCTTGTCGAGCATCAATCTTTTGGCCAGTTCGAGATTGGCCAGGTAGAGTGCTTCGGCCCGTTCGTGTGGCAACTCCTCTTCCTGAGCCCCCAGCTCAAGCTGTATCAGCGCCATCGCGCAATAATTGATGATGCCGATGAACTCGGAGCGGGCGCCCTCTTCAATTTTTGCTACCCCCTTCTCTTCGATGTTTCGGATGCGCTGGGCCTTGATGAAGATCTGGTCGGTCATGGAAGAGGGACGCAGGATCCGCCAGGCGGTACCGTAATCCTTCATCTTTTTGACAAAGACCTCCCTGCAGAGGAAGATGATGTGGTCGTATTGCTCTTCTGTTTTTTTCACGGTTAAAGCATTGATTCAATAGTTTTTGCAAAAAATATTATAAGTCTTCCCTGAACGGAATTTCACCTGTTTTAAGCATTCCAAATATAGATAAAACGGATTAATCCGCAGACCTGATCGTTGATCCAAATTCTTTTTCTAAGATTGATTGTATAATTATTTGTAGCTTAATTAGATCCGTTTGAATGATCTGCCAAACGGCTTCCATCTTGATGTTGAAATACTCATGAGCGATAAGATTCCGGAAGGATCTTACTTTGTACCATGGATAGTCGTATTGATCGAGCAGATCTGAAGCGACAAAGTTTATGGCTTCTCCAATGATGGAGAACTGGAACAGCACGGCATTGTGTACCAAATCATCTGCACAAAAGGTTTCCAGCGTTTCGTTTGAAACATATTTGTTAATAAGCTCTATGGCTTTGGAGATATGCTGAAGCCGATTCAAGCTGTCAAGATGGATGTCTCTCATAAATCAGTTTTAAGTCAGGCTTAACATGGTCATAGATGTATGGTTTAAATGCATCCATAAAACCGATATCGACTTTCCGTTCGATCAGCTTTTCCAGTTGATTTTTAACTTCTGCAAGGTCAAAATAGCTGAACTTTTCATCCGCCCGGACAGCAATATCAATATCACTTCCTGGTCTGTCATCACCTCTTGAAAATGAACCATAGATCCAGGCTTGGTTGATACCTGCAAACTTGCTGATTGCTGCTGCAATTTGGCTTTTAAGTACTGTCCGGTCAGAATTTCTGAAAGTGAGGTATTTGATTTGATCCTCCGCCAATTGCAAGGCCTTCAGACCCATTTTTTCAGTTTTGACTTCACAAACAATTCTATCCGATAGCCAGGCAACCATCAAATCATCTTCATTGGCCCCATAGTACAATGCCAGTTTGGAGATAAGCTCCCTGGAAGCTTTTCGCTGACCCCGTTCGATCTTGCTTAATATTGCCTGATCGACTGCAAGATAGGATGAAACAGCACGCAAGGGAAGTTTTTTCTCCAACCTAAGCTTTTTGATTAATTCGCCCAGATTATTCATTGCAGGATGATTTTTGACAATTTATGTCAAAAATAGTAAATAAGCGCTTCTTTCCACGCTTATTTACTATTTTTGTTCCAAAGCTTTTAAGAAAGAGGGTGGAATGATTTTGCCACCCTCCTTTGATCACCAAAACCCAATCCATGTTGTTCCAGAAAATTGACAACCCTTTCTACCGCAAGAAGAAGACGATTCAACTGAATGGCGAACTGATCCAGCTGGATCAGCCTGTCGTGATGGGAATTCTGAACCTTACCCCCGATTCATTTTACGATGGCGGGAAGTACCGGTCAGAATTGGAGGCGCTTCGGCGTGCAGAGGAGATTCTGGTCCAGGGGGGCACCATGATCGATATCGGGGCAGTTTCTACCCGGCCCGGCGCCAGCGAGGTGGGAGAGGAGGAGGAACTACTTCGGCTTCTTCCTGCGGTGAAGGCGATCCGAAATGCCTTTCCACAGGCTGTTCTGTCGGTCGACACTTATCGCTCAACAGTTGTCGAGCGGGTTTTCGGCGAAACCGGAGGGTTTATCGTCAACGATATTTCGGGTGGCACCCTGGATGGTAAAATGTTTGAGATGGTTGCAAAACTGGGACTTCCCTACATCGTCATGCACCTGCAGGGAACCCCCCAAACCATGCAAAAAAGTCCTTCCTACCGGGATGTTGTCGGGGATATTTTGCTGGACCTGTCCGAAAAAATCAATGCATTGAAGCTTTTGGGAGTCAATGACATCCTGGTCGATCCCGGATTCGGATTCGGAAAGAATATTTCCCACAATTACGAATTGCTCAACCGGCTCGATTCGTTTCGTCTTTTTGAGCTACCTTTGGTCGTGGGATTGTCCCGCAAGGCAATGATCTGGAAACTCTTGAACCATTCACCCGCCGATAGCCTGAACGGGACAACCGTACTGAATACCCTGGCTTTGATGGGTGGCGCCGATATCCTCAGGGTACACGATGTCAGGGAGGCAGTTGAAACGGTCAGGTTGGTTGCAGAACTTAAAAAATAGGCATGACTGAGCTCTTTATACATATCAAGTTTTTGGATGTCCTGGATATACTTTTTGTATCATTTCTATTTTACGAATTGTATAGCCTGGTTCGCGGAACTGTGACCTTTAGCATCTTCCTCGGGATTTTTATGGTATTCGTGGTTTGGGTGGTTGTGCGTGCGCTCAAGATGGAGCTGCTGGGTTCCATTCTTAGCAATCTGTTCGGGGTGGGGATGATCGCGCTGATTGTGGTCTTTCAGCAGGAGATCCGCCGCTTTTTATTGATGCTGGGGAACAGCTACCGGAACAACAAGAAGATCTCACTGGAGTCACTCTTTTCGGGCAATTTCAGAAATATATCTCCGGTAGGCATTAAATCGATTGTGGATGCCTGTATCCAGATGTCCAAGACCCGCACCGGTGCACTGATTGTCATCTCACGGGAGAATGAGTTGAAGGAATATGTGAGAACCGGGGAGTTTGTCGATGCAGAGATTCGTACAGATTTGATTGCCAGTATATTCTTTAAGAATTCGCCTTTGCATGACGGTGCCTGTATCGTGGTGTCCAACCGTATTCAGGCAGTGCGCTGCATCCTGCCTGTTTCGTCAAGCCAGGAGATCAGCCCTTCCCTGGGGCTGCGCCACCGGGCAGCCATCGGCATGTCGGAAGTGACGGATGCCTTCATCATCGTGGTAAGTGAGGAGACCGGAAAAATCTCCATTGCTGAAAATGGACAGCTGATCGAGAACGTCAGTCCGGATGAGCTCTTCAGGGTACTGCAAACCGAACAAAAAAACTAAAGCAATCCTCCTTCCCAACCCATAACCCATAACTCCTAACCCATAACTCCTAACTCCCATGGGCTTCCTCGAAAACTTCAACTACTTCGATTACCTCCTTTTGCCATTCATGATTTTCCTGGCAAGGATTTGCGACGTGACCATCGGCACGCTGCGCATTGTGATGATCTCCAAGGGACAGAAGCGACTGGCGCCCATTCTTGGCTTCTTCGAAGTGATAATCTGGCTGGTTGCCATTGGCCGGATTATGCAGAACCTCGACAACTGGGTCTGTTACATCTTTTATGGGGCTGGTTTTGCGACCGGCAATTACATTGGCATGTTGCTGGAGGAGCGGTTGGCGGTGGGAATCTCCCAGATTCAGATCATTACCGGAAAGAATGCAGCCAACTTGATTCAAGCGCTGAAGGAGGCAGGCTATGGCACCACCTACCACCCGGCAGAGGGCGGTGCCACCGGCAAGTTGGTCAGCATCATCTACAGCATTGTGAAACGGAGCGACCTGGAGAAGGTAACCGCCATTGTCAAAGCGCACGATCCTGAGGCGTTCTATGCCTTCGCGGATGTGCGCTTTGTAAACAAGGAGCTCTATTTTCCCATTTCGGGCAAATACAAGGGGATCAGATTGGGGAAATAGCAGAAGATTTGTTGTCGAAAAATCGTTTTTAATCTTAAAATGGAGTAAATTTATAAGTAACCTCTAAAAAACGATGGAAAAGAAGAGTCCAATCAATGCACCGGCAGTACCTGATGGAGTATTATGGAGTAAAATACACTTAATACGTGGGCTGAAAGTGATGTTGGATTTTGATTTAGCCGAACTGTACGAAGTGGAGACAAGAGCTTTGAAACAAGCGGTTAAACGGAATATCGATCGTTTCCCGGCGGACTTCATGTTTCAACTTACTAAAACAGAATGGAAGGAGGTTATCACAAATTGTGATAACCTCCCGGAAGGTGTGAAATATAGTCCCGCCACTCCATTTTCATTCACAGAACACGGAGTTCTAATGTTGTCTAGCGTTGTGAACTCTGACAGGGCCATAAAAGTTAATATTCAGGTCATGCGTATTTATGTGCATATGCGTGAAATGATGATGCTTAACAAAGATATTTTGCATCGCCTGGAAAGTATTGAAAGGAATATAAATGGTCAGGAAAGAAAATTTCGGACAGTTTTTGAATACCTCAAACAGTTTTAACAAACTAGACAGCAAGAACTGAAACAAAAGGATCGCCCAAGAATTGGCTACAAAGCATCGAATGTATAGAAGCTAATTTTCAAGCATAATAAACGCCCGAATCTTCATCCGGGCGTTTATCAATTTTGTCCCCAATCTCTGGAGTCCCTTACTTTAAACTTTAACCTTTATCCTTTAACCTTTACTTGCCCTGAGCTTGTCGAAGGGTCCATTATCCTAATTGCTATCCAAATGCACCGACTTCACCGCCCTTCCCGAAGGATCGGCATTGTTCCGGAAGGAGGGATCCCAGGCAAGCGCTTCAGGCGTACTACAGGCAATGGAAGGGACGGAAGGCACACACTGGGCTGCGGTATCCGAAGGAAAGTGTTCAGAGAAGATGGAGCGGTAGAAATACTCCTCTTTCGACATCGGCGGATTGATCGGAAAGCGAAATTTGGCGCTTTTCATCTGTTCGTCGGTCACCTTGTCGGCCACCATCGCCTTCAGTGAATCGATCCAGTTGTAACCTACACCGTCAGAGAACTGCTCTTTTTGTCTCCATGCCACACTGGCAGGAAGGTAATCCTCGAATGCCTTGCGCAGTATCCATTTCTCCATTTTGCCATCCTTGGCCATCTTGTCTTCGGGGTTCAAGGTCATGGCTACATCCATAAACTCCTTATCGAGGAAGGGTACCCGTCCTTCGACCCCCCAGGCAGCCAGCGATTTGTTGGCACGCAGGCAGTCGTAAAGGTGCAGTTTGCCCAGTTTGCGGATGGTCTCCTCGTGGAACGCCTTCGCATTGGGAGCCTTGTGAAAGTAAAGGTATCCGCCAAAAATCTCGTCGGCACCCTCGCCTGAAAGAACCATTTTTACCCCCATCGATTTGATCACCCTCGACAACAGATACATGGGGGTGGAGGCTCTGACGGTCGTGACGTCATAAGTTTCAAGATGATAGATCACATCCCGTAAGGCATCCAAACCTTCCTGAACAGTAAAATGTACCTCGTGGTGAACGGTACCGATGTGATCCGCTACCAGTCGGGCGGCAGCTAAATCTGGTGATCCGATCAATCCAACGGCAAAGGAATGTAGCTGTGGCCACCAGGCCTCCTGGCTATCGTCTACTGATTCAATGCGTTTGGCCGCATATTTCTTGGCAATGGCGGAGATGACGGAGGAGTCCAGACCGCCGGAGAGCAGCACCCCATAAGGTACGTCAGACATCAGCTGACGGTGGACAGATTCTTCCAGGGCATTACGAAGTACAGCTATATCGGAGATGTTGTTCTTTACATTTTCGTATTCACCCCAGCTGCGGTTGTACCATTTGGTCATGACTCCTTCTTTGCTGTAGAGGTAATGACCGGGCAAAAACTCTTCAATTTTCTTGCAAACCCCCTCGAGGGCCTTGAGTTCAGAGGCTACATAAAACCTTCCATCCGCATCCCATCCCATGTAAAGCGGAATGATGCCGATGTGGTCGCGTGCGATCAGGTAACAATCCTTCTCGCGGTCGTAGAGGGCAAAGGCGAAAATACCATTCAGATCCTCGAGAAAGTTGATCCCCTTCTCCTGGTAAAGTGCCAGGATCACTTCACAATCTGACTGTGTCTGAAATTCATATTTGGCTTCCAGCGGATTCCTGAGCTCCCTGTGGTTGTAGATCTCCCCGTTGACGCCCAGGACCAGGTTGCGGTCCTTGCTGTAGAGGGGTTGTCCACCCGAGGCAGGGTCGACAATCGACAGCCGTTCGTGGGCAATGATGGCCCGGTCGTCCACGAAGATTCCCGACCAGTCCGGACCGCGGTGCCGGATACGTTTTGACATTTCGAGTGCCTTGACACGCAGTTGCTCCGTGGAGCCATTGATTTCAAATATTCCTACTATTCCGCACATATTGTAATGTTCTTTTGATTTTTACAGAAGTTGAGCAAATTCAATTTGATCAATTAATTGCACGCAAATATACATATTTCCAGTAAATGAACAAATATATTTACAAAATGTCAGAATATTATCGAAAATTTGCATTTTTTGAATCACTTTCTAGAAGTGGTATTTTATAAAAGTGACCCCCTTTGAAATGATAGCCTATCTAGGTAAAATAGTTGTAATAAATTTTTTCTGCCCCATTTTTTTGGGGGTTAAAATGAAAAAAGAAAAATTCCGGGTATAATCGGTTGATTGTAGCCGGAATTTTTCATTGAAAGAGGTTAGTGGTTCTTCGCAGGAGTTGACTCTCCTAATTGTAACAAACAAGGCCACCAGGACACCAAGTCACAAAGGTTTCACAAAGAATCAAAATGTCGCCGATTATTAATTTGCGAACTCTTTGTGCCTTGGTGTCTTGGTGGCAGAAGGAGAAGTCTTAGCGTGGTCTCCTTATTATTTAAAGAATTTATTCTGGAAAATATTGACCGCGATAAATCCAAAAATACCGGTTACAGCGATGATCAACAGATCGGCCAAATGATCCATGATTCCGTTTTTCATCCGTTTGATCCAATAGATCTCAGCTCCGACAAAGAGCAGACTCAACAAGATCCAATAGAAGTTTTCCGAATATTTGATACGAAAATCGATGTACCGGCTGTTGTCGCTCTTCAGGGATAATTCGAAGGGGAAAATAGCTCCAAAGATCTTACCCTCGGTCCGTTGGTATTTGGTTTCCCATTTTTCGGCATATTCATCCACCTTGTTGAACTTGTTGTCCAGGGTAATATTTTTCAAGTAGCTCTCGCCGTCGATGATCACATTGTAGTTGAAGAAATCGCCGTATATCTTTAATTCATCCACATCGGGGTTAAATCCTGTTACCGGGAGTTTCAACAGTTCGTAGGTATCCTGGAACAGTACATAAACTTCGTTGGCAGCGGAGATGAGGTAGGCATAATAGAGTTTGTTGGAAAAGTCGACACACTCGATCCACTTGAAGCTGAGGTTGTCGGGAAGGGCCACCTTCTTTACATAGGGCTTCCCTTTCACCATTTTCAGGTGGAACAGCTGCTCCTTCGCGTCGCTGACCAGGTACCCTTCATCGCACGACTTCCGGGTAGTTGGCAGACCAGCGATAATCCTGGCCGGAAATTCGAATCCGCGCTTGGTCAGCACGGCGGTGAACAGGTTGCTCTTGGCCTCATCTACACTGTTTGATTTGGCATCAATGAATACCATCCAGTCCTGGATCCGGAAGAAATCGTTGGGCATCTCAAGGTTGACGCGACCCGACTCTGATTCAAACAGGGGATAGAGGCCAGGTTGCGGACTATCCCTTACTTTTGGTTGGTATCTGTAGGTTGACCGCGCTTTGCGCAAGGCATGCATATCCATCTCAACTCCATTGATGGAGTCAGGCATCGTACCGGATGAAGCCAACTGCATGTAGAACATCATGGGGAGTTTTTTCTCGTACTCTTCCCGCGTATAGCTGTTGCCCTTGGTATCCTGGCGCACAATAGCGGGAGTGGACCGTTGAATCATGTAGCCTTTGTCGATGATACTGTACATGACATAGGGGCTGTTGACCGGCTTCTCCATGATGGTCCAGTAGAGATTGGGCAATGCAACCGCACTTCCGATAATTGCCGTCAAAACAAGTATATATCTGCTAATTCGTACCATATTACATTTCTCCTTTTCTAAAACGGTAAGCTGAAAACAATGAGGACAGACTCAATAGCACTGTGAGCAGCGCAAACTTAAGAACTACGGGTTCATATCCACCTGTGGTGGAAGGTTCGAGGTAGAGTCCGATGAAGGCGTAGCCAATAAGTCCGTAGAGGATCCAATATTTCCAAACCGGTTCCATTACGATGAGTGAAATAAAGAAGTAGATGACAAAACCGGACAAAAACCAGGGTGTCACGCTGACAATGGCGCCGTATACGATCTCCTGTGGGAAGAAGTGAGCGCTAAGACCCCAAAAAAGTAAAAACATGCTTCCAAACGAAACCAACAGCGTTGTCGTTCCGCAAAGCATCATCAGCAGCAAGATTTTGTTTTCATTGATGGGTAGATGAAAACTTAGCTTGATTCTTTTGTTCACTGTTTCTGGGAAGTATTGAGCTACTCCAATGGCTATACCAATTACCAGTGGCACATACTTCAGCAGATGAAAATACTGGACTCCCAAAAACAGGGTGTTGTACCAATAGGTCATTGCTCCCATAAACAGAAAGTCATGTTGTACGTTCAGAAATAGTGAACCCACAGCCATTATGCCCAATGCGGTGGAGATCAGTATGATCCACCTGAGTTTGAGCCACTCCTTGTATAAAATCGATTTCCACATAATCGTTAATATTTTCCGGTTAGACCAATAAACGCATCCTCCAATGTCATCTCTACTTTCCTGAAATTGGTGTAACCGATGCCGTTGCTGGCCAAATAATTGAGCACAACCTCTTCGGAATCATAGGTATATAGCTCAATCTGGTTCTTCACCTTTTCGAGGTTAACAATGAACTTCTCCTTTTTTAACTCCAGGTCAGCATTCAGCAACTCGAAATTGAATTGTTTGAAGGTGGTCATAAACTCCTTGACCGGTTTTTGGGCCAACACCCTGTTGTAATCCATGATCAGCACATCGTCGATCAATCTTTCCATATCCTGGATGATGTGGGAGGTGGTGAAGATCGTCTTGTTTGCCGCCTTGGCATACTCCCGCAGGTAGTCGATGAAGAGCCGCCGGTAACCCGGATCCAGCCCCATGGAGAAGTCGTCGAGGATCAGCAGATCCGGATCCTGCGCCAAGATCAGTCCCAGCGCTACCTGTGACCGCTGTCCACACGACATGGAGGAGATTTTTTGCGTGGGAAGTACCTTTAACTTCTTCATCAATTCCCAATAGGGTTCACGTTTCCAGTTGGGATAGAATCCGGCGTAGAATTTCTCAATCTGGTGGATGTTCATGAAGGCATACTGGACATGGCCTTCGATGAGAAAACCTATCCTGGCTTTCGTTTTTGGGGTAAGATGCTGGGTGTTTTCGTTGTAAATCAGGCACTCACCGCTCCGTGGTTGCAGGAAACCATTCAGAATGTTGATGGTGGTCGTTTTACCTGCTCCATTCTTGCCCAGCAATCCCAGTATGCTTCCTTCCCTGACATGGATATTCAGGTTTTCGTAGACCATTTTCTTGCCGTAATAGTGGGTCAGGTTATTGCATTCAATAACATTGCTCATATACTCTAGTATTTCAGTTATTTGACTCTGTTGATGGTTTTCAAGGCCTCATTTTTGCAAACAGGTGAAAGCGTTCCCGACTCAATTTTTCTTTGGCAGAAGGCCGCTATCTCGTCTCTTTTGACCGAATAGTGAAACCAACCCAGCATCTCGATCCCGGTTAGTTTCAAATTGTCGTTCTTCACTGTGTCCGTAAAATTGATCAGGTCAGTGACATAGGGATGGGCGTTGTCATTCCGGAAGGTTTTGAGTCCGAAAAGCCGTTCCTTGTCGGTTGATCCCTTGTCTGTTACCTCTGAAATGTAACGCTTGACTCCCTGACATTCCGTTTTAATCAGTTTCTCCAGGTCAACCCTTTCGGCCTCCTTGTCCAGTAAAAACTCCTTACCAGGAAGTTGTTGGGCCAGTTCCTTCAGCAATAGCTCCTGATCGTACAGGCCCAGGGCATTTCTCAAATGATAATTGACCCGTTTGCCGGTATTGTTTTGGATGATGGCGCCGATCAGGAAGGGTATGTGTGCTGGGTCTCCGGTACGCGTCATGAAATTGGCGGCATAACGCTGAATGAGTTCATAGGAGTCGCCAATGCCCAGGTTGATGGCCTTGATGAAGTTGGCATCCCTGCACCACGACAATAGTTTGAAGGCCTCCATCCTTACCGTGAAATACTTTGAATCGGTGAAATGCTTCAGCAACATATTAGATGCTTTTGGGCCATCTCCCAGGTAGATCTGGTAGAGTGCCATCGCCTGCACATCCGCATAGGGGGAGGAGAGTTGGGTGGTCCAGAATTTCGTATCGCCTTTCTTGCTGACGATCCAATCATTCAATTTCAAACCGGTTTCCCTGGATTTGAAGGTGAGGGTTGGGTCTCCGATCAGGTGTGTCTCGAGTGAAGGATTGACGGTGTTCCAGAATCCTGCACGCAATCCCAGTCCCAACAGTCCGGCCATTTCATCCGGCCAGCGGTCCTGAATGGAATTGACGGTATTTGCCTGGGTGAGGATGGTCTGTCCGTCGTTGAACAGATAGTTGGCTGCCAAATAGTTGTTGAGGTGAAAGGAGCCGTTGAAGCAGGCATCGAACTGCACCAGTCTTGCGCCAGGCTGCCAATCTCCCAGTTCTTCTACGTTGATGTCAAGGTTTGCGTTGTAGAGGGAGTCTGCCTCTTGCTGTTTCTTGTCGAAGGTCCCCTCAAACCAGGCCTCCGAAACCCCCAGCGATTCCATGTAGGATTTCTTGATCCGGGTGATATCTTCCGGTTTCTTGGCATCCCCCAATTTTGACCGCAGGTAGTATTTGATGTTTTCGATGGAGGCCGGGATGGAATAGGTCTCCTGGGTTCCATCCAGCAATTGGGTGGTAGGACCGCCATGGTGGTGCAGCAGGGCAATGTCGAGGTCCTTTCGCTTCAATTCGGCCATCAGCCTGAATTTGATGTGCTCGTCCTGCTGGAAATTGATGTATTCCAGGAAGCCCTTTTGCCCGTTCAGGTAGTCGAATTGCTGGTACAGCGCCACCTTCTCGTCCATCCAGCCCCTGAAATCCTCTGAGTTGTAGCCATGGCCGGTGAAGTAGAGTACCTGGTCGACCGGCACGGGGTTCTTCTTGAATTCAACTACCTTTTTCAAATAACTGGATAGTTTTTCGTATTTGTCTTTGCCCTCAGGGGGCCTGATCCTGGCAGTATAGATGTCGACGGTCAGCTTTTGGGGGGAATCAGCGTTCAGGCTGTAATAGTAGAGCAGGGGTAGTTTTTCATCCTTTTTCAGGAAAGTAAAGGTCAGATCGAAATCATCATAAAAACGGTCCGACGGGATGGAGGATCGGTTCCAGGCATACCGCTCCTGGTCCATCTTAAAGGCGGAGGAGAGGTGTGGCGCATCCCGCAGCATGGGGACCGGGATGTCGCCGATGAAAACGGCCCCTTCGATGGGAAATTCTTTCGAGGCATGGAGTCCCTTCAGGTAGCTTTTGATGGAATCGGGATTTTGCCATTTGTCGACCTGAAGAAAGCATTTCAGCCCTTCCATTTCGATGGCTTTTTTGTAGGCATCAATCTCTTTTCCGGATTCCTTGTAGCTTTTTGCATCTACAAGGATCGCGAAACCCGATTGTTTGATGGCTCCGAATGATCTTCCGTAGGTGAGGAGTATGATCAGGACGAAGAAGAGGCGGATTTTCATAAATTTTATATTTGTTTATTTATTGTATTTTATTGTACTATTTTCCCGGAATCAGGCCAAAACCTGGGCCTTTCGGCCGAAACCGAAGTGTCTGATAAACTGAAATTACTGGCAGGACTTATGGATAGAATGCAACAGTGAAATATTTGAAAATAAGATTCATAGCAGTTGGTATTATCCTTATTCTGGTCAGAACATCAGCCCTAATTTGGCAGTCAGTACTGAGTATTTCCAAGTTGCATCAGAGGTATTGAAATGTGAAAAATTAAGGTGTATGAAATACTGGTTGATGACCCTGGATTTTTCTGCAGACCATCCAAGTTCGAATTGGGCTTCAAGCTTTAGCAAATTGCTGCTCTGGTACTTGAAGTCATAAAGGTAAAACTCCTTGATCTGGTTCTTGGTAATTTCCGTTAAATCAGACAATGCAAGATCATTGGCAAGGTTGTAAGTGTAGGCAGCAGACAATTTGGGTGCCAAATGAAAGCTCTTCAGGTAGAAATTCTTTTCAAAAGAGGCTGCTCCAATGATATTTGAAAAAGAAGAGGTAAAAACCTCGGGTATGAAATAGTAGTTCTCCTGGTTACTTACAAATGACAAGGATGAAACCCATAAATGGTCAAACAACTTTCGCTCATTCAACTTCTGGTAACTGTATCCCAGCTGCGCTTGTGCGATTTTTCGATTGAATTTAAGGTTTTTAGAGATGGTTACATACTCTGAAACATTTCCATTGTATACTTTTTCCTGGGTATATTCCGTCCCATTGCCATCGTAATAATTGCCATTCAATTCGATTTTGTGAAGCTTTTCCATGGTTCCATAATGCAAGATCTCCTTGAGCTGCAGATCCAACAGATCCCAATCACCCCCTCTGTCCTTTTGAGGTGCCGACGAACCATCAACTATTTTCTCTTTCCCAAAGTCAAATTTTATTTCAGTGAGGGAAGGAATTTTGGTCTTTTTGGTTTCGAATTGTACTCCACCAAGAATGGATTGCTGATTTTGGTGCCGACTGTAGTTGGAATCAATCTCCTTGGTATAGAATCCAAAACCTTTGAAAGCATAATAGGAAATATCGGGATTATCCGTAATAGTCTGGGAATAACTTATTTCCTCTTTTCTATTCTGATAACCCAAATTGAGTCCCATGTTGTATTTCTCTGTGTGATAAATTACACCGGGATTTAATTTGATTTTCACCACATTGTTCTTGGGGCGGGGGTCTTTTTGCTTCGCGCCAACTCCAACGAAATAATCGATTCCGAAACCTAAAGACAACTTATCAGATAAATTGGTAGCCGCTCCACCTGCCAGACGATAATTCTCCTTGCGGTAGGTTACTCCCTGAACAGAATCTCCCAGGATATAGGGGTTTCCCCGGTAGGGATCGTAGGTTCCGTTCCATCTGCCATCCTCTTCGTTTCTGTTGAGGTAGGCAAAACTACCGGAAAGATAGAATTTCTTGATTTTCTGATAGCTATTGGTAGAGAACAACAGGTCGCGGGTAGAGGCACCCTCCATGATCCGGTGGAAATCTCCCTTTCCGCTGATCCAGCCGGAATTGAAATCTGTAATTTTATTGGGAAGATTGTAGATCAAACCAGTAGCATTACCTGTAGTATGCCAGATGTTTTGGCTGTCATTGAGCTGAAATGATTTGAATGAATTGACTCTCAAAGTGTCATTACCGCTCACCCCAACAGCAATCGTTGTCAGGATCAGAGGCAGAACAATCTTTATGAAGTTAATCATTGGTCTATTGGTTTAAGACCGGTACAGACGGGAGCGCCTGTACCGGCCGATCAAATTATTAGTTTTCTACCGCAGTCGGATTCACCCAGGGAGTAGGAGTCAGATCATGCAAGAAATCATTCGAAGAGTTGTTGGTGTCCTTGTAGATAACGCGTCCGCTGATAACTGCCTTGGCTTTCCGCCTGATGGATTTGGAGCAATAGGTTCCTCCATCCAGGTAGGTGTATCCTGCATCCAATGAAGTATGTAATCTTTTGTTTCTTTTGGTAGGATCAGCCTGCACTATCTCAACCGCATCGATTACATATTTTTTGTCGATCATAAAATATTTGGTTGCTGAGGTACTTCCGGGTACTGTCTTAAAATTGGCTGTATTGGCTACATAGGATTGCCAGTCGGTAGGAAGCCTGAAGATGATGACTCCTGCTCCAAAGACCGAGTGGATCCAGTCGTACATGGAGGTCGAGGTAGTGTAAATCACGGTAAGGTTAGGTACTGCCGGAGCATCCAAATCATTGCCGCCAGATTCTACGTAGGTTTCAAATTCTGCTTTTGACATATCTACCGGGGAGGATGGATTTCCGTTTGGATCACCCTTGTGGTTGATACCATCCATCGCAATGACGATACTCTTTCCCGGATAAACAGGCTTTTGTTTTCCTGTGCCAGGGACCATCCAAACATGGAAGGTGATTGGCAACTCATCCATAAAAGTGCCATCAGTTTTGACCCAGACATTAGGATTTGTAGGGGTTTGCTGAAGAACACCCAAACAGAGACCGTCTGCATACAGCGTATCGTTGGTATTGTTGTATATCTCGTGGAATTGATCAGAATAGTAGGTCTTGGCATCCGGTGTTCTGGAACCGGCAAAATAGACCTCTTTCAGTATAAATCCACCTGTGTTATCGGCCAATACCAGATTCATCGAAACCGTGGATATTTTTGTCAGCATGTAATTACTTTGAATACAATTGAAAGTGTACTCATCGGTATCCACTTTTACCGTGAAATTACTTTTGATGTCATAATTGCCTTCGACCAAGGTTACAGTAGCAGTACCGGTTGCATCTGCAATGGCGATAGTCTCTCTTCCAGTTTGGGTATTGGTAATTTTTACCTCTACACCGGCAGGAATGGGTGCAAGGTTAAAACCCTGAGGATAGGCAAGCACGATTTGCATTTCATAGCTTGGCGTAACATCTTTTTTACAGTTGACAACAACCAACCCTACCAGGAGGGAAAAGGTGACGAGGAGCAGTTTTTTCATGATGGTAAAATTTATATTTGTAATTACAATGATAGTTTTATCTCTGCGCCAAAATAGGCTGGTTGATTCATCCTTGAGTAACTGTCTGTCCTGACAGACCTGTATACAGGTCTGAAGTTGAGAAAGTTGTTGGCAAAAAAGGACAATTGCAGTTTGTCACCGATCTCCTTGGTGAGTTTAATGTTGATCATACAGGTCACAGGGCGCTTTTCCGTGATGTACTCATAACTGAACATCTGATCAACCATGAAGCTGAAAGGTGCAACAAAGCTGTTACTGGATACCCATTCGTGGTAAACCATCTGTTTGTCATAGTACCCAATTGGATCCGCATAAATTTTGTCTATACCGTTGAAAACCCCATACTGCTTTTCGTTGTTTGGTCCGAGGGTATAGGAGACCGGACTTCCGTTGCTTTCCCATTTGTAGACAGATCTGTCAAACCAGATAACTTGTGTACTGGTGGAGACAATCATGCGGATAGCAGGGATGTGCGTTGTCAGGTTGAAATTGGTATTGAGCCTTTGCTTAATATTGCCTTTGCCTCCCGGGAATATAGAGACATAGGGAAATTTTTCTCCAAGGTAGGAGACATTTACCTTGGTTGGGAAAGGCTCCATATCTTCAGTTCTGGTCATATGGTAATAGGCCCCGTCGACGATAAGACTCGATTTGATGCAATTGATCTTTCCAAAATTTACCACATATTCTATCCCCTTTTTATCGATGTTATAGGTGTTGATCGGTCTGCTGTAACTGTGAAATTCCTCCTTTTGGGAAAAGGGCAATGTCTTGGTTGTCCCGTTTTCGACATAGGTAATTTGCCCGTTGTTGTAAGCCGGTTGCTTTCCAGCTCCGGCCAGTTGATCCCATTTGTTGTAATCCATGACAAAATACTGGCTCCTGTATGCAAAACCATTGGCCATCTTTTCAGCAAAGCCGGTTAGGGATACTTTCACCCCCAGGATATTAAAATCCGCACCAGCTTCGTATTTGGTATTGGTAGTTGGTTTAAGATCCGGATTGGAGGTGTCGTCTATCACTTGTGTAGTAACTACTATCAAATCAGGGTAATAGTTGAAACTGATCTCATCCTGGTAAGATTTGTCGGGATACAGATAGATCATTGAGGGATTCTTGGAGGTCAAGCCATACCCAAACCGGAGGGAGAGATCCCTGAGTGGCTCCTTTTGCCTGTTTTTTAGCAAGGTATAGGTAATGTTGATACGTGGTTCGAAGGATATGTAACCATCTGTACCAAAAATTCCCTTGGGAAGCATGTTGTTGTATCTCAGGCCAAATTGTGACTTCAGGTTGGTTTTGCCGATCGGAAGATCGATCATATCTTCAACAAAGAAGGCCAGGTCGCGGCTCATCGGAATATCCTTAAAGGCGCGTGGTCGGGTTGAAGAGGCTCCTGAAGGGGGGCGTGTGTGGTCATAGATCCGTCCATCACCATTGTTTCCCGAAGCCCTCCATTCAGCTCCGGCCATCAGGTTATTTTTTAAGGCACCGTATTCGCCAGTGATATTGCCTTTTACGGTACCAAAGAAATTGTAGGGTTGGCCATCAATGGTCAAATCACTGATATAGCGTGTGGGCAGGATTTCACCTTCAGCCTCTCCCGAAACCATGGCAATGGGCAACGCCGTGGCACCACTGTTGGTGGTAATCCGGTGTTCATAGATGGTTTGCTTGTTGTAGTCGCCCGAAAAGTTGTAGGTGATATTGGTTAACCACGGTTTTTGAACAGACCATTTCCCAAATAGTTTGAGTCCATAATTCTGCTCTTTTTCCTGAAGTACCTCTTCCCGCAGAAGATCAGGATCATTTTTTGTGTTGTCCAGTGTATTGAAATAGTTCAACTTCAAATTGATACTCAGAGGTTTGGTCTCTCGGAAGAGTGTGTTGGAATATCCCAGCTGTCCGGTTAATCTTTTGTAGCTCTTGCTTGGCAATCGGATGTCATCCATCGATTTGGTATAGTCTACATCCACATTCATCGCACCATTCTTGTTCCCGGGTAAAATGAAGCCCTTTGACATGGCAAATTGTTTGATATTCGGATCGGCTTTTACCTTGGAAAAGAGCTTCGTTTTGCCGGCCTTTGTTTTTACAAGCACTGCCCCTGTGGTGAGGTTTCCATATTCAACCGATGGAATTCCCCTGATCACCTCTACCGACTCAATGTTATCTGTTGAGATTTTTCTTAAGTCAACTCCTTGCCCTGCTGTTGAATAGGATTGTGCCGTACCGCCACTGGCCGTGTTCAACGACTGCATGTTGGCATCATTGTTGACGGGAGTGCCGTCTACAATGATGGCTGTACCGGCGGCACTGTTCTGGTCCGGATTATTGGAAGTATTAATATCCCTGATGGTTATCTGATTGGACCTCGACATATCCGGATTCAAGGTTACCTGTCCAGGCACCAGTTGCATCACATCCGCGAGGCTGGTAGGCTGTACATGGGTCAGTGCCGCACTCTCAATTTTTGAGGAGGAGCTTAGATTTGTATTCTCTTTTGCGGTGACCACCACCTCCTCCAAAGCAAGGGTTGATTGAACCATGTAGACAATAAACTCCCTGTTCTGGTTGTCAATGCTGATAGACTTTTCAAATGGTTCATATCCCAGACAAATTGCCTGGAGGGTGTATTTCCCCTGGGGAACTTTCTCAAAAATGAAATTTCCCTGGTTATTTGAGGTCGTCCACAGGTTGAGCTCCTTGATCTGGATGGCCACCATTTCAATCTTTTCGCCGGACTTTTCCATGACTTTGCCGGTAAACCTTACATTGGTTTGTGCATTGGCAAAACCAAACGTAAGCATACAGATTAAGATCAATGAAGGAGCAATTTTGTATCCGGTCATCGTTGATTGAATTAGTAGGCTAAAAATAGATCAAAATTTGTACATGTTGACAATCTTTCCTGCTTCACCATCACTGTATGTCACAGAAAGTGAATCACTCTTGAGTGCCTGCTCAATTTTGGCCTTGTTGGTGATGGAATCCACGTATACAATTTCGAAGGCAATTTGCAGGGAACTATCAAGTACCGATTTGAATTCGATCACCCCATTGTCGTTGGAGAGGTGGCTAATCAAATAGGGAAGCGTTTTTGTATTGTATTTGTTTTCCCCAAGTGGCACCTTGAGGGTGTCCAATACACTCTCCTTGTAATCGGATTTACTGTTGAAATCTTTCACATAAGGTTGAAACATTTTTTCAACGTAGGCTTTTGCCGATATGGTGCTGTATTCGATTTTGTTAACCACTTTGTATGGTAAGTCAACAGTTTTGTTTTTTCCGGCGCTCAAAACAGTAAGGGATTTTGATTCTATCTTTGCGATTAGCTCTTCTTCAGTGATGGTAGAGTTGGCTGGGAAGAAAATCCTGACCCTCACCGGGCACTCGAATTCACTCTCGACACCGAGGGCATCTGTTTTTTCCCGTAGCAGGATGGAGAGGTAGGTGAAATCCATCGGATCAAAGAACTTGTCGACCAGCATCGAAGCCACTTTAACCTCCTTGTTCTCCTTGCCTATGATGTGTAGGGCTGTTTTCATCGGCATAAAGAGTTTGGCCTGAATCTTCACATCGTTCAAGATTTCAGGATCATAATAGATCTTTACCGTATTGGTAGCCACATAGGTAGCCACACCACGCACCCCTTCCACCTGTTTCATCTGGGAGGCAAAAGCCATGGAACTGCCGAAACATTTGATGTTCTTCAATCCGGATTGTTTGAAGACCGCACTCTTCTCGATGGTTGCCTGATCGACCCATCGTTGGTCGATCGTTGGAACTTCCCAAATGGAACTCAGGATCAAACCGATGACAAAGAGGGCAACCGTCGCAATGGGTGGTAACCATTTCAGGGAACTGCGCTTGTTGATCTGGATGGTATCCTTCACCGGACAAACCACCACACATTCGTTGCAGAGGTTGCAATCCACATCTTTCACAACTTTCATGCTGGCCACGTCGATGGCCTGCGGACAGCGGCGGCTGCACAACTGGCAGTCGGTACAGGTCAGTTCGTTGCGGGTAATTTTGGCAGCCGGGGTAAAGGTCAGCTTTTCCCCAAAAATCTCCAGAAGATATCCTCCCAGGGTTGCAACTCCCAATGGCCATGCATAGTGAACGGCAAAGCCCATCTGCCTCAGCAGGATGTAGACTCCTATGACGGCAATAAAGAACCAGCTGAATTTGAAGATGTTGGAGACTGCACCAAACGGACAGATGTATTTGCACCAGAGGAGGCGGATAAATACGGAACCAATGATTACCAATGCGATGGCAAGCGAGGCGTAAAGAAGGACTACATCCATACTGAAACCGGTGGCAACAGCATAATAGGGATCGAATTTCTTGCAGAACAGTTCGCTGGAGCCCAGGGTGTAGTAAAAGGTGATAAACAAAAGAACATATTTCACAGAACGGAACAGCTTGTCAACAATCCCTTTCAGGGTAATTCGAACCTTTAATCTTTCTCCCATTTTGCCAAGCCATTCGCTGATGGTACCAATGGGGCAGATGTAGGCACAAAACAATTTGCTAAAGAGGAAGATCCCTATAATCAGGAGGACACCCATGGAAATCTGGACGGAAGTCATGGTACAGGCCAGAGAATTGTTCAACAGGAAGCTGCTCAATGCCTGCACGCCACCAAATGGACAATAGGCTTCAAAATCAGGGGTGAAATCATCCTTGAAAATGGGCAGTATGGCCAGTAAAATCATAAATCCGATCACACTCCATTGAATGACGATGCGGGGGAGGTTACTTTTGCTGAATTTCTTTTTCATGAGAAGTTAGTCTGATTTTTAAGTATTTAGATTCTTGGTTTTTGGTTAAAACAGGGGTTGACGATCCACATTCAGATGGTGCATCTCCCTTAATTCAATCAAAGCATCCGTCTTTCTCTTGTTTTTTGAATTCAGGATTTGGGTATTTGCATGAAAACCCAACACAATTCCCAGCATGATTGCTGCGGCAATGACTGTGGAGAATTGAAAGAAGAGGGAGAAATCCTTTTGCTTTTTGTTTTCTGAAAAGGAGATCTCTTTCCGGGATAAAATCCGCGAAAGCAGTGTTTCCGGAACATCTACGGGTTCGTCAAGCAACTGCATGGAATGGTCAATTCCTGTCTGAATACGGGAACACTCCGCGCAATTTGAAAGGTGTGACCGGGACCGCTCATCCGTTGTGCCAAGAACCATATTTTGTTTTGAGTGGGCGCACTCCATGTTGTGTTGATTTACAGTAAACTAATTTCAAGAATCTCTACTATACTAAGTAATGCACAATTGATAATGTCGTATTTTTTCTTTGCGAACTTCGCGGGCTTTGCGCGAAACTATTGGCAAATAGCCCAAAATTGGAAAATTTGATCCTACGACATTATATTGTTCTTCTAACTTAAGACGCACGGAAAAAATAAATCCGGCGGTCTGAAGAAAATTTATTTGTTCAGCTGGTCTCTCCTGGCACATTCGCGTTTGTTGCAGAACTCACATTGATCGCCCAATTCCATCATCTCCTTCAACAGCTGGTCCAGCAAGAGCTTCTGATCTTCGTCGCAGATGCTCTTGATGTTGTCGAAATGCCGGATGGTCTGTTTCTTCAAGCCGGCATGGAGTTTTCCGATGTTTTGTGCGATGGAATCCATCCGTGCCTTTGAAGGGGAGGGGGAGGTCATCTCTTCCACCAACCTGAAATTGGAGGCGCATTCCATGTCCAGCAGGGATTGATAAATCCTGAATACTTCACTGTCCAGCAGGGCAATTTTTTTGAACTGTTCATCCGAGAGTTTCAGTTCCCTTCTGAGAAAGTCATCAGAATTGTATTTTTCCAATGATCTTGCCGGGGTTTGTTTGTTGAGCAAAAGGATGGTGCCAAATGCGGAAATATTGATTACCAACAGAAAGATATTCAACCACTGAATAATTCGATCCTTTTTGGAAGTTTTCATGTTATCTGTAGTGTTTTTTGAAGTAATCGAACAAAGTTTTTCTAAGATTGGTTTTGGCCCTGTAAATGAGCGATTCAACAGAAACCTGGGATAGTCCCATTTGATCACTGATCTCTTTTTGGGAAAAGTTGTCGAATTTGTGCAAAAGGATTGCTTTTTTTTGATTTTCAGGCAATTGATCGATGGCCTTGAAAATGAATTTGCGGGTATCCTCCTCTTCCAATTTGGAAAAGGGGGTGCTGGTTTCGGAAAGCGGGTTTTTGCCCGTGATGTCTAAAAAAGTTGATTCGAGTGTTGTATTTTGGTTGGATTTGGCAGGATTGTGCTTACGCAGGAAGCTCAGGGACTTGTTCATCGCAATTTTGAACAACCAGCCCGACAGATCGTGCTCTTTTTGAACCTGGCTGAGGGATCGGAAGACCTCGATAAAAACCTCCTGCGACAAATCCTCTGCATCGGTTTGGATGCGTACCAGACGGAAACAGGTGGCATATACCATCCGCTGGTACTTTGCCACCAAAGCACCAAAAGCCTGTTCGTCGTTTTTCAGGATTTTCGCTACAAGTATCCGGTCATCCGCCATGCATCGTCAGGGAGTCATTGTCAATCTCCGATTTTAAATTTCCTGGTCTTCTTCTCTTTGTATTCCCATCCTTTGGATTTCAGGAAGTTGTCTGCCTCTTCCCTCGTTTGGAATAGATCTCCGTCACTTTCCCAGAAAGTATACCCAACGGTCACTCCCAGCAGGTTGCAATCTTTTTTCTGCCCCAGGGAAACATCTTCCAGCACCTTTACCTTCAGACTATCGCTGTTGATGCGCACGATTACGGTTTTGACAGATTTTCCGGTCTGAACAACATGCTTACTGTTGGTAAGTACCACCAATCCGTAGCATTCAACACCTTCCCTGGCCCAGGAGCCTATCTTTTTATTCAAGGCATCGTTGAGTTTTCCCTCTTCCTCCACTGCGGCAGGTTCCTGCACAACCTGTTTTGGCTTTGGACTGTTGTTGCAATTTGTCAGGAAGGATAGGAGGATGGCGAATAAAAAGATTCTGTAAGTGCTCATTTTGAATAATTAATAGGGTTTCCATTAATAGACGCAATCTAGCAATAAATCTGGCGGTTGATTTTTAGAATTAGTGTAAATTAGCATGGCAGGGCTTGAGACTTCGTACCCTGGTCAGAATTTAAGCCCCATCAGCGGTTTGGGGTCTGATCAAATTGTAAAATACAAAATTTTATATCTGACTTTTAGTCTACCCTCATTTGGTGGAGGCGGCTCCGTTCTTGTACTCATCGACCAGGTTGGTCACGATGGAGAGGATGATGAAGAGCGGAATGATGGTGGCTATACCATACAGCTGGAATGCAGCAAGAAGAATGACTGTCCCGGTTACAAACAGGTATTGAATCTTGTTCGATTGCCAGGTGAGGTTTTTGAATTTCAAAGAAAACATCGGGATTTCGGCCACCAGCAGCCAGGAAAAAAGCAGGGTAATCCCCAGTAAAACAGGAGTTCCCAACAGTATGTTGTCGAGGATTGGTAGGGATCCATGTACTTTTATCAGTGCAAGGGAGGAGATAAAAAGCGCATTGGCAGGGGTGGGTAATCCGATAAAGGAGCTGGTCTGCCGTTCGTCGACATTGAATTTCGCCAGCCTTAGCGCCGAGAAAATGGGAATCAGAAATGCTGAACCGAGGATCAGCAAATCGGTCCAGGAACTGTTGGATAAAAAACCGGGTGCAGAGGTATTCAGTGCAAGGGCGTGCTCCAACATTTTGAACATCAGCAAACCTGGAGCCAGGCCAAACGAGATGACATCCGCCAGTGAATCCAACTCCTTTCCAATCGGGGAATAGGCTTTCAGCACCCTGGCACTCATGCCGTCGAGGAAATCAAATACCATGGCCAGCATGATCAGGAATACGGCAGTGGTTAGGGCCCCGTTCAGAATAAGAACCACAGCCATACTGCCACAGAGGACATTCAGCGAAGTAATAAAATTGGGTACATGCTTTCTGATCATCTCACCTGTTTTAAGTCTGTTAAAATTTATGACACAGAGTATAATGTCTATTATTCGAAAGTAAAAGGATTATGGTCATTTCTGCTTTTGGATAATTTCAAAAGAGAAACCCCAGAGGAACACAGAGTTGGAAAATCGCTTGCGATTTTCGCTCTGTGTTCCTCTTTTTTCCTCAAATAATTTTACAGCAAGTGCTAATTTCAAAGCTATTTTTAAATTTCAATGTGGAGTAATAAAACCTCTGTGTAAGAATTTTAAACACCTTCTCAGAATTCGGCAAGAATGGTTTGGCTGCCAATAACTTCCTGGCAGAGCTCCACGTTAACTTTAGTTCCAACCGGTAGATAAATATCCACCCTGGAGCCAAACCGGATAAAGCCCAATTCGTCGGATTGGGTAACTTTCTTCCCCACGGTAGAATAGGTGATGATTCTCTTGGCCACCGCACCGGCGATTTGCCTGACAAGCACCTCTGTGCCATCAGCCATCTTGATCACAGTGGTGGCCCGTTCGTTCAAGGTGGAGGACTTTGGCAGATAGGCAGCCATAAAATGGCCACTGTGGTGCTTAAAGTAGGTCACCTCTCCAGGCACCGGATTCCAGTTGATGTGTACGTTGTAGACCGACATAAAGACTGAAACCTGCAGTCTCTTATCATGGAAGTATTCATTTTCAGTGGTCTCCTCAATGGCTACGATGCAACCGTCAGCCGGGGAAAACACAGATTTTGGGTCACTTTTGATCTCCCGGTGGGGATACCTGAAAAAACGAATGGTCAGAACCAATATGGGTAAGGTTGCCAAAAGCATGAATACACGAAAAACCGTTTCTCCGGTAAGTAAAACTAAGTAGTTGATTGTTAGCCATATTAGTACTGCTGCCAATACAACGGTATATCCCTCCTTGTGTAATCTCATGCTCGATTAGTTATGAAGCGCAAAAATAGTGAATAATTTTAGAATTCGGAGAAAAAAGGAGATGTGGCAATGAGGCAATGAGATAATTCGACAATGTGGCAATGTGACAATTCGACAATTTGGGAATTTGTTAATCAAGAGCATTCCAAAATCGAAAATCCACAATTTGTATTATGCCATGAAGTACAAGAGCAGGTAGACAAAAGGTGAGGCAAAGATGATGCTGTCGAAGCGGTCCAATAGTCCGCCGTGACCCGGCAGGAATTTGCCAGAATCCTTTACCCCCAGGTTCCGCTTGATCATCGATTCGATTAGGTCCCCGAAGGTTCCGGTAATGGTCACAATGGTAGCAAGCAACAGCATGAAACCTGTTTCGAATTTTGGAAAGAGATGGTTCAGCACCAGGGCAAGAACGATGGCCGTCAGCCAACCTCCAAAAAAACCTTCCCAGCTTTTCTTCGGGGAAATCCGCTCGAATAGCCTGTGTTTCCCGAAGGTAACCCCAAACAGATAAGCCCCTGAATCATAGGCCCAGATCAGGATAAAAAGGAACACAAACAGGGTTGGATCATACTTTAGCCCTTCCGTTGCATCGGGAAATACGAAGTGATTGAACAGGGAGAAGGGATAGACGACATAAAGGATCCCAAAAATGGTAATCGCAATGTTCTCCAGGGAATTTTTTTTGGCCCTGTAGAGTTCGAAGGCCGGTACAACAAATAATCCGGCTAAAAATATTCCCAGGAGATCGACCGTGATGATCCCTTTGATCTGTAAGAAAGTCAGTGAAAAAAGGAGTAAACCGAGGGTTATTCCCACATTCTTTTGGGGCGAAATTCCTGCCACTCTGGCCAATTGATAGAATTCCCTCAATATAAATGCTGAAAAAACAGCAAAGAGGAGGGCAAAACTCCATGGACCCCAAAGTATGGCTCCCAATAGCACTGCTGCAAAGAGCAGTCCGGAGATGCTCCTCTTTTGAAGTTCTTTCAAATTTCTCCCTGTTTTAGATTCTCCAGGATCCGCAGTGCCTCCATTTCATCTGCCTCTTCGATGTATAGTTCTACATCTCCAAACGAAGTGTAGGATGAATCTTTCTGATTCATGATCACACCATTGATGCCATTTTCAGCCAGCAAATCCCGGGCGATGGTTACTTTGAATTCGTCGCCCGAAAAATAGACTTTTTTCCAGTTTTTTTCCATATCCGAAAACTGTTATGCAACAGTATCGTTGTTCTCTGCTGCGTTTACAATGACTTCTTCGGCTTTTACCTCCTCCTTGGCTTTGTTCCATGGTCTTGGTCCAAATACATGCTCCAGGTCTTCCGTGAAAATTACCTCCCGCTCAAGCAACAGTTCTGCCAGTTTCTTGTGGCCTTCGGCATTGGTGGTCAATATCTTCTTGGCTCTTTCGTACTCCTTGTTGATGATAATATTGACTTCAGCATCAATGACTTCAGCCGTTTTTTCACTATAAGGTTTGTTAAATGCATAATCCGACTGGCCTGAGGAGTCGTAGTAACTTACTTTACCTATTTTGTCACTCATACCGAAATAGGAGACCATGGCAAAGGAGGTTTTGGTCACTTTCTCCAGGTCGTTCTGGGCTCCGGAGGAGACGGAAGAGAAGATCAACTCTTCTGCGGCACGACCTCCCAGCGTAGAACAAATTTCATCCAACAACTGTTCCCTGGTAGTAATTGACCGCTCTTCAGGCAGGTACCAGGCAGCGCCCAACGCTTTTCCGCGTGGTACGATGGTTACTTTTACCAGCGGATGGGCATGTTCCAGCAACCAGCTAACGGTGGCATGACCGGCTTCGTGGTAAGCGATGGTGGCCTTTTCGTTGACCGAGATGATCTTGTTCTTCTTCTCCAATCCGCCAATGATCCGGTCGACAGCATCCAGAAAATCCTGTTTTTCAACGACCTCTTTCATTTTTCTGGCTGCTATCAATGCCGATTCGTTGCACACATTGGCAATGTCTGCTCCCGAAAAGCCGGGGGTCTGTTTGGCGAGGAAGTCGACATTGACATCTTCACCCAGTTTCAGTGGACGAAGGTGAACCTGGAAGATCTCTTTCCGGTCGGTCATGTCGGGCAATTCCACATGAATCTGGCGGTCGAAACGTCCGGCACGCATCAGCGCTCTGTCAAGAATATCGGCCCGGTTGGTGGCTGCAAGTATGATGACCCCCGAATTGGTGTCGAATCCATCCATCTCTGTCAGCAACTGGTTCAGCGTATTTTCACGTTCATCGTTGGAACCCATGTTGGGGTTGCGCCCACGGGCACGGCCAATGGCATCTATTTCATCAATGAAAACGATGCAGGGTGATTTCTCTTTGGCCTGTTTAAAAAGGTCACGTACCCTGGAAGCACCTACCCCCACAAACATCTCCACAAAGTCAGATCCGGACATGGAGAAGAAAGGAACCTCTGCTTCGCCTGCTACAGCTTTGGCAAGCAATGTTTTACCTGTTCCGGGAGGACCTACCAGAAGGGCGCCTTTCGGTATTTTCCCCCCAAGTTTGGTATATCTGTCAGGATTCTTCAGGAACTCTACGATCTCCTGGATCTCCTGTTTGGCTTCTGCCAGTCCGGCTACCTCCTTGAAGGTGGTTGAAACCCTGGATTCTTTGTCGAATACCTTGGCCTGGGATTTTCCAACGCTGAAAATATTTCCGGCCCCGCCTCCTCCTTTGCTCATCCTTCGGAAGATCCAGAAGTAAAAGAATACCAGAATCAGGATTGGGAATACCCATCCGAAAATCTCAGAGAAATAGTTGGTGCGGGTTTCATAGGTTAGAATTACGCGGGAGTTTTCACCCACCTCCTCCTGTGTTTTCTCCAGGTTCGATTCAAAAACATCCACCGAACCGATGTTAAAGGTAAAATGAGGGCCTGTTTTGGCCGGTTCAGAGATCCCCTGGGTCAATTTGGCCTTGTACTTATCGTAGGAGCTCTCTTTCAGAAATATCTCTGCTTCAGTTTTGTTGACAATCACAATCTTTTCAACGTCCCCATTTTTCAGCATCGTATTCTTGACCTCCCGCCAATTCGTCTCGACGGGTTTTCCGCTCGTGCCGTAAACGAAATTGATGTAAACAAACGCAATGAGTATGATCCCATAGATGTAAATGGGATTGAACTTGAATGCGGAAGGTTTGTTATTGTTGCCCATTGGGGACTTGTTTGTTTTGTTGATCCTCGGACCTTTTGTATTGGGTTTCTTTTCTGCCATAACAATTTAAATGTCAGCTTCAATGTTGTAAATAGTACCATCTCCCCAGAGTGATTCCAGATCGTAAAACCTCCTGAAAGGTTCCTGAAAAATGTGAACCATTACATTCACATAATCCAGCAATATCCATTGTGCATTCTGAAATCCATCCTGACGCCAAACCTGCTCTGAAGCAAGCTCCTCGACGCTCTCCTCCACGGAACGGGCGATCGCATCAACGTGTGTAGTGGAACTGCCGTGACAGATGATAAAATTGTCGCACGACGCATCTCCTTCAGCGGAGAGGTCAATGTTCACAATTTCTATCCCTTTCTTTCGACGGATCCCTTCGATAATGGCATCCACCAGATCGAACCGGCTCTTCCCACCTGCGTTTTGCGTCATAGATTCTTTTGTCAACACAAAGATAGTTGTTTTAACTCATTCCAAAAAAACTCTTTAGGTGCCTGATCTTCCCAAAACATCTAACTTTACAGAAAAATATCCGCCAAGAAATGATAGGATCCACCATCGTACACCTGGATAGTGTAGACTCGACCAATAACTATGCCGCAAAGGCATTGCTGACAAAAAGTCTGAAAGAGGGGACCGTTTTTATTGCCGCATGTCAGGAGGCAGGAAGGGGGCAAGCCGGATCTGTGTGGGAGAGTGAAAGAGGAATGAACCTTACCTTCAGTATTGTCCTATACCCCAGGCAGATCGCCCTCTCCGATCAATTTGCCATTTCCATGGCCGTTTCGTTGGGTGTTGCCGACTTTTTGGCCCAATTTGTTGGGGGAGTCTCTATCAAATGGCCCAACGACATCTATGTGAACGACAAGAAGATAGCCGGTATTTTGATTGAGACCGCCATCAGCAATGGCAAGTTCTCGCAGGCTATCATTGGCATAGGCATCAACATCAATCAGGAAGTTTTCTATTCGGATGCCCCAAATCCGGTCTCGCTTAAAAATCTGACAGGCCAAGAGTATGATCTTACCAGGATGTTGGACCTTTTGTGTGAGCAGCTCGATAAAAGATACTGTTCCTTACTGAGGCGTGAACAGTTGCTGATTGAAAAAGAATACGAGCAATCGCTTTATCGCAGAAAGATCTGGTCAAACTATGGGGATCACCTTATAGAATTTGAAGGCAGGATCACAAGTGTAGAAAGAGATGGAAAACTGGTAATTGAGACCAGGGATGGGTTACTGAGAGGTTTTTATTTCAAGGAGGTGGTCTTTCTTTGAGAAGAGTGCCTAGAGTGACTAAAGTGAGCTAAAGTGACTAAAGTTAGGAACTCCATTGAACTGAACCAATCAACCTTGAAGCGAAGTACTCTAGGCACTTTAGCTCACTTTAGGCACTCTAGGCACTGTAGTCTACTTTGGTAAGCATATCCGCCAACTTCTCAATTCCTTTTTCAAGGTAACCGCCAACCATCATTTTGATCATCATGCTCAATTCGGCATGGAGGGTCAATTTTATTTTGCAGCTGTTTTCGTGGACCGGAACAAGCTGTACCCAAAAGGTTACCGGGAATGGAACCGATTTTTCTCCCTGGAACTTGATCGTTTTAAAGGGCTCCCTTTCAATGATCTCAATCCCTACATTACCCACCGGACTGATGCTGAAACTGCAACGGTCTTCAGAGGCAGAAAAATCTTCCAGTTTGAATCCTTTTGTGTCGACTCCTTGGTTTTTTAGCGCTTCGAGTTTCTCTTCCGATACAAATTGCTCCAGGTTTTTAAGATTGGAGAGTTTGGTAAAAACCAATTCCTGCGAATAATTGATTTCCTTTGGTTCACTCATGTATTTTTCTGTTCCCATCTATATTTTTTTTTGGAAGATCATTTTCAACAAAGGGTAGGATGCAAATATGACAATAAATAACAGAAAATAGATTGAATAATTCATAATTCCAGGATAACTCTTGCCCAAAAAGTAGCCAAGCGGAACCAGGGAACCCACCCAAACCACTGCCCCAAGGAAATCAAAGAGGAGAAAATTTTTGTAGGAGTATTTTGTAGCACCTGCGATCATGGGTACAAAAGTGCGGATGACCGGCATAAAGCGTCCCAGCAGGAAGGCCCTTACACCCCAGCGGGTGTAAAATGCATGGCCTCGTTCGAGGTAGTCTTGTTTGAAAAATCGGGAGTGGTTGTCCGTGAATAGTTTGTTGCCCATCCATTTGCCTTTGTGGTAACCTGTAAGGTCGCCGAGATAGGATACCGCTATGAGCAAGGTAACCAACCAATAAATGGGAATATCCACAGAGGCTGTTCCACAGAACATACCGGCCGTAAAAAGCATGTAATCCCCACCGGGCAGTACCAAACCCAGCAGGAAGCCTGTTTCGAGGTAGATGATGGCTAGAATCAGGAAAAGTCCGCCGTATTCGATCAGGTGCTGTGTATCGAAGATGATTTTCCAGAAATTTGTATCCAGTAGAATCATTTTCTACTTCTGACTTTTTTCAGGAATTTTCAGGGAGACAATTACGCTGGCAGCGATGACAAAGGCAATGAATACCAAGGACCACTCGATGGGAATCTTGTAGACATCAATCAAAAGCATTTTGACTCCCACGAAAATCAGCACCACCGCCAATCCGTAACTGAGCAGCCAAAAACGGTGAATGACACCGGCCAGTGCAAAATAGAGGGACCGCAATCCCATGATGGCAAAAACATTGGAGGTAAAGACAATAAACTGATCCTGGGTAATGGCCAAAATGGCAGGAATACTGTCCACGGCAAAGATGAGGTCGGATGTTTCGATGAGAATTAAGACCAGAAACAGGGGGGTTGCATAATTTTTCTTCTCGATTCTCACAAAGAATTTACTCCCATGCAGCTGAGGGGTCACCGGCATAAATTTCCGGAAAAACCGGATGGCCGGATTTTTCTCCGGATCGATGGTGGCATCGTTGTGGAAGAACATCTTGTAACCGGTGTAGATCAGCAATGCACCCAGGAAATAGATGGTGTAATGGAATTTCTCAATCAGTGCGACGCCGGCAAAAATGAAGATCACGCGCAAAACCAGTGCCCCCAGAATGCCCCAGAACAAGATCTTGTGCTGGTATTTGGTAGGAATCTGGAAGTAGGTGAAGATCATAATAAAGACGAAGATGTTGTCTACGCTGAGCGCCTTTTCTACCAGGTAACCGGTAAAGAACTCAAGGGCCTGCTGCTGTCCTTTCCAGAAGAAGACAATGGCATTGAAGACCATCGCAAGAAACACCCAGACCAGCGTCCAGGTAAGTGCCTCCTTTACGGAGACTTCGTGTGTTTTACGGTGAAATACGCCCAGGTCAAGGGCCAGCATCAGCAAAACAAAAACATTGAAGAGTATCCAAAAAATTATAGGTGTATCCATGCCATCTTTTTACGGGATAAATTCTGTCAGGTTTCCTGAAGGTTTATTTACCCCAGGTTTCAGGTGTTTTACGCCAGCTGTTCAGGCTTTCCAGCTGCTGGTCGTTGATCTCTCCTGAATCGTAGGCCAGTTTCAACAGTACATTGTAGTTGCTGAGCGTAGTCAGTTCAATGTTGGCAGTTTCGAAATTGGCAGCGGCATGGGGAAAGTTGTAGGTGAAGATGGCCAGCATGCCGAGAACCTCCGCGCCATATCTGCGAACAGCCTCAGCTGCATTCAGGGAGCTGGTTCCGGTAGAAACCAGATCTTCAATGATAACTGTTTTGGTTCCCTGCGGAATATCTCCTTCAATCAGGTTCTCCAGTCCGTGTCCTTTTGGAGCAGACCGGATGTAGATAAATGGCAGTCCCAGTTTCTCGGCTACCAATACCCCGTGTGCGATGGCGCCAGTGGCTACCCCTGCAATGGCTTCAGCTTCAGGGTACTTTTCCTCCACCAGTTTTACGAACATGTCACAGATAAAAGTGCGGGTGGCAGGATAGGACAGGATCTTCCTGTTGTCGCAATAGATGGGTGCCTTCCAGCCGGAAGCCCAGGTAAAGGGTGCATCGGGTTGGATTTTTATGGTGTTGATTGCAAGCAATTGTCTGGCAACTTCAATTTGTCTTTGTTCCATGGTTAAAAATTTTCTGCAAAGTTAAGCTTTTTTACTATTTTTAATCGGTGGGGATGTTGGGGGAATGTTACATTTCTGCTAAATTCCTGAAGGTTTTTAGGATTACCGTCCATTGTCCAGCAACACGATGATGAAAAAAAAATGTTCCGTATTTGTTCTTGTTTTCGGGCTCCTGCTGTCGGATTGTACAGTAGAGGCGCAGAATTCCTTTCAATTGAAGTTAACAGGTGGAAACTTTCCGGAGGTGACAGGATTTCAGCTTCAAACTGGATTGATTGTTAGGCCCGTAGCCAATTTACCGCTGCTTTCCTATGAGGTTTGTGATCAAAATGATTTGCAACACAAGGAGCTTTTTATTGCTGACCTCGCACCAACCTCCAAAAATGCTACACCAAAAATGGAGGTAACGGTGGAGGTGGTGGAGGGTTATGCGCCGGGTTACAAGGCGGAGATTATCTTTCGTAACCTGTCCGGGAAAACCATTTGGCTGACCAATGTGGTACCATTCGGTTTCTCAGGTAAAAATGTTTGCATAACCGGTCGGGGGGATCACCCGTTGTCCAGGAGTCATCTCTTCAGACCGGGATTCGCTCCTGTCAATACCATCTTGCCCGACAATGCATGGGAGCTGGGGTTTGCCGATCTTAAGCTGAACGATTCGCTTCGTGTTTCTGCACTTACCAGGAGAATCCGGGACAAGATGGAGCATGCTGTTCGCCGGCGCTTCGAAACAGAGATGGAACCGGGCGGGGTTGTGCATTATGTATTTTACGCGGATGTTCACCAGGGCAGTTGGCAGGAGGGTGTTCGGATGATTTTTCAGGAGCGGCTGTTGTACGATGTGGAGCCCGGCAAGTTTGACAATGCCCTTTTTGAAAGAGCAGACCTGGAGTGGATCAGGCATACCTATGTCGCTCACCTGCTGATGGCCTGGAACAACAATGTTTACGAAAGCTCAGACCAGAAATACCACCTGGAGGATTTTGTCAGGAAAGGGAAAAAACTGTATGGAGGGGATGATTTTCTTGGGATATGGCCTACCTGGCCTACGCTGGGTGTCGATCAGCGCAACCAATGGGACCTCTTCAGGGATCTGCCCGGTGGCACCGGCCGGTTGAAAACGGAGGCTGAAAAGCTGAACAATTTGGGTACCCGGCTCTTTGTCTGTTACAATCCCTGGGACGAAAGTACCCGCAGCGAGGATCCTACCGGTGGAATGGCCCGGCTGATTGCTGCCACAAATGCCGATGGTGTCGTGCTGGATACCAGGGGCGCCTCCAGCAAGGCCTTGCAGCAGGCTGCCGATTCTGTGCGCAAAGGGGTGATCATGTACAGCGAAGGTATGGCAGTTCCCAGGGACATGCAGGGAATTGTGGCAGGCAGGGTGCACAATGCCCTCTATTATTGTCCGTTGCTGAATCTGAACAAAATTATCAAACCTGATTTTGCCATTTTCAGGGTCGCAGAATTGTACAAGGAACCAATCAGAAGGGAGTTTTGCCTCTCCTTCTTCAACGGTTATGGCACGGAATTGAATCTCTTTGCTCCAGGGATGCCTGAATGGGCAGAGGAGCAGTACAGCTTCCTGGGACAAATCGCAAGGATCCAGCGGGAAAATTCGGAAAACTTTACCTCCGGGGTTATCAACCCCCTATTAGACACCACCTCCGACAGCATGTTCGTGAACCGCTGGGAGACAATGGAAAAAACGGTATATACCATCTTTGGACTGAAGCCGGAAGGGTACAAGGGAAATCTTTTTGCGGTGACCCCGAAACAAGGGACCCATTTCGTGGATCTTTGGCACCACGAAGAGCGGATCCCTGTCAAAACAGGCAGTGTTTGGCAAATTGAAGCAGAAACAGCATCTTTCCACCGCCGCTTCCTTGGGACCAACAACGAAGGAGCCGTCGACTGTATGGCCAGGCTCCCTGAATTAATTGTGGCGGAGATTAGGGGTGATGATCTGATCGTGGGGGCTAAATCAGGTGATACAGTGAAAATATGGGCCGGAGCTCCAGGTTATGAGAAGACACCACTGGTCTTGCTGCCAGGTGATCATGCCATCCGGCTGTCGGAACATTTTGGCAGGTATGAAGGGAAATTTGTGGTGCAATTGTTCGGGAAGGATCAGTTGATGGACGAAAAAATTGTCTTCCTCCAACCCGGCATCCCGCGTTTGGTAAGTCGTACTGAAAAAACAGCCACATCCCCCGGAGTGCCTTCGGGAATGGTGAAGATACCGGGGGGAAAGTTCAGGTTTCATGCCACCAACGGGGATGAATTTATCCCTTATCCAAAAGAGAAGGAGGGCAAAGAGTTTGAAATGGTGACATTTTTGATGGACAAGTTTCCGGTGACGAATGGGCAATTCAAGGAATTTGTGGATAAATCCGGCTGCCAGCCAACAGACACTGCACGATTCCTGAAAAACTGGAGCAATGGAAGCTTCCCGGTAGGGGAGGAGCAATTTCCTGTGGTACATGTCTCCTACGAGGATGCCCGCGCCTATGCCAAATGGGCAGGGAAACGGCTGCCCACAGAATTGGAATGGCAGTATGCCGCCCAAACCCAGGCATGCAACGAGTGGCCCTGGAGACAGAAAGAACCGATCGTCAGGAAGGAAGAACCCGTCACAAACACCCTTTCTGTCTTTAAAATTGAAGGAATAGAACCGGGTCACTGCAATCCAGGTAACGGCAAGATGGATCCGGTGGGGAAATACCCCAAAGGAGCCAATCCTTATGGTTTGCAGGATCTGGCTGGATCTGTCTGGCAACTGACCAACGATGTCTACCTCAGTGGAAGCTACCGCTACATCCTGATGAAGGGTGGGAGTTATTTCAACCCCTCCTCCAGCTGGTGGTACGTGCAGGGAGGTCCAAGGGAGCTGCACTACAGGCAACACCTCCTCCGGGTATCACAGGGTTTCGAAAGGAATACCACGGTGGGGTTCAGGTGCGTGAAGGACGCTGATCTTTAATGTGGAAATTGGAAAATGTGAAAATGTGGAAATGTGGAAATGGGGATGGTGCAAGAGTGGTTTTAGATGCTGAAGGGTGGACGGAATGAAAAGGTAAAGCATTAAATATGGAAAGGATGAAAAAATTGGTTGGATTCATAAGTTTATTGTGGATTGCTGTTTTGTATGGTGGAGTGGTTTCCGCCCAGGTAAAGGCAAATCCTATGTCGGAAAATTACCTCAACAACAGGCCTCCGCTAATCTCCAAGCCCTACCTGGAGCTGCCGCTGGGAGCAATTTCGCCCGAAGGGTGGTTGAAAGACCAACTGATGCGCCAGAAAAATGGGATGACAGGTCACCTCGATGAGGTGTATGAAGCGGTAATGGGCAAGCGAAATGGCTGGCTGGGCGGGGATGGTGATGTGTGGGAACGGGGTCCTTACTGGATCGACGGATTGCTACCCCTGGCCTATATCCTGAAGGACCAAATGCTGATAGACAAGGTCAAACCATGGGTAGAGTGGACCTTGAACAGTCAGCAGCCCGATGGCTATTTTGGTCCGGCTACCGACCGGGGACCCGAACCGGGGCTGCAGCGCGACAATGCCAGGGACTGGTGGCCAAAAATGGTGGTGCTGAAATATTTGCAACAATACTATTCCGCTACAGGGGATGAACGCGTTCCCAAACTGATGCTGAACTATTTCAGGTACCAGCTGAAGGAGCTGCCCAAGACCCCCTTGAACCACTGGACCCATTGGGGAGCCGACAGGGGAGGCGACAACCTGATGATGGTTTACTGGCTCTACAACCTGACGGGTGAGAAATTCCTGCTGGAGCTGGGTGAAATGATCCACCACCAGACCGTCAACTGGACGGATGCCTGCCTGACCGGCAAATTGAGCAAGCAGTGGAGTTTCCACTGTGTCAATGTAGCGCAGGGAATCAAGGAGCCGGCCATCTTTTACCAGCAGACGAAGGAGCAGAAGTTTGTGGAGGCAGTGAAAGCCGGATTGGCAGACCTGAAAACTTACCATGGTTTTCCCGACGGACTGTTTGGAGGTGACGAAATGCTGCACGGGAACAATCCCACCCAGGGATCAGAGTTATGTTCAGCGGTGGAGATGATGTATTCGATGGAGTCCATCCTTCCGGTTACGGGAGAGACTGCCTTTGCCGACCAGCTGGAGCGGGTGGCTTTCAATGCCCTTCCCACCCAGTCTACCGATGCATACGATGGCCGGCAATATTACCAGCAAACCAACCAGGTGGTGGTGAACCGTCACCCCAGGAACTTCAATACGGCCTACGAAGGGGTAGCCCAGGTTTTCGGTCCGCTGACAGGTTATCCCTGCTGTACCGCCAACATGCACCAGGGTTGGCCAAAATTCACCCAGAACCTCTGGTATGCCTCTGCCGACAAGGGCATTGCGGCACTGGTCTATGCACCGAGCAGGGTGAAGGCAAGGGTAGCCAATAACACTACCGTGGAAATCCTTGAATCAACCAACTATCCCTTTGAGGAGCAGATAAGTTTTTCTTTTAAAATGAACCAGAAGGCAACTTTCCCCTTCCATCTCCGAATTCCCGGGTGGTGCAAAAAACCTTCCCTCAAAATCAATGGGGAAGATTGGGAGCTGAAAATTGAGAAGGGGATTGCAGTCATTCAGCGGGAGTGGAAAGATGGAGATGCTGTTGAGCTGGAATTACCCATGCAGGTGGAAATCAGCAGGTGGTTTGAAAACTCTGCAGTTGTGGAGCGGGGACCGCTGGTCTATGCCTTAAAGATTGGTGAAGAATGGAAGAAAGTGGCTAATACCGATAAATACGGCCCTTTTTACTACGAAGTATATCCAACCACGCTCTGGAATTATGGACTGCCAGCCTTGTCGATCAAAAACCCCGAAAAGGAGTTTGAGGTGGTGAAACGAAGTGTGCCGAAAGATTCCTATCCCTGGAACCAGGAGAATGCCCCTATCGAGATCAAGACAAAGGGGGTTGTCATTCCATTCTGGACACTGTACAATGGTTCGGCAGGACCTTTGCCTTACAGTGAGCAGTACCAGCTGAAAACCGATCCACCGGTGGAGATCACCCTGATTCCATACGGATGTACGACGTTGAGAATTACGGAGTTTCCGGTAGTCAGGATTAAATAATGTGGAAATGTGGAAATGTGGAAATTGGGAAATGTGGAAATTGGGAAATGTGGAAATGTGAAAATTGGGAAATGTGGAAATGAATAGTTGTGCCAATCCAAAATCCAAAATCGAAAATCCAAAATAGTCGGTCTACCTTTTCTGCTGTTTGAATCTGGTTTCCCGGTAAATTTTCAGGAAGAGGGACTCGAAATTGTGCGTGGGTGACAATGCCGGTGACAATACCAATTTCAGCTCCGGCGAAAGGAGGTAAAAAACGGGCGTTGTTTTGATCTGGTAGTCTGCACTTGCCTTGTCCGGATGGATGGCACCTTTCAGCTCCCAGGGATATTTCTTCAATTTCCACCATTGTGCAGCCTCTTGAAAATCAACATCCAGGGAGACCGGTACGACTGTCAGTATGGTGTTCAACTTTTTGTCGAGGCTCAAAAGGGAGTCGAGCTCCTCCCTGCTCTCCTTGCTGTTTCGGTTGAAAAAGGCCAGGTAGATGAACTTGTTGCCGGGTTTTAGGCTGGAAGTTTCAGCTTTAAGGTTCTTCAGCGACAGGGCAGGTGCGATGGTTCCCTCTTGCAGGGAGGTTATTTTGAAGAGCATTCCCGGTAGGGCATTTTTCAGTGGTTCATAGCTGCATTGAGCGGTCGCCTCCTTTAGTCCCTTGAGCATCATCTTTTTGTCGAGCTTGTTGGAAAAATAGCCATCGTAAAAGCTTTTAACGGCCAGTAATTCAGCGGTTTCTGTTGAATAGCCGGAGCGGACCAACTGTTCGACAAACTCCCGGAAATTGCCCTTGAGTGCAGGCGAAATGGCTTCCATCTTGCCGATCACCTGTGATTTTTGGGTGAGGTAATTGGAATAGATGGCATTGAAAAGATGCTGATAGGCCGGATGAGTCAGGTAGGGCTCCTTCCGGGCAAAATATTTAATCCCGATTTGCTCTGGTTCCTTCAGCCCCAGTGAATATTCCAGCTTTCCGAAAGAATAGGATTTCAGTGCATTGAAATATCGGTTTTTCCCGGTTGGATAGTTTTTATCGAGCCTTGACACAATGGCACGAAGGGTATCCTCTGACCTTCGCTGGTAAAGATCCGATGTGTGGGTTGCCAGCTCCCTGTTGTAATCCGACAGAAAATTCCTTACCAGGAAGTTGAGCTCCGGTGCTTTGGCACCCTTTATTCCCAACCAGAAGAGTTCGGGCTCAAAATAGGGACTGCCTGCTTCACGGGAGGTGCGGGGTGAATAGGGTGGCAAGGTGATCTGGTAGGTGGTGCCTGGTTCTGCCACCATCGATCCCCGGTATCTTTCAAGATCGGTATAGATCTCGATGGTTTGGTCTGCCAGAAATGAGAGTTCAAATACCCCGTCTTTGCCAACAACCGTCTCTGCCAGTCTGGTGGGTTCATGGGAAACAGGCTCTGAAAAAGTATAGAATTGGATGGATCTTCCGGCATAATCGGAGGACAGACCCCGGATGGTCACCATTTGGCCAAAGATGGAACCGGTCAGGCAGGAAAAAATAAAGAGTAAAAATGGACGCAGCATGATCAGGCCTCTTCCGGTTCTTCGTAGAAATCCTCGATGTTAAAGCAACTTGGAAGGAACTGTGAGGCATCTCCCCGGTGCCGCAGGATATCCCGCACGATGGTGGAGGAGATGGCTGTGTGCTCTGGCAAGGTCAAAAGAAATACCGTCTCGATGTCCTCGTACATCTTTTTGTTGATCTGGCCGATGGCACGTTCGTATTCAAAGTCGGCGGCAGTCCGAAGTCCGCGCAGGATATACTGGGCATGGACCTTCCTGCAATAATCCACCGTAAGCCCCTCGTATTTGCCAACTTTTATCTTCGGTTCATCCTGAAAGACCTGCTTGATCCAATCCCGCCGTTTCGCCAGGGGGTAGTAGGTCTTCTTGTTGGAGTTGTAACCAATCATGACGATGATCTCATCAAACATGGGCAAAGCCCGGCGGATGATCGACTCATGACCTACCGTGAAGGGATCAAAGGAACCTGGAAAGACGGCGATTCTTTTCATTGGTATTTTTACTGTTACGAAACTTAATTACAATTATACATCAGTGAAATCTGGCGCAGGAATTTAATATTACTCTTTCTTCAATCTACGTCTTTGCCAATCTTTGGGATTTCGCTTGTCATGAAAAACGGAGAGAATAAACAATGCCTCATTTCTGTCAACAAAATAGATACAAAATGGAAATTTGGCCATCACAAATTTTCGAATATCATATTTTGCTATTGGGAAGGCTTCCGGATTATGGAGAATTTCAAAAAATGAAGCGTCAATTGCCTGAATAAAATCACGATCCAAAGTATCACTGACATCATTGAAAAACGATACAGTTTCTTTGATATCTTTCTCGGCAAAAGGCAAGACAATCAATCGTTTCAAACTCTTCTAAATTAACTCTGATTTTAAATCTTCCCAATTCTTTCCTTTGTTATCTTTAAGGAAAGATTTGTATCTCTTGTCGAGTTCCTTATCCAGTGTTAGATCAGGTTTTATAGTGTTGGATTTTTTAATTTCTATAAAATCATAATCTTCCTTTAGCGCTTTTAGCATGTTGATAATACTTTTAGCTTTTAAAGACTTATCCTCTATTTTGATAATGTAGGTCATTTCCTGAACTTTCTTCAAAGATACTAATTTGAAAAGAAACAAGAAACAAAGACCTGAAATTCCACTTTCAGAGAATTTTTATATCTTTCGACATACGCTTTGAACGAAGCCCTGACCTGAAAAAAGCTGGGGTTAACCAACCAATAAAAATGACAGAAAGAGAGATCATTGGTATTTTTGGCACCATGAACGCAGGGAAGAGTTCCCTGATGAACCTCATTACCCAGCAAGAGAGTTCCATCGTGGATGCAGCACCGGGAACCACCGCTGATACGAGGGTGACACTGATGGAGTTGCATGGTATTGGTCCGGTAAAGTTGATGGATACGGCCGGTTACGACGAATCTGAACTGCTTGGTGAAAAGAAAAGGAAAAAGGTGACAGCCGCGTTAAAGGAGTGTGATCTGGTGTTGCTGGTAATTGATCCGGCTTCACCCAATTTGCCTACCGGGAAACTACTCCTGGAGCAGTCGCTCGCTGAGGAGAAACAGATTCTGGTAATTTACAATCTTTTCGCACCTGAGGATGAAGCAAAAATTGCGGAACTCGAAGCGCTGCTTCCGGCATTGAGGCAATTTCCCAAAATGACAGTGTCTGCCATCCTGCCTGAAATGCGATCCAGACTCCTTGCTTTCCTGTTGGACTATTACATCCCCAAAAACAATCCGACAGAATTGCTTCCCTTTGTCCAACCCAACGAATTCTATATCCTGAATATTCCCATGGACGAGGAGACTCCTCCCGGAAGGTATCTTCGTCCGCAGGCCATGGCAGAAGAGTACATCACCCGCCACTGGGCCTATCCGGTCTCCTTCAGGATGAACCTGGGCAAAGCCAGGAGAAACGATCCTGACGAAAAGGCCCGATGGGAGAGCTTTCTCGGTAGTTTGAAAAGAAGACCGAAGGTCATCATCACCGACTCGCAAGCGATGGACATCATGAAGAGCTGGACGCCTGACGATATCCAACTGACTACTTTTTCTATCATGATGATCAACTACATGAGCCGGGGCAAACTGGCTGATTTTGCCACGGCAGTGCGGGTTTTGGACAACCTGCAACACGGTGACTCCATTGTGATTGCCGAGGCCTGCAACCATTCCCGCATCAAGGAGGACATCGGCACCGTACAAATTCCAAACCTCCTGGCGCAACGGTTTCCCGGGGTGACGGTACAACATATTTTTGGCAGGGAGTGGCCGGACGAAGAGGAGTTGAAGCGCACAAAGCTGGTGATTCACTGCGGAGGTTGCATGATCACCCCCCAAAGGATGGCTGCCAGGTTGAGGGATCTGGGTAAACTGAATGTACCCATCACCAATTACGGAATTTTCCTCTCGTATGTTCAAGGGAAGAAGGTGTTGGAGCAAGTCTTAATGCCCTGGAAAGTATAATTTTTGATTTGCGCTGTGGATCATCCTCCCCGAGCGAAGCCGAGGGGCCGCAAATAAAAACAGACTTCGGTTCCCCGAGCGAAGCCGAGGGGTTACGGTAGTCGAACCTCTCCGCTTCGTTTGGGGACCGCCGGTTTACCTTTTAATTCAACTCCTTTGACCCCTCGGCTTCGCTCGGGGACCAGAGGACTTTACCAAGTTTTCGACCCTTCGGCTCCGCTCAGGGATCAAAACTTTTTCAAACCCTTCAAACAAAAAAACAATAGGCACATAGTTCACAATAGATTCTACTGTGTCCTACGTGCCTATGTGGATATTTTTAAATCCGATTAATTGGTCACTCTTTCCAATTTCTTCAGCATAGAGAACATAAATGCTGCGGAAAGCAAACAACAAACGATAAAAATCGACCACAGCATCCAAAGGTCAAGCCTGCTCCAGAAGAAGCTACCGACCACCAGCAGCTTATTTCCAACCGCTGTTGCCAGCAGCCAGCCACCCTGCATCAAACCCTGGAATCGGGGAGGGGCTACTTTAGAGACAAACGATAAACCCATTGGACTTAAGAATAGTTCGGCAATGGTAAAGATCAGGTAACCATTGATCAGCCAATAGGGGGTAACCCTGGAAGAATCGGGTACCGCCTGTCCATCCAATGTGTGGGGTGAAACCATGTTGAGGGAAGAGACCAGAATTAACACGAAGGCAATCGCGGCGATGATCATCCCGAATCCAATTTTCTTGGGAGTGGATGGTTCGATCCCTTTCTTGTTCAACCAGGCAAAAATGCTCATCACCAGCGGGGTGAGGAATACTATGAACAACGGGTTGAAGGATTGGAAAATCTCAGGGGCAATCGCATTGGAAGGTTCATAGCTTTGGACATAGTAGTATGCCAGGGCAGATCCAAAAACAAACAATGCGATACCAATTAGTCTTTCGTTCCTTGTTTTATTCTTGCCAAGGGCTACAAATAGTCCGGCAAGTGCGCCAAAGACAGAGATGATAGACCATGGTCCGAAGAAAAGATTGGTGATCGGTCCAACCTCCTTGGCAATGTAGTCGCGTGCAAAGAAGGTAAGGGTAAGACCGTTTTGATGGAAGGACATCCAGAAGAAGATCACCACAATAAATACCATGATCAAAGCCATCACCTTGGGTTTCTCTTCCTTGTTGGAAGCCAAAATAATCCAGGTGGCAAAGGCCACAAAAAGACTGACAGCCATGGCAATATCGAGTACCCCCAAGCCGAAATAAAGGACGCTAAAGGCTACCCCAGCTGCCAGTAAGGCGAAAAACAGTGATTGGGTGCCATTTTCAATTTTAACCTTGTTAGCGGCAGTCACCTTTTCCTTGTTGGGCAGATGTTTATGGAAGAAGATATAAACCAGCATGGAAAGTACCATCGCGCCGGCTGCAATGCCAAAAGCATAGTTGTATCCCCTTGAAAATACATCCAGGTAGTTTTGGGCAAATTGTCCAAGATCACCTACCTGACCGGAGATGGTTGCCTTTTGGGCCATTAACTGGAACTGGGCAGGGTCGGCCAGTTTTCCATCAATGTATTGGTGACACAGTGAAGGAAGACTGCCATCATGCAGGTAGCCATTCGTTTTTAACCACCAGTTCCGAACGCCTGTTGCAGCAAATGGGGCAAAAAATGCACCCACATTGATCCCCATGTAAAAGACCATAAATGCCGAATCGCGCAGCTTGGAGTATTTTGGGTTATCGTACAACTGACCAACTACGGCCTGTAGATTGCCCTTGAACATCCCATTCCCGAAGGCAATGATAAAGAGGGAAGCAAGTGTTAAGGTGAGGGAGAGTCCGGGGATGGACATCAGGATATAGCCGGTGAGCATGATCAGAATACCTCCAAAAATTACAAGTTTGTACTTGTTGGTTGAATCTGCTACCAGTCCGCCAATCAAGGCCAGGGCATAGATGCCGAAATAGAACGAGCTGTAGTAACTACCGGCTTGCTCTTCGGATAATCCATATTTCACCTGAAGGAAAAGTACAAGAATGGCCATCATGGTATAGAAGCCGAAACGCTCACCCATGTTGGCAAAAAAGGCTACAATTAGTCCTTTGGGATGTCCTTTTAGCATAAGTTTTAAATTTGAATTTGATTTATGAAGCAAATATAGAAAAAAGTGCCTAAAGTGCGCTAAAATGCACTAAAGTGCCTAAAGTTTTGAACTCCTTACTTTTCAGCCATCAGGCAAAAGTACTTTAGGCATTCTAGGCACTCTAGCGCACTTTAGGCACTTGTAGCCCAAAGTACTAAATTTGATTTTTTCCAGTAACTTTGGAAGAAGTATAAATGTTGAATGAAAGGGTTCATGAAAATTTTCTCAAGAGAACAGTTGGCAAAGATTGACAGGCGGACGAGGGAAGAGGAGCCCATTGCCGAGGTGGACCTGATGGAGAGAGCCTCCGTAGCCCTGTCCGAATGGTTGATGGAACACTATCCTGCCAGTACACGAATTGCAATTTTTGCTGGACCGGGTAACAATGGGGGAGATGCGCTTGCCATGGCAAGGATGCTGTCTCATCGGAACTACAAGGTTTCAGTTTACCTCCCCACTATTGGAAGGCAGCGGTCGGAAGCCTCACAAATTAATTTGACAAGATTAATGGAAACAACGCCTGTCCCTCATGTTGAGATAGGCGATCCGTCTGAATTGCCGGAGTTATCCGTTTTCGATCTGGTTGTCGATGGATTATTTGGCTCAGGTTTAAATCGTCCACTGGAAGGTTTTGCCGCCATTGTAATCGACCACATCAACCGATCAGCCAAGGAGGTGGTGGCCATTGACCTGCCATCCGGACTGTTGTGTGATGAAAACAGGTTCAATAATGGAGCAATTGTAAAAGCCACCCACACGCTGTCCCTCGAATTCCCCAAACTATCACTCTTCTTCAGGGAGAATGAACCTTATTTTGGGAAATGGGAGGTGGTGAAATTTGGTTTGAGCCAGCAAGCCATCCGGGAGGTGGAGACTATCTACACTTTTTTGGACCAGCAGCAAGTCGCTTCAATCCTGAAGAGAAGAACCATCTTTTCTCACAAGGGGAGCTATGGTCATGGTTTGTTGATTTCAGGCAGCAAAGGCAAAATGGGAGCAGCATTATTGGCCTCCAGGGGGGCTTTGCGTGCCGGCTTGGGATTGTTGACCGTTCATTTGCCAAAATTCGCCGGATTGTTTTTACAGGGTTCATTGCCGGAGGCGATGTCCAGTTATGACAACCAGGACGAATTTCTAAGTGAGCTTCCGGATCTATCCTCCTATGCCGCAGTTGCAGCTGGTCCCGGAATAGGTACGCACCTGTTAACGGCAGGTTTGATCAGCACCTTGATCGATCAGGTAAAAGTGCCGATGGTACTAGATGCCGATGCACTGAACATTCTGGCAGCAAACCCTGCCTGGTTAAAAAGAGTTCCTCCCAATACGATATTGACTCCTCATCCCGTGGAATTCGACAGGCTTGCCGGCATTGTTTCCCGGACAGAGGAGGAGCGTTTGGCGATGGCGGAGCATTTTTCATCCAGTTATGGCCTGATCCTGGTATTGAAAGGGGCATTTACACGGATAATTTTTCCGGAAGGAGGGGTTGCATTCAATAGTACTGGCAATCCGGGCATGGCCACTGGCGGAAGCGGAGATGTGCTCACCGGTATTCTGCTGGGGTTACTGAGCCAGGGTTACACTCCCCGCGAAGCTGCGCTCCTGGGGGTCTTCTTACATGGCAGATCCGCAGATCTTCGGGTAGCAAATACTTCGGATGAGTCGTTAATTGCCAGTGAGATTGCTGATTATTTGGGAGATGCATTTGCTTCATTAAAATAGCGGTAAGCTTTGTGATGCCAAAAAAAACAAGCAAATTTGATGCGTAGTGAGCAAATGAATGCTAATTTTTTAAAATATTGTATATGAGAGGTTTATTTTCCTTGTTGTTGGTGCTCCTTCTGGTTGCCGCCAATCTGAACTTATCGGCCAAGGATGACAAGAAGAAGTCGGCCAGTGAGCTGGCTGCCATTGAAGGAGGCGTCACTTACGCACTTCCCCGTACAGTGATTAGAATAGAGGTGGATGCCGTACAGGAGATTTTGCTACACGGGCCCTATTTTGCATTTGCCCAGAAGTACCTTGGGATCAGCAATGCCCCGAAGGCGGACGGCGAAAACTGGATTCTCACCGGTGTGCGCATGGATGCCTATGGAGAGCCTGATCCTTCCGCAGTTTACAGGGCAATCGGCAGTACCGCCGCCCTTTTGAGCCTGACCGAAGATGGGGTAATTGCGGGTATCAACAGCGATGAAAAACAGGAGGCAGCCAAGATTCTTACCAGCACCTTCCCTTTTAAAAGTAACGAAAATGTGAATTTGTGGACCGATTTGTCGATGCACTCCTTCCTCACTGAAAAGGATAGCACAAAAAAGGCAGGAAACAACTTCAAATCATTGGAGGAAAAGGCGGCTGAAGCGGCTTCTGACATTGTGAAGTACAGAAAGAGGAAAGCCTCCATCATGGCAGGCAAAGACGATAAATTTCTCCCTGACGGGGATGCCTACCAGGTCACAGGAGTTGAATTGGACAAGATTATCAACAGCTATGTGGAGCTTTTTGCCGGGAAGAGAGTGGTCAAACAACACCATCTCTCCTTTGAGGTTATACCGGATAGCAAGAATGGAAAGGCGCTCGTCGCTTTCCGCTTTTCCCCAAATGCCGGGGTATTGCCAGCCAGCAATGTTTCAGGTAAACCAATTATGCTTGAACTGGAACCAAACAGTGAGCTCAAACAGAAAATTGAAGCGGTACAAACCACCGAAACTACCACCAAGGGAGTCTATTACCGGATTCCTGTGGTTACCCAGGCTCGTTTGCTCAACGGCAGTGATATACTGGCCCAGGCCAAATTGAGCATTGCACAGTTTGGGGTGGTCACACCCATGTCAGATGGATTGCTGAATGGTGAATACTCCATTGACTTTTATCCTGCCAACGGGGCAATCCGGAGAATAGGAACCAAATAAAGTAATGCGAAAACTCATAAATCATCACTTATTACTCAATCCTCTTTTAATTATCTTGCACCACATTTAAAACAGCATTGAATTTTAAACAACTAATACCGTTTTTATGACTGAAATGATTCGGAAGTCCCTTAGAGATTCCAAAACTGCAAGGTGGATAGCCCTGGGAGTGGTGGCTTTTACCATGTTAACAGGTTATTACCTGACGGATGTGATCGCCCCCTTGAAAGGATTGCTGGAAGGCAAATTGGGGTGGGACAGTTCAGATTTTGGCTTCTTTAACAGTGCCTATGGATGGTTCAATGTCTTTTTGCTGATGCTGATCATTGGTGGAATTATACTGGACAAAATGGGGGTCCGCTTCACTGGTTTGATGGCTGCGGTGGTGATGGTATCTGGAACCGCCCTTAAATACTGGGCAGTCTCTACCACCTCCCTCGATGGACAAATGTGGCACATTCTCTGGTTTGATGTAAAAGCCCAGGTATTTATGGCGGCACTCGGATTTGCCATTTTTGCCGTGGGAATTGAGGTAGCCGGCATTACGGTTTCAAAGATTATTGTCAAATGGTTCAAAGGCAAAGAGCTTGCACTTGCCATGGGACTGGAGATGGCCACTGCCAGATTGGGAACTGCCCTCGCTTTGTCTACCTCGGTGCCTATTGCCAGGGCCTTTGGTATGATCGACGTTTCCCGTCCCATCCTGGTATGTCTGATCATGCTCTGTATTGGATTGATCTCCTACATTGTCTATTGCTTCATGGACAAGAAGCTGGAAGAATCCGAAAATCTCCTGGATGAACCTGCCAGTGATGAAGAGGCATTCAAGATCATGGATATCTTCAAGATTATTACCAACAAGGGTTGGTGGTACATCGCCATTCTCTGCGTACTCTTCTATTCCGCCGTTTTTCCTTTCCTAAAATATGCTTCAGATTTGATGGTCAACAAGTTTGGCGTCAGCGAATCACTGGCAGGCTCCATCCCTGCGATGCTTCCTTTTGGCACCATACTCCTGACACCTTTCTTCGGCAGTCTTTATGACCGCAGGGGAAAGGGTGCGACCATCATGATTATTGGCTCCTTGCTGCTGATCCTCGTTCATGCGCTCTTCTCCATCCCATTCCTCAACAACTGGATGTTCTCCATCGTCCTGATCATGGTTTTGGGAGTAGGTTTTTCGCTGGTACCTTCCGCCATGTGGCCTTCCGTTCCAAAAATCATTCCGGAGAACCAGTTGGGTACTGCCTATGCGCTGATTTTCTGGGTGCAGAACTGGGGATTGATGGGTGTTCCCGCCCTGATTGGCTGGGTACTTGAAAAATATTGCATTACGGGTCAGGTAGTTAGGGATGGCCTGACTGTCAATACCTACAACTATACCTTGCCCATGATGATATTTACCGGATTTGGCGTGTTGGCGCTTATCTTTGCCATCTTGCTGAAGGCGGAAGACAAGAAAAAAGGTTATGGCCTGGAACTTCCGAATATAAGCAAGTAGAAAAAGTGCCTAGAGTGCCTAAAGTGAACTAGAGTGCCTAAAGTATTTGAGATCTCCCATCTTTAGCACGTTGGGTCAGGATAGTAACCTTGGAGCATTTAAACCGTAAGCAAAACAATTGAGGTGTAAGTACTTTAGTCACTCTAGTTCACTTTAGTCACTTTAGTTCACTTCATGATAAAAAAGAAAATTTAAATATATAAAGCTATGAGCAAAGAAATATTGAACCTTGAACCGAAAGCCCTGTGGGAAAACTTTTATTCCCTTACACAAATTCCGCGTCCCTCCAAACATGAGGAGAAGATCCAGGAGTTTATGGTACAATTCGGAAAGTCGTTGGGATTGGAAACTGAAAAGGATGCTGTTGGCAATGTGATGATCCGCAAGCCTGCCACTCCGGGTATGGAAAACAGGAAAGGCATCGTGATGCAAGGCCACCTGGACATGGTACCGCAAAAGAACAGCGACACCAAACATGACTTCCAGAATGACCCCATTGATGCCTGGATTGATGGCGATTGGGTGAAAGCCAGGGGCACAACTTTGGGTGCCGACAATGGCATGGGTGTTGCTGCTGCGATGGCAGTACTGGCCTCCAAGGAGTTGGTACATGGTCCGGTAGAAGCCCTTTTTACCTGTGATGAGGAGACCGGCATGACCGGTGCCTTCGGGCTGCAGGGAGGCTGGCTAAAGGGAGATATCCTTTTGAACATGGACTCCGAAGATGAAGGAGAACTCTATGTGGGTTGTGCCGGTGGTGTCAATGCAACCATCGAATTTGAATACGATGAAATGATTGTGCCCAAGGGTTTTACTCCTTACAAGCTGATTGTTAAAGGGTTAAAAGGTGGCCATTCGGGTTTGGACATCAACCTTGGACGCGGGAATGCCAATAAGCTGCTGGTCAGATTTTTGAAATTTGCCACCAGGGAGATGGATATACGTTTGGCGGAGATCAACGGAGGAGGTATGCGCAATGCGATTCCCCGGGAAGCTTATGCGGTCGTAGTGGTTCCAACAGAAGCTATTGCTGATTTCTTGGCGGCTGTTTCAAAATATGAGGCCATCTACACTTCAGAATTGAAGCTTGCTGAACCCAATTTAAGTTTCAAGGCGGAAGAGACTGAAAAGCCCAAATCGCTGATTGATGAGCGGGTACAGGACGATCTTATTGATTCGGTGTATGCATGTCCGAATGGGACCATCCGCTTGAGCGACAGTATGCCCGGACTGGTTGAAACCTCCACCAATCTGGCAACGGTCAAATCTGAAAATGGAGTGATTGCTGTCAAATGCCTTTTGCGGAGTTCAGTGGATTCTGCCAAGGATGATTTGTGCGAACAGGTAGAAAGCGTCTTTTCGCTGGCGGGTGCCATGGTCAGTTTTGACGGGGCCTATCCCGGTTGGAAACCCAACATGGATTCCGCTATTCTTCAACAGATGAAGCAGATATATGAAAACAAGTTTGGTAGGATACCGGAAGTAAAGGCCATCCATGCAGGATTGGAATGTGGTATTTTGGGTGGAAATTACCCACACTGGGACATGATTTCCTTCGGGCCGACCATGCGGTTTCCTCACTCCCCGGACGAAAAGGTAAACGTACCAACGGTGCAGAAATTCTGGGATTTTTTGGTGGAAACATTGAAGCATGCCCCACTGAAATAGACCTCTTCAGGCATTTGGAAGATCCCGGTTTGGCTTGTCCCCGAACCGGGATTTTTTTCAGATTTAAAGCGTAAATTTGGTCTGCCCAAACGAAATTTGAGGCAATTGTGCCCATACTACTAAATGGAAAGTGAAATGACCAGAAAAATTCACCTCCTTCTGCTTATTGCCATGGTTCTGCCACTTTTTTCTTTGGCAGAAATTAAGAAAATTGGTACCCCCTTCATCCGCAATTTCCCAAAACGTGAATACAAGGCGGGTACCCAAAACTGGGACATTGCCCAGGACAAGCGGGGATTTATCTATACTGCCAACAACGAAGGACTGCTTGTCTACGATGGAAATCAGTGGCAGTTGTATAAAATGCCCAATTCATCCATTGTTCGCTCCTTGTTTGTAGATCAAAAAGGAGAAATCTATGTTGGAGCCTACAATGAATTGGGAAAGATGGTTACCCTCCCGAATGGTAAAATGGTATTCCAATCCTTGAAGAAATATATTCCAACTGAATATCAGAATTTTGATGACATATGGAGTGTTTTTTCCTTTGAGAACAAGGTCATCTTTCAATCCTACAATTGCGCCTTTGTCTGCTACAACGATACAAATATCTCTGTGTTGAAGGCCCCGGGTCGTTTTCACCATGCCTTCAAGGTGAACGATCGCGTTTTTTTCAATGACTTGCAAGAGGGGCTTTTAGAGTTTGATGGGAAAAATCTCCAATCAGTGCCTGGATGTGATCGGTTGAAGGGATTGCAAATCTGGTCAATTATGCCATTTATTGGAACGGCAGACTTGCTCATTGGAACACTGAACGACGGATTGTTCAGGTATGACGGAAAAAATACGGAGGAGTGGGGTGGACCGACCAATCAATTTCTGAAGGAGAACCAGATTTTCTGTTCCTCTTCTATCCGTGACCAATATTATGTGATTGGAACGATCCAGAATGGTGTGGTGGTATTGGATCTTCGCGGAAATATCATACAGCATTTTTACAAAAAAAACGGATTGCAGAACAATACCATCCTGAGTCTGTTCACAGATCGATCCGAGAATTTGTGGCTTGGTCTGGACAATGGAATTGATTATGTCAATATCAATTCTCCGATCACATTTCTCCAGAATACCGAAGGGATAGGTGCAGGATATGTTGCCATGGTAAAGGAGAAGAAACTATACCTTGGCACCAACCAGGGTCTTTTTGTAACAGATTGGCAGGGAGGCGGACAAATCAGTAATTTTACCTTGATCCCAGGTACTCTGGGTCAGGTGTGGTCGCTGGATATTCTGGATGGAGTACTGCTCTGCGGCCACAACAATGGCACCTTTGAGATTGTTGACGACAAGGCAGTGGTCATCGACAGAACCCCGGGGGGGTGGAAGTATTTGCAGCTTAAAAATCATCCGGGTTACATGATCGGTGGAACCTACAGTGGTTTGACCCTGTTCAAAAAAGAGGGAAGCCATTGGCGTTTTCTAAAGACAATTAAAGGGTTCAATGAGTCATTCAGGGTCTTCGAGGAGGATGAAAACGGAGATTTGTGGATGAGTCATGGCTTCAAGGGAATATTTAAGGTGACGCTTGACAACAGCCTTGATTCGGTTACCTCTTCCAGGTTTTACACTTCTGAAGATGGACTACCAACCAACTACAATTTGAATGTATACAAGATTAAAAACAGAATTATTTTCACCTCCAGGTTAGGGGTCTATGAGTACAATGCCCAAAGTGATCATTTTGAAAAATCTGTCTTTTTTAACCAGTTGCTGCAACCTGTAACAGATATCTCTTTTTTGAAGGAGGACAGGAAAGGGAACATATGGTACATTGCATGGTTCAATTCAGTGAACAGGGCTGGAATGTTCAGGTTAAGGGATGATTTAAGGTACCAGCACATCTCCTCAGCCTTTGTAATCCTGGCGGGGAAATTTATCAGCGGATTTGAGTCCGTTTATGAGTATACGGAGGAGAATTATTTCATAGGTACAGAAGACGGGTTTGCCCACTTCAACCCACGGATTGATTCCAATACAAATCCTGAATTTTCAACCTACATTACCAAGGCTGTTGCCATGCACCTTGACAGTACTTTTTACTTTGGGAACAGCTACATTTCCAGAAAAAGTGAACCCGTCGTCAAATACCAGTTCCCATACAAGGGGAATACCTTCCGGTTTAACTACACTTCACCTACCTATGACAATTCTGGAAACATTGAATACAGCTACAAACTTTCCGGTTTTACTGAGGTGTGGTCTGAATGGAGTAGCAGCTCCGTCAATGAGTATACCAATCTTCCCGAAGGTGATTTTGTATTTATGGTTAAGGCCAGAAATCCATTGGGAATTGAGAGTCTGACCGATCAGGTGGAGTTTAGTGTCAGTCCCCCCTGGTACAAAACAACCTACGCCTATTTGGTCTACTTTATACTGTTGATACTTCTAGTAATGGCAATCGTATGGTTAATCTACCTCCGGATGGATATTTCCAGAAGAAAGGAGCGGCTGAAACACTTGCAGACCTACCGCCATAAAGAGCAGGAATACCTCAGAAATGCCCTCATTGATGAGAAGAAAATCATCAACCTGAAGAATGAGAAATTAAAGGCTGAGATGATTCATCGTGACAAGGAACTTGCCAATCAAACAATGGACCTTATCCGCAAGAATCAGTTTCTATTGAGCATCAAGGAGGAGTTGCTAAAATTAAAGCGGCCCAACAATGATTTTGCGCTGAATGACAAGATCAATTCGTTGATCGTTAAAATTGACAAGGATCTTGACCACAACAAGCAATGGGAAGTCTTTGAAACCGCGTTTGATGAGGTGCATGAAGATTTTCTGAACAGGCTCAAGGCTGCTTATCCCAATTTAACACCCAAGGAGCTCCGTTTGTGTGCCTACCTTCGGCTGAATATCTCCTCCAAGGAGATTGCCCCTTTAATGAATATTTCGGTGAGAGGAGTAGAAATATGCCGTTACAGGGTCCGTAAAAAATTGGACATTGATCGGGATACCAACATGACTACCTTTGTGATCAATTTTTAGCTTTGATGAAATACATTTTCTTAACATTGACTATGTTGATGTAATAAATAAATTAGCATAATATATTTAAAAATATGAAAATGAATTATATATGTATTAAGTAGATGTATTTTTGATGTATTAACAATTAATTGATGTTGTATTATTGATGTAGTAATAAATTGTTTGTTGATATTAATAAATGTTAAAATTGCACCCAGATATGAAGGCTGGGGATTAAGTTTCCCGGAATTGTTAAGGTTAATTGAATTCTAACATTTATTTAAATTTATGAAACAAACGATTTTTGCTCTTTTGTTTTTGTTAAGCTCCTTTGCAGGATTTGCGCAGGAGCTTTCAGTAAAGGGTGTGGTCACATCGGCCGACGATGGGCAACCGATTCCGGGAGCGACTGTGGTCGTGAAAGGAAAATCAACGGGGATAACGACCAATCTGGATGGGGCTTATACCCTTAAAGTACCAGGGAATGCAACCCTAATATTCTCTTTTGTGGGATTGAAATCTCAGGAGATCGCTGTAAATAACAGGACCACCATCAATGTAATACTTGCTGCTTCGACGGAGGCAATTGAAGAGGTGGTTGTTGTTGGTTACGGAACACAAAAGAAAAGTGTGGTTACCGGCGCTATTTCAAGCGTGAAAGCAAAGGACCTTGAAAAAGTAGCGCCAGGACGCATTGATCAGGCTTTGCAGGGTCGTGTTTCCGGAGTGACCGTTGCTGCCAATTCCGGTCAGCCGGGATCCAGTGCTACCATACGTGTTCGTGGTATTACAACTTTTGGAGACGGCGGTAACAATCCCTTGTGGGTAGTGGATGGTGTAGTTGTGGATGCCGGTGGTATAGGCTACCTTAATCAATCTGATATTGAATCCATCGAGGTACTGAAAGATGCAGCCTCCTCTGCCATATACGGTACCCGTGCAGCCACAGGAGTTATTCTTGTAACAACCAAAAAGGGAGTGGCCGGTAAAATGAGCGTCAATTACAATGGATTTTACGGGACCTCTCAACCAGCAAAAATTCTCAATTTACTGAATGCAACGCAATACGCTACCTTGTTGAACGAAAGGTCGGTGGCGGGTGGTGGCAACATTGTATTTCCCGATCTGGGTGCCCTGGGTGTAGGGACTGACTGGCAAAAAGCGATTTTCAACAACAGTGCCAGGAGGTATTCACACGAATTAAGTTTGAGTGGCGGAAATGACAAATCCAACTTCTATGTCTCTTTCGGTATTCAAGACCAGGAAGGAATTGTAGCGTCTGATATTTCCAATTTCAACCAGAAAAATATCCGTCTGAATTCAACCCACAAGATCTCCAGGATTTTCACATTTGGACAAACACTGGGGTATACGCACCAGAAACAATTGGGTATTGGAAATACGAACAGCGAATTCGGAGGCCCGCTCAGTTCTGCCATCAATCTTGATCCTGTTACCCAGCTTGTCGTTACAGATCCTGCCCTGGCGAATGCAGCACCTTATAGTGTTAATCCTGTAATTAGGGATGCAAATGGTAATCCTTACGGTATATCCTCTATCGTAGGTCAGGAGATGACCAACCCGCTTGCGTACATGGAGACCAGAAAAGGTAATTATGGCTGGTCTGACAATTTTGTTGGGAATGCCTATCTGCAGGCACAAATCACCAAGAAATTGGTAGCCAGATCCACTGTTGGAGCCAAATTGGCCTATTGGGGCGATCAGGGCTACAATCCGGTATTTTACTTAAGTGCTACCAACCAGTTGCTCAAGAACAATGTATACAAAAACAACTCCAGTGTCTTCAACTGGAATATTGAAAATACGCTCAACTATTCTGATAAAATTGGGGACCATACCTTCAACCTTTTGTTGGGACAAGCTGTTTATGTCGATAACAATGGAGGAAGCTCAAATGTAACCTTGTACGATCTTCCGATCAGCAGTTACGAAGATGCCTCCTTTAATTTTAACATTCCTGATGCCACCAACAGGGTGGGTGGAGCTTCAGATTTTGTACTCCACAAGGTAACTTCTCTTTTCACCCGCTTAAATTATAACTACAAGGAAAAATATCTGTTTACAGGGATCTACCGTCGTGATGGTTCCTCCCGCTTTGGCGCCAACAACAAATATGGGGTATTTCCATCCTTCTCCCTGGGTTGGGTAGTTTCCAAGGAAGATTTTTGGAAAACCAATGATGTTGTTGATCAGTTAAAGATCCGTGCCGGTTATGGCGTTGTTGGAAACGATGCAATACGTGATTTCGGATATCTGGCAACTGTTGGTGGCGGATTCAACTATACAGTTGGAAATTCAGGCAAAATTACCACCGGTTATGCACCTGCTTCCCTGGATAATCCTGATTTGCGCTGGGAAGAGACTTCTCAAACGAATATTGGTGTAGATGCCAAATTGTTCAAGGCTGTTTCACTTACCATTGAATACTACAAGAAGAAAACCTCTGGTATCTTAAGGCCTGTAACCATTCCTGGATATGTTGGAGTCTCCTCCTCTCCGGTTGGAAATATCGCTGATATGGAAAACAGAGGTTTCGAAGTTGAGCTGGGTTACAACAAAAAATTTGGCGAGCTTAACTTTTCCGCCAATGGCAATGTGGCCTACCTGAAAAATGAGGTAACCTATGTAGCTTCTGATGCAAACTATATTACAGGGGATGCCTCCTTCCAATCCATGGGGTCTGTCACCCGCACACAGGCAGGTGAGTCTTACAACTCCTTCTACGGTTACCAGACAGCAGGTATTTTTCAAACACAGGCCGAAGTTAACGCCTACACCAATTCGACAGGTGGTTTGATCCAACCCAGCGCATTGCCCGGTGATTTCCGTTGGGTAGACAACAATGGAGATGGTAAGATAACTGACCTTGACAAAGCCTTCCTTGGAAATAGTATTCCGAAATATACTTTCGGTCTGACCTTGAATTTTGAATACAAGAGCTTTGACATGATGGCGTTTTTATCGGGTGCAGCTGGCAACAAGGTTTTCCAGGGATTGCGTCGTCTGGATATCAGCAATGCCAACTGGCAAACTGATGCCATGACCCGTTGGACAGGAGAAGGAACCTCCAACGATTACCCCCGGCTCACCAGCAGCGATCTCAACAGCAATTTTGCCTATATGTCCAACTTTTATTTGGAAAAGGGTGATTATTTGCGGCTTAAAGTGTTTCAGTTAGGCTATACACTGCCAACAGACCTTGTAAACAAAATCGATGCAAGCAAGGTGCGCTTCTATTTATCGGCTGAGAATCTGTTCACCATGACCAAATACACAGGTTATGATCCTGAAATTGGTGGTGGAGTTTTTGGTATAGACAAGGGTGTTTATCCCCAGGCACGTTCGTTTATGCTTGGCGTTCAATTACAATTTTAAAAATAGAGAGATATGAAAGTAAAAGTATTCAATTACTTATTCATAGCAGTAGCCATGGCTTCTTCATTGGGCTCCTGCAACAAGGCATTTCTTGAAGTTGAACCGAAAGGTCAGTTTCTTTCAGCCAATTACTATGCAGACAAGGATCAGGCATATGCTGGCCTGGTTGGTGTCTACGATGTTTTGCGCAAAAATTCCGGTGGTTTCGAAAATATGATTTCGATGATGAACGCGGGATCTGACGACCATTATGCCGGTGGCGGTGGTGCATCCGACGGTGCCGGAATTCAAGGTTTCTCCAATTATACCCTCAATTCAACCATCATGCCAGAGAGTTTTTGGAGCGACCATTACCAGGGAATTTTCAGGGCAAATACCTTGTTGTCAAAACTGCCTGACATTGCCATGGATGCAGCCCTGAAAGCCAGATTTACCGCAGAGACCAAGGCATTGCGCGCTTTCTACTATTTTAACCTGGTACGAATGTTCAAAAATGTGCCGTTGTTACTTGATCCTTTGACTGCCACCAACATGTATGATGTGACGCAAGCCACTCCGGCTGCAGTCTATGCACAAATAGAAAAGGACCTGACAGAAGCCATCGCTGATTTGCCTGCTACCGTTGCAGCAACAAATGAGGCAGGTCGTTTGTCAAAGGGTGCTGCCCAGGCAATTTTGGGCAAAGTTTACCTCTATGACAACAAGGCCTCCCTTGCAGCGGCACAATTGGCACAAGTCAATGGGACCCCCGGAGGAACAAGTCAATACGGCTACCGGTTGCTGGCAAGCTTTGGTGATCTTTGGGTAACCACCAATAAATTCAACACAGAATCGATCATCGAAGTCAGCCATAGCAGCGCCGGTAATTCAGATTGGGGCTGGTGGGGTAGCAGCAGTGACGAAGGCAATTCATTGAATGTGATGGTTGGTCCAAGAAGTTATTCCAGACCTGCAGGATCTACAGCAGATGATATTCCTTCCGGATGGAGTTTCAATGTCTTTACCCAGGATTTGTATGATGCAATCAAATTGGATCCACGTTTTGGTGCGACAGTTTTTGACCTGAAGGCACTGAAAGCTGCCGGGAAGGCTGATTACATCGGTGGATACCAGGATACCGGGTATTTTCTTAATAAATTTTTACCCCGTCAAGCAGATGTAAGAACCGGTGGTGGATCAATGGAGCTGAATTACAGGCAAGATACCTATGTAATCCGGCTGGCAGATACCTATTTGCTCGAAGCAGAGGCGCTCGGAGCAACAGGCACGAGGGCTCAGGCTCTTTTGGATGCTGTAAGGGCCAGGGTTAAATTGCCCTCTGTGCCAGTTTCCATGAATGCGGTAAAGGCCGAAAGAAGGCTGGAACTTGCAGGTGAAGGTCACCGGTTTTTCGACCTGGTCCGCTGGGGTGATGCTGTGGCTAAACTGGGAAGCAGGGGTTTTGCTGCCAACAAAAATGAGGTATTCCCAATTCCCTACAGAGAATTACAAGGTACCAAACTGGTTCAAAACCCTGGTTACAATTAATTAAGCTAATTCATAAAACATAGAAACATGAAGAAAATATCAATCATCTGCAGCTTTGCATTGCTACTGGTAGTGGCAGTAAGTTGTACCATGAAGGATGGTGTTGATCAAGACCTTTCGTTTTTGGAGAGTGCGGCAACTGCCAATACCAACAAGATTTTCGATATCAGTACCGATAATTCAGGAAAAGTTAAAATCACCCCAATCGGGGAAGGCTTGGTATCTTCCGTGGTAACTTTTGGCCATGGCACAGGTGCTGCAGCTATGGCAACTGTTGTTGCCGGGAGTAATACCACCCATGTTTATCCCGAAGGTACCTATACTGTCTCGATTGCCTATTCGGATATTTCCGGTAGGTTAACCTCCACCACCTATCCATTGGCGGTTACATACAGGATTCCAGAAAATCTCGCAGTTACCATGACACAGTCGGTTCACAATGTGAAGGTCCAGGCCAAGGCGGATTATGCTGCTTCCTATCTGGTATACTTTGGTGATGTTTCCAATGAAGCCGGAACAGCGTTGGCAAACGGGGCTGAGATATCCCACGATTACGCAAAATCCGGCAATTACAATTTAAAAGTTGTGGCATTGAGTGGTGGTGCAGCCAAATCTGAGAAAATTACTGCCATTACAGTTACAGATCCATTTGGATTACCGATTGATTTTGAAAATGCATTTGTGAGTTATTTCTTTGGAACCTTCGGTGACAATCAAAAATTTGCCACAGAGGCTAATCCAAAACCTTCCGGATTAAATACCAGCTCCAAGGTTGGTAAATTTACCAGGGGACAGCAGGGATGGAGCGGAACCTATAGCCCGCTCAACGATCCCATTGATTTTACAGTCGGTAAAAAAATCAAGTTGTTGGTATACAATCCTGATGCAGCAATGGTCGGAAAGAAATTGAATGTGGAACTTGAATGGGCTGTGGGCGGTACACCAGCCAATGGTGTTGCAGCCTTGAAGATGCCATTGACCACATCGGGAGCATGGGAAGAGTTGGTATTTGATTACAGTGGCATTGCCGGCATTCCTGCAGGGTCAAAATTCACACAGCTGGTTTTGCGTTTCAACGATACGGCTGACGGAGCTGGTGCTGTTGTGTATGTCGACAATATTAGATTAACCAATTAATAAAAAAAATATGAAAAGAATATTCAAATATCTGCTGGGCCTGTTCGTTGTATTGGTCGTAGGGTACAGTTGTTCAGAACCCAACTATACCATGGGAGATCTGACGGCTCCCACCAACATCGTGATCAACGCGGAGATTGTCGGTGCAACTACTGCCAGTCCGACTGGTGATGGTTCAGGTGACGTGAAAATTACCATAACTGCTGAGAATGCATTGGCATACAAAGTGGATTATGATGCAAACACTGCACTCGATTTGGTCTATCTCTCCACGGGTAGTGTCACCAAAAAATACACCAATCTGGGTACCAATACCTATCGTATTACAGCGGTAGTATACGGGAAAGGGGGTACATCTTCAACATTGACAAAAGATGTTACAGTAAGAAGTGATTTCAATGTAGCATCCTCCATTGTTACCAATTTAACAGGAGGCACCTCAAGAACCTGGGTGGTAGATAAGAGTGTGGCCGGTCATTTTGGTGTTGGTCCATGGTCCAACTCCTCTGCCGGTCCTGAATGGTGGGCAGCCAGCGTCAACGAAAAAGTGGCTTGTTGCAACTGTTTTTACACTGCAGCCTTCACCTTTACGAAATTAGCAGCCGGTGGCTATACCCTAAAGGTGGCATCTCCCGACGGTGTTTTTACCAAAACAGGATCGCTCACTACTTTGCCCGGTATTCCAGGATCTGGTGATGAGGGCTGTTACAGTTACGCCGGTGGAACAGCCGCCTTCTCTTTTGCTCCTTCCAGTACAGGAATACCTGCATCAGCACCCTCTACCAAGACAGCCATTCTGTTGGCAGGGAACACCACTTATATTGGCTATGGCGCACTTCAGAAGGAGTATGAAATCATGGTAATTACCTCAACCTACCTATACCTTAGGGTACAAGGTACCGAGACCGGAAATGCCTGGTACATTAAGATGAAACCGCTATGATAGTTGTTATACCAAGCGTATCTTTGAACCATCAGAATTAATCTAAATGGAGGAGTTGCGGCTCCTCCATTTTCATTCTTTTTTTCACAATTATATCCAATGATTCCATCCAAAATTGTAGCTGGAGTGCTGTTAGTCCTGGTTTTGAATTCCTGCAAAAAGGAGAGTGAAGCAACGATTCCTGATACTGGTCCGGTAGTCGTTCCTGCAGTTAGCGTACTGAACATTAGTCAGCCTATTGCAACAACCAATACCACCATGTCATTTTACATCAATCTGAGTAAGTCGACCACCAAAGCTGTATCGGTCGATTATACCCTGGTAGACGGCAGTGCTGTTTCGCCGAAGGATTATGTGGCATCCACCGGTACGATTACCATCCCGGCCGGGCAAGTACAATCCATCCTGGAAGTTCAGATCAAGGGAGATCCAACCAATTTGCGCAGGAGCAATCCTCAGTTTACACTTCAACTCAGCAAACCCCAATTTTGTACGCTGGAAACTTCTTCGGCTACCGGAACCATCCTGACAGAAGATGGAACCTACCTTACCACAGACAATACAGGCTATTCTACTCCAATGACCTATCCAGGTTATACCCTTGTCTGGAATGATGAATTTTCCGGCAACAGCCTGGATCTGAATTCCTGGAACCAGGAGATTGGGAATGGCACCGGAGGTTGGGGAAACTATGAACTGGAGTACTACACCAATAATCTGAAGAACAATTTTCTATCCAATGGAAATTTGATCATTGAGGCGCGGAAAGAGGCAGCTGGCGGATTTAATTATACCTCCGGGAGAATGACCACCCAAAACAAGAAGGTGTTTAAATTTGGACGTGTTGATATCCGGGCAAAACTGCCGGTAAGCAAGGGATTGTGGCCTGCCTTGTGGATGCTCGGAACCAACATCACTACTGTTGGCTGGCCTGCATGCGGAGAGATCGATATCATGGAGCTGATCGGGACCTACCCATCAAGAGTTCATTCCACCATGCATTGGAAGAATTCCTCCGGTGTTCATGCCTCCAAGGGTGGCAACTACAACTTGCCGAATGGTGATTTTTCGCAACAATTCCATGTGTACAGCATGATATGGTCAAAAGATTTGATTAAATGTTATGTAGATGACATTTTGTATGTTACGGTGGCAATCGGAGATGTTGGAACTGCAAATTACCCGTTCAATGCAGACCATTTCTTTATTTTCAATGTGGCCGTAGGGGGTGAATGGCCGGGCCCACCCGATGCAACCACCCAGTTTCCGCAGCGAATGTTCGTCGATTATGTCAGGGTTTTTCAGTGAAAATGGCCTGAGGCATCGAAATTTTAAGTATCAAGCAAAATAACCTTTGATATAAAAGCTCCAGGAATGTTTTTATCGCTCCGACCACCATCCTTCTATCTGCTTGGCCTCGCTTTGATTCTCTCTCTGCTGCTGGGTTGCAAACCCCGTACCCAATCATTGCCACCCGAGCCCGAACCTGTTCCTCCGGTCAACCCTGGGGGTGCAAGTAAGACTGATATTGTATCATGGATGACCAGTCCGGATCAGATGATCTTGTTTAAAAAGCAATCGGCCGCATTGAATTTTAGCAGTTCCTCGAATTATTTTCCAACCATAATGGTAGATACGACGGAGAATTTTCAAACCATCGATGGATTCGGGTTTGCCCTGACAGGTGGCAGTGCGATGTTGATCAATCAATTAACCTCCCAAGCGAAATTGGAATTGTTGAATGAGCTTTTTAGAAGCGACAGCACTTTTATCGGGATCAGTTACCTGCGAATCAGCATTGGCGCTTCTGACCTGGACGACAAGGTGTTCTCTTACGATGATATGCCTGCCAATCAGACAGATGTGGATCTGAAAAATTTCAGTATCGAGTACGATGCTCCGAATTTAATACCGGTATTGAAATCCATACTCGCAATAAACCCTGGTATTAAAATCATGGGTTCGCCCTGGTCCGCTCCGGCCTGGATGAAAACCAACCAGAGCCCCAAAGGTGGAAGTCTGAAACCTGAATACTATACGGTGTATGCCAATTATCTGGTCAAATATGTAAAGGCAATGGAAGCCCGGGGAATAAGAATTGATGCGATTACCCCCCAGAACGAACCGTTGAACCCTTACAACAATCCCAGCATGACCATGTCTGCCGCTGAACAAGCCGATTTCATCAAGAGTCATCTTGGACCGGCATTTCAGGCAGCTGGCATTGCCACCAAAATCATCGTCTATGACCATAACTGTGATGTGACTTCCTATCCTTTGACCGTTTTGGCAGATGCAGGTGCCCGCAAATATGTGGATGGTTCGGCATTTCACCTCTATGCTGGTGACATTGGTGCACTGTCGCAGGTTCACAATGCATATCCTGACAAGCATGTCTATTTTACGGAACAGTGGGTTGGCGGACCGGGCAATTTTGCCGGAGATCTGAAATGGCATGTCAAGAACCTGATCATCGGGGCCACCCGCAATTGGAGTAGGAATGTCATTGAATGGAACCTGGCCTCTGACCCCAACTATTATCCGCATACGGTCGGCGGCTGCTCCACCTGCATGGGTGCGCTTACCATTGGAACTTCCGTAACCCGGAATGTTTCTTATTACATCATTGCCCATGCCTCCAAATTTGTACCGGCCGGATCCGTCAGAATTGACTCTAACCTTGCCGGTACATTGGCCAATGTGGCATTCAAATCACCTGCCGGGAAGAAGGTGCTGGTGGTATTGAACGAGGGAACTACCACCCAGAAATTCAATATTCAATTCAAAGAGATGATTGCTACTGCTGAACTGGCATCAGGTGCAGTCGCAAGCTATATATGGTAGAGACTTTTTTGGGGATGATACGGATCAGCTGCAATGGAGGCATCCATGAAAATTTGATCTTTTTTTGCCCCTTCCGGTTGCCGGAGAAGATAATTTTAGGATAAGTAACAGATAAATTAATCAGAATGGATTTCTATAAATCAACAGTTATCTATGGACTCCTTGTTTTGTCCGCACTATTTCTTTCGTGCAGTAACAAGGAGAACAAGACGGATACAATTGAGACCAGGGTGAACCAGCTGTTGGACAGGATGACACTGGATGAAAAAATTGGGCAGATGACCCAGATCGATCCTGGTTTTGCCGGAGGGGAGGAGCAGATGAAAAAGTCGGTCAGGGATGGCCGGTATGGTTCCATGTTAAACCTGTTTGGGGTTGAAAAGGTCAATGAACTGCAAAAGATCTCCGTCGAGGAGAGCCGTTTGGGAATACCCTTGCTCATCGGCAGGGATGTCATTCATGGCTATCAGACCATCTTCCCGATTCCGCTTGGGATGGCTGCATCGTGGAATCCTGAGATTGTCAAGAAGGCCTTTCGTATTTCTGCCATCGAATGTTCCTCTCAGGGAATTAAATGGACTTTTGCCCCAATGGTTGATATCACCTGGGATCCCAGGTGGGGGAGAATCGCAGAAGGCTGCGGGGAGGATCCTTTTCTGGCATCCAGTTTGTCGAGGGCTATGGTGGAGGGGATTCAGGGCGAAAGCCTGACTGATCCCAGCGCTGTTGCCGCCTGTGCGAAACACTTTGTGGGATATGGATTTTCTGAAGGGGGTCGCGACTACAGTACAACCTACATCTCTGAACCGGTTCTTCGTAACGTTGTTCTGAAGCCATTTTTGGCTGCCAGGGATGCAGGAGCCTTGACCTTCATGTCGGGGTTCAATGACCTGAATGGTGTGCCTGCTTCAGGCAATGAATTTACCCTGAAGCAAATTCTTCGCAAAGAGTGGGACTTCAAGGGGATGGTGGTCAGTGACTGGGCATCTGTATCGGAGATGATCTCACACGGTTATTGCTCCAACGAGAAGGAGGCCGCACTTAAAGCTTTGAAGGCTGGTGTCGATATGGAAATGTCGAGCCTTACCTATGCCGGAAACATCAAAGCACTGCTTCAGGAGGGGCGCATTGAGCAGTGGGTGATCGACGATGCTGTCAGAAATATTTTGCGTGTAAAGTACAAGCTTGGTCTTTTTGAAAATCCTTATGTCTCCCCTGAGGCGCAGAAGCAACTGCTGAATCCCGAATTTCTTGACCATGCACAAAAGGTGGCAAGACAAAGTGCAGTTTTGCTCAAGAATGATCAAAAAACATTGCCATTGTCACAAAAGATTCGTTCGGTCGCAGTTTTTGGTCCTTTGGCTGATTCTCCCCGTGATCAGCTGGGAACCTGGGTATTTGACGGCAAAGCAGAAAATTCAGTGACTCCTTTAGCTGCCATCAGGGAGCTCCTCGGACCCGACAAAGTGAATTTTATCAAAGGATTGCAATACAGCAGGGACAAAAATAGAGGGGAGTTTGTCAAGGCACTGGCACTTGCCAAACAATCTGATGCCATACTCTATTTTGGTGGTGAGGAGTGGATTCTATCGGGTGAAGGTCAATCCAGGGGGGAAATTAACCTACCCGGTGCCCAGGAAGAGTTGATAGCAGAACTTGCCAGGAGTGGCAAACCTCTGGTAGTGATCATCATGGCGGGCAGACCTTTGGCAGTTGGAAAGGTTGCAGGGATGGCCGACGCCCTGCTTTATGGCTGGCATGGCGGAACCATGGCCGGACCAGCTTTGGCTGATCTGATCTTTGGCAAGGAGTCCCCTTCCGGGAAGTTGCCGGTTACTTTTGTGAAAGGATCTGGACAAATACCTTTCTACTATTACCACAACCAAACTGGCAGACCTGCCTCGGAAGGCAGCTGGACACCGATGGATAGCATCCCCGTGGTCAATCCTCAAAGTTCACTCGGCTATAAATCGTTCCACCTCGATTATGGATTCACTCCCTTGTACCCTTTCGGCTATGGTCTCAGTTACACAACATTCAAATATTCCGGATTGAAGCTCTCTTCCATGTCGATGTCGACTACTGGTTCGATTGTTGTTAGTGCCAACATCACCAATACCGGTGAGATGGATGGAGACGAAATTGTGCAGTTTTACATTCGCGACAGAGTCGGTTCAATTACACGGCCGGTAAAGGAGCTGAAAGGTTTCCAGCGGGTCTCCATTCCGCAGGGGATGCAAAAGGAGATTCAATTTACACTGAACGCCAAGGATTTGTCATTTTTCAACGGGAAGACCCAGGTTGTTGAACCCGGAGAGTTTGATGTCTGGATTGGACCCAATTCGGCAGAAGGTTTGCACGGTGAGTTTAACATGCATTAAGTTCAATCTATAATCTTTCAATACCAATCGTATGCATCTAATCAATCTTTTTTTTGCGGTTCTTTTTACAGGAAATATCATTCCTTCCGATCATACCAGTAATGCAGCGTTCCAATTGGCGCCCAAGTATCAACTCGTTTGGAGCGATGAGTTTGATTATTCCGGTCTTCCTGATTCAACCAAATGGAGCTTTGACCAGAAGGGGAATGGTTATGGCTGGGGAAACAACGAAGCGCAGTTTTATACCAGGAACCGCTTGCAAAATGCCGGTGTGAAGGATGGCTTTCTTACCATCACAGCCCTCAAGGAAGCGTTTGAGGGGAAAAAATATACATCGGCACGGTTAGTGACGGCCCACAAGGGAGATTGGTTGTATGGCCGGTTGGAGATTAGGGCAAAATTGCCGGATGGAAGAGGAATGTGGCCAGCCATCTGGATGTTGCCAACAGAAGGGAAGTATGGTGGCTGGCCTGCTTCAGGAGAGATTGATATCATGGAGAATGTAGGATATGATCCTTTTGTAATTGTGGCCTCCGCCCATACCAAATCCTACAACCACGTACAGGGTACCCAAAAAAACAACAAAATTACGGTTGCCGATTGTCATACAAATTTTCATGTCTATGCACTTGAATGGGAGGCTGCTGAATACAGGGTTTTTGTGGATGATCAGCTCTATTTTACTTTTAAGAACGAAGGCACAGGATCCAAGGCATGGCCATTTGATCAGAAATTTCATTTGCTGCTTAACTTAGCGGTCGGTGGTAACTGGGGAGGGAAAGAAGGAATAGATGATGCAATTTTTCCACGTTCCATGGTGGTGGATTATGTGAGGGTCTACCAACAAAAAGATTGATAAATTCTAGATTATGAAAAGGATCCAATTATTCGTTGTGTGCTTGTTGATTTTTGGGATGGTTCAAGTCAAAGCAAAAAATGTTTTTTTGGGAGGTGATCAAAGAGTGATACAATTCTGGTTGACAGCTCCATCCGAAGGCATCCATTTTCAAAAACAGACCATTGATTATCAATTTGGATCGGTAGCAAGTGCTGCAAAGGTCATTGCAGTGGAGGAGGGTGAGAAATTTCAAAACATGGATGGTTTTGGGAACTGTCTGACAGATGGCAGTGCCCTGTTGCTTGCCAGGATGAGTCAACCTGCAAGAGCTGCTCTATTGAAGGAGTTGTTTGCCTGGGATGAGGGCAACATTGGAATCAGTTACCTGCGCATCTCGCTGGGCGCCTCTGATTTAAGTGAAAAATGCTATTCCTACAACGACCTGCCGGCAGGAGATTCCGACTTTGAGCTCAAAAAATTCTCCCTGGATCCCAACCGGAAGGAGTTGATTCCAGTCCTGAAAGAGATTCTCCGCATCAATCCGGAGATCAAAATCATGGCCTCACCCTGGTCTGCCCCTACCTGGATGAAAACCAACAACAATTTCAAGGGAGGAAGCCTGCGTCCGGAGTGTTTTGAGGTCTATGCCAGCTATTTTGTCCGGTACATCCAGGCGATGAAGGCCGAGGGAATCGACATTGATGCGATTACCGTCCAAAACGAACCGCTGCATCCGGGAAACACCCCCAGCATGTACATGACGGCAGAAGATCAGGCGCTGTTTGTGAAAAAGAATCTTGGTCCGGCCTTCGTTGCTGCCGGCATCAAGACCAAGATTATTGTCTACGATCACAATGCGGATAAGATCATCTATCCATTGACAATTTTAAGGGACCCGGAGGCTGCAAAATTTGTGGACGGCTCCGCTTTTCACCTCTACGGCGGAAAGATAGAGGACCTTTCAGCGGTGCACAATGAGTTTCCTGGAAAGCACCTCTATTTTACGGAACAGTGGATCGGATCTCCTGCCAACTTTCCGGGCGACCTGGCATGGCACGTCAAGACCCTGATCATTGGCGCAACCCGCAACTGGTGCCGTAATGTGCTGGAGTGGAATCTTGCTGCTGATCCCAAAAATGATCCGCATACAGTAGGGGGGTGCGACAGGTGTTTGGGTACGATTACCCTGGATGGAGATATGGTAACCAGGAATCCTGCCTACTACATCCTGGCCCATGCCGCCAAGTTTGTAAGACCGGGGGCTGTCAGGATTGCATCAAATGTGCCTGAAAATTTACCCAATGTTGCTTTCAAAAACAAAGATGGCAGGATCGTTTTGATTGTGCTCAATGAATCGCAGGAGCAAAAAAAGTTTAGCATCTCTTTCGGGGGGAAACAATTTCTGGCAGAACTAGGTAAAGGTTCCGTTGCGACATTTGTCTGGTAGGCTACTCGTAATTCTTTTTGTAATTGGCAATCAAATTATTGCGTAGTTCAAGCAATTGTCCGGAGATTCCGACTTTGAAGATATGGGGCATGATAAATCTTTTGTGCTCTTCCGGCAAAAGTGCAGCCCTTTGCAAAAGGTACTGGTGGCATTCGGCGGGTGAGGGAAGGGGTTGCAATAATTTCCCCTTTTCATAGACTGGTTGCAGCAACTGCTCTCTTTTGAGCTGGCAGACCAGCGTTTTCTTGTCGGTCTGCACCGGATGGTAGAGCCATTCACATTCACCCGGTGTCTCATGGTCCAACAGGATGCCGTCCCTGTAAATATTCCCCTCTTCATCGAAGAAACGCCAGACCATCTTCTTCCCGGGAAGGGTATTCTTTTCAATATTTTCGGAGACCTTCATGCTTGGCTTTCCGGCACTTACACACAATTTATAGACTCCATCCAGCGATGCGTCAGGTTTGCCGGTTACCAGTTCAGTGCCAACACCAAAACCGTCGATGGGGGCACCCTGGTCTTCCAGACTCTTGATCACATGTTCATTCAATTGGTTGGAAACAAAAATTTTCACCTCCGTGAAACCCTCTTTGTCCAACATTTTTCTGGCTTTTTTACTCAGGTAGGCAAGGTCACCGCTGTCGAGACGAATACCGGTGAGATGATTGCCCTGCGATGCCAACTCCCTGGCTACCAGAATGGCATTGGGCACCCCACTACGCAGGGTATCGTAAGTATCGACCAGCAAGATGGAATTGTTTGGATTGATTTGCGCATAGGTGCGAAACGCGATCAGCTCATTTTCAAAACTCTGCACCCAGCTGTGGGCCATCGTTCCCGAGACGGGCAGATCGTACAGGAAGCCTGCCTGAACATTGGAGGTGGTGGCTGCACCTCCAATGATCGCCGCCCTGCTGGCCTGGAGTCCGCCAAATCCATGCGCCCTCCTGAGTCCGAAGTCAGAGAAACTTTTTCCGTTGGCTGCCAGCTTCACCCGAAAGGCTTTGGTAGCAATCAGGGATTGGAAATTGAGTATGTTGAGCAACAGAGTCTCTATTAACTGAGCTTCAATAAGATTGGCTTCGATCCGGAGGATTGGTTCATTGGGAAATACCACCTCGCCTTCCCTGGCTGCGTAGACTTTTCCCCTGAAGCTGAAGTGAGCCAGATAATCGAGAAATTCAGGTTTCAGTCCGAGCGTACGAAGATAGCTGATGGCCTCCTTGTCGTAGGTGAAAGAGTTCAACTGTTCCAGGAAATCGCCCAGGCCGGCGAAGACCAAAAAACCGCCCTTGAACGGGTTGGTCCTGAAAAAATAGTCAAAAACGGCATCCTCTGCTTCCTTGCCTGCATAAAAATATCCCTGGGCCATGGAAAGCTCATAGAAATCTGTGTACAAGCCGCTGGTATGTACCGAATGGGAAACCATCTTATCTTTCTATGGTTTGGGAACGGTTGGGTCCGACCGAAACAATGGTAATTGGCACCTTGAGATAATCTTCGATAAATTTGATGTAGCTGGAAAGTGCGGCAGGAAATTGTGTCGTTGACTCGACTCCTGTTAAGTCAGTTTTCCAACCTTCCAACACTTCGTAGTTGGGAACGACATCACCATCAATTTCGTTGGGAAAATTGATCGTAGAGGTCCCGTCAATATTGTAGGAGGTACATATTTTGATCTCTTCGAACTGGTCCATGACATCTGCCTTCATCATGATCAGGTCTGTGACCCCATTGATCATGATGGCATAGCGAAGGGCAACCAGGTCGAGCCAGCCGCAACGACGTGGCCTTCCGGTGGTCGAACCAAACTCGTTGCCGATTCTGCGCAGAGTTTCGCCGGTTTCGTCCAGCAGCTCAGTGGGGAAGGGGCCGCTGCCCACCCTGGTGCAATAGGCCTTGAAAATACCGTAAACCCGTCCAATTTTGTTGGGGGCAATGCCCAGACCGGTACATGCACCGGCTGCAATGGTATTGGAGGAGGTTACAAAAGGGTAGGAGCCAAAATCGATGTCAAGCATGGTTCCCTGTGCACCTTCGGCAATGATGCTTTTGCCGGCCAGCAGCTGGTCGTTGATAAAGTGTTCGCTGTCGATCAGCTGAAATTGCTGAATCACTTCGATCCCTTCAAACCACTCCTTCTCATAGTCGCTCAATGCCTGCTGGTAATCGAAATGGTAGAATTTGGTGAGCAATTCGATGTGGGAATCAACCCTGGTCTGGTACTTCTCTTTGAAATTGTGGAGGATATCTCCCACACGCAACCCATCCCGGCCAATCTTATCCCGGTAGGTGGGACCGATCCCTTTCAGCGTGGATCCGATTTTGGAAGCCCCCTTGGCTGCTTCAGAGGCGGCATCCAACAAACGGTGGGTTGGAAGGATCAGGTGTGCTTTTTTGGAGATGTAGAGGGTCTTGGTCAAATCAAAACCAATATTTTTCAGCGATTGAATCTCTTTCCTGAAGATGGAAGGATCGATAACTACCCCATTCCCAATGACATTGATCTTGTCTCCGCGAAAGATCCCGGAGGGAATGGTATGCAATACATGTTTGATGTTGTTGAATTCGAGGGTATGACCGGCATTGGGGCCACCCTGAAACCGGGTGATCACATCGTACCTGGGGGTCAATACATCCACCACTTTTCCTTTTCCTTCGTCTCCCCATTGAAGACCCAACAATACATCAACTTGCATCTGATTTATTTTATATTTTGTAAAATGTCAAAACCCCACAAAATTAATCGATTTTTTAGAGCAGGGCACAAAAAAACCTCTTTAATTAAGAGGTTTTTTTATATGGTTTTCGATCCCTTACTTGGTCTCTTCAGATTCTCCGTAAAGATAGAGTGAGTGGTGCGACAATTTGAAATTGTGAAGTGCGCAGGCATCTTCGATGATCTGCCGGATGCGTTCGTCGTGGAACTCAGTAACTTTTCCCGAACGAATATCGATGAGGTGGTCGTGCTGGGTGGTTGCCAAAGTCTTTTCGAATTGGGCAATGTTCTTGCCGAACTGATGTTTGACCACAAGCTTACAATCAAGCAAAATCTCAATGGTATTGTACAAGGTAGCCCTGCTGACCCGGTAATTTTTGTTTTTCATCGAGATATAAAGGGTCTCAATGTCAAAATGACCATCACGCGAGTAGATCTCATCCAGGATGGCGTACCGCTCAGGCGTCTTGCGATGCCCGTTTCTTTCGAGGTACTCCGTAAAAATATTCTTGACTGTCTCTTTGTTTTTCTGTATGCTATTCATACTTAAACTAAGTTAAAATAGAGAGTAAAGATATATCTTTTTTCATGAAAGCGAAGTTTTTGAATAAAAACTTCACAGACTTTTTCTGAATATTTCAATTTAAGGTTTGACCTTTCCGGGGAGAATGAATAGGTTTGGCACATTGACATCAGCAACAACCCGGTAAATCCCCTTGAACTGTTGTGATGCGGCTTGCCGCAAACCTTTTTAAAACTACCTGCTGCGCATGGTCTCCTCTTCTACCAGGGTTCCATACCTGGAATACTGCTCGTAGAGTTGCTGGTATTTCGCGGCATTGGCCGGAATAGGTGTGTATTCGGTCTCGAATCCATTGCCCATGGCCTGCTGGGCCCCTGCAATGGAGGGGTACAATCCGCCAACCACAGCGGCTGCCATGGCAGAACCCAGTGCACAGGCTTGTTCACTGCGCGCCACCAGGATGGGCTTGTTGATCACGTCGGCAACTACCTGCATCACAAAGGGTGATTTTTTGGCAACACCACCCAGGGCAATAATTCCCTCGATCGGGATGCCCTCTTCTGCAAACCGGTCGATGATTTTCTTGGAGCCAAAGGCAGTTGCCTCCACCAGGGATCGGAAAATTCCGGGTGCATCAGAACCCAGGTTAAGTCCGAATATCGCTCCCTTGAGCAATTGGTTGGCATCGGGGGTTCGCCGGCCATTCAGCCAGTCTAGGGCTACGATGCCGGTTTCACCGATTTCGATCTTTGCTGCTTCGGCAGAGAGCCAGGGGATCATGTTGCCGGCAATTTCATCTACCAGGGCTGACTTTTGTGCTTCGTCCAGCAATGTCGTTTTATGGATCAACGTCTCGGTTGGTCCCATCAGGAGTTGCTTGAACCAGGCATAGACATCCCCAAAAGCCGATTGTCCTGCTTCGAGACCCAGCATTCCGGGTACGACGGATCCATCGACCTGCCCGCAGATTCCCTTGACAAATTTGTCGCCAACTTCATCAGATGGAGCGATCAGTATGTCACAGGTGGAGGTGCCCATGATCTTGCTCAGGTAGTAAGGCTTGATCTCACCGCCCAGCGCACCGATGTGTGCATCGAACGATCCAACGCCCACGGAAACCTGTTCACTTAATCCGAGCCGTTTTGCCCATTCTGCATTCAGATTCCCTGCCTTTACTTCGCAGGTATGGGTTTCATTATAGAGTCTTGACCTAAGGCCGGCCAGTAACGGATCCAGTTTTTGGAGGAAATCTTCGGAGGGCAGTCCGTCGAAATGGGCATGCCACATTGCCTTGTGACCTGCAGCACAGCGGCTCCGCTTCAACTCCAAAGGGTCACTTATTCCTGTCAACAAAGCCGGAATCCAGTCGCAATGCTCCACCCAGGAGAAGGCCGCTTGCCGTATGGCACTGTCTTCACGCAGCACATGGAGGATTTTGGCCCAGAACCACTCTGAGGAGTAGATTCCACCCTCAAACTGGGTATAATCGATCCCACCCCAACTTCTGGCTAGTGTGTTGATCTCTTCTGCCTCTTTGGTCCCGGTATGGTCCTTCCACAAGACAAACATGGCATTGGGATTCTCTGCAAATTCTGGCAGGAGTGCCAGTGGTGTGCCGTTTTTATCCACTGCCACGGGTGTAGAACCGGTGGTATCTACCGAGATGGCTACTACATCAGCCGCAACTCCCTGCGGAGCTTTTGCCAATGCCTCCCTGATCGTTTTTTCGATTCCTTCCAGGTAGTCCAGCGGATGCTGACGGAACCTGTTTTTGGCGGGGTCACAATATTTCCCGGCTTTCCACCTGGGATAGTAAAAAACACTGTTTGAAATTTCGGTTCCATTGGATGCATCCACCAATACAGTACGTACGGAATCAGTGCCGTAATCAACGCCTAAAGTGTATTTTGACATGGTTTGAAATGTTTATAAAGTTTTTATTAGTTTGAAATGTTATTTAGTTTGATCCTTTTAGAGAAGTGCCGGTCCATGAGCCTGTCGAAGGGAAATGTTTGAAATTCTACCTATTCGGGGTAGCAACTGATGGGCCAAAATGGAAATAAATCTTTCCTGTAAGTGGTGGATCCGACAGTCGGTATTCATTCATTTGGCTTTGCGGTCCTTCGTTCTCTGCTTTGGTGAATTTGGTCCCAATGGCGCTAATCCCGTGCAGGATAGAAATGTTGCCTGACGGGAAGGGAGGGGATACACCACCCTTTGAAAACAGTGGGGTTTGCGGGGTAAACAGGTGTAGAAAAAGATCCTCTGTGGCAGAAACTATGGTTACAGGAAGCTCTTTGGATTGCAGTTGCAGGGCATAAAAGTTGGCATAATATCCTTTGAATTCGGGGTATTCCCAGGTTTCTCCGGTTACAGTGTTGTTGTATGTTTTGCTGTGGAGATCAAATTCTGTTCCTTTCAACCTGTTCTTCCAGACACGGTAGGGGCCGTTGGCCAACAGCTTGGCTCCGGTAACCATTTTCTCAGGACAATCGAAGGTGATACCCGCAAAGTTGACCTTTCCTACCGGATGAAACTTGTACTCCAGTTCTAGCCAGCCACCAGGAAACATGGTCCAGCGGGCAAAACTCCCGGGAGATTGGTGGTAACTGATCTCAATTACCCCGTTTTTCCCGTCTTGTTTGAAAGATACATTCTTGAAGGTGAGGGTATCGCCGATAAACCTTGGGCCATTGGTGAAGGGGATCAATATGCCATCCTGGGCTACCTCCGTGATCAATCCTGTTTGTTTGCTGACTTTTAGGATTGTTTTTCCGGAAGAGAGGAAAAGACAATCCTCCTTTTCACCTACGGTAACCATCTCCTCGCTCTTTTTAACCAATCTCTCTCCAAAATCCTTGGGTTGGGTAATATTCCAGGACCATTTGTGAATCAAACGACCCGTTGGATCGGTGGCAGTCAGGTACAAAACATCGTATTCGCTCCAGGTTGCCGGTAGCGTTAAAAACCCGTTGCCACCCACGGCTACATCCGGTGACTGAATTTTTACAGCAGATTTTTGGCGGTCAAAAGCCGGGAAATTGCCTGTGAATTTTACCAGTTCCCCCGAAAATTTGCACTGGTTCAAATTGGTATACAAGAACTTGTTCTCTACCGGGATTTTGCCATTGAAGTTTGCGTCAATTACAGTGGTATTTATTTTCACCGGCGACCAGATCTCGCGGATGGTATAAAAGCTGCCCTCCTTTTCCCGGTAAGGGCCGAGGATTCCATCGGGGGCATTGTTTCCGTGGTTGTCGATCGAATCTTTCAGGTCATTTCTGACGACTCCCTCATCGGCAAAAACCCAAAGAAATCCGCCGGCTGACAAAGGTTTTGAGCCCAGCAAATTCCAGTAGTCATCCAGTCCGGCACCCAATCCTCCATCGTACAACCCATGCAGGAATTCTGTGGGGAAATAGACCAGATTGCCATTGTTCAAGGCATTGTCGACATATTTGTAACCCGGATAGTGCTTGGTATCGGTGCCGTTTATTTTGGCCCAGGGTTCGATCACTACCCGCTCTTGGGGATCGTATTTGGCATATTCCTCCCGCAGATCTTTGTTAAATCCGCCTTCATTTCCATTGTCCCACAACAGGATGGAAGGATGATTTACATCCCGTTCGACCAGTTCTTTCACCAGTTTTTTACCAATTTCAGTGCTGTAATAAGCTTGCCAGCCGGTCAATTCATCCAGAACAAATAACCCGAGCGAATCGCAAACATCCAGAAAATGTTGATCAGGTGGATAATGGCTCATGCGCACAGCATTCATGTTCATCTCCTTCATCAGGTTGACATCCAGGATGCTGAGCTCCTTGCTGCTGCAGCGGCCGGAGGTTGGCCAGGCTGTATGGCGGCAAACCCCGCGGAAGATGATCTTTTGGTTGTTGACAAATATTCCATCACCCGTCCTTACCTCGACAGTCCGGAATCCGAAACGCTGTTTTTGCTGGTGCAGGATCTTTTTCCCCTCTTTCAGGCTAACGACTACGTCGTAAAGGTTGGGCGTTTCGGGGTTCCAAAGCGAAGGGTTTGAAAATTGACCAGCGAGTTTCGCGGTATCCTGATTTGGGGATATTTGTACTTTCAATGGCGATCCAAACTTCTTGCCGTCAGTGGTTTGTATCTGTGCTTCAATGGTTTTGGCTTTGGAGATTCCACCTAAAAATGCATCCATCTTGAAGGAGCCATCAGCTTTGGCATCAATCGCTACTCTGTCAATGAATTCGGACGGGTAAGCTTCGAGGTAAACAGGCCGGTAGATTCCTCCAAATACCCAAAAATCGCCCCTGCGTTCCGCCTTGTTGATGGTGGCATCGCTTGATTCCTTGCTGACAGTCACTTCAAGCAGGTTTTTTGATCCAGGTAGCAACAGTTGGGTGACCTCGTAGCGAAAACGGTAGAAGGCACCCTGGTGGATGGCCCCGGCCGATTTTCCGTTCACTTTCACCTCGGTATCGGTCATGGAACCTTCAAAAACCAGGAAGATCTTTTTCTGATTCCAGTTTTTGGGAAGATTGAACTGGTATTTGTAGTGTCCTTTTTCGTCGTTGAAGACTTTCTCATTCTGTCCGTAATTGAAGGCCCCATAACCCTGGAACTCCCAGTGGGAAGGAACCTGGATGGTCGACCAATTTCCGCTGTTCCTTCCTTTGGTGCAAAGGAAATCCCAGGTAACGGTATGGTCCTTGTCTGTGCCCGACAAATATTGAAGTTCTGTTTTCTGCGCGAAAACATCCATGGAAAATGCCCACAAAAGAAGCAAGCAACTTAGATATCTCATTTGAATGAAAATTTTGGTTCAGTTGTTATTTGACTTCCAGTTCAACGACCTGCTCCCTTAACCAGGGCGACGAAAAGGTTATTTTGGCCTTTCCCTTTTCTCCCTTAGATTGGATATAAGCGATCATTTTGCCTTGAAATACCCTTTGCTTGTTGTCGGTATAGTCGCCCATATCTGCAGAATTACTTGCCTCCAGTCCCAGCAATTTTACCGGACCGTCTGTGGTACAGGTTATTTCATTGTCGGCCAGTAGGACAGGTTTGCCATCTTCATCCACAATTTGTAACGCTATTTGGGCTACCCCCTTGTCGGAAGAGAGGATTTCATTGGTTGTTACAGCTTGTATGCCAAATGGTTGCTTGCTGGTTTCGAGGAGATACCTGGAAGCCTCCTTGCCGGCATTGTAGCCAATGACCTCCAGTTTCCCGGCGTGGAATGGAAGATCCCAATAAATCATGCCGGTGTCATCGTTGCGGTCTTTTTCCGCCTCAATTTTTTTTCCGTTGAGTAGGAGTTGCGCTTTTTGACAGTTGGTATAACTAACCACCCTGACTGAATCACCTTCACGGTAGTTCCAAATTGGCAATGCATCTGTAGAGAGATTCCGTCCTCTGCCTGTCTTCAGGTAGCTTCCCAGGTAGATCATTGGTTTTTCTGACCATAGACTCTCCCTGAACCAGGCACGCGGCTTTTTGAACCCGGCCAAATCCAGCAAGCCGGAGGTAAAGCCCCGGGATGGCCAGCGATGGGCCTCTCCCAGGTAATCAATACCCGTCCAGAGGAATTGTCCAAATATGTAATCGTTGTCGCGAACAGCCTTCCAGGCATCCATGGCATAACTGTTTTCACTGCCGTAGAAGATTCGTTTGGGATATGTTGCATGATCTTTGGCGTACCTGCTTTCGGTATAATTGTAACCCACTACATCCAGTGCCCCCGGATAATCTGTTTCATTCGACATGATGGGGCCGGCCAATCCCGCGGTTACCGGCCTGGAGGGATCCTGTTTTCTGACCACTTCGGCCAGTCGTTTGGCAATGGCACCAAGTCGGTCAGCATGCGGATGATCGGCCAAATAGCCACTGGTGTGTTGTTGTCCGATTCCCTCCTTGTTCAGGATGGGGTGGGAGTAGGGATCGTTGGGGTAATCGACCTCGTTGCCGATGCTCCACATGAAAACGGAGGGATGGTTTCTGTCGCGAAGTACCAAATCTCGCAGGTCTGTTTCACCCCACGCTTCAAAAAATTCGGCCGGACCTTCAAATCCCGGTTGGCTAACATTCCAGCCTTCCAGCCACTTCTTCTTTGGAAATTCCCATTCGTCAAAAGCCTCATTGATAACCAATATTCCAAGCTTGTCGCAGAGGTCGTAAAGATCTGGCGATTGTGGATTATGGCTGCCCCTTATGGCATTGCATCCGATCGATTTTAGGGTCAATAGCCTTCTTTCCAGTACCTCCCTGGGTACCGCAGATCCTAACATACCAGCATCGTGGTGCATGCAAACCCCTTTTATTTTCATGTTTTTCCCATTGAGCGAGAAGCCTTTGTTGGCATCGAATCCCAGGGTTCTAATCCCAACCTGCTCCGTGGATTGATCGGTCAGTTTGCCATCCAGGTAGATTGAGGTGACGAGTTGGTAAAGGTATGGCGTATCAACTGACCATAATTTCGGTTGGTTCACAGTCAGATCCTGTTTGACCACACCGCTATTTCCTGCGGCAACGATCAGTTTTCCTGTGGTTTTGGCTTTGCTTTTTTGCTCATCCTCAAATAGTTCCTGCACCACAGTTAGCGAAACCTGCTTTGCCGTGGTATTCTTGACAGTAGTTTGAACCTGTACCGATGATTTTTTGTCACTTAATTGCCTGGTGGTATAAAAAAGTCCCCACAAATCGAGGTGCACCGGATTTTTTTCTACCAGGAAGACATTGCGGTAGATGCCAGATCCGGTGTACCAGCGTGAATCGGCAGATTTACTGTGATCCACCCGGACCGCCAGGATGTTTTTTTCTCCAAAGCGAAGGTGCTGCGTCAGATCGTACTGAAAGGAGATGTAGCCATTGGGCCGCATTCCAAGTGAAACGCCATTGATGAAAACTTCGCCATTTCGGTAAACTCCCTCAAAATAGATGTAAAACTTTTTATCCTTCAGATTGACCGGGATGTCAAGAATCTTGCGGTACCAGCCGATACCTCCGGGAAGGTAACCCGTTGCACTGGCCAAACTTTGGTTCAGTGGACCCTCTACGCTCCAGTCGTGTGGCAGATCCAATGTTCGCCATTTGGAGTCATCGAAGTCAGGAGTAGCCGCATTTTTGAGATCTCCCTTTTGAAATTTCCAGTTGTCATTGATCTTTAGTGGTTTCATAGAACCATCCTGACCAAAAATGTTCTGGACAAGCAGGAAGAACAAGAGAAAACCGGTAATCCATCCGGAGATCGTTACACTTCTCATAACCTAATTGTTAAATGGATGAAATTATTTCTGGCCATAATAGGCATCTTTCCCATGCTTGCGCAGGTAATGCTTGTCGAGCAAATACTGGTCAATGGCCGAAACCTTGTTCATGGTCAGTGCATGGTGGGCCATCTTCGCTACCTGTTCCAACACTACAGCATTGTGGACGGCGTCGCTGGCATTTTTCCCCCAGGAGAATGGACCATGGCCATCGATCAGAACGGCCGGAACGGCTTGCGGATCGACACTTCGTTGCCGGAAAGTCTCAATGATGACTTGGCCGGTCTCATGCTCATAGCTGTTTTTTACCTCTGATTCGGTTAGTTTCCGGGTGCATGGGATCTCGCCGTAAAAATAGTCAGCATGGGTAGTTCCGAGCGCGGGAATGGGCAGTCCCATCTGTGCCCAACTGGTTGCCCACTCGGAATGGGTGTGTACGACCCCTCCGATCGATCCGAATTCCCGGTACAAAACCAGGTGGGTCGGGGTATCGGAGGAGGGCTTCCATTTCGAATCTACTATTTTGCCATCCAGGTCCACCAAAACTATATCTTCCCAGGTCATGGTATCGTAGGACAATCCGCTTGGTTTGATTGCCAGGATTCCTTTGTCCCGGTCAATTTCCGAAACATTGCCCCAGGTAAAAATGACCAGACCATGTTTTACAAGATCGAGATTGGCTTCGAAAACGCGTTTTTTCAGATCGGAATACATGGATAATATTATTTAATTATGGATGGTAGGTTATTGGCTCTTGGCTAATCGCCAAATGCCTATAACCTCTCGCTACCAGAAGTAGATGTAGAACGCCACCGTAATGGTAAGAATAATGGCCGAATGTATGATATCCCATTTGTTCCAACTGGCACGTGTTGCCGCTTTATCTGCCGCTGAAGCAGAGGACAATGTAATCCCCTGCAATTGCAATTTGGTGGCAGGTGCTGTATACCGGCTGACAATCATGATTACCAGCATACAGAAAACAAGCATTCCACCACTGAAGAACAACCAGTTGGTATCGTAGAAGAGATAATAGAATAGGTTGTTGACCCCTTTTTCTGCGGCCCAAAGTTTCACATCGGTGTAGCCTGCCCCTGTAGCAGTAGTTGAATAATAGACTTTGGCACCAAGTCGCATGATCCCAATGATAAAACCGACGATCATTCCCCACATTCCACCTTTGGGAGTCGGGCGTCTGGATAAAATTCCCAAAAGGAAGGCTGCCGCAATTCCAGGTGCCAGTACCGACTGAACGTCTTGCAGGTAAGTATAGAGTACACTGCCGATACTTTTCATGATTGGAATCCAGAGCATGCCCAGGACAACTACTACAACCGTGGCTATCCTGCCTACATGAAGTAATTTTAATTCACTGGCTTCGGGACGGTATTTTTTATAAAAATCGATGGTGAACAACATGGCCGATGAGTTGAACAGGGAGGCCAGGGAACTCATCAATGCTGCAAGGATTCCACATACGACCAATCCCTTTAAACCAGCAGGGAGCAACTTGTTTACAAGGGTCGGAAAGGCTGCATCAGATGATGATAGGGTGAATGGTTCACCATTGATAATTACTCCTTTTTGAACCATGGCAAAGGCAATCATTCCGGGGATAAGGAAGAGAAAAACAGGGGTAAGTTTCAGGTAGGCACCGAAAATCGCACCGCGTCGGGCTTCTGTTTCATTTTTGCCTGAGAGCACCCGCTGTACAATGAACTGATCTGTACACCAATACCAGAATCCTATGACCGATGATCCGATCAAAACCCCCAACCAGGGGAAATTTGGATCCCTGTTGCTCCGAATCAGGTTGGACATGGTATCACCATATGCATTCACCGTCTTGGCACTGGTGGCAGCCAGCATTTCATCCCAACCTCCTACTGCGCGAAGTCCAAGCACTACGATGATGATGGATCCCAACAGGAGAATGGGTGTTTGCAAAATCGAGGTATACAAAACTGATTTCATGCCCCCAATAACCGTATAAATAGCAGTCAGCAGGACCAATCCAATGGCCGATATCCAGAAGAAATCAATTCCCCACATGGTTTCTATCCCGAAAACCTCCTTGAAAACCAAGCCTCCCGCATAAACCGTTACGGCCACTTTTGTTAGAACATAACTGACCAGCGAAATCATGGAAAGGATGGTTCTTGACTCAGGATTGTACCTTCGCTCCAGGAATTCCGGCATGGTTGTCACCATGCTTCTGGAATAGAAGGGAACAAATACCCAACCCAGAATCAGGATCATCCAACCCTGAATTTCCCAGTGAGCCATGGCCATACCACTTGATGCACCTGCACCAGCCAGACCGATCAGGTGTTCCGATCCAATATTTGAAGCGAATATGGAGGCTCCGATGGCGAGCCAGGTTGCATCACGACCTGCCAGGAAATAATCCCCTGAGGTTTCCTCTTTTTGTTTGAACACCCACAAGATAATACCGATGAGCGCCAGACCAAAAAGAGCAATCACAATCCAGTCCAATAGTACCATTTTTTAAGTTTAAATGTTGGTTGTTAAATTGTTAGCGAGATAATTTTTTATTTGTTAGTTATTAACTCATAACTTTGTTTTAGATTCCTTTGGAAAGATGATAGTACAAATCATTCCACCTGAGCTCCTTTTTGAAGTCGGAGATTTTGGTGTCATTGTTGATCAGCACATATTCGATTCCGGCCATTTCGGCAAAATCTTCCAGTACTTCGGCAGGTATAGCCTGAGAGAAGGAGGTGTGGTGGGCTCCACCAGCCAGAATCCAGGCACCGGCACCAATCTCGAGATTTGGCTTTGGAATCCACAGAGCACTCGCAACCGGAAGTTTTGGCATGGGTGCATCCAGTGGGACTACCTCTACTTCGTTGACGATCAGCCGGTAGCGGTTACCCATGTCGACAAGGGAGGCATTAAGCGCCTGACCAGGTTTCACCGTAAATTTGGAACGAACCGGATCTGCTTTTCCTCCGATTCCCAATTTGTGTATTTCAACGCAGGGTTTTTCCTGTGCGATTGATTCGCACACTTCGAGCATATGCGCACCCAATACCTTGGCACCACTCGGGTGGAGGTGATAGGTATAATCTTCCATGAAGGAGGTTCCTCCGGTTAATCCGGTAGCCATTACCTTCATGGTGCGCACCATGGCAGCTGTTTTCCAGTCTCCTTCTCCTCCGAAGCCGTATCCATCCGCCATCAAACGCTGTACGGCAAATCCGGGCAGTTGTGCCAAGCCCTGCAGGTCTTCGAAAGTAGTAGTAAAGGCCATGAAGCCACCTTTGAGGAGGAAGGCCCTCATGCCTAGTTCAATTCTGGCAGATTCGCGCAGTGATTCGTGTGCTGCACCTCCTTTTTTCAGGCTATCGACCACATCGTATTTGGCTTCAATTTCGGTTACCAGACTGTCGATGGCACCCTCCGTCACTTCGTTCACGAATTTGACCAGGTCACCCACCCCGTAACCATTGACAGAAAGGCCCAGTTGAATTTGTGCTCCAACCTTATCTCCTTCTGTTACTGCTACTTCACGCATATTGTCACCCCAGCGGGCAACCTTCAGGTGGCGAAGCTCATTCCAGCCTGCTGCCGCCCTGGCCCAAAGACCAATTTTCTTCTGAACATTTTCTTCCTGCCAGTGGCCGACTACCACTTTTCGCTGGATGCGCAGACGACTGCCGATGAAACCGAATTCGCGGTCGCCATGGGCTGCCTGGTTCAGGTTCATGAAGTCCATGTCAATTTCGTCCCATGGCAGATCCCGGTTAAACTGGGTATGCAGATGGATAAACGGCTTTTGCAAAGAGAGCAAACCGGCTATCCACATTTTGGCAGGAGAGAAAGTGTGCATCCAGCAGATCAGTCCGATACAGGCTGATGAGTTGTTTGCCTCCTTGCACAATTCGGTTATTTCCGCAGGGGTCTTTACCACCGGTTTAAATACGATGGTGACCGGAATATGTACCGAAATATCAAAGGCATTTGCGATGGTTGTGGAATTCAACCTTACCTGCTCCAGTGTTTTGGGACCATACAGGTGCTGGCTTCCGGTAACGAACCAGACTTCAAACTGTTTCAAGGATGTAGTGCTCATGGGGTAGAATTTATTTTTAAATTTTAATGTATTATGGTCTTGGCTGTTTGCCTCTAGCCTTTGGCCGTTGACTGATAGCTGGTTTTTTAAGAGTTAAAATTACTTTTAATATTGGTGTTTAAGGAAATTTGACAATTCTTTCGGAGCGAACTCCTGATTCTGCCTCTTTGAACTTGTAGTAAAAGGCTCCCTTTTTTGATTCTGAGGTGTTTTTCTCGTTGGATCGTTCGAGGAGGTCCAGTGAAAGTACTTTTTTCCGAAAATTCCCTGGATCAAATGTCCGCTGAAAAATGGCCTCGTAGAGGTTTTTTAGTTGCATCAAGGTGAAAAGTTCAGGGAGAAGCTCTTTTCCTACCAGATTGATTCCGGCTTTCTGCTGCAGGAGCGCCAAAGCATTCTGGATCATTGCCTCATGGTCAAAGATCAGGGGGGGGAGTTTGGTGACCGGCCACCAGTGGGCACCATTCTCACGAACCAACTCCTTGTCGTGCATGTCAATGCGGATCAGCGCTACAAAGGTAACGCTGATGACCCTGGCACCAGGGTCACGGTCGGGTTTTGAAAACGCACCCGACTGCTCCAGGAAAATATCGTGAAGTCCTGTTGTTTGCACCAGGATTCTTCTGGCAGCCTCTTCCAGGGATTCGTTGTTCTGGACAAAACCTCCCATCAGCGACCATTTTCCGCGTGCTGGTTCAAAACCCCTTGGATAGAGCAGCAACTTGAGTTCTCCCTCTTCATAACCAAAGATGGAGCAGTCAACAGCAACGTAATGTTTTGGATGCTGCTTGTATATTTTGGTCAGCAGGGATATTGCGTTCTCTTCTTGCATGTTGTTTGGTTGTTCCCTGCAAACTTATAAAAGTATTAATTACTTTTAATACCGGAAGGTCAATTTTTTTTAGATTCCTGCTGAAGAACATTTTTACAGTGGTGATTTGGATGAAGAGGTCCACAGGGCAACTGAGCAATAGTCGTCGAAAACACTCCATACTAATCATGTAAAGCAAAAAGGAGCCACAATTTTTACATTGTGACTCCTTTTTACTTGGAAACCCAATTACTTTGGCAGGCTATTTCTTGGTAGCCCGGATGATTCCCCTGAAATAGCCAATGTCTTCGGCAATTCCCATGAAGGGGTCACCCATGTCTTTTTCGTGTTCCAGGCTGCACATTCCGCTGTATTTGACCTTGCGGAGCATCTTGACAAATGCAGGAAAGTCGATGATGCCACGACCGATCTCCAGGGAGTATCCCAGTTTGGTTGGACCGGTAACGTCTTTGATGTGAATGTCAAATACCCTGGTAATATACTTCTTGAGGTCGGCAACAGGATCCTTGCCATTTCTGGTGTCATGCCCAATATCGAGGCACATGCCGATGCGGGGATCAAGATCCTTTACATGGTTCCAGACATCTTCTGCATCCGGATAGGTCTTGATGTCAGGACCATGGAGGTGAATGGCATAATTGAAGCCATACTCCTTCACTTTTTTGTCGACATAGGGTAGCAGTTCATAATTGGGAACCCCTACGATCAATTTAACGCCAACCCTCTTGGCATAATCGAAAGCCTTGTCAATTTCGGCTTCGGATCTCATGTAGATTGGTCCGACGGCATAACCGGTAACCCCTTTTTCTTTCAATTTTGCATGAAATGCAGCAATCTGTTCATCTGTGCTGTTCAAAGGCAGATGGAAATCCTTGATGCAAAGATAATGGACATCCACCCGTTGCATGGTAGCAAGGGTTTTGTCGAGATCGAATTTTGCAAAGGTGTAGCCAGCCATCCCTAGTTTAAACAGTTCTCCTGTTTCAGGGGCCGGTTGAGGACCCGGCCGTGTCTCCTGAGCAAGAACGGTGAAGCTTGTCACCAGGACTACCATCCATAAAATTAGCGTTTTCTTCATTTGCTTGAAATTTACATTTAGTTTGAATCGTCCAGCAGCATCATCCTATAACCATGCCAATTTCCTGGTTGCAAAAGGATGATGCGAAACTGCTGAATGTAGTGCGGAACAAATTTAGTGGAAAGATCATTCATTTGGTCTGAAAGTCCCGTTAAATTTGAAGGCTTAACCATTATTTTAAAATTGTTTTGACAAAATCAGCAATTCGGGCAAGACTCCGCTTGTCATTCTTCTATTGAATATTTGTAGTTTTGCAAGGAACTAACAACCCTATTTTGAAAGATACATTGTTGATCGACGGGCTCGAACGCAGGGACAAGGTAGTATTTGACTATGTATTTAATTTTTACTATTCTTCCTTGTGCGCCTTTGCCATGCAGTATCTCAACGATCGCAATGCAGTGGAAGATTTGGTTCAGGAGTTTTTTGTCACCCTCTGGATCGAGGCTCCCAGCCATCCAATACATGCTTCGCTGAAAACCTATCTTTTTGCTGCAGTCAAGAATCGCTGCCTCGATGTACAGAAGCACCGCAAGGTGGTCGAGAAATACCGGTCGTTCATCCTGTTTTCCACCAGCGAGGAGGATAATTTATCGGATCATCTTTTTGCTGAATCAGAACTGCGTCATGCCATTCAAAACAGTGTGGAAAAATTGCCTCCGCGCTGCCGTGAGATTTTTGAACTCAGCCGGCTCAAAGGGTATTCCAACCAGGAGATCGCCCTGCATTTGGGCCTTTCCAAGCGAACAGTAGAGCTTCAGATCAGCAATGCCCTCAAAGTTTTGAGAAAGGAGCTGGTGGCCTATTTGCCGGTTTGGCTGGTTTTTTGGCTTTTATTTTAGTTAAGAAGTGCCTAGAGTGCCTAGAGTGAACTAAAGTGCCTAAAGTACTTAAGACAAAAGAATTCATTGGATGAAAGCATCTTTCGGTAGTTCCAAAATACTTTAGGCACTCTAGGCACTTTAGTTCACTTTAGGCACTTTTAAATGGGTTCAGCTTTTCGCAGTCCCCAAATACTTTAGGCACTCTAGGCACTTTAGTTCACTCTAGGCACTTCTTCAGTATGTGTTCTGCGAGCCTTTGTCGTCTTAACCTACAAAGGCAGTTAAACCGCATATTTTTCAAGATCCAATTGCAAATGAATTTTACGAAAATTGAGTTTGATGAATTGTTGCCGGGTTATTTGTCGGGCGAATTGTCCGATGAAGAGCGGGTCGGTATGGATGTTTGGCGTGCTGAGTCTGCTGAAAATGAGCAGCATTATTTAAATTCACTCCAAGCGTGGGAATCGATCTCGCTCTTGCACGAGATGGAGCAGTTCAACTCGTTCGAAGCTTTGAACAAGGTCCATGTTCGTATCAACCATACCACTTCCGTAAAATGGCTGGTAGTTTTGAAGCATGTTGCAGCCATCCTGGTGCTTCCCCTTTTGGTTTATTCAGGCTATGTTACCTGGCAGAATTCTTCGCTCACGAAGATGATGACTGAGCGCATTGTCATGCAGACCATCACCTCACAGCAAGGCATGGTCACCCAATTTCAGTTGGCGGATGGAACCAAAGTTTGGCTGAATTCAGGATCAGAACTACAGTTTCCCAACCGTTTTACCGGAGATTTCAGGGTAGTGAAACTGAAGGGGGAGGCCTATTTTGAGGTTACTGAAAACAAAAGGAAACCCTTCAGGGTGAACGCTGGTGAGCTCAATGTGGAGGTGTTGGGAACCTCCTTCGATGTCGCCAATTACATGGATGAAAAATTGTCGGAGGTAATTCTTGTCGAGGGTAAAGTTAATCTAACTGCCAATGATGCTGCGAAAATAGCCAGACAAATGACCTTGCACCCTGGTCAGCGGGGAGTCTATTGTGACCAGACACGGGCGATGCATGCCGAAGAGGTCAATGTAGACAAATACATTGCCTGGCGCGATGGAAACCTGATTTTCAGGGATGATAAAATGGAGGAGGTGGTAAAACGGCTCAGCAGATGGTTCAATGTTGAGATCATTGTGAATGATCCAGAAATTAACAGCTACATTTATAAGGCCTCTTTTAGAAATGAAAATTTGTTGCAGGTGTTGAACCTGTTGAAAATATCAGCGCCAATTGATTTTAGGATCACCGAGCGCAAAGCACTTCCAAATGGGGAATTCACCAAACAAAAAGTGTATCTTCAGAAGAAGAGGAGTTAAGACATTTTATACCAGTTGGGGTCGTAGAAGAAAAATGTAAATCAAGGATTAGAAGGCTAGAATGATGCTGGTTAGGAAAAACCAATAAACTCAATTTAAGATGATAAGCATATAAAAAAATACCGGGGAAGATGTTTGGCCACATCCGCCCCGGCACCACATCCGGCACACTTTTTTGGTCGAAAGTGTTTCGGTTTCATTAGTATTAACTAAAAAACATGTCAAATCTATGAAAAAATTGTTCCGTTTAACGAGGAGGTGCCAAAGAAATGACCATCTCCGAAAAATTTGGCTATCTATGAAACTAACAGTGGTTCTATTCTTCCTTGCACTTTCCCAGGTGGTGGCATCAGAAGTGTATTCGCAGGTTACCAAAGTTTCCCTTCACATGAAGGATGCTGCGGTAAAGGAGGTACTCAATAAAATTGAGGAGAGCAGTGAATTTGTTTTTCTCTACAACAGCAAACTTGTTGATGTCGACAGAAAAGTCAACGCTGAATATGAAAATCAAAAAATTGCCGAGATTCTCAACGATATTTTCAGGGAATTCGATGTGGTTTACACCGTTGTTGACCGGCAGATCGTACTGACCAATAATGCAGATCAGTCCAGCTTTATGACTTTAACCGGACAGAAGCAAAGGACCCTTACCGGGAAAGTGGCAGATACCGCTGGTGCTCCGCTGCCGGGAGTATCGGTGGTGGTAAAGGGAACAACCATTGGTGTCATTACAGATGCAAATGGCGGATTCTCATTGGCCAATGTCCCTGACGGAGCGACGATTGTATTCTCTTTTGTGGGTATGGTAACCCAGGAGATTGCGGTTGGTACCAAAACAGAGCTGAAAGTTGTGCTGAGTGAATCTTCCATCGGCGTAGACGAAGTCATTGTCATTGGTTACGGTACCAGCACGAAGAAGGATTTCACCGGATCAGTTGCTTCTGTTAAGATGGAGAATTCTCCGATTGCCAATCAGCCAAGCCTGAATGCATTGGAAGCCATGAAGGGGAGTGTTGCAGGACTGGATGTCGGCGCAGTCAACACGGCAGGTGGTACACCTTCCATCCAGATTCGCGGTCAAAAATCTATTTCAGGTTCAAACTCACCTTTGATTGTATTGGATGGAGTTATTTTTATGGGTAGTCTCAACCAAATCAATCCCAATGATATTGCCTCCTATGACGTATTGAAAGATGCGACCTCTTCCGCAGCCTATGGATCCCGTTCGGCCAATGGGGTCATCATCATTACCACCAAGAAGGGGAAATTGGGCAAGCCAACCATCAATTTCAATGCCAACAGCGGATTTCAGACCTGGCAGACCAAGCCTGTGATGCAGTCTCCAGAGCAATACATCCAGATGGTACTTGATCGCAACAAGACCACGGATATGTCGTGGTTGAAAGACCAGCAAAAAGCCAATATGGCCGCAGGGAAGGTGACGGACTGGTTAGACATGAGTACACGTACCGGCTACATACAGGATTATCAGGCATCCATCTCCGGAGCCAGCGAGAAGATGAGCTATTCCTCTCCGGGGCCTATTCGGGCAGCAAAGGTGTGGTAATTGGGGATGATTTCAACCGTGCAACCCTTTTGGCCAAAATCAATGCAGATATTACCAGCTGGTTGCAGGTAGGTTTGGATGCAGCCTACACGAATGCTCATTTTTCAGGTGTGCGTGCGAACCTCACCACTGCCCAGAACATGGGTCCTTACAGTGTTCCCTACAGGGATGATGCAACGCAGTTGTTGGAGAAATATCCTGAAACACAATCCCAGGTTAATCCTTTGTGGGATGTTTTGGGCGACACGCGCGAGAATCTTGACAAACGGAATAATTTTCGCATCAATACCACTGCTTTGATTAAAGTTCCTTGGGTCAAAGGGCTAACTTACCGTTTTAACTTTGCCGGTAACCTAAGCAAAGACCAGACCGGTGCATTTGTGAATGAACGTTCCTATGTGGCGGAAGGCAATGTCACGGATGTTACCAGATATTCTGCTGCAGCTTACAAGAACTTATTGTCCAAAGCCAATGGCAATATCAACAACTCTACTGGTAGCAGCTGGCTAATTGACAATATCTTATCCTATAAGAATACCTTTGGAAAACATGCTGTTGACCTCACCGCCGTAGCAACCCGGGATTTTTCCCAATCTGAATTCCAAAATGTAATCGGATCCGATTTTACCGCCAATGGGAATACGCTTTTGGGAATTTATGGTTTGCACAAGGCTACCACCCAAAAAATAGATCTCGGAGTAACCGAACGTTCCAATATTGGTTATTTTGGCAGGGCCAACTACACCTTCAATGAAAAGTATTACCTGACTACTTCCTACCGTCGTGATGGCGCTTCTGTTTTCGGGATGGAAAGTAAATGGGGGGACTTTTTCGCAGGCGGACTTGCCTGGAAGATTTCAAAAGAGGAGTTTTATGCTCCGATCCTGAAAGTTGTCAACAGTCTGAAGCTGAAGGCCTCCTCCGGGATGAACGGGAACCAGGGTCTCAGTCCGTACGGAACCCTGTCTCCGGTAGCAAGCGGTTCCTCTGGTGGAATCCGTTATGAATTTGGTACTCCCACTATTAATTATGGTATGAATGTGACTGCATTGGGAAATCCAAGCCTGGGATGGGAGAAAACACAATCCACCAACGTAGGCTTTGAATCGGCTTGGTTCAACGACCGACTCTTCTGGGATGTCGACATGTACTTCACCCAAACTACCAATCAACTCTTCACCAGAAGTATTCCCGTCATGACTGGATTTGCTACCATGCAATCTTCCATGGGGCAGGTTAACAACACAGGTGTGGAAATGACCTTCAGCTCAGTCAACATAAAGTCCAAGGATTGGACATGGAATTCAGGACTAACCACCTGGTTGAATCGCAACAAACTGGTCCATCTTTATGGTGATGACCTGAACAAGGATGGTAAAGAGGATGATGATATCGCCAATAGCCGGTTCATCGGCAAACCATTGGGCGCAATTTATGGTTACAAACAGGACGGGATTGTCCAGACTTCGGATACAGAATACATGGCCGCGAATGGTGTTACACCAGGTACCCCCAAATATTTTGATTTGGATACTGATGGCAAAATTACTTCGACCGACCGTGCTATTTTGGGTTATACATCTCCCAATTTTAAGATAAACCTGAGCAATACGGTGTCCTACAAGAATTTTGAATTTTACATGATGATTGCAGGCGTATTTGGCGGCGGTCCGGGCTATTACCAAGCGGGTAATGCTACTGCCTATATGGCAGGAGGTACGGGATTGTTTGCATCAAACAGCATCTATATTCCATACTGGACTACTGCAAATCCATCCAACACCTATCCTGCCGCAACCTTCGCCGGAGATGGTCGTTTCCTGGGTTTGATGAGTCGTGATTTTATCCGTATCCAGGATATAAGTCTGTCCTATACTTTCAATCAACCGTGGGTGAAAAATGCCGGAATAAGAAACATGAAGGTGTTTGTTTCTGCAACAAACCTCGCAACTTTCACCAACTGGGAAGGCGGAGATCCTGAAGTTGGTGTGACGGTACGTTCGAATACCCTTTCGGCGCTGACCTCCTACAACCTTGGTGTTAATATTAGTTTCTAACCATTAAAGAATTAAGAAATTATGAACAAGCTTTTCAATATAAAATATTTGTGGCTGATACTGCCTTTGTTGGCTGTATTTGGTTGTAACGACGCTGAATTTTTAACAGAGAAACCTAAGACGTTTTATACCACAGACAATGCTTTCTCATCATCAGATCAGGTCGACCAGGTTGTGGTCGGTTGCTACTCTCATGTACGTTTCATGTACAATCTGATTGGAGTAAATGACCCGTGGATTGCCTTCAAGGGAGCCAATGGAACAGATATGATGGATGTTCCAACGATCCGTCGCGGTAATCGTTTCAATGATTATGGAATTATCACTCCGACCCATACCGTGTTTAATAGCGTTTATACTGCATTCTATCAATTGGTCGAAAGAGCGAACCTGGCTGTCTATGCTGCTGAACTTCCTCAGATTGTCTGGAGTTCAGAAGCGGATAAGAAGTACGTTCTGGCCCAGGCTAGATTCTTCCGTGCGTTTGCTTACCGCAATCTGGGTGAGTTGTTTGGAGGAGTTCCGCTCGTGAAAGAGATCGTTACAGCGCCGAGGTATGACTTTGAAAGGGCCACCCGTGTCCAAACCTATCAATTTGCCATTGATGAACTGGAGGCAGCATTGGCTGATCTGCCTGTTACAACCACTGTCAAGGGACGATTGACAAAAGGTGCCGCACAGCACTTGCTGTGTCAGTTGTACCTTGACAAAGGCTTGGCGCTCGAGGCCGAAGGAGGAAGTGCCAATGCTCCGGCAGCTTACCAGAAGTCCATTGAAAATGGTAATGCAGTCATCGACGGAGGTACTTACAGCTTGATGACCACTCGTTTCGGTAGCCGTGCTACCCAGAATCCAGATTATTACTTTGCCAATACACTGGCCACCCAAACTCCGGACCGTCTCTATTCAAAGGCAGGTTATCCAATTACGGCCAATGTTTACTGGGATCTTTTCCAGGAGGGAAACCAGGATTATCAGGCCGGCAACAAGGAGGCGATCTGGTCAACCCAGGTCAATTATGCCGCCTATAAGACGGAAGATAAAGAGTCCTTCCTGCCTTATTCCAGGGTTTTTGGGGGTGTTTTCCGTGATCCAATGTCAGCAATCGCTACAGGAACACTGGAAGATGTAGGTGGCCGTGGCATCGCACAGGCGATTCCGAATTTTTATACCCGCGACCTTATCTATGCTGACAAGTGGGCAACTGATTTGCGCAATTCAGAGGCAGTCTACCGCCGTATCTTCCTGGGCAATGTACCCGCCAACACCGCGTATTACGGGAAGGTGGTTCCATGGAGTATCCTGTACCGCGATGGACAGTCTGTTGATGCTGTGAATGCCGCCAAGACTCAGGTCTATCCTGTGTCCTGCAAGGTGGCAACCGACAAATATACCGGAGTTGCCGATGGTGAAAACATGAGTAACCTCTTCAGGGGCGAATACATCTTCCGTCTTTCCGAAACTATCTTACTTCGTGCCGAAGCAAAAATGCGCATGAATGACAAGGGCGGCGCGGCTACTGACATCAACCTTGTCCGCAATCGTGCAAAATGCACTTACCTGGTTACTGCAGCCGATATCAGCGTCGATTTGATTTTGGATGAACGTGCACGGGAACTGGTTTACGAAGAAACACGCTGGAATACCCTCCTGCGCATGGGTGGCACCATCGCAGTAGACCGTATCAAGAAGTATTCCTATTGGGATGATCCAAGAAATACCCTGACTACCAATTTCAACCTGTGGCCCATCCCACAAACCGTCATTGATACCAACAAGGACAAACCAATGGCCCAGAATCCGGGTTGGAACAAATAGAAAATAAATTGTATTTTTATATCAGGGACATCTTTCACAAAAGCTGTCCCTGATTTTTTCTCCTTCAATTTTTTTCAACTCATATTAATCATTATGATAAAGCCTGTATTGACCATTTTGGGAATATTTCTGTTGTGGACTGCCAGCAGCCAACAGAAGTATTCGATTCTGACAGACCGGGCTGTTACATTGGAGCAACTCAAAGGCGGTTTTTCGAATCCTCCCGCCGAAGCCGGTCTCAGATGTTATTGGTGGTGGCTCAATAGCATGGTTACGAAAGAATCCATTACCAGCGATTTGGAAGAAATAAAAGCAAAGGGATATGGTGGTGCATTAATTTTTGACGCCGGAACGCCTCCTGGTAGGAAAAAAATTCAGGCTGGCCCCGTTTTCATGGGGCCGGAATGGATGAAGCTATATCAACATGCAGTTAAGGAAGCCGACCGTTTGAACCTGGAGTTAAGTATCAATGTGCAAAGTGGATGGAACCCCGGAGCCCCGACAATTGTTCCTGAAATGGCACAAAAAATACTGGTGTTTACTGAAACCAAGGTAGCAGGAGGAAAGCCAATACAAATTGATTTGCCCCAGCCCAAAACCAATCTGACCTACCGGGATGTTATAATTCAAGCCATTCCATTACATTCAAGAAATGCACCTTTAAGAAATGATGCAATTACCAATTGGGACAAAAAATCTTTTACCAAAGCAATGGGTTGGCAAGGCATCTATCCCTTGCACGAATTGCGCGGCGGATTTGAAAGTCCGGTCAATGCGGACATAATACACAAAAATGACATTGTTAATTTAACAACCAATTTCGATGGAAAACAACTTCGGTGGAATGCCCCGGAGGGCGATTGGTTAGTTATCAGATACGGTTGGACATGTACTGGGGCTCATACCGAGCGAAACAGCGATGGATGGTATGGATTATCTCTTGACCATTTAAGTCCTGATGCATTTAAATTTTTCCAAAAAACAGTAATTGCAGTTCAGTATTTGAATAATGGTTTGTCTAACGATAAAATAATTAAAGATGCGATTGAAATTTATAGTCTGTTTGTTGGTTGTTTTACTTATAGTTGACTGCAATATATTTGGTTCTGACCAATCAAACCAATCTATACAAAAGGGAAAAAAAGTAAGGCTTATTTTCGATACCGATATGCTGACTGATTGTGATGACGCAGCTGCCATGGCAATCATGCACAAGTTGGCTGATATGGGAGAAGTAGATATTCTGGCAACGATAGTATCTTCAAAGTATCCGATGTCGGCTCCAGTGGTTAATGTAATCAATTCATATTACGGACGGCCTTATATTCCGGTAGGTGCTCCAAAAAGCGGGACTGGCGCTTATCGTCCAAACTCTGTCTTTCTTGATAAAGTTGCATCCGAATTCAAACATCAACTTAAATCGAATGACGATGCCACCGATGCCGTTGAATTATACAGAAAGATACTTGCCTCCGAAGCAAACGGTACGGTGGTTATACTTACAGTTGGCTACATGTCTAATATTGAAACGCTGCTTAAAAGCGAACCAGATAATTTTTCGGAGCTCACAGGAATTGAATTGGTAAAGAAGAAAGTAAAGGTTTGGATTTGTATGGGCGGAAATTTCCCTGTAGACCCTGCAAAAGACAATGTCAATTTTACAAGAGATGCCACTGCAGCTTTATTTGCCATAAAAAATTGGCCCGGGAAAATAATCTTTGCAGGCCGAGAGATCGGGCACAATATTTTTATCGGTAATAAACTGCGAAACACCCCAATTACCAATCCAGTAAGAAGGGCTTATGAACTGCATCGCAGCCCAGTGAATCCGGAAAATTGGAACCATCACACAGCTGATCCTTGCGCGGTGATGCTGGCAATTAGAGGCATGGCTGATTACTGGGAATTGGAAAATGATGGCTACATAGACATGAAAGACGATTGTAGCTTCGAGTGGAAGAAAAAAAAAGGAGCTAAACAAGCCTATATCCTGCAAAAAATGGATAGGGCAAAATTGGGGAATATCATGGAAGAACTTTTGGTTTCTCCTCCGAAACATAGCAACTAATTTTTTGAATGTTAAGCCACACCTCTTTCGTAATTTGCGTAAAAGGTATGGTTAAAACATTTTTATGAAAAAGGACTGTAATTGTTATAACCTCAGAATCAGAGGACGTGAATTCTCTGTTTCTTATTCCTTTAGAAGATTCTTTTGTAAGGACATATCCCTCCTTGGACTTTGTTGAATTCTTTACAAAATTAGTCTAATAAAATAGTAATTTTCAGCAACTTTAGCGTTTATAATAAATCAATGATAATTTGTTTATTCAAAAATATTTCAGCTTTTTTATATCCTACTCACGTTATTATTAAAACAGATATTGAAAATGATATGACCATGAGAAAACCTTTATCACACAGGAGAATGATTATTGGGAGTATCATCTGGCAATTAAAAAAAACAAAATTCTAAGCAGATGGGAAAAGTAATCATTTTATTCTTTATAAGTTATTTTTTCCCACTTGCAAGTGGGAAATCCCAAAACTACTTATTGGTAACAGACAGAACAATAAGTTACAAACTACTCAAATCCGGTTTTTCGAACCCTCCCGCCGAAGCCGGTCTCAGGTGTTATTGGTGGTGGCTCAACAGCATGGCTACCAAGGAATCCATAACCCGAGACCTGGAGGAGATGAAAGCCAAAGGGTATGGGGGTGCCTCCCTGGTGGATGCAGGGAGTTCCAATTACCAGGTGGCACTTAAAACAGCAGCCGGACCGGTTTTTATGAGTCCCGAATGGATGGAACTTTTCAAGCATGCAGTGAAAGAGGCCGATCGGGTCGGAATTGAGTTAAGTGTCAATGTTCAAAGTGGATGGAATCCCGGTGCTCCCTCCATCACCCCCGAATTTGCGATGAAAAAATTGATCTATTCTGAAACTGAAGTTTCAGGCGGGAAAAATATCAGCATCTTTTTGCCCCAACCTGCCAGTAAATTGATGTACCAGGATATAATGGTTCAAGCGCTGCCAAGAAGAGCCGGTTCACTGCTCAAAAAAGATGCCATCAAAAACTGGGCGAAGAAATCCTTCAACGAGCCTATTGGCTGGAAGGGCGTTTATCCGCTGGACGAGCTAAGGGATGATTATGTAGGAGAAGGCAAGGAGCATGCAATAATGAAGTCTGAAATTATCGACCTTACCAGCAATTACAAAAAGGGGAAACTTGAATGGAATGCCCCTGCAGGTGATTGGATCATTGTCAGGTATGGGTATACCTGTACCGGGGCCAAAACATCCACCAACAGCGATGGCTGGTCAGGCCTGTCCGTCGACCATCTCAATCCGAAAGCCTTCGAACTCTTCGCCAATACCGTGATTGAACCATTGATCCAAGCCGCCCAATCCGTGGGCAACAGTGTCAAATACCTTCAAACCGATAGTTGGGAAATGGGGGTTGTTAGCTGGACCAACCAGTTTCCTGCCGAATTCAAAAGATTCAGGGGATATGACCTGCAAAATTATTTACCAGTCTTAACTGGACGAATCGTAGAGACAAGGGATGAATCGAACCGCTTTCTGCATGATTTTCGCCGGACTGTCGGGGATTGTGTGGCTGAGAACCACTACCGGCTCTTTTACAACCTCGCACACAAATATGGAATGGGCATTCACCCGGAGTCGGGCGGACCACACTCGGCACCGGTCGACGCACTCGGGATCATGGGCATCAGCGATTTCCCGCAAGGCGAATTCTGGGCAGTAGCCAATACCCACCGCATCAAGGATGATGAACGGCTCTCTGTCAAACAGAGTGCCTGCGTGGCCCATACCAACGGCAAGCGGTTTGTGGCCGCCGAAGGACCAACCAGCATTGGTCCACAATGGGAACGTTCGCCCAAGGACCTGAAAGCCAATATCGACCGGGTCTTTTGTTCGGGTGTGAACCGGATCGTCTGGCATACCTTTACCTCCTCTCCCAAAGAGTTTGGTCTGCCGGGCAACGAATATTTTGCCGGGACGCACCTCAACCCCAATGTCACCTGGTGGCAGCAAGCCAAAGATTTTATCAGCTACCTCGACCGCTCCAGTTTCCTGCTACAGCAGGGACTCTATGTTGCCGATGTACTCTACTATTATGGGGACGATGTGCCAAATTTTGTCTTTTTGAAGGAGGATCTTCCCGAGCTTAATTTTGGCTACGACTGGGACAAATGTTCCAAAGAGGTGATCCTGAACCGTGCCTCTGCTGAGAATGGAAAAATTGTATTGCCCGACGGTATGAGCTATCGGGTGCTGATGCTGGCTCCTGAAAAATCGATCGACCTGAATGTGTTGAAGAAGGTCGAATTACTGGTAAAATCAGGTGTTACAGTCGTGGCGCCACGACCCGAAAAGGCATCCGGACTGACAGGATTCCCCGAAAGCGACAAGGCATTGAAAAAGATCACAGATCGACTGTGGGGCAGGATTGATGGCCGACAGATCACTGAGAACAGGGTAGGCAAGGGCCGTGTCATCTGGGGCCAGAACATCAACAACATCTTGGCCAACATGAATGTCCAACCCGATTTTTCCTTCGTCAGCAACAACAGCAAGACGGCGCTCGATTACATCCACCGGACGACCGATCATTCTGACATCTATTTTGTAGCCAACAGGTTTGCGCGCAAGGGGATCGATGATTTTGAATACAGGTACCTGACCTCCCTGCCCGACCGGTATGAACAGGTCATTGGCCGCTTCCGGGTTACCGGGAAATCGCCTCAGCTTTGGAATCCTAAAACGGGCGAAACAACTGCAGTACTTACCTACCGGGAAGAGGAGGGTTATACGTTGGTCCCCCTTGCCCTGGAGCCCGACGGATCAATTTTTGTGGTTTTTACGGAGGATGCACCCGGCAGGCACATTACGGACATCCAAAAAGAGAACAAAAGTATTTTTCCCGTGAATGAGCTGGAGGTCAGAAATTTTCCATGCATAACGGCTGAGGTCAGGGAAGGTATTAAAACATTGATAGTTGCCATACCCGGAACCTATACACTGACATGGTCGGATGGTAGCAAAGAGGTGATCAAAGCCGATCAAAAGCTGACTGAATCAGTATTGGAGGGCAATTGGATGGTTCATTTTGACCCAAAATGGGGAGGACCGGAGCGCATGGAAATGGACCAGCTAAAATCCTGGATCAAGTTTGATGAACCGGGTATCAAGTACTATTCCGGGACTGCTACCTACACCAAATCATTTGTGCTGACTGAAAACGAAACAAGGGAGAAGCAGGTGTTGCTTGACCTGGGCAATGTACAGGAGATGGCCTCTGTGAAAGTGAACGGAACACAGCTGCAGGTCATCTGGAGTGCCCCATTCCGTTACGATATCACCCGGTATGTCAAGACAGGCGGCAACAAACTGGAGGTTGAGGTGGTCAACATGTGGCCCAACCGCTTGATTGGAGATGCTGATTTACCGGCTGATCAAAGGCTGACCAAAACCAATATCAACAAATTCAACGGTGCGGACAGGGAGAAATACCTGCGCGAATCTGGTTTGCTTGGTCCGGTAAAAATCAGGTTGGCAGGAACCAGGATCTTAAGCGAAGCAACCAAAAGATGACAATCTGTTCTCAAATTAAGATATTGCTGCTTTTCGTGTTTCTGTTTCCAAGTTTGTATGGAAGTGCAGATGATATTCTTCGGAAGAGCATGTTGAAATCTGAAATGCGATTGGCAGAAGAGAGCTTGCAGGTAAAAAATCTTAATGAGGTACCCAGTGAAGCCAATTTTTTCTCCTTGCTCAATTTGGAAATTCCACAACTGGTTTCCGTTAAAAAGGCGGTAAAAACCGGAGACTGGCTGCTGGCAAAGAAAGAGTGGGCAAATTATTTGCAGCACAGGAATAGCCCCCGATGGGTATGGTCACGGAAGGAAAAGCAAAGGATCAGGATCGCTTTTGAGGCTGATTTTGGGGGTACCGCCTATTACAACGCACAGGCTGATAAGATACTGGCAAGGGAATTCACCTTTAATGGTGTGACTAAAATACTTAACAAACAATTTAACTGGGTAACGGGAAGCCCTATTTGGGAACAATTGCTGAACCGTCATGTTTGGTTGCAAACCCTTGGGCAGGCTTTTACATTGTCGGGCAAGGCTGCCTATGCGAAAGACTTTAATGAACTGGTTAAAGACTGGGTGAGAAATCATCCGGTTCCCGCCGATGTCAATGTATCATGGAATGGAACTGATAAGGCATGGATGACACTGGAGGCTGGAATACGAACCGGAATCTGGATGGACGTCTTTGAGTCTTTTTCTGATGCTCCTGAGTTCGATGTCGAAGCCAGGTATTTAATGACCCGCTCCATTGTTGAACATGCCCGATACCTCACGAGTCGGGAAGATAAGTACCGTGCCGGTAATTGGCAGGTTGCCGAATGTACCGGACTGGCCTGTGCCGGTATCATGTTTCCAGAGTTTAAGGAATCGGCCATTTGGCGCGATAGATCATTCAAATATCTTTCGGAACACATGGAAAAAGATGTCCTTCCGGATGGTACCCACATTGAAGTTACACCTGGATACCATTTAATGGTCCTGCAAGAGTTTCTGAAAATCTCTCTTTTAAGCAAAGCCAATGGATATTCCATACCAGGACTGATGGACAAACACGAGAAGATGTTTGATTTTATCCTTGATATCACAAAACCAGATGGAATGTATCCCGCACTTGGCGATGCAGTTCCCGAAAGTTCAAAACCTGTTTTAGGTTTGGGAGCAATGATTTATAAACGAGGAGACATGCGTTTTGCTGGCGTTGAAAAAGCACAACCAGAATGGGTTTGGCTGTTCGGTTCGGGGGTAGTTGATGACTATAAAAAACTGTCTGCTACCACTCCCGCCTTACAGTCGGTACTTTTGCCCGACTCCAGATATGCGGTCATGCGCACAGGATGGCAAAAAGAGGACAGATACCTCCTTTTTGATTGCGCTCCTTCGCTTGGAAGCCATTCTCATGGAGACCGCTTGCAGGTTCTTGCCTATGCGGGAAGGGATCTGTTAATTGATCCGGGTCAATACAGTTACGCGGAACCGTTGATGGGCTATTTCAGGGGTACAAGACCACACAATGTATTGGTTGTTGACGGCAATGATCAGGAATGGATAAACCCCGCAATAAAAACCTGGCATGTAGGGAAGAGTTTGGAATATGTTTCCGGCAAAATAGATTTGAAAGATCTTTCGCACCAGCGGACAGTGGTATTTGTTAAACCGGATTACTGGCTTGTTATCGATCATCTGACGGCGAAAGAGGAGCATGAATATACCCGGCAGTTTCAGTTTCCGATCGGTTCCAATGCGGTTGTTAAAGGAAAGGCTGCTTTGACTCAATTTTCGGAAGGGATGAATTTGGCAATAATTCCTGTTGAAGACACAAAGCTGGATTTGCGTTCTTCCCCTGTTCCCACGAGCCTTACAACTACCAGAGATGCCCCTCAGGCAACATTGGTCAACAACGGAAAAACTATCGCACTCTGCAGTTTGTTGATCCCATTCTTAAATTCAATGACACTTCCGGAAGTTGTAAGGATGGAGCATGACAATAGCAAACCTGGAATGCTGATAGTTCAAATTTCCTTTCCCAATGGTCGCGTGGATAAAATTGCTATCGCGGAAGAGGAATCGGATTTGAAAATAAATTCATTTTCCCGCAAGGCAACTGTGCTGTACTTAAGGAAAAGCAAAAATAAGGAAGAGTTTCTGGTGGAATAGGTCTCTATATCTATTCTTCCTCACAGTAATCGCCCAGATTGAGCAACTCAACCTTGCGGAAATCGATGGAGTGACTCTCTGCCTGCAGGGAGATGGTTCCTTTTTTGAGGAGTTTGCTTTTATCCGCTGGCAGCAGTTTTTGGTAATTGGCATCACGCTCATCCAGCTGAGGTTGGGTGTATTCAAGCACAGTTTGCCCGTCGATGGTATGACGGATAATCGAATCGCCCCGCACCTCAACTTCCACGGTTACCCATTGGTCGCCATGGTATGTTTTTGAGGTGGAATTGGTGCAATGCTGTGTCCAGAGCTGACCGTTCATCACCACATTGGTGCCCGGTGTGCAGAGGTTGAGGGTAGAGCGTTCCTCCTTACCGTTGCCGCCCAGGAGCTGAACTTCAATGGAGACAGGGAAATCCTGGTCAAGCTCCATGCTCCTGGCACTTTGCCCGTGGATCATGATGCCGCTGTTGCGAAAAGCCCATCCCGGTCCACCTGGTGCCTGCTCCCCTACAAAACGGTATTCTGCCCTGATTTTGTAGTGGGAATAGGAGTGTTTGTAAAAAATATGCCCGAAATGGTTGTCAAATTTCTGGTAGCCATCGTACCTTACTTTCAGTAAACTATCTTCCACCCTGAAGGTGTTGAGGTAATTCTCGCCCAACGGGAAACCTTTGATTTTAATGGTCCAATCCTTCAGGTCTTTTCCATTGAACAACTGGACCCAGCCTTCGTTTTTGGGCTTGGCGGTAGAACAGGCCATTGTCAGGGCAATGATAAGCGTCGCAAATAGTTTATTCATAATAGGTAGCAGTTATAAGATTAAATATTAGTCCCTAAGTTTAATTTTTTTTCCAATCTTTTCATAAAGCATTCATTCTTAATGATTGTAATAATAAGGCAAATTGCAAAACCTTATTTTTCTCAGGTAACCTTAGTAGTAGATACAGGAGGTGAAGATATAACTAAAACCTTATTACCTTATTATGCAGATTCTACTTTGACTTTTCACTATATTCCGCCCGATCCCAAAATGTATGATTCTGTCAAGATCTATACGCGGGCGAAAATCAGGACTTTTCTCTTTGCTACTAAGGTTGCCTGAAGGAATAAGGTTTTCAAACCCCTAAATTTTCCTGTGATTAAATTCTGGCAACTTTGTAGTTTAGCCATAGAAAATTTTAAACAATCACTTAGTTTGTTTAGAAGGCATAATTACTATTTTTTCCTTTAATTTATTACAAATTTCTTTGCGAAATCTTTTTGCATTAGTGCCTCAGTATCAGAAATAATAGCCACCAAAGCACTAAAGCACAAAGATTTCACGAAGTAAACGCTAATATGTTAATTGGCCTCTATTTAATATTCAAACTTACTTTAAATCCCCACGATCTGAAACTACCATTTTCAAAACCGGCCATCACCTCGGCATTCAGAAAAAGAAAAAGATTGGAGAAACCGTAACCTACTTCCACATAATTTTTAATCTCCGGGGTGGTCAGGTAGTTGAGGTACAGGTTCTCCGACATGGCAGTTTTCTTTATCAACGGCAACTGTTTTAGAATCAGTTTGTAGGTTTGAAAATTTAGGTGTGCTTCGGCATATTGTTTTCCGGTTGAATATTGGTAAAAAGGCAGTAGCCTGAAGCTGTTCTCCGTTGGGGTGAAGGTCAATTCGGTCGGTTGGGTATTGAAATGCTGGAAGTCCTCAAAATACAACCGTTTGCTGTTTAGAAATTTGCCTGCTCCTACCTGGAAGGAGAAGTGGTTGTCGAAGCCATAATCAATCTTCTGCCTGATGCCGACTCTCAGCATGTCGAACCGTGCATCATCCGCAGAGAACCAAGATAGCGCGCTTCTGTAACCGAGCGAAAAAGTGGGGTATTTGCTCCCCGCATACATCTTCTTGTTGTCGCGGATGCGGTATCGGTTGTGCGGGGTATAGTCGAGATTAAACCTGAATACGAAGGAACCATGGTCGGTAGTTTGCCAGGGCTCCGTAGTGCTGTTGACAGGTATATTCGGGGTGAATTCCTTGTTTTTGTTGTCGAAAAAGGTAAAGGTCGAGTGGTTGGTCAAAGCCCTGTTGTAATTGTATTCAACCGCCTCTGTCCAGGTTAGCCCGTTGATCAAATCTCTGCTGTAGATGAACTGCAGGTAATCCCGGCGGTAAAACTTCTTGTAGTTTTCCTCCAGAAAGAGGGTGTAGAATTCGTTGGTAAGTGTTGAAATGGACGAATTGCGGTTAAAATCTTCGGTGGTAGTACCAGCCGTAGCTGTTAGCCAACTATTGCTGAGGCTTCTGAACCGCTGACTGTAGGTAAAGACGGCATCCAGCTTCTGACGCAAAAATGCATAGTCAAATCTGGCGTTGAGGCGCAAGGTATGGCCCGTCGTATCCGACTTGTAGTAGCTGAATGGCAGTTCCATACGAACCCCGTCTACGGTATTGAAGGAGATGGCAGATGGATTGACAAGGGTTGGTACGTTGAAATATTCGTATTGCCTGATTGAGTCGATGGAGTAGTTGTAGTTCTTTCCAAAAAGCAGGTGTTTGGCCTTGAACTTCCGCCTCGAATCGCGCACCGAATCCTTGTACCGGGGAGTGGAGGAGATTCTCAGGAAGGAGTCCTTCTTGACAAAGCTTTTGCTCTCACTCAGGGTTAACGGGATGGGTCGCTCCCTGGCCCAATAGCTGGAGTCGTTGTTGACCTGTTTCTGACTCACCTGCATGCTGGATTTGATCTCCAGCGGTTCCGGCGGACTGCTCCGCTGGATATCCTTCTCCATCATTTTATTCAGTTTAACCGACTCCCGGTTGGTGAGCTCCTCTTTCTGCATCAGCTCCTGGATGGCCTTCTGTTGTTTGGTGGGTACCTTGGGCCGTTCCTCCGGAGCGGTTTTGGCCTCGTTGATTTGTTCAAGGATGCGCTGGTCTGCCAATTGCTGCTGCTTGATCTTATCTAGAAAGGAGTGGTCCAGCGCGGGATTCAGGGTGGTCTTGTATTCGTTGATGGAGGCCACATATTTGTACTTCATCTTGAAGCCAAAACCAGAGAAATTCATGTCGAAATCGAGGCTGACCGGCATCCAGGTATTCTTGTTTACTTCGGCATAGACCTGGTGCACATTGACATCTGTCATCGGGATATGAAGTTGCAAATCGGCTGAATGGATGTTCCAGTAGCTGCTGGCAATGTAGATGTAACCCGAAAAAGTGTTGTTTCCCTTTGATTTCGGGATGACCCTGATCTTGTTGATGGTACGGCCCTGGTCGGTAAAGACACCCTCCAGTTTGAATTGGTACATTTTCATGGCCGAAATTCCTACCGGGGAAACTACCCCATATTTGTCGGCATCGTAGAGGTTGTTGGTAATCATTTCCATGGGCGAGGTATTGTTCTGCTGACCCGAGGTTCGCATGGCCAGCACCTGTTGGTTGACTTTGTCGGGAAGCTCAAAGTCAATCTTGCTGAGGGTCTCCATCACAAAAGGTTCATTTTCTTTCAGTCCCTCCTTCTTCATCTGTTTCTCCAACAAATAGGGTATTTTTTCCAATACGCCATTCCCTTTTAAATAAACTTTGCACGAATATTTGGAAACCTGCTTCTGGTAATAGGGAGCCATGGCTATGGCTTTGCGCATGATGTAGTAAGCCGGATCCTCCCTGGTGGCCAGTACTTCAATTTCAGGAATGGTATAATTCTGTGCCGACAACACAATGTCAATTTGCTGGAAGGTTTTGCCAATGGTCACTTCGCGGGATACCGTCTGGTAACCCAGGTACTGAAACAGGAGGGTGTATTTTCCCTCCTCCATTTTTAATTCATAATTCCCCTCGTGGTTGGAGGTGGTACCCGTTGTCATCTGGGGGATGTAGATGCTGGCGTAGGAGACCGGTTCGCCGGCAGCGTTGGTAATGCGTCCCTTTATTCCCTGGGCAGAGATGGACAATGTTGAAAGGCAGCTTATTGCAAATAGTAAAAAGAGTCTTCCTGTCATAAATTCCGTTTTTCTGTTGGGCGATTAAAAGTAAACGAAATATTTATGCCACAGTCAGTCATTGTGTTAAAGTTGGTTAAGGTATTTTAATCCAATTCTTGCCTGGGGAGGTGTTTGAATCCTGCCGCAAAGTCACAAAGGTTTCACGAAGAAAATTATAAATTTTAACCAGTCTCATGGTTGGATCCAATTTTTTGAACTAATCCAGCTATCTTCGTAGACTCAGAAAAACCCGACGCTAAATGATCACAGGTGAACTCAAATCGCAGATAGACAAGATATGGACCGACTTCTGGACGGGCGGCATTGCCAACCCGCTCACGGTCATCGAACAGTTTACCTACCTGCTCTTTATCCGCAGGCTCGACGAAATCCAGCTTACGAAGGAGAAACAGGCACACCTGGTAGGAATCGCCATCAAGGATCCGGTCTATTCCGAGGAGGAGAAACCCCTGCGCTGGAGCAGTTTCCGCAACAACGACCCGGAGACCATGTACCGGCTGTTTCAGAAGGAAAACGGCGTATTCGACTTCATGAAGAATGTGGGGGCCAAAGGCTCCATCTTCGCCGGATTTATGAAGGGAGCCACCTTTATGATCCCCACGCCGCGCCTGTTGGACATGGTGGTGCAGCAGATTGATAAAATAAAAATGGAGGACCGCGACACCAAGGGCGACCTTTACGAATACCTCCTCTCCAAAATCGCCACCTCAGGCACCAACGGACAGTTCCGCACCCCCCGCCACATCATCAAAATGATGGTCGAGCTGGTGAAACCGCAGAAGGACGACACCATCTGCGACCCTGCCTGCGGAACGGCCGGCTTTTTGGTAGCTGCCGGCGAATATTTCCACCAATACCATCCCGGTTGGTTCATGGAATCCGCTTTTCGCGACCATTACAATACCAAAATGTTTACGGGCGCCGAGTTCGACGCCACCATGATGCGCATCGCCGCCATGAACCTGCAGTTGCACGGCATCGAGCATCCCAACCTGGTGAGCAAGGATGCGCTCAGCGAATCGAACATCGGCATGACCGACCAGTTCTCACTGATACTGGCCAATCCACCCTTCAAGGGAAGCCTCGACTACGACTCCGTCGAGAGCGGGATCCTGAAACGGGTAAAGACCAAGAAGACCGAACTGCTCTTCCTCGGACTGATCCTCCGCGCCCTGAAAACCGGAGGCCGCTGTGCTGTGATTGTGCCCGACGGCGTGATGTTCGGCTCCTCGAACGCCCACCAACAGATCCGGCAGGAGCTGGTCGAGAACCAGCGGCTGCAGGCGGTGATTTCGATGCCCAGCGGGGTGTTCAAACCCTATGCGGGGGTGAGTACCGCCATTCTGCTCTTCACCAAGACCAACTCGGGCGGCACCGACCGGGTGTGGTTTTACGACATGCAAGCCGATGGCTTCTCGCTCGACGATAAAAGGAACCCGGTGGCTGCGAATGATATTCCCGATATCATTGAACGATGGCACGCTTTTGAGCAAGACTTGGGGACTAAGGGACTGGGAGACTTGGGGACTAAGGGACTTGGGGACTTGGAGACGGAGGGACGGAAGGATGAAGGCATGAATAAGCGGACGGAGCGGTCGTTTGTGGTGCCGTTTGCGGAGATCAAGGCCAATGGCTGGGACCTGAGCATCAACCGCTACAAGGAGGTAGAACACCTGGAGGTGGCGTACGATTCGCCGGCAGCGATCTTGCAGGAGATCCGCCTGCTCGACGCCGAACGAGCCGAGGCATTGAAAAAATTGGAGGAGATGCTGGGATGGCAATAGAACTAAAAACGCTTGGGGATTGTATGACCCTAATAAATGGGAGAGCTTACCTTCAACCAGAACTTCTTGATAGTGGTACACCTGTATTGCGAATCCAAAATTTAAACGGAGGGGATAGATGGTATTATTCAAATCTTACTCTTCCTGAGAATAAATATTGTGAAAATGGAGATTTACTATTTGCATGGTCTGCCACTTTTGGTCCCTATAATTACAGCGGACCAAAATCGATCTATCACTATCATATTTGGAAGGTTTTACCAAAGAAAAATGTAACAGATAGGGGATATGCATATTATGTATTAATGCACATTACACAAAAAGTTAAGGATGAAGCACATGGAATATCAATGCTTCACATAACTAAATCTGGAATGGAAGCCCTCCAAATCCCCCTTCCCCCACTCACCACCCAAAAGCGCATTGCCGCCATTTTGGATGCCGCCGATCTGTACCGGCAAACTACCAAAGCCCTGGTAGCGAAGTACGACCAGCTGGCGCAGTCGCTGTTTTTGGAGATGTTTGGGGACCCGGTGAATAACCAGAATAATTGGGAAATAAAGAAGTTTTCTGACGTGGGTAAACTGGATAGAGGAAAATCAAAACATCGTCCAAGAAATGCTCCGGAATTGTTGGGTGGAAAATATCCATTAATTCAAACTGGAGATGTAGCCAATAGTGAAGGATACATAACTACCTTTAAATCTACATATTCTGACTTTGGTCTCAAGCAGAGTAAAATATGGAAAGCAGGCACTTTATGCATTACAATAGCAGCAAACATAGCGAAGACGGGAATACTTACTTTTGATGCTTGCTTCCCAGATAGTGTTGTCGGTTTTATTCCAAACGCGAGAACCAATGCGGAATTTGTTCAACATTGGATGTCTTTTTTACAAAAAATCCTCGAAGATTCAGCACCTGAGTCAGCACAGAAAAACATCAACTTGGAAATTTTAAGAAACCTTGATATCATTGTGCCACCAGAAACTCTTCAATCTCAATTCTCAGATAGAATAAATATTATTTTGCAGCAGAAGCATCAAGCCCTTGCCGTCCTCCAAAAATCCGAAACCCTGTTTAACAGCCTGTTGCAAAAGGCGTTCAAAGGGGAGTTGGTGGCAGAATAGCGCGAGCCCTGAAAGGGTCTCTCCTTCAGCTTTCAAGCCCTGAAAGGGCGTCAGCCCCATCACAGGGCACCGCCCTGTGATGGGGGCGTGCGTACCACGACTTTCGAGCCCTGAAGGGGCGTGAGCTGACGCCCTTTCAGGGCTGGCACCCGGCGAGAGCGGAGGAGGGGCTAGAACACAGGGCTTCGCCCTGCGTAGAGGCTGACGCCCTTTCAGGGCTCGAAAGTAAAAACTGGAACCTTTTCAGGGCTGTAAAGTAGGAGCTGGCGCCCTTTCAGGGCTCACTTTGCTTAGTCCCAGACGTAGCGTTCGTCGTAATCGATCTCGTACAGCTTGAGGAAGCCCCTGAATTCGTCCTGAAAGGTGTCTTTGGTGTGGTGCTCCTCCTGGATGTCGATGTAGCGAACTACATCATTCACCCCTTTCGGACTGACGGAAAATGCGCCGTAGCCATCCTGCCAATAGAAATTAGAGTAGCGCGGATGAACGGTTTTTATCCACAAGGAGGAATGCGTCTTAACCTCCTCCAGCAATTTTGCCTGGGTTATTTTCCGCGACAGGAGGCAGAGGATGTGCACATGGTCCAGATGGCCTCCCACCCGGATGGGCGTGCATTCGAGTCCACGGCAGGTGCCACCCAGGTAATCAAACAACCGGTTTTTGATGGTATGATCAATCATTGGCCGACGGTGCTTCGTGCTAAAAACGAGGTGGACATAGACTTTGGAAAGGGATTGTGGCATGATAGTGCGGTTCTTTTCTACAAGTTACCGCAAAAAACTGACAAAAACGAATGCAGATCAGACTTGGCAAATCGGAAATCATTCTTTAATCAATGAGTAAAGATTCTTAACTTTCCGTTGTAAACAGCAATTGGAGTGGAATTTCTAATAAAGCAATTTTTCTTGCTTAAAATGTCTTCTGATGTGCTCTTCCAAAGAGTGGCAACACAGATAGCTCTTTTGATTCAAAATCAAATTAACGCAAGCTTCAACCTCTTTCGACGTCATTTTCCCTCTGTCAACGGCTACAGCGAAAAGATCCATCGTTGTTAAATAGGCGATGCTATTGGCTTCGCAAAACGGAACAATATCCCTGGTATTGCTACTTGCTATAATTTGTTTGAAGTGTTTACAATAGAGCAGGCTTGCTCTCTCCCCAGCCCCTTCGATCTCATATTTCAATCTGACAAATTCCTGTAAAAGAGAAGGAATGCTGATGGTAGGAAATTTAATTTCTTCGACATGTTTGAAAACAAAAAGGCTTTCCACTATTTTATTGACGGTCCTGTTGTTCAGCAATTCGGCTAGAACGATATCCAGCATCCTCAATCTGCCGGCATATAATTCGTGTAGCAAGCTAATTCTTTCAGCCTTAAACAGATGAATGACAACATCCGCATCCAAAAGAATCAAGACTTTCTCACTCTGTATCATTTTCTACCGGGGCAAAAGGATCAAGATGGATGGCGTTGAGTAATTCCATGTAATGAGATTCCGAGATTATTTCGTCCTTAAACAACTTGTCAACACGTGTTGCATAATCTCCGATCACTTTATCCGCATTTCCAGGTTTGTATAAATGATCATCGTAACCCAACCTTAAAGCTGTGCCAATTTTACCACTACTGAATTTGTCAAAGTAGGACTTGTCTACATATTCGAGTTCGCACAAACGATATATGACGGCATTGACCGATAATCCATAATATTGCTGGATCCTGAAGAGGGTTTCGGTGCTAATCTGATTTTTACTTTTCTTCTCCAAGTCAGGGATTAGCTGAACAATTCCATTCTCGGGCATCAACAAACATGCTGCAAAAAAGTCGGCTCTCTTCTCCTCCGGGTCTTCCTGTTTGTCAAAAAGTCCGGTATTGCATTTTTGGGAGGTGAAATTTTCCTGGCAAAACAGATGATAGATCTCATGTCCAATGGTAAAATGTTGTTTGCCTATACTATGGTTTTGATTGACCAATATAAAATTAAAGTTTCCGTCGGCTTTGATGGCCATCCCTCCAAATTTGTCCGATAAGGGTTTAAATAGCGTAATTATATTGGATTTTAGTAAGAAACTGTTCAGCTGGATAGGATCAGTTGGTCCAAAACCATTCCGACTCCTGAAGGTTGAAGCCTTTTCTCCAATCTCAAACCAAAGCAAACTATTTTTTCTCATTGGCAATCCGAACTATCTTGATATAGTTTTTAACAACCTTTTGGAACGAAGCAATACCTTTTATGTCTTGTTCTTCCAACCCCTCACTTCGAAAAGCAAAGGCCAGATTTGCTTCTTTATGGAGCCTGTCCGGCTCAATCAAATCGTCAATTTCTATGCCGAAAAGATCAGCAAGCCTGGTCAGATTGAGCAGGGAAATCTCCCTCTCCGCGGATTCATATTTGCTTAGCGTAGTTCTGTCAATCTCTAAATATTTCGCAATATGATCCTGTGAGTAACCGAATTTTTGGCGATAACTCTTGATGTTATTGCCAACAATAGCTGCAAATTCCATAATTCTTTCGTTTTCCTTCTTTCGTTTCTGTCACAAATGTATGAATATTTTAATAATCTGAATATTTTGTGATTTTCAAATTACCAGCAATAAACGACTACTTCGAAGAGATAAATATTATTAAATATATTAAATTCAATAGTTTAATTTAAATATTAGTACAGTTATTGTCAGATTCCGTTTATGTAAATATAGATTAATATTGTCACATAATCAAATTATATTCAATTAATTTTCTGTTTCTGATCAATTATTTTATATATCCTGCATTCATTAATCCAGCCCCAACGGGGCGTCAGCATTTCAGCACGACACAGCCTCCAGGTTACTTCTTCCCAGCCCTGAAGGGGCGTCAGCATTTCAGCACGGCACAGCCAGGAGGTACTTCTTTCCAGCCCTGAAAGGGCGTCAGCTCCTCCACAGGGTGAAGCCCTGTGAAAGATCCCAAAAAATCCCTTGCATATCCCATAATTCCTCCTTAACTTCATCCGCCTTAACTACTTGACCTGCCGGATGAACTTATGAGCAACTTTTCTTTCCTTCAAAAAGAATTTCCTGACCTGTTCGCCGAAGCCACGGAGGCCGAAAAACATACCCTTTCCAATCCGAAAATTGGGGCTTTTCTCTGTCGAAGCGTGCTGGAAATTTCGGTCAATTGGCTGTACGACAATGACTCAGAACTAACACTTCCCTACGACAAAACCCTTGCTTCACTCATCCATGATCAGGATTTTCGCGAACTGATTGGTCCGCGCATGTTTCAGGAGATCAATGTCATCCGGCTAACCGGCAACAAGGCTGCGCATGAGAAGAGGGTGAGCAGGCAGGAGTCGCTGGTCTCGCTGAAGTGCCTGTTCCGCTTCCTCTCTTTCCTGAGCCAATGCTACAGCGAGGAGAATCCGGTGATTCAGGCTTTCAATGAGAACCTAATCCCGGTAGGTGACGAGAAAGAGAAAGGGTTGCAGGAGCTGAGGAGTAAAATTGATGAGCTGGCTGCCCAGACAGTGGCCCTGCAACAGGAGCGCTTACGGACTGCCGAACTGGCCAGCAACAACGAATTGCTGCAAAGGCGACTGGAACATGAAAAGGAAGAGCTATCACTTCGTAAAAATGTGCGGCTTCAGACAGGTGACCTGAATAAATCGATACCTGAATTGATTCCTGAGTCAGTAACCCGAAAAATATACATTGACACCCTCCTGGCGGAAGCCGGTTGGGAAGTTTTGCGCATGGGGCGCGAACTGGAATTTGAAGTATCCGGAATGCCCGAATCGACCAACCCTACCGGGATTGGCTTCATCGATTATGTTCTTTGGGGCAACAATGGTTTGCCCCTTGCAGTCATCGAAGCCAAGAAAACGAGCGTCGATGCCCACAAGGGAAGACACCAGGCCGAGCTCTATGCCAATTGCCTCGAAAAGAGCACCGGACAGCGGCCAGTCATCTTTTACACCAACGGTTACGAGACGCATATCTGGGACGATACCTTTTATACAGAGCGGGAAGTGGCAGGATTCTACACCAAAGATGAGCTTCAATTGCTGGTAGACCGCAGGAAATCGAGGAACGATCTGCGAAAATTCAGGGTGGATACCCAAATTGTCGAGCGCCCCTATCAGCTGGAGGCGATCCAAAGGGTCGCGGAGGCTTTGGTGACCACGAGCTATCATCAATTGAGGGGAAGAAGCCGAAAAGCCTTGCTGGTGATGGCCACCGGAAGCGGTAAGACAAGGGTTTCGGCAGCCCTGGTGGATATGCTGACCAAATGCAACTGGGTCAAGCGGGTGCTTTTCCTGGCCGACCGGAATGCTTTGGTTACCCAGGCAAAGAATGCCTTCAAGGAGCATCTGCCCAATCTGTCGGCCATCGACCTGACCAGGGAGAAAGAGGACAACGGCACCCGGCTGGTCTTTTCGACCTATCCGACAATCATGAACAAGATTGACAGCTTAAAGACGGAAAAGGGCCGGTTTTATGGTCCTGGCCATTTCGACCTGATCATCATCGACGAGGCACACAGGTCGGTATACCAGAAATACAAGGCCATCTTCGATTATTTCGATGCCTTGCTGGTAGGTTTAACTGCCACCCCAAAGACAGAGGTCGATCACAACACCTACGGATTGTTTGAGATCGAAGACAACAATCCCACTTTTGCCTATGAATTGGACCAGGCAGTTCAGGATGAATACCTTGTTCCACCAAAGGCATATTCTGTGCCGATCAAGTTTCCACGGGAGGGGGTTCGGTATGCAGATCTATCCGAAGTCGAAAAAGCCGAATACGAAGAGAAATTTGGCGACCCAACCACGGGTGAAGTTGCTGAGGAGATTGAGAGCAATGCGCTCAACAATTGGCTTTTCAACTCCGACACCGTCGACAAGGTGCTCGATTTCCTGATGACCAAAGGGTTGAAGACAGCGGGTGGGGACAAGCTGGGCAAGAGCATCATCTTTGCCCGTAACCACAACCATGCCATTTTCATTGAGAAGAGGTTCAATAAAAATTATCCCGAATACGCTGGTAAATTCCTGCGGGTAATCGACAACTACGAAACCAAAGCCCAGAGTTTACTGGAGGTTTTCTGTTTAAAAGACCAGGAGGCAGATCCGCAGATAGCCGTTTCTGTGGACATGATGGATACAGGGGTAGATGCTCCAAGGGTGGTCAATCTTGTATTTTTCAAGCCAGTTAAGTCAGTTGCCAAATTCTGGCAGATGATTGGCCGGGGAACGCGGCTGTGCAAAAATCTGTTTGCTCCCGGCGAGGATAAAAAGTATTTCCTCTTACTTGATTTCTGTGAGAATTTTGAATATTTCAATGCATTTCCGGAAGGGATCGTTCCAACGGTTCCAAAATCACTTTCTCAGCAACTCTTCGAAACAAAACTTGAAATTGCGGTTCAGCTGAGATCCAATCCTGAATCGACAGAAGAGGATCAGCTACTTGCTGCCCTGTACGTGGATGAATTGCACCACTTGATCGCAACGCTGGATCAACAGCGCTTTGTCGTCAGAAAAGAGCTAAGGCTGGTAAACACGTTCACCGGTAGGGAGAGATGGGAAAACCTCAGCATGGGTGATAAAGTTGATATTTGCAACCATCTCTCAAAGCTCCCGGCGCAAAACGAGAATGAGGATGAATTGGCCAAAAGGTTCGATTTGATTGTGTTGAATCTGCAATTGGCCCTTTTGTTGAGCGACCCCAAACAGGTTAGTTTGATCCGGCGGATAGCCAAAGTTGGAAAACTGCTTCAAAAGAAAAAGAATATTCCGGCGATACACCAACAGATCGAGACGATAAAGACTGTCCAGACAGATGAATTCTGGCCGGATGTTACGCTCAAACAACTGGAAAAAGTGCGCTGCGATTTGCGCGAGCTGATCAAATTCATCGATACGGAAGAGAAAAAGAACGTTTATACCCATTTTGAGGATGAGCTTATTGAAAGTCAAACAAAGGAAGTACCACTACTTCCTTCCTATACCAGTCTGAAAAGCTACCGCGAACGCGTGGAGAGCTTTATCCGGCACAACAAGGATTTTCTGGTTATCCACAAGATTCAGAACAATATACAGATTACATACGAAGAGTTGAACCTGCTGGAGAAGCTGCTTTTTGACGGTAGTCTGGGCACCTACGAGGACTACCGGAGAGAATACGGTGAAATGCCACTGGTACAATTCATCCGGAGCCTGCTGGGATTAGAGAAGGCGGCTGTCAATCAACTTTTTTCTGAATTTATCCAATCCGGCAACCTGTCGGCCGATCAAATAACCTTTGTCAATACCATGATCAGTTACCTCACCCAAAACGGTACCATTGACAAAGCTATTTTGTTTGAACCACCCTTTACCGAAATCAACGACCAGGGAATTACCGGGGTCTTTGACGAGGTGATGGTAGGAAAAATCATCCGGATCATTGATGAGGTAAATAACAACGCTTTGAAGAATATGGGATGAATGTATTTTCTTTTGGTTGATCATCTTGCAAGGAATCCTGCCAAGCACTTTAAAAAAGCTGCTTCTTGAAATCTCAGACCACTCCTTCAGTAAAACAAACGCATCTTTTGTTTTTTGAAAGTGAGTTCTCATTTTTACCTCAGTAGTTATCATTTAGACCCTGTTAATTCTCATTTTTACCTCAGTAGTTCTCATTTAGATCCCGTTAATTCTCATTTATACCTCGTTAATTCTCATTTTTTATTCAGCGGTTATCATTTTCTGTTCAGTAGTTCTCATTTTGCCCCCAATCTGTTAGTATCCAAAAAACTGCTATTTTTGAGATTCATCCTTCCAACTCATCCCATGAAGAAAAATTCAATGGTTCTCCTTTTGTTCGCCGCATTTGCATCCCTTTGGCTGCAGGAGCCAGCCCAGGCCCAGATTGGCCGTCGTTTCCCCTCCGAAAAGAAGGTGGTCACTGATCCGGTTACCGGCACCAAACTCACCTTTCTCACCAGCACCCCTGCCGGCGACAGCAAGATATACCAGACCCACAACCAATGGACCGCTGATGGGAAATGGGTCATCTTCAGATCCGACAGGGTCAAAGGGGAAGCCTTTGCGGTCCATGAGAAATCCGGAATAATCGTTCAGGTTACCGAAGGAGGCTACACCGGAATGCTGAATGTGGCCCGGAAATCGATGAAACTCTATTTCATGCGGAAAAGCAGCAGCGAATCAGCTACCAATTCCCTGCAGATTGTGGAGGTCGATCTTGCAAAACTCTTTGCCGACAGCCAGGCTGGAGCCTTAAAAGAGCATTCCGCTTACCAGCGGATCTGCGGAACAACCCCTCCGGCACTGGAGGCTGGGGGCGATATGGCATTGGATGGGGGAGAGGAGTGGGCCTGGTTCCGCGTAGGGAAGGGTGAAGCCATGATGCATCTTCCCGAAGGAACAAAAATTGAAGAGGCTTTTGGCCCCCGGAAGATGGGTGCCGGACCTGCCGGAATTGCCGGGATGAATGTACTTACAGGAGAGGTTAAGTACGTCGTCTCCGTACCGTTCCAGATAGGCCACATACAGAGCAATCCATGGGTGCCGGGACAGGTAGTATTCTGCTGGGAGACAGGCGGCAAGGCTCCGCAACGTACCTGGATCGTAAATGCAGACGGCTCGGGTTTACGTCCGCTTTACCCCGAAGCTCCCTATGAGTGGATTACCCATGAAGCAGTGTTTAGCCCAAACGAAGTTGCCTTTGCCATCATGGGGCACCGGAAAATTCCAAACACTAACGGGGAGGCAAAAGCGGGTACCGCGGTCGGAGGAGCCAATCCCGGTCAGGAAGCAGCCTGGGGACCATCGGGTACCCGGGAAAAACCAACAGGGCTCGGTATCGTCAACATCGATACCAGGGAGATGACCATCGCCGGTCAGATACCTTCCGGAAGCGGATTCTGGCATGTCAACGGATCCTCCGATGGACGCTTTGTGGCAGGAGATGATTTCGACCGCAACATCTACCTGATCGACCGCAAGTCTCACGAAATGATCCTGCTCTCGGCCGGTCACAAAACCACCGCTGCCGACCACCCGCATCCAACCTTCAGCCCCGATGGTACGCGGATCGAAATCCAGTCGGCGATGTTGTCAGTCGACAACAAATCAATGAACATTTGCATCATCCCGGTACCGAAAAAGTGGCTGGCAAAAAGATAACTGATCAATCTTGCTGACTAACGACTAAGAAACAGAGAAACAGAGAAACGGGGAAACGGGGAAACAGAGACTGCCCAATGCCCTCTGCCCCATGCCCTCTGCCCCATGCTAAATATCCTGTCTTGTCACAGAATCTATCCCCTTCATTCGCTGTAGCTTGGTGATCAGGGTGTTCAGGTTGTCGGTGTTGTGGATGTAGAGGTAGAGGTGCCCCTCAAAAATGCCATCGTGTGCATCCAGGGTGATGGTGCGCATGTTGATGCCGTATTCGTTGGAGATGATGTTGGTAATCTGGTTGGCCATTCCCTGTTTGTCGAATCCCCTGACGTAAAGGTGAGTCAGGTAAGAGAGTACCTTGAATTTGTTCCAGGTGGCCTGGACAATGTCTTCCCCCCTGCTCGACATCAGTTTGATCGCCTCCGGACAAGTTTTCCGGTGGATGATAATCTGTTGGTCATCGGATACGAAACCGACCACATTGTCGCCGGGAATTGGGTTGCAGCAGGGTGCCAGCGTGTAGTTGGGATTTTTGGCGTCTTCTGTCAAAAGGAATGGCTTCTTTTTGTCGATCTTCTCCTCTTTTTTGTCGGAGGAGAAGGTGAGGTTCCAGAATTTTACGAACCTGTTTTCGGATTTGGTCTGGAGTACCTCCTCCAGGTTGTCGAGGGAGACCAATCCCATCCCGATCTCCGCGTACAATTGCTCTTTTGAGTGGAATCCGTACTTGTTGAGCAATTTCTTGAGGGTGTTGGAGGTGGGTTTGACGCCCAGTTTTTCGAACTGTGCTGTCAGTTTCTTCTGTCCCTCTTCGATGTGTTTCTTCTGTTCCTGTTTGAACGAGTCCTTGATTTTGGTTTTGGCCCTAGCAGTTACGGCGATATTGATCCACTCAGGCTTGGGTGTTTGTTTCTCAGAAGTGAGGATCTCCACCTGGTCGCCGCTTTTCAGTACATGGCTCATGGGTACCAGGGCATGATTGACCTTTGCACCGATGCAGTGATGCCCCAGGGCAGAGTGGATGTCGTAGGCACAATCCAGCACGGTGGCATCTTTCGGCAGCATTTTCATCTCCCCTTTGGGGGTAAAGACGACAATTTCGCTGCTGAAGAGGTTGAGCTTGAACTCATCCAGAAAGTCAAGCGCATCCGATTCAGGATTGGCCAACAGCTCCCTGATCTTGTGCAACCATTTGTCCAGTTCGCTTTCGGCGGCATTGTCTCCCTTGTATTTGTAGTGGGCGGCAAAACCGCGTTCATCGATCTCATCCATCCTCTCACTTCGGATCTGAACCTCTACCCACTGTCCCTTGGGTCCCATCACGGTGACATGAAGTGCTTCATACCCATTTGCCTTGGGGATGGTGATCCAGTCCCTGATCCGGTCGGGCTTTGGCGTATAGATATCTGTAATCAGGGAGAGAATATCGAAACATTGTCGCTTCTCGGAGAGGTGCTCTTTGGGCTTGAAAACGATACGGACCGCCAGCAGGTCATAGATCTCCTCAAAGGTGATGTTCTTGGTCTGCATCTTTTGGTAGATGCTGTAGATCGATTTGGTCCTTCCGCTTACGGTAAAATCAAAGTCCTCTTCGTAGAGTTTGGCCTGGATGGGTTTGGTAAAATCATGGACCAGGTAGCTGATGCGCTCCTCTTCGCTGTGCAGACTGAGTTCTATCTGCCGGTAGGTTTCAGGATCCTTGAATTTCAGGCTGAGATCTTCCAGCTCGCATTTGATGGCATAGAGGCCGAGGCGGTGGGCCAGCGGAGCAAAGATATAGAGTGTTTCGGAGGAAATTTTCAGTTGTTTGTTGAGCGGCATCGAATCCAGTGTCCGCATGTTGTGCAACCGGTCTGCCAGTTTGATCAGGATCACCCGTACATCGTCCGAAAGGGTCATCAGCATTTTCCTGAAATTGGTGGCCTGTTTGGAGTCGTAGGTGCCTGAAAGCTTGGTGAGGCCATCGACCAGCAGCGCTATTTTTGCGCCAAACATCTTTTCAATGTCCTGCACCGTATAATCTGTATCTTCCACTACATCGTGCAGGATAGCGGCGATGGCGGCCTTGGTACCGAGTCCGATCTCACTGACAACAATTTTTGCGACAGAAAGCGGATGGACAATGTAGGGTTCACCAGACCTGCGTCTGACCCCCATGTGGGCAGCCGATGCAAATTGGTAGGCCTTGTGAATCAATTGCCTGTTCTCCAGCGTCAGCGGACGCGTAAAAGATTTCAGCAAATCTTCAAACAGGTCTTCAATCTCCCTTTTCTCTATTTCTGTCTGTAAATCCATCTGTCGTATTAAATATCACCTGTCTGGTTGAACCCTTCTCCCTTTGTTTTATTCATCCTGTTAGGAAGGTTCTAAATTAACCTATTTTTTACAATCTCTTCATCCAGTTTATCAATCGTCTCTACCATTTTCCCCCACGAGAAGCGTGCCTTCTCCGATTGGATGTTCCTGGTGAATACTTCGGTCCTTTCATTTTCAAGAAAATCCAGCAGCGCAACGGCGATGGCCTCCGGATCCGGGGTCACTGCATAACCCACCTTCCCGGTAGGGACAATTTCACCCAATCCCCCGACATCGGTTACCAAAATCGGTTTTTCGAAGTGATAGGCTATCTGGGTTACGCCGCTCTGGGTGGCACTCTTGTAAGGTTGTACGACCAGATCCGCCGCCCCAAAATAGGCAGGCACCTGCGCATCGCTGATGAAGTGGGTGTGCAATAGTACGTGTTCTTCCAAATGGTAGTTACGGATGAGCTGCTCATATTTTTCGGGGGAGGTATAATATTCTCCTGCCACCAATAGTTTGACTGGAAATTTGCGGAATTCGGGCTGTCCAAATGCGGTTAACAGCCAATCCAGCCCCTTGTATTCCCGTATGAAACCGAAAAATAGCAGGTACCTGTATTGAGGATCAAGGTTTAGCTGTTTTAGGGCCTCCTCCCGGGAGATGGCAGCACCAAAATTGTCGTAGAGGGGGTGGGGGGTATACAATACCGGTATGGACGATTTTATTTTCTTCAAATCATCCAGCACCTTGTGAGACAAGGTCACAAAGCCATCCGAGCTTCCGACAAAATAGTTGGTCAATAACTTGTCACCCATTCGTTTCTCGTGGGGTACAATATTGTCAGCCAGTGTAATAATTCTTGTATGATGGTTGGTTCGGACGATTCGGGCAATGGTTCCCAGCGCCGGTGCCATCAATGGAATCCAAAAGCGGATGATCAGCAGGTCAGGTTTTAGCTTTTTTAGCTCCAAACCAACCTTGATCCAGTTGAAGGGATTGACTGAGTTGACCTTGATGCGGATATCCAGATCCTCCGGCGCCGGTTGGTCTGAATATTGGTCCTTGCCGGGAAAGAGGAACTTTGGATACTGCAGCGAAAAAGTAAAGATTATTACCTCGTGACCTTCACTGATAAGGGCTCTGGCCAACCTTTCGTTGAAGGTGCAAATTCCACCCGGTCGAAAAGGCCAGGTCGTACCCAGTAGAACTATGCGCTTCTTTGAAATGGTCATATCGTTACAAAAGTATCATTTTACCAAATAATTCCATCTGAACCACTATCTTTGGCGATTATTATTTAGCAATATGGAAGAACGGCCTTTGATCTTGATATCCAACGATGATGGTGTTTTTGCCAGGGGATTGATCGAACTTATCGAAGTGATCAAGCTCTTCGGGGATATTGTCGTAGTTGCTCCCGATGCACCTCATTCGGGAATGTCTCATGCCATCACCGTGGAGCGGCCAATCAGAATCAACAAGCTGCAACAGGAAGAGGGGCTGGTGATCTATTCCTGCTCCGGAACACCTGTCGATTGTGTCAAACTCGCCTGCAGCAGAATATTGGACAGACTGCCCGATTTTGTCATATCCGGCATTAACCATGGGGCGAATACCTCCATATCGGTGCTCTATTCCGGAACGATGGGAGCAGCCATAGAGGGATCCATTCATGGTATTCCCTCCATCGGATTCTCGCTCGATGACTATTCCCAGGAGGCCGATTTTACCAAGGCAAAGAAAGTAGTGGCACGGATCTTCCAGAAAGTGGCTGAATTTGGCCTGCCCGATGGTATTTGCCTCAATGTGAACATCCCCAAGGGAGAGGTGAAGGGGATCAATTTCTGCCGGCAAACCCGTGGAAAATGGGTGGAAGAGTTTGACAAACGGACGGATCCCCATGGACGCGACTACTATTGGATGACGGGTTATTTCAACGATGCCGAGAATGAAGCCAGGGATACCGACACCTTTGCCTTGCTGAATGGCTTTGTTTCAGTAGTACCTGTAACAACTGACCTTACAGCCTACAATGCTTTTCATTTCATGCAAAAATGGAAATTCTGAGCAAATGAGTGCATCCTTCTATGAACCGACTGGCTTGAATCGGTGGTGGCTTGGTATCCTGATGGGTATAGTTTTTCCAATGGTATTTTTCCTGCTCTATTTTCTCTTCAGATTCAATGGGCCCTCCTTTGAGCGCTACCTTCAAATTCTGGTTCAGAGCGGAAAGATCATCCATGTTTTGAGCCTTTCGGTCTTGTTCAACCTGGCACCTTTTCTCTATTTTGTAAGAACCAACCGGTTTAAATCCGGCAAGGGTGTATTGTCGGTGACCATCCTTTTTGTTTTGATCCTTTTTGTGCTGAAGTTTTACCTATGATGGTCAGTTTTAACCTATGAATACAGAACTAGGATGAGGTATTTTATCATAGCAGGGGAGGCATCGGGCGATTTGCACGCTTCCTTCCTCATGAAGGGAATCAAGAAGCAAGATCCCGTAGCTGAATTCTGCTTCTTTGGTGGTGAATTGATGGAGGCCGAAGGGGGTACCCTCCTCAAGCACTACCGTGACATGGCCTTTATGGGCTTTTTTACGGTACTCCTGAATCTTCGCCAGATCAGGAAAAATTTCAGGCTGGCCGAAGCAAAATTGGTCGATTTTCAACCGGATGTACTTATTCTCGTCGACTACCCCGGGTTCAACCTACGAATGGCAAGGTTTGCCAAAGCACAAAATATCAGGACCTTCTATTATATCTCTCCGAAAATTTGGGCCTGGAAGGCAAGCCGTGTGAAATGGGTAAAAAATTATGTGGATGAGCTCTTTACCATTTTCCCTTTTGAAAAGGATTTCTACGACAAACACGACTACAGAATCCGGTATGTTGGCAATCCCACAGTAGATGAACTGGCTGTTCGTCCCAATATGAACCAGACTTTTCAGGAATTCATCAACCTCAATGGGTTGGAGGACAGACCCATCGTAGCTTTGCTTGCCGGTAGCCGCAAACAGGAGATTCAGCTTATTTTGCCTGTATTGTTGAGTGTTGCAGAGCGGTTTCCTGCTTACCAGTTTGTGATAGGAGGGGCTCCTTCCATACCGGTCGAACTTTACCACAGCAAAATGCCAGGCCATAAAATCCCGGTGGTGTTTGGACAAACCTACGAGCTGTTGCAACAATCCAGGGCTGCCTGTGTCGCTTCCGGTACGGCTACCCTGGAGACGGCCGTCATCGACGTACCACAGGTTGTGTGCTACATCATGGAACTGGGTCGGTTTACCTCGCTCCTGAAAAAATATTACCTTAAAATTAAATGGTTCTCCCTGGTAAATCTTGTCATGAATGAGGAGATTGTCAAAGAGTACTTCCAGGAGAATTGCACGGTTGAGGTGGTTGCTGCCGAGCTTTCGAAATTGCTGGAAGACGATGATTACCGCAGGGAGATGCTTCAGAATTACCGGCTTATGCTTGCCAAACTTGGTCCTCCGGGTTGTGCCGACCGGGCTGCAGAAGAGATGGTTGGGCTGCTGAAAGGTCGTTAACTGGTGGAAATTAGCTGTTAGCTATTGGCTGTTAGCTATTAGCTTGGAAGCCAGAATATTATTTGTATAATATTAAATTTGGTGTTGTCAAATAGAGCATTCCTTCATTTGTATCACAATTTTAAAGCTAATAGCCAATAGCTAATAGCCAAAAGCCTTTCATACTGAATATATGTTAAGCATTGTCAAAAAAGAGCTGCTTCAATTTTTCGGATCCCTGATCGCTTACATGATTTTGGTGGTATTTGCCTTGATGTCAGCTCTGTTTCTTTGGTTCTTTGATGGGAACATGAATATTTTGCAGGGCGGGTATGCTTCGCTCGCTCCCTTCTTTGATCTGGCGCCCTGGCTTTACCTCTTTCTGATCCCAGGCATTACCATGCGGCTTTTTTCGGAGGAAGTCCGCAGTGGGGCCATGGAGCTATTGCTAACCAGACCCTTGTCTGCATGGCAGCTGGTAATTGCGAAATTTCTGGCCGCATTGGTGGTTGTTTTACTTACCGTGATGCTGTCGTTGGTCTACTTCTTTTCCATCTACCAGCTCGGAAATCCCGTGGGTGCAATGGATATTGCCGCCACTTTGGGCAGTTACCTCGGGCTGCTCTTCCTGGCCATGATCTTTTTGTCGGTGGGACTCTTTGCCTCCGCACTCACTGAAAATCAACTGGTAGCCTTTTTGCTGGCGGTAGTGCTCTCCTTTTTTCTCTTTTCGGGATTTGAGCTGCTCTCCGATTTGACACTATCTGCTGCAGGATCCTCCTTCCTGCTTTCTCTGGGCATCTCTTCCCATTATGAATCCATCAGCAGGGGATTGCTCGACAGTCGTGATCTATTCTATTTTCTGACCCTGACATTTGTTTTTCTTACACTTAGCAGGATGGCCCTTCAGTGGAAGCGAGTCAGACCTTCAGCCTGGTCGAAAAGAGTGGTAAGCTGGTTGGTGGTTGGCATGGTGATGGTCTCGCTCTCCCAAATACGTCTTTTCCGGATTGATTTTACCTCCGAAAGGCGATATTCACTCTCTCCTTCCTCTGTAAGCGTACTCGAAAAAATGGACCAGCCATTGGTAGCTGAAATTTACCTGGAGGGAGAGTTGCCTCCCGGATTCCGCCGGTTAAAAACGGCCATCGAAGAGAAGCTGGCTGATCTCGGTCAGTATGGGAATAGTCCAATCTACCAAAGAACCATAGATCCCTACAACGAGGTACCTGCCAAAGATCGGGACGCCTATTTCCAGCAACTCTTCCAGTATGGCATCGTTCCAACTGACCTGAGGATAAAAACGGAACAGGGCATAACAACGAGGCTCATTTTCCCCTCCGTGGTTCTTCGCTATGGAGAGAAGGCCTTGGTATTGAATTTGTTGAAGAACGATCCATCCATAGCCCCGGAAGAAAACCTGAATCGCTCGGTAGAGATGCTGGAATATGAGTTGATGAATGGTATCCGGACACTCATGCGGGAGAAACCTGTTAAAGTGGCATTTCTGCAGGGGCACCAGGAGGCAGATTCTCTTCACCGCTACGATTTTACCATGGCTCTGTCCGGCAGCTTTGACGTATCAACCGTTGATTGTGAGCAATTGCAGCGGCAGGGTGATTCGATCAAAGTACTCATTGTGGCCGCTCCGCAAACCAGGTTTCCCGAGCGGGATAAACTGATTCTGGACCAGTACCTGATGAAGGGTGGCCAGCTGATCTGGCTGATTGATCCCCTCAAGGTAAGTCTGGATAGCCTTTCGGAAGGAATGACGACACTCGCCTTGCCCCTTGACCTGAATTTGGGTGATCAGCTTTTCAATTATGGCGTGCGCCTGAACAGTGACCTTATCCAGGATGCGGAGTGTCTCAAAATACGTGTAAATACTGCTCCCATTGGGACAGCTCCCAACTACTCCCTGGCCAACTGGTATTTTTCGCCCTTGCTTCATCCGGCTTTGTCACATCCGGTTGGCAAAAATGTCAATCCGGTATTGGCCGAATTTGTCAGTTCAATGGACACGGTGGGTGATCAGACCGGGATTCAAAAGAGGGTCCTTTTGAGCAGTTCGGCCTTCTCCAGGAACACCCAGGCCCCTCTGCAGGTGAGTCTTGGCATGATTGATGTGGTCCCCTCGCGGAATTTCTTCAACAAATCGAACCTGGTTACCGGTCTCTTGCTCGAGGGGAAATTTGCATCGGTATTTAAAAACAGAATGGTGGAAGATACCGGATTTCCTTCGGATTATCGGGTAATACAGGAGAGTGTACCCACCAAGCAGGCTTTCTTTTCGGATGGGGGCTTACTCTCCAACAAGGTAAACAGGACGAAAAATGAACCGGTCTACTCGACCCTTGGATACGACCGGGTGTCGAAGATCACCTATGGTAACCGGGATCTGTTTCTGAACCTGGTGCAATACTTTACGGATGATGTCGCCCTGTTCGAGTTGAGAGGAAAAAATTGGAAACTGAGGCTTCTCGACAAAGTAAAAGTAAATTCCCAGGATGACTTTTACCGTTGGCTAAATCTGCTCCTGCCATTGTTGCTTCTGGCCATAGGTGGATTCATTTTTAACTGGAGGAGGAGATGGCGGAATGAAAAAACAGTGGCATAACATTAAATGTTCAACAGAAATCAGATTTTAATTAAAAAAATGGGTGAATGTTTGTATATTCGTACCATGGAGAATCTGTTCGTTGGGAAGATCGGCAAATTGCACAAAAGGTGTTGAAAAAATCCTGGCGATTTCCATGAGTACTTACTGAGATACAATAATTTAATAAATAAAATTAGCAATGAAATTTGTCGTTTCAAGTACCGAATTGTTGAGGCATCTCAATGCCATCAGTCGGGTAATCAGCAGCAAGAATACCCTGCCCATACTGGACAATTTCCTGTTCAAACTGGAGGGGAAAACACTATCGGTAACTGCGTCAGATCTGGAAACTACGCTTGTTACAACGATGGAATTGGACCATTCAGAGGACGATGGGCTTGTTGCGCTTCCAGCTAAAATTCTGTTGGATACGCTCAAGGAGTTTCCTGAGCAGCCCCTCTCTTTTCAGTTGGATGGGGATACCATGGGAATGAGTATTCTTTCTGCCAATGGTAAATTTGCAATTCCAGGTCAGAATGGAGAGGAGTTTCCAAATCAGCCGGTATTGAATGCCAACCATTATACCATCATAGTTCCCCATGATGTATTGTTGAACGGCATCAACAAGACCCTGTTCGCGACCGCAGACGATGAACTTCGGCCCGTTATGAATGGGATTAACATTGAGATTTCACCGGTCGAAATGACTTTTGTTGCCTCTGATGCCCATAAGTTGGTTCGCTACAAGCGTACGGATGCCAAATCCGACAACGAAGCCTCTTTCATCCTGCCAAAGAAACCAGCATCCTTGCTGAAAAATCTGCTTCCAAAGGAGGATTTCGATGTGACGCTGGAATTCGATGAAAAGAATGCCGTCTTTCAATTGACGGGATTCAGGATGGTTTGCAGGCTGGTTGAGGGCAGATATCCCGCCTACAATTCAGTAATTCCTGTCAACAATCCCAATAAGCTGATGATCGACAGGGTTGAGTTTTACAACACCCTGAGACGTGTATCCGTTTTCGCAAACCAGGCCAGTAACCTGGTGAGGTTGAAGTTGACCTCCAATGAGTTGATCGTCTCCGCGCAAGACATCGATTTTGCCATTTCTGCGGTCGAAAGGATCAAATGTGACTTTGACGGACAAGAGATGGAAATTGGATTCAAATCTACTTTTCTCATAGAGATTCTTTCGAATCTAACCTCTTCAGATGTAAAGATGATGCTTTCGGATCCCTCCCGTGCAGGATTGCTTCTGCCCGCTGAGCAGGATTTTGACCAGGAAGATGTCTTAATGCTGTTGATGCCAATGATGATCAACGCATAATTGTACAGGATCTTTTGGAAGACCTGGCGGAATTCATCTGCCGGGTCTTTTTGTATCTTTACAAGACTCCGTTCTTTCGATTGCCAACCACCTGCAAGGTGGAAACAATCATTCACGTAACAACCCACTGTCGTTTCTTCGGTTACTTCAGCAAACACCCCCCAAATCGTATAGCGGATGAAGCTAAATTTAAAAAATCCGATCGTTTTTCTAGACCTGGAGACCACCGGAATCAATGTAGTTACCGACCGCATTGTTGAAATTGCCTTTCTCAAGATCCATCCGGATGGGAGGGAAGAAGAGAAACTGATGCTGATCAATCCGGGCATCCCCATTCCTCCCCAGGCAACTGCAATTCATGGGATTTCTGACCAGGATGTGAAGGATGCACCACTCTTTAAGGAAGAGGCCAAAAATCTTGCACGATTCATTGAAGGGTGTGATTTGGCTGGCTTCAACTCGAACCGTTTCGATATCCCCTTGCTGACCGAGGAGTTCTTGCGTGCGGATGTCGACCTGGATCTGAAAAGAAGGAAATTTGTGGATGTGCAAACGATCTTTCACCGCATGGAAAAACGAACCCTTGCTGCTGCCTGTAAATTCTACCTGCAAAAAGAGCTCGAAAACGCCCACAGTGCAATGGTCGATACCAAGGCCACCTACGAAGTATTGATGGCACAGCTGGACCGGTACGATGGCGCCACCTTCGAGGAGGGCGGAAAGGTTACGGTTCCGATTGTCAACGAGATTAGCCAGCTCTCCTCCTTCTCTTCGTTCGACCGAAATGTGGATTATGCCGGTCGGATCGTTTACGACGAACAAGGGGTAGAGGTGATTAATTTTGGAAAACACAAGGGAAAACCGGTAGAAAAAGTTCTGGCGGAGGAGCCCTCCTATTACAACTGGATGATGAACGGGGAGTTTCCCTTGTACACGAAGAAAGTATTGACAGGCATCAAACTTCGTTCGCTGAACAGAAAATTGTAGATTCGTGCCTAAAGTGCGCTAAAGTGCCTAGAGTGCCTAAAGTATTTATGGACTCTGAACTATAGCAACTAATTTGAAATAGTAAAAAACACATTTTTAAGCCCAAAAATTGTATCCCGCTTAAAATTAGTATCAAGTACTTTAGACACTCTAGGCACTTTAAATACTTTAGGCACTTGAAGATAAACGTACAACTCAACATTATATTACCATGAAAATTATTTGCATCGGCCGCAACTACGTCAAGCATGCCCAGGAGCTGAACCACGATGTTCCCACGGAACCTGTTTTTTTCATGAAACCGGATTCTGCACTTCTCCTCGACAACAAACCTTTCTTCCTCCCAGATTTCTCCAAAGATCTTCACCATGAGATTGAACTGGTGATCAAAATCAGCAGATTGGGAAAGAACATCGAGGCCAAATTTGCCCACCGCTACTACGATGAAATTGGATTGGGGATTGATTTTACAGCCCGTGATATTCAACGCCACCTGATTGAAAAGGGTCTTCCATGGGAAAAAGCCAAGGCTTTTGATTCCTCAGCCGTTTTGGGGAAATTTTTAACAAAAGAGGAATTGGGCGACATGAACCAGATCCTTTTCTCGCTCAAGAAGAACGGGGAGGTGGTTCAGGCTGGTGATTCCCAATTGATGATTTTCCCTTTTGATACCATTATTGAGCATGTATCAAAATATGTTACCCTGAAGATTGGTGACCTGATCTACACCGGAACACCGGCTGGCGTAGGCCCTGTTGCCATAGGTGATTCCCTGGAGGGTTTTATCGGTGAGAAGAAAATGTTCGAAATCCAGGTGAAATAGTACTAGAGAGGTTGGTGCACTCATTTTACTTACAGGGTTCACGCAAAGTTCGCAAAGTAAGACGCAAAGGGAGCTGATTCAATTTTGATGAGTCAGACCTTTTGCGTTTTTTTTGCGTCTTACTTTGCGCACTTTGCGTGAAATTTTATCTAAAGGTGATTAACAATCCTATGAATACCATCCTTCATCGAATGGCAGTTGAAATTGATTAGTAGCGCCAATTTCAATCCGGATAGTTTCAGATATGTTAGTGTCTGTGAATAGTGAACTGGAGCAAGTGCCTCAACTGATTTTAATTCAATAATTACCCTATTCTCCACAACCAGATCAATTCGATATCCAACATCTTGTTTGACATCCTTGTAAATAAATGGCATAGGAACCTGTTGTTTAACCTCTAAGCCTTTTTTTCGCAATTCATAAGCCAAAGCATTTTCATAAGCAGACTCGAGTAAGCCTGGCCCAACAGTTTTATGAAGTTCAATAACAGAACCAATTATCTCGTAGGATAGACTATTTTCTGTCATAGGGCACCTAATTTTCACGCAAAGTTCGCAAAGTAAGACGCAAAATTTAGAAGTTGATTATTGCTTTAATGATCCGAAGACCATTAACAAATCTCCTATTAACTTGAAATGCAACGGGATGAGATATTGTTTCGCTTCGTTTGTAAAGGTTGCCGTCAGCATGCCTTCACTTGTTTTGAGGGGTTCTGCGATGCACGAAATCTGACTTGCAAAGTCGATGTCGGAATAGGGTACCATTTTGAAAACGGCCTCTTTGGCACACCAGCGCAGCATCATATCCTTGTTGGAGCGACGATTCGAAAATGTACAATCTTCCAGTTCCTCATTGGAAAGGAATTTGCCTGCCGCTTTTTCGACATTTCTGGTGATCAATTCGATGTCAATTCCCGGTTGGTGTGCCGGGTGGTAAAAGATGGTGACAAAGCCGGAGGAGTGGGAGATTGAAATATTGCCTGTTACGTTGGCAAGTGAAGGGTTGCCATGATGGGAATATATTATTTCCGCCGATTCTCCTTTCATCTCCCTTAAGAGCAACCGCACAGCCAGCCACTCTCTTTTCCTGCCTTCATTTCTAAATTGGAGATAGTTTTCCAGCTCAGTCCCGGCTGGGTTTAGCCGTGCGAACAGTGCTTCGGTTGTTTCGGTGATTTTCCAAAGTCCAACCAATCCACCCTCGAATTGCCTGATAAATTCAACGGCCATGGTTCTCCCTCCATTCTGCCGTTTCAATCATTTTAATTACATCCACCGAAAGGAAGCTGATGACAGGCCTAAGACTGTCATAATTTGGAATCTCCTTGATGTACAATGCCCCCCGAAGGAAGTTTTTCACGCTGTCGGTAAGATAGAACTGCATCTGGGAGGCCGCATTTCCTTTGAGCGTATAAAGTGTTCCGTATATTTTTTTTTCACGGTTTACAAAGATCTGCTGATTGATGGCGCTTGCCTTTTGCACATGGTCGTATACCATGCCTCTTGACTCTTCGATGAGCCGTGACAAATCTCCGTTGATTTTTTTGTAGCTGATGTGGATCTGAGCATTGTTGGCGGGTACTTCAATGGTAATCCACTCTTTTTCTGCCAGATTGTAAATATCGGGTGTAACCACCGCATAAATTGGAATCAGAAAATTGTAAGGCAGGGGCCTGTTGAGCGATACGTAATTCTTGGGAGGGAAAGATATGCGGTAGTAGCCCCTGGGTTTGGGAGTCTCCTGGCGGTTGCATGCGACCACACTGAAAAATAGTAGGATCCAAAAATACGGAAGCACCGAACGTCCTGACATGGGCTAAAATTTGAAGTACTGTTCTCTGGTTTGGACCGATTGACCTCCATGGAGAGTTACCTGATCCGATGGAATGGCTCAACCATCTGTTCTTACTTTGGTAGCAATGGCTGAAGCCCTGACAGGGCATTGCGGACCGATGAACCGCATTTTGCTCCCAACCAAGGCTTCAACTAAATAACTGAAACGGATTCAAAACAATGCAACGGGGTGATCAAAATGGTAAATCATCCGGTGCATTCTCCTGATCTGAGTAGCCTGGAGTCGCTTGAGGCTCGTTTACAGCTTTCTTGGCCTCAGCAACAGGATGTTCTGCCACGCTGTTACTGCCGGGTTTACGGTCGAGCAGCCTTACTTCATCGGCATAGATCTCGTACGCTGTCTTTTTAACCCCATCGGCAGTGTCATAGGTTCGTGACCGGATTCGTCCTTCAATGTAAACCTGACTGCCTTTGCGAATGAACTTTTCAGCGAGGTTTGCCAGATTTCTCCAGCAAACGATGTTGTGCCATTCTGTCTGCGTGACTTTTTCACCTGCCTTGTTGTTGTAAACTTCCGAAGTAGCCAGGGAGAAGGAGGCAACAGAAACGTTGCTGTCTAAATGCCGGATTTCCGGATCTTTGCCGACATTCCCAATTAAGATGACTTTGTTAACTGACATAGCGATATTTTTATTTTGTATATTGTAAGTTACTGAAAAAAAAGGAGAATTCAAAATCGATCAAAGATAAAAATTTTTAGGATTGAATCAGCCGGGAATTGATCCCCTTTGATGGCAAGTAGTCCATTTTTCCTGGGCCGTTAGCGGCCATTCTGGGGCCAGTCCTCATTGTGTGGTGGAATCTCCGGGCTAGGCCTGGTAATTGTCTATTGCCCATGTTCCTGTAAGAAAAGTTCAATGGGTTTGGGTACAGCATACCTCTCCGACTCACTCCATTCAACGGACAGCCATGGTTCAGGAACCTGATTGTTCTCCAGGGCAATGGAGATGAACCGTATGTGCAACCTTTGGTGGGTAAGCAGATGAATTTTTTCAGGATATACCGAATGAAGGGTATAGTTCAATTGTCCCATCAGCTTGAGCCATTTGCTGTCGGTCAGGAGCTCCCCGATGGTAGCAGGAAGGTTGGTTTCAATCAAGGGGAATTGGTACATATTCCTCCAGATATCCTTGTCTCCACGCTTCTCCAGCATAAATTGGTTTTCATGGTGCAAGAAGAGATAGTTGAAGTAGCGCTCTTTTTGAATGGTCTTCTTGGTTTTTACCGGTAGGCTCGACACTGTACGATGGACAAATGCATGGCAGCGCATGGCAAGGGGACAGCTGGAACAAAGTGGCTGGGCCGGGAGGCACTGAATTGCGCCAAATTCCATCATGGCCTGGTTAAACTCACCGGGAGAACTTTTGTCAAGCAGCTCCAGGGCCAAATTGGCGAACTCCTTTTTGCCATCCGTGGAATCGATGGGTGTGGCAATGCCGAAGAGTCTTGAGAGCACCCGGTATACGTTTCCGTCGACAGCAGCATACGGGAGGTTGAAGGCGATGGAGGCAATGGCTGCTGCCGTATAATCACCAATGCCCTTTAGTTTCCGGATGGATGGGTAATCGGTTGGATAAAGACCCAGGTGATCTGACAGGATGGTTTTTGCAGCATGGTGCATATTTCTGGCGCGGGAATAGTAACCCAAACCTTGCCAAACCTTTAATACCTCTTGTTCGGAGGCAAGTGCCAAAGTTTTAATATCCGGAAATGCACGGAGGAAGTTCCAATAGTAATCGATCCCCTGAAGAACCCGTGTTTGCTGCAAAATCACCTCAGAGACCCAAATGCTGTAGGGATCTCTGCTCTCACGCCACGGCAGTTCGCGTTTGGTGTGGTTGTACCAAACTGTCAATGCTTTACGGTAATCCTCCATAACTTCCCGATTTTGTTAAAAAAACAACGAAAGAACAAAAATTATTGGCTAATATGATAATAGTTAAATCAAAAGCTATATATTTGTGCACCAAAATTGAACAGATAGTTTAATCAAAAATAAAGTTAAATCATTTAAATTTTTAGCAATGACTAAAGCAGATATCGTAAACGAGATTTCTAAGAGCACAGGTATTGAGAAGCTGACTGTTCAAAAAGCAGTTGAAGCATTCATGGACACCGTATCAGGTTCACTGGCTGAAGGCAACAATGTTTATCTCCGTGGTTTCGGTAGTTTTATCGTAAAAAAACGTGCAGAAAAAACCGCGCGCAACATTTCTCGTAATACAACCATTATCATCCCAGAACACAACATTCCTTCTTTCAAACCTGCAAAAACTTTCGTAGGTCGCGTTAAAAACAACGTGAAGTAATTGATAATTTTTAAAAAGTATTGTTATGCCAAGCGGAAAGAAGAGAAAAAGACATAAAATGGCCACACACAAACGCAAAAAGCGTTTGCGCAAGAATCGTCACAAAAAGAAAAAATAGGCTTTTTGTAACCTCTTGACAAAATATACAAAACCTAAAGTGCATTTGCACTTTAGGTTTGTTGTATTTGATAGATTAAACATAAAAAAAATGGGTAAAGAGATGAGCAATGAGTTGATTATTGATGTATCGTCCGCTCATGTTGAAATTGCTTTACTCGAAAACAAAAGACTTGTAGAACTCAACAGGGAAAGTAACGATGTTAAATTTCAGGTAGGTGATATTTACCTTGGAAAGGTAAAAAAGATCATGCCGGGTTTAAATGCTGCTTTTGTTGATGTAGGCTACGAGAAAGATGCGTTCTTACATTATTTGGATTTGGGACCACAATTCCAGACCCTTAACAAGTTCCTCAAATTGGCTGCCGCCAAGAAGATTAAGTTAAACCCGTTCCCCAAGATTAACCCGGAACCGGATATCAACAAAGACGGCAAGATTGCTGAGGTACTAAAAGCCGGTCAAACTATTCTGGTACAGATTGCCAAGGAGCCCATTTCTACCAAAGGACCACGATTGACATCAGAATTGTCAGTGGCAGGAAGAAACATGGTTTTGGTGCCTTTTAGCGATAAAATTTCTGTTTCTCAGAAAATTGAAACGACGGAAGAGAAAACCCGTCTGAAAAAATTAATCCAGAGCATCTGCCCTAAAAACTATGGGGTCATTGTTCGGACTGCGGCTGAGGGCAAAATGGTGGCAGAATTGGACCAGGAGTTAAGACGATTGATTGCAAAGTATGAAAATGCACTCAATAAGCTGGAAAAGCAAGTCGTCCCTTCACTGGTACTGGGAGAAACCGACCGTACCATCTCTTTGATCAGGGATGTTTACAGTAACGATTTTTCGAACATCTACATTAACAATGAAGATGCTGCTGCCGATGCTAAAGAGTATGTGGGGACCATCGATTCTGAGAAAAAGAAGATTGTAAAGTACTACAATGGCAAGATGCCAATCTTCGAGTATTTTGGAATTGATAAGCAAATTAAAGCATCTTTCGGTAAAACAGTCTCCTTTAAAAGTGGAGCCTATCTGATCATTGAACACACGGAAGCCTTTCACGTTATTGATGTCAATAGCGGAAACCGTTCCAAAACAGGAGATCAGGAGACCAACGCACTGGAGGTAAATCTGGCAGCCGCCGAAGAAATTGCAAGACAATTACGTCTTCGGGACATGGGTGGAATTATCGTGATCGATTTTATCGATATGCACGGAAACGAAAACCGCCAGAAAGTTTTCGAGAAAATGAAGGAAGTAATGGCTTCCGACAGAACCAAACACAATATACTCCCACTGAGTAAATTCTGTTTGATGCAGATAACACGGCAACGTGTAAGACAGGAGATGGCTATCGAGACGGAGGAGAATTGCCCCGTTTGCAAAGGAACAGGGAAGGTAACACCCACTTTGCTTTTCATTGAAGAGATCGAACAAAGGGTACGCTACATTTTTGAAGAACTTCAGAAAAAGAGCCTGATCATTGAGTTGCATCCCTTCGTGGGTGCATATCTGACCAGAGGCTTTATTTTCTCCAAAGTCTTCAAATGGCGGTGGAAATACCGCAAAAAAATTCAGATAATAGAAATGAATTCGATGAGTTTTCTCGGTTCAAAATTCTACGATGAAAACCACGATGAAATTATTATCTGACAAAAGTTAAAAAGACCCACTCACTGATTTGAGTGGGTTTTTTTTATAAATTTGGCTCCAGAATAAGTTATCAATTGTGACTAAAAAATTGTAGAAGGATGAGATTATCAGGAAGAACAGGAGTTGTACTTTTTATGCTTTTGGTGCTATTTTCCGGCTGGTCCCTTTCAGCACAGGTTGTCTCCCCGGTGAAATGGAGTTTTGAACAAAAGAAGATTTCTGACAAGGAGGTGGAAGTTGTTTTCAACGCGACCATTGATGCCGGTTGGCATCTTTATGGTACAGACCTGCCGGATGGCGGACCGGTCAGTACAACCTTTAACTTTGTTGCAGACAGTACCAATTATCGTTTTGCAGGCGCATTGATCCCTGCAACAAAGGCGGTCAAGCAGTTCGATAAAATTTTCAATCTGGAATTGTCCTATTTTGCTGTGGCGGCGCAATTTTCCAGAAAAATTACCATTTTGAGCGATCGTCAGTTTGCGATTAAGGGGACCATTGAATACCAAAGTTGCAACGATGAGACTTGTACCATGGATGAAGTGGAATTCTCCTTTCCGGTGAATGAATCCAAGGTTTCTGCGGTTGCACCCTCAAACGCTGCCGCTATTTCAGCTGAATCGGAGGATAACGCCAAGCATTCACTGCTTTGGTTTCTCTTTTTTAGCTTTGTGGCTGGGCTGGCTGCTATCTTGACTCCCTGCGTTTTCCCAATGATCCCCATGACTGTTTCATTTTTCATGAACAGCAACAAAACCAAATGGGAGGCAAAATTTCAGGCATTGGTGTACGGGGCTTCTATCATACTCATTTATACACTGATCGGGACTGTAGTAGCCATTACGCTTGGCGCCGATTTTGCCAACTGGCTCAGCACCCATTGGTTGCCCAATGTGCTGTTTTTTATCATTTTTGTGGTCTTTGCCTTCTCTTTCTTTGGTGCATTCGAGATCATACTTCCCTCCAGCTGGATCAACAAGAGTGACGATAAGGTCAGCAAGGGGGGGGCAGGAGGTGCATTTTTTATGGCACTGACCCTTGTTCTGGTCTCCTTCAGCTGTACCGGTCCGATTGTGGGTGCCATTCTCGTCGAATCGGCCGGTGGCATGATTCTTAAACCCATCGTGGGAATGTTCGGCTTTTCACTGGCTTTTGCCTTGCCATTTACCTTGTTTGCCCTCTTCCCGCAATGGCTCAACAATCTGCCCAAATCCGGCGGATGGCTCAATTCGGTAAAAGTGGTACTTGGATTTATTGAACTGGCCCTTGGTTTGAAATTTTTAAGCATTGCCGACCAGACCTACCACTGGGGGATCCTTGACAGGGAAGTCTACCTGGCTTTCTGGATCATCATTTTTGCGCTAATGGGCTTCTATCTCCTCGGGAAGTTGAAATTTGCCCATGACAGTGAAGTAAAATTCCTATCAACCGGAAGGTTGATGCTGGCCATTGTAACCTTTACTTTTGTGATATACCTGATTCCTGGTATGTTTGGTGCGCCCTTGAAGGCCATTTCCGGCTACTTGCCTCCGATGTCGACCCATGATTTTGATCTTCACCGGATTATTCGGGACGAAGTCAGGCTGGTCGGTTCGTCCGATTCAAAAGTGATGGGACAGGAACTTCCTGGTAAGTCACTTTGTGAGCAACCGAAATACAGCGAGTTTCTGGAATTGCCACACGGTTTGGAAGGATATTTCGACTTTGATCAGGCTCTTGCTTGTGCGAAAGCAGTGAACAAGCCGCTCTTCATCGATTTTACTGGTCATGGTTGCGTCAATTGCCGTGAAATGGAAGCCAATGTATGGTCGGATGCCAGGGTGTTGGAACGGCTGAAAAGGGATTTTGTGGTGGTAGCACTCTATGTGGACGACAAAACCACCATGCCTGAGGCCGATTGGGTCACTTCGAGCTACGACAAGAAAGTCAAGAAAACCATCGGAAAGAAATTTGCTGATTTTCAGATCGCCAAATTTGGGGTGAATGCCCAGCCCTATTACGTAATCCTGGATCACAATCAGCAACTCCTGGTCAAACCAACGGCCAGGGATCTCAATCCCGACCATTTCATCAACTTTTTGGACAGTGGTTTGAAGGCATTCAGGGAGGGGAAAAAATAGTTTTTCCTTTTCAACTCTTTTTAGTAAGCTATAATATGCATGAAGGTATTCTGTTTTGGAATGTTGATACACAGATAGATTTTATTGAACCTACCGGGAAGTTGTATGTTGAGGGAGCTGAGCAGTTAAAACCAGTCTTGCAGCGAATAACTGAATTTGCGGCTTTTCATAAAATCAGGGTCATCAATACCTGTGATTTCCATTTGATTAATTCGCAGGAATTGTCAGCAAACCCAGATTTTGTCAACTCCTTTCCCGAACATTGCATGGCAGGTACACGTGGTGCAGAATTTATCCCGGAAACCAGACCTGAACTACCGGCCATTGTTGACTGGATGACCCATATGGCAATATTACCCCAATTGGCCAATGCCAGACAATTTCGAAACATTGTGATACGAAAGGACGCGTTTGATGTTTTTGAAGGCAATCCCTATGCCACAAAAATTGTAAATCTGATGAATCCCGAAAAAGTATTTGTCTACGGGGTATCCACCAATGTTTGCGTCGACAAGGCTGTTTGCGGATTGTTGGAATTGGGTTACAAGGTCTTGGTATTCAGGGATGCCATCAAGGAGCTGCCTTTGATTCCGCTCCCATATGACCAATGGATTGCGGCTGGGGTGCAGCTGATTGAATTTAACCAGGTCGAAGATTTTCTTTAGTATTTTTCGTGCCGGTCCATCTCACGACGGGCATCTTTGTCCTTGAGGGTCTGTCGCTTGTCGTAGGTATGCTTCCCTTTGGCCAGGGAAATCTCTACTTTTACCAACCCCCTGTCATTGAGAAAGAGTCGTATGGGGATGATCGTTAGTCCATTTTCCTTGACTTTCCGTTCCATCTTGTTGAGCTCCTTCCTGTTTAAAAGGAGCACCCGCTCCCGCAATACCTCATGGTTGTTACAGGTCCCAAAGTCGTAAGTGGAGATCGAAAGGTTCTTTATCAACATTTCCCCGTTTACAAAATGACAATAGGCATCGTTCATACTGACTTTGCCCATTCGGATGGATTTAATCTCTGTGCCAAGCAAAACAATTCCCGCTACAAATTTTTCAATAAATTCGTAGTCGAAACTGGCTCTTTTGTTCCTGATATTGATATTCTGCTGAAAAACGGTTTTCATGGATGCAAAAATAGCAAAAGGGGAGGACAAAATGATTTGAAATGTTTGAGGGGTTTAAAATGTTTAAAGAGTTAATAACATTTCAAACATTTCAAACATTTCAAACTTCAGAAACTATATATTTCATTTTATGCGATACGACATGCTGACCATCCTTGGTCCCACAGCTTCCGGTAAGACCCAATTGGCAGTCCAGGTGGCCCATCGGCTGGATGGAGAGATTTTATCGGCAGATTCAAGGCAAATTTACCGGGGAATGGATCTTGGAACAGGCAAGGATTTGGCCGATTACAGGGTTGCAGGTGCGCCTGTACCATACCATCTGATAGATCTGGTGGATGCCGGGGCGCAGTACAATGTGTTCGAATTTCAGCGCGAATTTATCCGCTGCTATGACGCCATTGGCAAAAAGGGCAAATTCCCGCTCTTTTGCGGTGGGAGCGGACTCTATCTTGAAGCAGTTCTCAAAGGGTACAAACTTACCCAGGTGCCGTCCAATCCATTGCGGAGGGAGGAGTTGTCACAGTGTTCACTGGATGCCTTGTCCAACCTGTTGAGTAGTTACAAAGTCGTGCACAACAAGAGCGACACCGAAACGAAAAACAGGGTCATACGTGCCATCGAAATTGAAGAATACCTGTTGCATCACCCGGAACTTGACTTCGAATTTCCGGTCATCAACTCCCTGATAATTGGGGTCAGTATAGACCGGGAGACCCGTAGGGAAAGAATTACAGCCCGCCTTCAGCAAAGGTTGAAGGAGGGAATGGTGGAAGAGGTGAAAGGGTTGCTCGACAGTGGACTTACCCCCGACGATTTGACCTATTATGGGCTTGAATACAAATACCTTACCCTCTTCCTTACCGGAGCTCTTACCTATGATGCAATGTTTGAGAAACTTAACATTGCCATTCACCAGTTTGCCAAGCGTCAGATGACCTGGTTCCGAAAGATGGAGAAGGAGGGTTTTGAGATCAATTGGCTGGATGGGTTGTTGCCGATGGAGGAGAAGGTTGATTTTATCCTAAAGTGCCTGAAGTGAAGATGAGTGCCTAGAGTATTTAAAGTGCCTAGAGTGCCTAAAGTACTTACCATTTAATCAATATTTACAGACATTCTTTTATTTTTAATATTCCTTACTACAGTTCGGAGTGCATAAATACTTTAGGCACTCTAGGCACTTTAAATACTCTAGGCACTTTTTAAAGACTATTGCCATTTTAAATTATAGCAATAACTTTACTGAAAAATTGGTCAATGAACATTATCATTAAAACCTCGGAACAGATCGAAGGAATCCGGAAAAGTTCAAAGCTTGCCGGAGAGACTTTAAAATATATTGAACCATTTGTCAAGGAGGGTGTTTCCACCGAATACCTGGATAGCCTGATCCATCAGTACATGGTTGAGAGGGGTGCCATCCCGGCTACGCTGGATTACAATGGTTTTCCCAAATCTTGCTGTATATCTTTGAACGAAGTGGTTTGCCATGGCATCCCCACTTCCAGAACAGTCCTGAAAAACGGAGATATCCTGAATGTGGATGTAACCACCATTTTGGATGGTTATTATGGCGATACCAGCAAAATGTTTGTGGTAGGAACCTGTACGCTGGAGGCAGAAAAATTAATCATGGCGACCAAACAGTGTCTGAATCTGGGAATTCAACAAGTTTTCCCGGGGAATTATTTCGGAAACATCGGTTATTTCATCAACAGGTATGCAACTTCCCAGGGATTCAGCGTGGTGTATGAGTTTTGCGGGCATGGAGTAGGGGTTGATTTTCACGAAGATCCACAGGTGGATCACGCTGCCAGGAAGAACAGTGGTCCGAAGATGAAACCAGGCATGATTTTTACCATTGAACCCATGATCAATGAGGGGAAACCCAGGGTGAAGGTAGATCAGCTGGATGGCTGGACAGCCCGTACGGTTGATGACAAACTCTCCGCCCAGTTTGAACACACCCTGCTCGTCACGGAGACAGGATGTGAGGTACTTACGGATGTTTCAGGGGAGTATCCGGTTACCTGAAGAGTTTGAAACGTTAGAAATGTTTGAAGGGTTTGAAAAGTTGTTAACTGCAACATTTCAAACCCTTCAAACTTTATAAACCCTTCAAACCTTTTATTTGCTTTGCTTGTGCGCAATCTTCTCAAGTTTATCGAGATCCTCGATTTTGAAATTACCATAGAAGGAAATCAACATAGCAGAATTGCTGGAATCTCCTTTGTTTCCTACAACAATGTGGCATTCTGTAACGTTTTTGCCATCTCCTTCCACAAAGAAATCTGCATCATCGTTGGGTTTCTCATCTTTGGGGTGAACCTGTTCATAGCGAAGGGCAGCTAGCTCTTTGGAGACTGCTGTCGAGAAATCCTTCATTTTGCCTTTCTCTTCATTGTAGATCATGATCTTAAATTCCTTAAAGTCACCGGTGATTTTTTTGCCCTCTTCATCCAGGTTGAGGTTCATGGCATCGATCATCGATTTGGAGAAGGAGAAGTAGGTAAATCCCGCCTCGTTGGAATAACGGTCGTAGATTTTCTGCGATTTTGTTTGCCCGAATCCGGACAGGAATGAAATTAGCATGGCAACAAGAATGCCAATACGGTAGAATAGGCTCATCTTACTATTTTTTAGCAGGTTTAACATTCGGAACAGCACGGTTTACCATCGTAAGTCCTTCCGGCTTCATGGTCCAGTATCTATTAACCATCTCTTCATCGTAGGTGTCGGTCGTATTGCTGACATCGCTCAGAATGGTTTTTAAGGATTCATCGAGGTAAACTGTCTTGCCAACAGGGATGCATATTTTAACACTGACACGCTGATTTCTCCAGCCTTTCGGAAGTAAGTAGGCTTTTGGGATGTTTATCAGCGAATCTTTAATCTGGTAGTTGTAATTGATCTCGTCAGCATTTTGCTTTGCATTGCTGATGTTCAATCCCCTGGAAGTTTTGTTGACGACAAAATCAAAGTCATTGTTGTCACACTTTTCAATTTTGAGTTTTGGGAGGCCAATCATCACATCCTGACCATTGAGCGTTCCTATCCTGAAATTCTCGAAGTTAAAGTCGGGATCGACCAATTGATCCAGATCGGCATCACTTAATCCTTGTTTGGCAGTCAAATAGAGCGTATCCGAGGTCGATTTTATTTGCTCGTGGTGTGAAACTGTGGACTGTTTGCTAAATTGGCCCAGTGTCCTGCTTCCACTAAAAAGGAGGATCAGAATCCCTATGATGAACAGACCTGCAAAGGCTGAACCAAAAATATGGTTGCTGGATTTGATCCTGAAGATCATTTTTATACCTGCATAGATGAGCATGACCAGGGGTATTCCAATGACTAGCATGATCCCAATGGTCATCCAGGTGATGGAGGCTCCCGGGACGTGCAGAAAGTCCATAAAATTAATTCCATGGTTGAAAGGAAGGAGTCCCAGTACGGTATGCGAAGCAAAGAGTACTGCAAACAGTGTTATCAGCGCGACTACTCCCACAATCAGGAAGGGAATTCCAAGAATTACCAGGAGGATTGTACCAAGGATCTTTAAAACAGCGACCAGGGTGTTTCCGACTTCGTTAACGCCGTTTCTGCCATGGGCATAGGCAGGGGAGTTGCGGTAGTTGCGGAAATTTTCCCTTACATCCTGCATCTCCTCCTTGATAGATTTGGAGATATTGTCAATATTGACCACTTCTCCCTTCATCTCCAGACGTTGTGCGGTACTGGAGGCTTTTGGTACTACAATCCACAAGATCAGGTAGGCAAGTACTCCACTTCCGCCGACGAAGAAGATCAATACAAAGATGATGCGGATAATGACCGGATCCATGGAGAAGTAGGCACCCAACCCACTGCAAACACCCCCCAGGACTTTGTCTTCCGGATCCCGGTAAAGTCTTCTTCCTCCGGTATGGTAGAATTTTTTGCCCGAAATGTGGGTTTTTTCCTCCTCTTCATTGGAGATGGCCTCCGGTGTACCCATGATCACAATCATCTCTTCTACATTGGCAAGATTGATGACCTCTCCGCCATTTTTGATCTTTTCGTTAAAGATCTCGGCAATCCGTGCTTCGATATCTTCGACAATCTCTTTGGCATCGCCGTCATTTCCGAAATGGCTGTTGATTTTGCTCAGATAGTTGAAGAGCTTTTCGTATGCATCATCATCGATGTGAAAAACAGATCCGCTCAGGTTGATGGTTAATGTCTTTTTCATTTTCTTGTTGTTTATCTTAGTTTCTATTTATTTTTATGTTTCATTTTGATTTGGCAACCCACCTTTGGGGCTTACCCCTTATCCTTTATCCTTTACCCTTTACCCTTTATCCTTTATCCTTATTTTTCAGTTGCTGAATGGCATCCACCAGTTCCGACCAGGAGATTTCCAACTCTGAAAGGAATGTTTTGCCTACCTCTGTCAGTTCGTAATATTTTCTGGGTGGCCCCTGAAGCGACTCTTCCCACCGGTAGGAGAGATATTCGTCATTTTTCAGACGGGTTAGCAATGGGTAGAGGGTTCCTTCCACAACGATCATTTGTGCTGCCTTGAGTTCACCGATGATGTCTGAAGCATACAACGGTTTTTTGGAGAGTATCAGGAGAATGCAGTACTCCAGGATACCTTTCCGCATCTGCGCTTTTGAATTGTCTATGTTCATTTGGTTTCAATTTTTACTGTTTCACAATTGAAATTGACTACTTTTTGTCTAATAGGTATTACCATGGTACATTCCATTACACTGAAGTAGGTGATGCAAATATATATATTTATTTTAGTACTATGCAAGACATAGTACTAGAAATTTGTAAATATTTTCAGATGTGTAATTAAGTATCAGAAATAGAGCGTAATAAAGAATTAAATTAGTTTTTGGTTCTGGTCTTATTTTTTTTATTTCCTCCAAAAATCATCCATTATTTATTTTTTCCCATTTGGAAAATTTGAAATTATGGCTTGTTTTGGGTTAAAAGCGGGGGAGTATTTTCTCGGGTGAGATTGTTGGCACGATTGAAATGAATGCTAACTTTGGAATTGTATTTTTTTGAGTTTGGAAAATAGCGATATTAAAATTCCCTCTTATTTATAAAATTTTAAATCTATGCCTGTAAAAAACCACCATGGAATGATTTTTTTGAGCAGGTTAGTTTTTAGTGCGGCAATTTTTTTTCTGGCAGGATATAAGTGTCCAGGATCGCCAGGATTGCACCTTACCAACATTACGGTAAAGGATGGTTTATCAAACCTGAATGTTACCTCAGTAACACAGGATCATTTGGGTTACATCTGGGTAGCCACCATGCGTGGATTAAACCGCTTCAACGGAAGTGAATTCACACACTATTTTTACAATCCCAAAGACAGCAACTCGATCAATTCAAACCATCTGAATACCATTCTATGTACTGGTAATGGTTTAATCTATGTCGGATCAACCAATGGACTCAATGTGTACGATGAAAAGCTCGATATTTTTGAAAATCCGTTCCCTGTATTAAACAGCACGAATATTTCTTCATTGACCGAAAAGAATGATTTCGTGTACATCACCACCTTGAACAAGATTTTAAGGTTTAATCCATCTGGAGGAAAACTGGAAGAGATCGGAAAAAACCTTTCTGCTCACCTTATTATCAACAGGCTATTTTTTGATAATGTTGGGAAACTTTGGTGCTGCTTTGATAATGCTTCGCAAATAGCTTGTTACGATGAGCAAAACGATGTTTTTGATTTTTATCAATTGCCATTCAGTCAGGAATATAAATCCAACAATTCAGTCAAATCCTTTTTCCAGATATCCGGTGAACTGCTGATCTTGTCAACAAAGAAGGGCGTTTTTTATTTCGATATCAAACAAAAGAAATTTGTTATTCCCAGCGATTATTCAACACTTAGCAAAGGACTGGAGGGAACGGAGATCTGGTTTGTGATGGAAAAGGAACCACAGGTATATTGGATTGGAACCTACAGATCGGGCATTTATGTTTATGATAAAACTAAGAATACACTGAAGCGGCATTTCTTGAGTGATGTCTCTTCCGAAATACACTCCAATACCTATCTGGACTATTTTACCGACCGCCTTGGCAATGTTTGGCTGGCCTCTTTTGATGCAGGACTGGATGTCTGTTACAAGCAGGCAAAGAATTTCAACTTTGATCCGGTGCTGAATCAGATCACCGGAAATATTTTTGTTACAGGAATAGCCCAGGATAAAACAGACAAATTGGTCATCGCCACCCGCGAAAACGGATTTTATGTTTATGATCCAGAGAAAAAAAGCCATCAAAATTATAACCTGCACAACAGTAAGTTGAGCTATCCCTACATCAGGAGTATTTATGTAGATTCTATCAATCATTACTGGATTGGGCACCATTACGGCATGCAACTTTTTTTCCCGGAGAGCCGAACCTTTAAATCTTTGGCCATACCCGAACCCAATAATGGTGTTGTCACGATTCTTCAGGCAGGGAAACGGGTTTTTGTCGGAACAGACAGGCAAGGGTTGTTAATTTTTGATTTGGACGGGAAGTTGATACAACAGCTGGAAAACTATGGAAATAATATTACAAAAATCGTCAGGCTAAATCTGGATGAAATATTGTTCAGCAGTTTTGGAGCGGGGATTTTCATAATGAATTTAAACACTTTAGCAACTCAAAAACTGGACTTGAAAATAGGAGGAGCTCCTTCGGGGAGTGATAATTCGGTTACCCTGCATTGTCAGGACGGCCAGCATTTGTGGCTTGGAACTTACAATTTTGGGTTGTTCTTTTATGACCTTGCGACCAGGGAATTCAGAAATTTCAGTGTGTCAGAGGGATTGCCAAGCAGCGATATTGTTGGTATCGAAGAAGATGAGAGTAGAAATCTTTGGCTGAGTACCTCCTATGGATTGGCGCGGTTCAGTACGGCAGATAACAGTGTGCAGACCTATTTCGTGAACGATGGAATCCTGAATTATCAATTCCATGAAAAAGCCTCTTTCAAAGCCAGGGATGGCGTCATCTACTTTGGGGGGAATTCAGGCCTTACCTATTTTCTCCCTTCAGAGATGTATGTTGGAGGAACGGAAGCACCTGAAATTATTCTTGAAAAATTGTTTCTTCAGAATAAACTGGTAGTACCGCAAGAGAAGGGAAGTACGCTTAAGCAGGCCCTTCAGCACACCCGTGAGATCACTTTTACGCACAAGGACAAACTTTTCAGTATCGAGTACGTGGGACTGGACTTTCTTTCATCCGGAGCATTGCAGTATTATTACATGCTGGATGGATTTGACAAGGAGTGGTACAATATTGGAAATCAACGCAGGGTCACCTATTCCAATCTCTCGCGAGGCACCTATGTTTTTAAGGTGAAAGCCAAAAACCGATCCGGAGAGTGGACGAAGAATCAGGCGGAATTGGTGATTCATGTGAAACCAGCCCCATGGTTTTCATACCTTGCATGGACCATTTATTTTCTCATCCTCGCTTCGATTGCCATTGTCATTGTCAGGTTGCGAATAAAAACCTTCATTTACAAGAAAAATCTTGAAAATGAGCATTATGAACATCTGAGAGAGCGTGAAATCAATGGGATGAAGCAGAAATTCTTTACCAATATCTCGCATGAACTACGTACCCCCCTTACTTTAATTTATGGCTTGGTTACACAACTTTCGCAACAGGAAAAATTAAGTCCGAAACTAAAGGATTATATCCAGAGTCTGGATATGAATGTCAACAGGCTTTTAAAACTGATTAACCAGTTGCTGACGTTCAAAAAAATAGAGAGTGAGTCGCTGACATTGTGGCTGGAAAATGAAAACATCAATGAAGTAATCCTGCAAATTGTCGGTCTGTTCAGCTTGTATGCCAAAGAAAAGGAGATAAGAATCGACGTAATGGAAGAGAACAGTTATATTTTCTGTTTTGACAAGGACAAATTGGAGAAGATTTTAAGTAACCTCCTTTCGAATGCGATAAAGCATACCGACAAAGGGGGAAAAATAGAGGTCGTAATCAGGAAGATATCGGGAGAGAAGGTAAGATTGCAGTATGCAAAGAGTGAGGATGTTAAAATTGAGGAGTATGTTGAAATATGTGTGACAGACGATGGAACTGGGATTGAGGAAAAGGATTGGGATACCATATTTAACCGTTACAAGCAAATTGAATCTGACGGGAGAATTCAGCCTGATTATTCAGGAACTGGCATCGGGCTTAACTTTACAAAATCATTAATTGAACTTCACAAGGGAAAAATCAGGATGGAAAGCAAAGTGGGGCATGGTACTGCTTTTTCATTCGTACTGCCCTATGATCAATCGGTTTATGAACCAGGCGATTTTGCTGACCTTAACAGATCTGAGGCAAGCAAAATTGTTGTGAGCAACTTCATTTCCGTGAATGATGCTGAATCCTTGAGAGACATTGAAATTCAGCCGGATTTTGAAAAAACGGTCCTTGTTGTGGAGGATGACCTTCATTTGAACAAATTTTTGGTGAACAGCATAAAGAAATATTACAATGTCATTTCTTCCCACGACGGGGAGGCCGGCTTGAAACTTATCAATCAGTATCTTCCCGATATTGTGATCTCAGATGTTATGATGCCAAAAATAGATGGGTTTGAACTGACAAAAAAAATCAAGGAAAACAAGGAGCTTTGCCATCTTCCGGTGATACTGCTAACCTCCAAGAGTGAGACCTCCAGTCAGATCGAAGGGTTGCAATCCGGTGCTGATTTTTATATTGCAAAGCCATTTAACCTCAATTTTCTCTTATCAGCCATCGAAAGTCAACTAAAGAACCGTAAAAGAATTCAGGAAATGTTCATGGGTGGGATGATACCAAATCTCAACAAGTTGGATATAAATCAGTTGGATTTGAATTTCCTTAGAAAATTAAATCAAATTCTTGAAAAGGAGTTGTCCAATACAGATCTTGATATTTCTCATTTGGCCAAGAGTCTGAACATGGGGAGGTCCAGTTTTTACCGCAAATTTTTAAGTCTGACCAGTCTTTCACCTGTTTCCTACATCCGGAAGTTCAGGATCAACAAGTCGGTGGAGTTGATGGCAAGCGGAAATTACTCCTTGAGTGAAATTAGTGATATGACGGGCTTCAGCTCACAGTCTTATTTCAGTACGGCTTTCCGTCAAGAGAAAAATGTAACTCCCTCAGAATATATGAGTTCCAATTCAAATGCCAGGGTAAAATAATTAAATATCATGAAGAACTCTTTGATTTTTTTTGTGCTTGCAGCCTGGGTTATTTGCCAGACTACATTGGTTTATGCAGCACCTCAGGTAAAGGAACCTTCTGCAAAAGCGATTTCACCTGACGACGGACATTATTATTGGTTTGGATATTATGATAAGTTATTGTCTGATCCCAAAGATCGTTATGTGTTGGCGATGCGCACAAGTTTTGAGCACCGAACCCCTACTGCGGAGGATGTTATCCAGGTTGGTATGATCGATCTAAAAAGGGGAAACCGCTGGACCAAACTTGGTGAGACCAAGGCCTGGGGCTGGCAACAAGGGTGTATGCTGCAATTTGTTCCCGGATCATCGGAGGAGGTAATTTGGAATGACAGGGAGGGAGATCATTTTGTATCCCATATTGTCAATATTAAAACCATGAAGGTTCGCACACTTTCAATGCCTGTTTATACCCTTTCACCCGATGGGCAAACAGCACTAGGACTGGATTTTGCCAGGCTGCAGATCCGTCGGCCCGGTTATGGATATGTTGGTGTAATTGATAAGACATTGAATGTTCAGGCACCAGAGAGCACTGGAATTTATCGTATAAATCTTCAATCCGGTGAGTCGAAATTGTTGATAACACCAGCGAAAATTGTCGGAATTCCAATGGAGGGTGTTGATTTTCAGAAATTTTACCATTGGTTTAACCACCTTTTGATTAGTCCTGACGGATCACGCTTTATCTTTCTTCATCGTTGGCAATCAAAGCCAAATGGCAGTTTCGATACCCGGATGTTTACTGCAAATATGGACGGTAATGATTTGTTTGTTCTTGACGGCTCCGGGAAAACATCCCATTTTATCTGGAGAGACAACGATCATGTTACCATGTTCACCCAACCGGTTGGGATGAAGGAGCGCTTCTATTTGTTCAGGGACCAGTCAAATGAATTTGGAGTCATAGGAGAGGAGCTCATGCCCAGAAACGGACATTGTACCTATGTGCCTGGAACGAAAAATGAATGGATTTTAAACGATACTTATCCTGAAACAAGTGCCCGATTGCAAACATTGTATCTTTACCATGTACCTACAAATCGGAAAGTTGTACTGGGTAAATTCCACTCCCCATCCGTGTACAATAACGCTGAATGGCGCTGTGATTTACATCCATGGTCCTCAAGAGACGGCAAAAAGGTGTTTTTTGAATCTCCGCACGAGGGAAAGGGTAGAAGAGTATACATGATCGATATTTCCGAAATAATTGGCAATGAGCAATAGAAACTTCTCCATAAATCTGAAAAATATGAGATTCTTGCTGATTTCTCTCCTTTTATGTTTTCCGGTTCTCTTTGCAAGTGGTCAACAAAGTTGGCCCATGGTTATTGTGAAGGAGGTCCAACTGAACGGAAACAAGGTGGATCCCGGCGATGGATTTGAAAAATCTTCCGATTTCTCCATTGGAGAGGAAAAAATAAAAATTTGGGGAGGGGCAGATCAATACGCTGCTGTTTACCCCGAGGAGATGCTTCCGGCATTTTTTGTCCGAACCCTTCAGTTCAAGGATTTACCCCCCGAAGATGGTACTTTTGAGTGGATTTTTACCGGCTCCAAAGGTGGTATAACGATTAAAATCAATCGGGAAGAGATAGTTCTTATACAACGTTACTATGATTCTTTTGGCTTCAATGAGGTCAATGTTGAAACGGGAAAGATAAAAGTTGATCGGTATCCACAAAAGAATTTCATTGAGACAAAGACAAAATATTTTGGTAAGATATCCGCGATTAGTTTTGAATCCAATTCGAATTTACTGGTAAAACTGAAGGTTAATGATGAATTGATCGTTCAACTGCCCTGTTTATTCGATTTGACCCGCCATCAACTGAAATATGCAGGAAAAGGGACCATTGCTGGAACGATCTTCCGGCCCCGTCAAGGAGAAAAAGTTCACATTAGAATTAATCCCGCCAGGGAATTTCAGGAGATCCTTGGATTTGGTGGAATATTGTCACCCTCTGCCTATTGGACTTTAAACAAGGCAGGCAAAGAGAAATGGTGGAATCTTATTAAGGAATACAACCTGCTTCTGCAACGTGAATATCCCACGAGTGGCCGGCTTAAGTCCGATTTCAGCAACTGGGACGATCCTGCCTATTTGGTGCCACATTATTACGGAGATAACTTTCCAAATGGAGAACTAACCGATTTTGATTATGTAAAAAAAATCAGGGCTCTCGGAGGGATAGACATATTTGAGTTTTGGACTCTGCCAGGATTCATGTATGAAAATGGAAAACTCAATTGCCAAAAATATGCGGAGGCCATGGTCAGCTATTGCAAGACATCGGTTAAAAAGACCGGCAAAGCACCTGAAATAGTAGGGATTCAGAATGAGGTAAGGCAGACTCCTGAGACCTGGCGTGATATGACCATAAGTTTGCGCCAGCAACTGGATGCCAATGGGTTCAAAAACATTAAAATTCATGCGCATAATCCGGGAACTTTGAAAGATGGAATAGGCGCTGTCAGGAGTTTCCAGCAATACCCGGGAGTATGGGAAAAACTGGACTTTGCAGCTACCAATCTGTATGATTATCAGAGTTCAATATTCTCACCGGATGATTATGACAAGAGGATAGCGGATTTCAATAACCTGGTGGGGAAAAAGCCTTTCATTTCCACCGAGATCTGCATAAATGCTCCTTTTCTTCAAACGGATGCCTACAAAATTGCCTTTTCGTATGGGATGTTGTACCATAAAAACATGGCTCAGCTGAACGCCATTGCCATCATGTATTGCTGGACTTTACTGGATTATACACAGCCTTCATTCGCTTCCACACGTACTTTGTTTACCCTGGACCATGCCAATGATATGCAACCTGTTGCTTCAGGATTTCAGCTCAGGACTTTTGGTGCATTCAGTCGTCACATACGCAAGGGGATGAAGAGAGTCGAAGTGTTTCAGGAATCTTCACCATTGCTGGTTACTGCATATGCGGATCGAAAAAACAAAACTGTGGTTGTCCTTAACCCAACCACAAGGCCAGTTGCATTTGATATTCAGTGGAATACAAGCAATTTCAGAGGTGTGGAGCGAACTAGTTCCTATCACAGCAATCAAAATGTTAAAGTTTCCGAAACAATTGTTGTTGAACCAGGTGAAATTCTGACCTTTTATTAACAGCGTCTCAGTTGTGGAGCAATGAAATCCTGACTCTCACCTTTTTCGAGAGACAGATGCTCGTGAATTGCTCCATCCAAACAGCCAATGTAATTTTTTCTGCCAGCACTTTATCTTTTAAGTGGGCTCATCATGGTTGTATAGAATAAACATGATTTGACATTCACTTTTCCAAGCTACATCTGCACCTATTTTTTATCTCACGAACCTTCTGGAACAATTTTGAAAAAATGACCAAATTTTCAAAACGAAGGAAGATTGGCACAATTTTGAAAACATCTGGATAGATAGTGAAAGGGATTGTCTTGCTAAATCATAAAATTTGATTGCTTAAAACCAAATAATTCAAACTTTATGAAAGAAAGTCCGCTTTTTTATTCATTGTCTTTTTGCCGTTTCGATTAACTACAAACACAGACCAATTAAAAACTTTCAATTTTAAACTAATTTGCTTATGAACAGAACTAAAGTGAAGCTCTGGCGAAAATTGCTTTTATTTTGTGGGCTGCTGTTAATGACTCAACAGTTATTCTCGCAGATAAAGGGTAAAGTGTCAGATGCAAGCGGGGCACCAATCCCCGGAGTAACAATTCTTGAAAAAGGTACATCAAATGGTGTAATTACTGATTTTAATGGAGGCTACCAAATAAGAATTCAAAAAACTGAGGGAGCTGTGCTCGTTTTTTCTTTCATCGGAATGAAATCACAGGAGATCGCAGTTGCCGGAAAGTCGGTCATTAATGTCTCGATGGCTGAAGCCACTACTGCCCTCGACGAAGTTGTCGTGGTAGGGTACGGTGAGCAGAAAAAGGCAACGGTAACAGGGGCAATCTCCTCTGTAAATGCAGCGGAGCTGATCAAATCCCCTACCGGAAGTTTGACCACCGCCATGGCCGGGAGGTTGCCAGGATTGATTACAATGCAGCGCTCAGGTCAGCCGGGTGCAGAATCCCCAACACTCAGGATCAGGGGTGTCAGTACCTTGAATGGTGCGGATCCACTGGTGATCGTTGACGGGATTGAGCGTTCCTCGGGTTATGTCCCCCAGGGTGAATCCTCCAGCAGTGGCGGTGTCAGTGGTTATGAGCAAATCAACCCCAATGATATCGAGAGCATCTCAATTTTGAAAGATGCCTCTTCCACCGCAGTTTATGGCGTAAGAGGAGCCAATGGAGTAATCATTATAACGACCAAGAAGGGTATCAGAGGCAAACCCACGATCCAGGTTTCGGGGAATTTCGGAATGTCAACACCCATCCGTCTTCGCAACAATGTCTCCTCCTACGAATGGGGCAAGTACGTGAACGAAGGCAATGCCAATGATGGGATTGCGCCGGTTATGTCGGATGAGAAATTGCAGCATTACCTTACCGGAGACAGTCCGATTTTATATCCGAGCATCAATTATGTTGATTACATCCTCAAGGATTATGCTCCGCGACAAAGCTATAACATCAGCATGAACGGGGGTACCGATAACGTGCGTTACTTCGTTTCTGCCGGTTATCTCAATGAGGAGGGACTGGTGAAGGATGTGGGATACGGATTCGATCCAAATTACCATTACAACAGGTTAAACCTGCGGTCAAACATTGATTTTGATTTCACGAAGAGCCTGACGGGAAGCGTGAATATTGACTCCCGTATTGAGAACCGGGGTGGACCAAATGCACCTTACGATGCCGCTTTTTTCTGGAAAATGTCTCAGGCAGTGCCTTACGTCTCTCCTGGTTTTGTGGATGATAAATATGTCGTTTCAGCGGTGGTGGCAGAGCCTCCCATCATGCAATGGATACTCGGAGGAGGTTATTACCGTTCTATGCAAACTACTGTCAATACCGTATTCTCTTTGAAGCAGAAGCTGGATTTTATCACGAAGGGTTTGTATGCCCAGGGTAAATTTTCGTACGACAGTTGGTACGTGGAAAAATATTCCCGGACCAAATCCTATGCAACGTATACCCCGATCGAGGTAAATGGTGCCATTTATTACAAGCAATCAGGGGCGGATGGTCAACTGGCATATACCATGGATGCCGATAACAGTGCGAACAAAAGAAGGAAAAACTATCTTGAACTATCCCTCAATTATGCTGCGAATTTTGGAGAACATGCAGTTACCGCGCTTGCGCTCTACAATCAGTCAAAAAGTTATTTTTCTGAATCTCAGTACCGGGACATTCCAAGAGCCTATCTAGGATTGGTTTCCAGGGTTACCTATACCTATCGCAACAGGTACCTCGCTGAGTTTAACTTTGGATTGAACGGTTCTGAGAACTTTCCGAAGGGAGATGGCAAGAGATTCGGAAAATTCCCTGCTTTCTCCATCGGTTGGGTAGCTTCAGAGGAGGATTTTATGAAGAATTTCGGCCAATTGACCTATATGAAATTAAGGGGATCCTATGGAACCGTGGGAAATGACCAAATCGGAAGTCAGCGCTTCCTTTATGTTGCAGGTTCATTTGCCAGCATCCCGGGAGGTTACACCAATTATCTGGGAGATGCTACCTCCACACAAAGTTACCTCGGATTGCAAGAGGGAAGGATGGCCAACCAGGATATTTCCTGGGAAGTTGCCAAAAAATCAAACATCGGTCTTGAAACGAAATTCTTTAAAAATCAGTTGAATGTAAATTTCGATATTTTTAAGGAGAATCGTAGCAATATCCTTACCTACATGGCCACCATTCCCTGGATGATGATGCCTGATATGCGTTACGGATCGACTGGTTGGGCCACTGGAAGTATTGCCCCCCCTGCCAATTATGCAAAAGTCGAAAATAAGGGTTATGAACTGGAGGTTGGATGGAATTCCAAAATAGGGGAATTTGGTTACAATCTTAGCTTGTATCTTGCACATGCCCAAAATAACAGAACCCTGATATCAGAGTCAACTCAGTATTATCCATGGCTCTACCAGCAAGGACAAAGCATCGGACAGTACTATGGTTTTATAGCGGAAGGATATTATGACAGCTTTGCTGAAGTTCACGATGTCAATGCTGCATTTTCAACATTTGGGAAAAACCAGATCCCGGGAGACATCAAATACAAAGATATCAACGGAGATATGAAAATAGACCCGAATGATGTGGTCCCGATTGGCTATTCAAATACTCCCCAAAAGACCTTCAGCATTAACCTGGGATGTGATTACGGTGGTTTTGATTTTTCCGCCTTATTTCAGGGCGTGGCTCAGGTTAGTTATATTCCTGCAGATGAGGCGCAAATACAATTTTACGGAGGTAACAATGCTTTTGATTGGGTTGCAAACCGCTGGACTCCTGAGAGCCGTGATGCAGCCACCTATCCGGTATTGCACCAGACAGCCTATAATTACAGTTCTAGTAACGACTTTAAGGCTTCTACCTATTGGTTAAAAGATGCATCCTATGTCAGGTTAAAGAATTTGGAGTTGGGATACAATCTTCCCGCAAAACTTACAAGAAAGGTGAATGTAGGGAATGCGCGTGTTTATCTGAACGGTCAAAATCTCTTTACACTGGATAAACTGAAATACTGGGATCCGGAATCCATCCAAAGCCGGTTGGTGCTTCACCCGATCATGAAAATTTACAACATAGGTATTTCAATGACATTTTAAACGATTTAAATATGAAACACATTAAATCTACCATACTTACCTTCCTGGCAATAGGATTTATTACTGCCGGAAGCCTCTTTACCTCCTGTAAAGATTATCTGGCTCAGCCGCCATCGGCCACTTTACCCATTGATACCGTATTCTCCAACATTACAAATGCGGAGAGGGTACTTGCAACAGCTTATTCTTTAATGCCTTACGGGTTTCCTGCTGTGCAGGTAGGTGCCTGGTCCTATGCGTTGCAGATTTATTTTAGTCCGGTTTCAAATATTTGCGACGAATCAGAGAATGCCTGGCCTTCCGCTTTTCACAATGCCTATTACAACAATGGGTCATTGGATGCTACTACCATCTATCCATTTCTTGAAGATAAATGGCTCTTCAACTTTGAAGCGATCAGAAGTGCCTATTTGTTTATTGAAAACGTGGACAAGATCCCGGAACCCCGTCCCGCACCGGCCTATATCAGCAGATTGAAAGCTGAAGCAAGGGCAATTATTGGCATCAAATATTTTGAGATGTTCAAAAGATACGGGGGAATGCCTTGGATGAACAAAGTTTATTCACCAACGGATAAGGTGGACTTTACCCGTCTGACCGTCGCTCAAACCGTTGATTCAATAGCTGCGGTACTTGACAAGGCTGCCAAAGATCTGCCTCCAAGACTTGATGGTGCTGATTTTGGCAGGGTCAACAAAGTGACGGTACTTGCTACAAAGGCCCGTTTGTACCTGTTTGCGGCCAGCCCGTTGTTTAATACCAGTGAACCCTACTATCCATTCGGAAAGGTCCAGACCATCTGTTACGGAAATTATGATGTTAACAGGTGGAAAAAGGCTGCTGAAGCAGCAAAGGCAGCCATTGATCTGGCAGAAAGCAACGGTTACAAACTGGTAAATACCGGTAAGCCGGATGTGGATTATACTACAGCTGTAAAGGCATTTCCGCCTTTGAATACAGAAATTATTCAGGGTACCAGAAATTTGAAATCAATCTATGATGCACAGGGGGATGGAAGGAATAAACCCTTCAGCAATACTGTATTTCCGGGGGGTACCCCAAGTATCATGCCGCTCCAGAATGCAGTGGATATGTATGAAACCGTTGATGGCAAACCTACAGCACCGGATTATTTCAGTCAACCCAATCCTTATGCCAAAGGCAAACTTGATCCACGCTTTTACCAGACCATTTTGTACCACGGGTCGACCTGGGATATTTATACGATGGATATGAGTCAGAGTCCTACAGGACAGCCACTTGGAGACAATGTGGGAAGGCGTGCCAGCCAATTTTATACTGGTTATTATTGCCTGAAATTCCAGTTTCCTGACTGGTACAGAATCAAGGGCGCCACTCCTCCAAGTTTTTGGCCTTATTTGCGCTTATCTGATCTTTACCTGATGTACGCAGAGGCGCTCAATGAAGCTGAACCAGCAAACCCGGATATCAAAAGGTACATTAACCTGATCCGCAGCCGGGCTGGTATAGCACAATTGCCGGTTCTTCCCACTGACAATACACAAGACGGCATGCGCGCCCGCATCAAAAATGAAAGGGCTGTTGAACTTATGTTTGAAGGTCACCGCTATTTCGATCTAAAGCGGTGGAAGTTGGGCAGTGTCATCGGATCACCGGTTTACGGAATGAATACGGTTAAAAATGGGAGCGTCATCACCTTTGAAAGGTTCAAATTTGAAGACAGGGTTTTTCCCGCAACGATGTACCTCTATCCAATACCATTGGATGATGTTTTGAAATCGCCAGGTCTGCTTCAGAATCCAGGCTACTAAAAGATAAAATGTTTCTATAATGAATAATTATGATTCAAACATGAACACTATGAAAAAAAGCACATATAAAAAGATAGGCCTGCTTTTGGTTTGGATTCTTGCTGCAGTACAAATTAATTTGTCGGCACAGGATGCACTACCCAACGATACGGTCAAGCTCTTTGATGAAAATACCAAACTGATGGATGTTGCTTTCGGCAAGCAAGTCAAAAGGGCTGTGACATCGTCCACCAGCACGGTTTGTTCGGATGAATTGCTGAAGAATACGGTAACCAATGTTGGCAATGCTCTTTCGGGTCGTTTACCCGGTCTTACCGTCATTCAGCAATCCGGTGAACCAGGCGCTGATCTGGCGAACTTGCTGATTCGTGGCAGAAACACTTACAACGTAAATACGCCGCTAGTTCTGATCGACGGATTTGAATCCGATTTCCAGCAGATGGCCCTGTACGAAATCGATAACATCACCATTTTGAAAGATGCATCGGCACTAGCGATGTATGGACAAAAAGGAGCAAACGGAGCGATTCTCGTTACAACCAAAAGGGGATCCGAAGGGAAGACCCGCATCCAGGCAAATTTCTACGGAGCCATGCAACAACCCCAGCAAATGCCGCAACTGCTGAATTCATACGAGTATGGAACATTGTACAATGAAGCACTTCAGAATGACGGTCTTCCAGCGCTCTACACTCCTTCGGACCTGGCTCATTACCAAAGCGGGGATGATCCGTACATGTACCCCAACAATAATTTCTTTGATCAGCTGATCAAAGCCAATTCATCATTGATCCAGGGAGATTTGGGCGTCAGCGGAGGCAACAAAAACCTGAAGTATTTTGTCTCGATGAATTACATGAAAAATGGGGGCCTTTACAACTTTTCTGAACTGAACAGCGGTTACAATACGCAATCCTCCCTGAGCCGTTACAACTTACGGGTTAATCTGGATATTAACATCACAGATAATCTTACTGCGAAGATTGATATCGGTGGCAGAATGGATGACCGCCACTACCCGGGAAGAGGTGCGGGTGAGATTTGGAATGGGATGTACAATACTCCGCCACTTTCCTATCCCATGCTTAATCCAAACGGTACCATCGGAGGGAATCAACAGTATACAAACAATCCATATGGTTTGTTGACAGGATCAGGTTACCAGTCATCCAGTGAGCGAAATTTAAACATAGCAGTCCGGTTGAAATACAATCTCGACAAATATGTAAAGGGATTGTCTGTCGGTCTTGCAGGGTCTGATGCCAACTGGATGCAGGCCATTGACAATAAAACCCGGACTTTTGCAGTTTATGCACTTCAGAAAAGCGGAACTGCCTATTCCTATACCAAGATTGGAGAAAACTCTGCACTGAGTTGGGTGACAGGATCAGGTCATTACAACCGTACCAGTTTTGAAGCCAACGTAAACTATGATGCAACAAAGGATGATCATTCCCTGAATGCCATGCTGTTGTACCATATGGATCGTTATGTCGTCCGCGGATCCCATTTGCAACAGGGCAACCAGGGAGTTAGTGGCCGTGTACATTATGGTTATAAAAGCCGCTATTTGGCAGAACTTACAGCCGGATATTACGGATCAGAGGTTTTTGCAGAGGGGAATAGATTTGGGTTGTTCCCGGCCGTCGCACTTGGATGGGTTGCCTCAGATGAGGAATTCATGAAAAACGCTCTCCCGTTTGTCAATTACCTGAAATTCCGTGGATCATTCGGTCTGACCGGAAGTAACACCTCATTTACCGGTATTTCGGTATCCGACCGGATTTTCTTCAATCAGTATTATGCAGGGGCAACCGGTTATGCCTTTGGGCCCACCATGAGTACCACCAAAGTGGGAAGGCAGGAGGGAAGACTAGCAAATCCGGATATTACCTGGGACAAGGCCAGCAAGCGAGACATAAGTGCCGAGTTCAGGCTTTTTGGCCATGTCAACTTCATGTTTACCTGGTTCAATGAGCTTAGAAAGGATATTTTAACCGTTGATGCGGTAAGTATACCCGCGACACTGGGTTACAGCAACAGCCGGATTCCCATGCGGAATGGCGGTGAAGTGAAAAACCATGGTTATGAATCAACCCTGGAATATTTTGGATCTGCCGGTGATTTTAAATATTCTGTAGCTGCAGGTTTGTGGTACAACAGAAGCGAGATTACCAAGAAACCGGATTCAACAATTTATCCGGATGATTACAGGAATGCTACCGGAAAACCTGTTGGACAGATTTTTGGTCTGGAAGCTGTAGGATTTTTCAAGAGTTCGGCAGATGTTGCCAATTATCCGAAACAAATGTTCGGTATCGTCGGAGCAGGCGATATTATCTACAAGGACCAGAATGGGGATAATCTGATTGATGACAACGATAAAAAGCCGATCGGTTACTCCTCTGTGCCTGAGTATACTTACAGTCTAAGCCTGAATCTGGCCTACCGCAATTTTGATTTTACGGCATTCTTCCAGGGAGTAGCCAATAGTTCAGCCATGCTCGGAGGTTACTTTATTCCTTTCAGCACAAAGGGGAATGCCTACAATTATGCCTTTGACCGCTGGACGGTGAATTCGCAGGAGGCATCGCTTCCAAGGCTGTCGACTGTTGACAATGCCAACAATTACCAGTCAAATACGCTTTGGCTGCGGTCGGCCGATTACCTTAAGCTGAGAAACATCGAACTTGGTTATAAGCTGCCGGACAACGTTCTGAAAAGCCTGAATATGGAGAACATCCGATTCTTTGTCAGGGGATCCAACCTGTTTACCCATAGCAAGGAGATCGGTTTCGCAGATCCTGAAAGCCTTACCGGATATCCTTCCATGAAGTCGGTAAGCCTGGGAGTTAACGTTACGTTATAAGTCAGAAATTAAACAAATCATACGTATGAAAAAGTATTTCAATAGATTATCAGGTCTGATCTTGATTTCGCTGCTCGTTTCCTCCTGTGATTTTCTGGCAGTGGATGACAGGGAGATGCTGACTGAAAAAATTGTTCTGAACAAGATCGATGATACAGCAGCGTTGTGGGCTACCTTGTACAGCAACCTTCCGCTTGGATTTACCACAATCGCGGGGAATGCCATGCTGGCATCGGCCTGTGATGAGGCAGATCACAATGCCCCTTTCAACGATGTACAGAGCTTCAACAATGGTAGCTGGAGTGCATACAGCAATCCGGATAATTCATGGAGCAGCATGTATGCAGCCATCCACAATGCCAATAATTTTCTGGAAGTTTCAGACACCATTACCTACAGCCAATACAAGATTGTCGATCCAATTTACTATGCAACCATTACAACGGATATGAAATTCTACCGGCTGGATGCACGGTTCTTTAAGGCATTCTTTCATTTTGAGTTGTGGAAGCGCTACGGAGAAATACCAGTTGTGAATAAAACGATGACACTGGAAGAGAGCTATGCATTGACCCGTCAAAAACCGGCTGAAATCCGGAGCTATATTTTGAATGAGCTGGATGCCATCATTCCTGATTTGAAAGTTAGCTGGGAAAGTGCCTACATGGGGCGCATCACCAAAGGGGCAGCCCTTGCGCTGAAGTGCAGAGTTCTTTTGTTTGCTGCTAGTCCGGTTAACAATGGTGGTTTGTACAATGTTGCCCTTTGTGACCAAGCTGCTAGTGTAGCAAAGGAAATTATGGCACTGAACGTCTACAATCTGAATATGGATTACAGGAATCTCTTCCTGAATACAACCGCCGCCAACGCCGAAATCATTCTCGATTACCGCAATGCCAATTCCAATTACATGGAACGCTGGAATTACCCAACGGGAGGCAACCGCTTGTATGCTTCCAATGTAGGAGTCAGTGCTACCTGTCCGTCGCAGAACCAGGTTGATTCCTACGAAATGGCCAATGGTAAACCCATTACAGATGCTACTTCAGGGTACGATCCACAAAATCCTTATGTTGGCAGAGATCCCCGACTTGCCCTTACGGTACTTTTCAACAACGCGATGTGGAATGACAGTACTGTGAAAGCTTTTGTCGGAGGTGTTGATGGAATCGGAAAAAACAACGCTACAACTACCGGTTACTACCTGAAGAAATTCATCCAGGAGAAAATTAATCTAACCACCAATCAGACAGGATCCCATGTATGGCATATTTTCCGTTATGGTGAAATCCTTCTGAATTATGCGGAAGCTTTGAATGAGGTCAATGGTCCGGATGTAGTTCCAGCTGGTTATACCCTTTCCGCCAGAGCCGCAGTTAATCTGATCAGGGCCAGGACAGGTGTCGCAATGCCAGCGATTCCGGCCGGATTGTCACAAGTTGCTTTCAGGGAAAGAGTCAGGAACGAAAGAAGGATCGAATTGGCATTTGAAGGGCACCGTTTCTGGGATGTACGTCGTTGGATGACAGGTGCCGATTCTGAAAATGCCCCGCTTAAGGGAATGAGGATCACCAAAAATGGCACCAATTTGTTTTCATATGAAGTTGTAAAAATAGAAGACCGTAAATTTACCGCCCCTGCCATGTACTGGTATCCTATTCCGTTCAGTGAACTGGTGAAATACAAAGGTTGGACTCAAAATACCGGATGGTAATGATTTACTCTTTAAACGATATAAAAATACAATTCAACTTAAATTTTAAGAAGATGAAAAAATATCTTTTCACATACTTCCTTGGACTATTGCTGCTCTGCCTTGGCATGGTTGGCTGCAGTAAGGAAGATAACAACGGACCTAGTGTAAAGGGTTATCTCAACGGGACAGAAATTAAGGAAATAAAGGTAACAAATGGTGCAACAGTAAGCTTTAAATTCGAAATTCAGTCAACAGCCAATCTTTCGAAGGTTGAAGTTTTTATTCGAAAAGGCATTGGTCTAGGTACCGACAGTCAGCTGTTTCTGCGGAAACTGGCAGAAACGGGAGATCTGGAAGGTACAACTTATAAGGTTGAGGGTTCAGTTGTTGCGTCGACCGATCTGATGATTTCTGTGGGTGCGATTGATGCAGATGGAAACATTACCACGCTTCAGCTCAATGCCCTGCTTGACGTATCCGAATTTGATGATTTGATCCTGATGGATGCCCTCGAAAACGGAACTTCCAAAACTTTCCTGAGCACACAGTATGGCTTGCTTTTGTTTGCAGCCAACACTGCAGCTGATCCGGGAGCCATTGATTTGGGATTTGTCTATATGGAAAGCAATTCCAATGTGAAGGCATGTTTTGTATCCTTCAGCGATTTTTCAAAGGCTGTGGCCTATCCGGTAATTGGGGCAAACAACATCACCCTGCTTAAAAAGGCTCTTGCTTACACCAGTACAGATGCAGCCAGTGTTCAGCAACAATTTGCTTCGGGAACCGATTTCCCCTCTGTGCTGGGTATCGATGCCGGAAAATCAGCATCCAATCTCAAGGATGGGGATGTCATTGCCTTTAAAACACAAAAGGGGAAATATGGTCAGATTCTGGTAAAGACAATTGACCGAAAAAGTGAGGCCAGTACCAACCAGCAGACCATCAAGATAAAATTGGTGGTGCAAAAGTAAACGCTTCATTGCTCTAAAAATGGAACAGCCATGAGTTATCAATCAACTGTCGTTGGGTGTAACATCTTCGAGGCAAGTAGCTTCGCTGAACCTCAATTCCATGTGGCCTTTAAAAAACAAATTAATTAAGTATGAAAAAGAATATTGTATTTCTCTTCGGGATAATTTCAATGCTTGGTATTCTCCTGACAGCGTGCAAGAATGAAACTGAGTCAATGACCACTATTGATGTTACCATCAATGGAAAGGCTGTTGACCAGGTAGCATTATCGTTGAATTCGCTGATGAGTTATGAATTTGCTGTACAATCTTCCGATAAGGTGGGACGTATAGAGCTGCTCAAGAATGTCAACGGTATCAACTCGGGTCTTTCAGTGGCTGGTTCTACCACTGGCTCATCTGAAAAAGTTGCCGGTTCGGTATTGGTCACCAGCGAAATGAAGCTGATTCTGAATGTATTTAGCAAAGATTTCAAATTGGCAGCAACCAAATCGATCCAGATTAAAATATTCGTTACAACGAATGCAGTGACCGAAATTGCTTTAACTTCGGCCAAAACGGGTGGCGTGATCGCGGATATGCTTTCCAACATAACGGCCCGCGGGGTATGTTGGAGTACCCTCCCAAATCCTACCAATGATCTGGCAACCAAGACAAGCGACGGATCAGGTACCGGAGCATTTGTTAGTGAAATGAAGAACCTGGCCATGGGGACCACCTATTTTGTGAGGTCTTATATTGTAGGTGCCCAGGGAGTTATTTATGGAAACGAACAGGTTTTTACCACACTTTCGCCTCCAGTACCTGAAATTCCAAATGGTGGATTTGAGGCTCCTGTCATTGCCGGATTTGTGATGAATCCACAACCCAATGTCTGGACATTTACAGGCGGAGGTGCCGGTATGCAGCGGAATGGGAGTGCTTTCGGAGCTAAAAATGCACCTGAGGGTTTCCAGACCGGATTATTTCAGCAAGCGGCATCTATCTCTCAAAGCATGGATTTACCCGCCGGAAATTATGCGATCAGCTTGAAGGGTGCCCAAAGAGGTACGCAGGCTCAAACATTTGAGCTCTATTTCGATGCGTTGCTAATTGGGAAATTCCAGCCTGCAACAGCTGATTTTGAGCTTTTTGTATCAGATAAGTTTACTGCCACCGCAGGAACCCACAAGATTACAATTACAGGCACCAATGCAAAAGGTGGAGACAACAGTGGATTTATCGATGAGGTAAAATTACTGTACCGGCCATAATGGAAAATTGGCAAAGAGGTTGCATCAAGACAGGTTTTTTGCAGTAGACAGTGAAACCCGCAGAGGGTGTAGTAGCTAAAAATTTGTTTTGAAGCAATCTCTTTGCATTTTTGCAAATTTTATTTGGATGACACGCACCTGTACCAAGCCCACAGAAAGTGGTGCAAATACAAAGGCGGGTTCCATACGTCCGAACTGTATCTCGGTGATTTAATAATGCAATTTACCTATGAAAAACAAATTCCGCTTGGTTATCTGTATTTTGGCTGCAATGTTTGTCGCATCTTGCGCAACCGACAGCTCAAATGTTTCAAACAGGAAACTGGAATCAGGCTTCATCACACCTCCCGACTCCATTCAAACCAGTGTTTACTGGTACTGGATCTCTGACAATATCACGAAGGAAGGTGTGGTAAAAGATCTTCATTCGATGAAGCAAGCCGGAATTAACCGGGCTTTTATCGGAAATATTGGTCTGGCAGATGTCCCATACGGGAAAGTAACCATGCTGAGTGAGGCCTGGTGGGAAATCCTCCATGCTGCCCTGAAGACGGCGACCGAACTGAACATTGAGATCGGCATCTTCAATTCACCGGGCTGGAGCCAATCCGGCGGGCCATGGGTAAAATCAGGTGAGGCCATGCGTTACCTGATCTCCTCTGAGACTTCAGTAACGGGGCCGTTGAAACTTTCTCAAAAACTGGAAAAGCCAAACGATATTTTTCAGGATGTAAAAGTGATTGCCTATCCAAGGCCCAGGAATGACCAACTGGCACTGACCAGCGAAAATGCCACAATTGCTGCAATACCCAATGTTACCGGACTCTCCGGGATTTGTGATGGCGATACGAAAACAGGAATTACATTCCCCGCAGGTGGTGAAATTGCCATCCAATTTGAAGCAAAGGAACCTTTTACTGCACAAAGCCTGTCTGTAAGATCTCTGGCGCAACCCATGCTTGTCATGGCGCTATTCCAGGTGAAAGAGGCCAATGGAGATTACCGAACCCTCTCTGAATTTCAGATCAACCGTTCAAATCCAGGACTGAATGTTGGTTTTGAACCTTATGCACCTGTAGTGGTATCATTTCCAGCCACAACTGCTAAAAATTTCCGCCTGACGATTAAAAACACCAAACCCAACAGCGGACTCTCTGAGGTTGTCATCTCTGCTGCACCACGTGTGGAACGTTATGCCGAAAAGACCCTGGCCAAAATGCATCCGACACCACTGCCGTACTGGAAAGATTATCAGTGGCCGCAGCAAGCAGAGGCAGAAGACAAAACTACCGTGATTGATGCTTCAAGTGTTATCGATATTTCGAAAAATCTTACAGCAGACGGAATTCTTAACTGGGAGGTGCCGGAAGGAGAGTGGGTTATTCTCAGAACGGGCATGACGCCAACGGGCACGGTTAACAGTCCGGCTTCCCCCGAGGCGACCGGTTACGAAGTGGATAAGATGAGTAAAAAACATGCAGAGAAACATTTCTATGGTCACATGGGTGAAATTCTGAAACGTATTCCGGAGGCCGACCGTAGGAGCTTTAAAGTGGTGGTTCAGGATAGCTATGAAACAGGCGGACAGAATTTCACGGATGGTTTCATCGAAGAATTCAATCAGAAATATGGATATGATCCGACACCATTCCTTCCTGTTTACCAGGGAAAGGTGGTAAACAGTCAACTGGAGTCTGACCGCTTCCTTTGGGATGTACGTCGGATGGTGGCAGACAAGGTGGCCTATGACTATGTGGGCGGACTAAGGGATGTTAGTCACAAGCATGGATTAAAGACCTGGCTTGAAAATTATGGTCATTGGGGATTCCCGGGCGAGTTTCTGATGTACGGTGGTCAGTCGGACGAGATCGGCGGAGAGTTTTGGAGCGAAGGAGAACTTGGAGACATTGAAAACCGTGCGGCAACTTCCTGCGGACATATCTACGGTAAAACAAAAATTTCCGCGGAATCCAATACTTGTGCAGGCCAACCCTTCAGCAGGTACCCTGGCACCATCAAACAGCGCGGTGACCGCTTTTTTGCCGAGGGAATCAACAATACACTGTTGCATGTCTATATCACTCAAGCTTACGAGGAGAAGAATCCTGGAATGAATGCCTGGTTTGGCAACGAGTTCAACCGGAAGAACACCTGGTTTTCGCAAATGGATAGCTATACCCAGTACCTGAAAAGGACAAATTTCATGCTCCAGCAGGGATTGAATGTGGCCGATGCAGCCTATTTTATCGGGGAGGATGCCCCCAAAATGACCGGAGTTACTGATCCTGCGCTGCCCGTTGGCTATCAGTTCGACTATATGAATGCTGAGGTCATCGAAAAATTTATGACTGTTAAAAACGGACTGATCACGCTGCCACATGGTACCCAATACCGTATCATGGTATTGCCAAAGCTGGAGACCATGCGTCCAGAACTTCTCGCAAAGATAAAGCAGCTGGTCAATGACGGTGCTGTGATCCTGGGTCCCGCACCCAAACGTTCTCCCAGCCTGCAGAATCAACCGGCTGCCGACCAAAGGGTACAGGCAATGGCTGCTGAACTTTGGGGAGCAGTGGATGGGGTGAATGTGAAGTCCGCAAAAGTCGGTAAAGGAAAGGTCCTTAACGGGATGAGCATGAGCGAGGCATTTGCATTGATCAATTGTGTGCCCGATTGCCAATTGCCGGAGGATCGTTCGATACACTATGGACACCGCACCTGGGCAGGCGGTGAGCTTTATTTTGTATCCAACCAGACAGCAGAAACAAAGATTATTCATCCTGAGTTCAGGGTAAAAGGTTTGCAGCCGGAGCTTTGGGAAGCCACGACAGGCTACATGCGGAACCTTCCGGCTTATGGCAAGAAGGAAAATACAACCCTGGTGCCTTTGAAGCTGGAACCCTATGAGAGTGTTTTCCTCGTATTCAGAAAATCCGCAGGAAAGGCTCAGGGCAGTGGTATCGGGCTCAATTACCCGCAACCAACCCCAATTGCTGATTTGAAAGGTCCATGGAGTGTCAACTTCAATGCCTCCCAAAGAGGTCCGGAAGAGACTGTTGTTTTCGAATCCCTGAAGGATTGGACTACCTCTGTGGATGAGCGAATCAAATATTATTCAGGAACAGCTACTTACAGCTGTAAATTCAGCCTCGCACAAATCCCGGCGAATGAAAAAGTGAACATCAACCTGGGAAATCTGACCGCCATGGCCAAAGTCATGTTGAACGGCAGTTATGCCGGGGGAGTGTGGACGGTGCCCTATCAGCTCGACCTTACAAGCCTGGTCAAACAGGGAGAGAATGAACTGAAGATCGAAGTGGTGAATACCTGGGTCAATCGGTTGATCGGAGACAGCAGACTGCCTGCAGAACAGCGGCAAACCTGGTGCCCGGTAAATCCATTCAAGCCGGATGATCCGCTGCAACCTTCGGGATTGTTTGGTCCGGTGAGCATTTTGTCCCTTCCGCGAGATTTACCATGATGTCCGGCAGAAAAACGATGCAAATGGAATATCAAAATAGGCCATGAACAATTCACAAACATTGTCAGGATGCAACATCATTCCATGTTAAACCAAACTCAAAGGATGCTGATTTTTAATAGGTTGAAAATCTTCTTCGGTATCATCCTCTGTTGGAGTCTGTTTTCACCGGGTTTAAAAAGTCAGGTACTATCGGCTGCCAGCGAAGCACCTGATCCAATCCTCGACAATGGCGTTCTTACCCTTAAACTCGACGTCACAAGGGGAGGAGCCATCTCCTGGCTTTCCTTGTCTGGTTCAAACAGAAGCATTGTCAACATCGCGGATGAAGGAAGGTACATCCAGCAATCCTATTATGCGGGAAAAAGTTTGGATCGAAAATCCGAAGGACAATCCCCCAACTGGTCGCCATGGAGCTGGAATCCGATCCAGGTTGGGGATGCCTTTCGCAACAGGGCTAAAATTCTCGATATTCAAAAAAATGGCAATACGCTTTACGTAAAGTGTATTCCAATGCTGTGGGATATGAACAATAAGCCTGCCGAGGCTGAAATGGAGCAGTGGACCACCCTTTCGGGCAATGTGCTCACGGTTAGGAATAAAATAACCTGTCTTCGCACCGATAACATCTACGCGGAAGGAATTTCAAATGATCAGGAACTGCCGGCTGTATACCCTATTTCGGCTTTAAAAAACCTGTATACCTACATTGGAGATGCTCCTTTTACAAATGCACCGGTGAGTAATCCGGTCACGGTCTTCCTGTCGAGCGGATTTTGGGGCCGGTATCTCAACGAAACAGTGACAGAAAACTGGATGGCCTACGTTGATGACAACAAGTGGGGCCTGGGGGTTTACAATCCTCTCTGCAAAAATTTCATTGCCGGTATGGCCGGTCAGCCGGGAGGAGAAGCAACCAGCGGATCCACCTCCTATATTGCCCCGGTTAAAAAGGAGATACTGAATAAAAACTCTGTGTATGAGTATGAATACTATTTGATTGTCGGAACTGTCAGCGAGATACGATCGAAAATTTACCAGATCCAGGCATCCAATCCACTGATAACTTCCATCCTGGTAAGAAGTTCCGGAGAAGTTTCGACACTCAATGGCCTGGGGAACACTTTGCAAATGGTGACAACTGTTTTTCCTTCCGTTGCCAAGAACCTGGTTGACTGGTCAGTTGATTCTCCTGCCCTGGCTACCATTGATGGCAAAGGGATGCTTACTGCTTTGAAAACCGGCACTGTGACCATTAAGGCAACAGCCAGGGATGGTACAGGAATCTCGGGATCCAAAACAATTACCATTACAGACATCCCTCAAAAGAATGGCTGGGAATTTACTTCTTCAACGGAAGGGTGGACCAGTACCCATTCCGGCACTGTATCCAATGCGGAGGGCAACCTGGTATTCAATATCTCTGGTCCCGATCCCTATGTCTCCGGACCGGTTTTTGTGGAAAGCTGGAATACCAATGGTCTCAGGTATCTCTGGCTGAGGTTGAAAAATGAGACCAGCGACTCGGCGGGATCCTTTTACATCTTCTTCGATACCGCATCTGGGGGTGGTTTCACCTCTGTGAGTTTTCCGCTGAACCCCAATGACCATGAATTCAGGGATGTTTTTGTGGATTTGACCGCCAATCCAAAATGGATTCCTGGTTCTAAAATAAACTATTTCCGGTTAGACCCGGTGAATAGTTCAGTATCCGGAACGGTTTCCGTTGATTTTATCCGTGTGATGGCTAACCGGCCGCCTTTGGCAACTTCCCTGACGGTTAAAAGTGCAGGAGAGGTGAATGAAATAAAGGGGAAGGGCACTACCTTGCAGTTTTATGCCACGGTAATTCCTGCTTTGGCAGATAGTACGGTCAGATGGACCGTTGACAATCAACTGGTTGCCACAATAGACGCAAAGGGGCTTCTCACCGCGTTATCCAATGGCTCTGTCAAGGTGAAGGCCACGGCGTTTGATGGTTCAGGAGTCTTTGGAACCAGGGAGATTGCGGTATCACTGGTTACCTCGGCAGGCAATCTGGAATGGGCTAATCTAAATATCTATCCGAATCCAGCCACCAATCGGCTGACAGTAAGCAGTGGCCAGTTAAAGGTAGATGGGATCGTCATTTGTGATTTGCAGGGAAGAACCGTTTTGTCCTTCGGTGAATCATTTGTGGGTACAAAAACAATTGACCTGTCACTTGAAAGTGGAACTTACCTGGTACGGTTAAAGGGAATTGACAGGACTTATAAATTGATCGTCAATTAGTATCGCAGCTATGTTGCATACAAAATCAGAGACCCGACTCCCTGGCAGGAATCGGGTCTCTTGATATGGAAGTTTCCCCGAAGGGTTTACTAGACTTTTGATGATCTTTTGCGCTCAATTTCGCTCAACTTGATTTTTCTCAACCGGATTGATTTAGGCGTAACCTCTACATATTCATCCTTTTGGATGTATTCGAGTGCCTCTTCCAGGCTGAATTTGGTGGCTGGTGTCAAGCGGATTTTGTCATCAGAACCTGAAGCACGCATGTTGGTTAGCTTCTTGGGTTTCGTCAGATTGAGCACCAGGTCGCCTTCCCGGTTGTTTTCACCACAAACTTGTCCTTCGTAAATATCATCCTGAGGTTCAATAAAATAACGGCCACGATCCTGCAGTTTCCCCAATGAATAGGCAAATGCAGTTCCTGTTTCCATGGCAATCAACGAACCATTGACCCGCGTTTCGATGGGGCCCTTGAATTTGTCGTAGTGCAGGAATCGGTGTGACATCACCGCTTCTCCCTGGGTGGCTGTAAGCAGATTGGTACGCAGACCAATGATCCCGCGGGATGGAACATGAAATTCCAGATGGGTGCGGTCGCCTTTGTGTTCCATGTTGATCATCTCTCCCTTTCGGCGAGTGACGAAGTCGATGGCGGTGCCGGCCATCTCGGCGGGTAGGTCAATGTCCAGCAGTTCGATCGGTTCATGGCGTTCGCCGTGAATCTCCTTGTACAAAACCTGTGGCTGGCCAACCTGCAATTCATATCCTTCACGACGCATGGTTTCAATCAGGACCGATAGATGAAGGACACCACGACCATTCACGTTCCATGAATCAGCCGAATCTGTCGGTTCTACCCGCAGGGCAAGGTTTTTCTCCAGTTCCCGTTCGAGGCGTTCATGGATATGGCGGCTGGTGACAAACTTGCCCTCTTTTCCATAAAAAGGTGAGTTGTTGATGGTGAACAACATGCTCATGGTTGGTTCATCTACATCGATTGGATCCAGTGCTTCAGGATTTTCATAGTCGCAGATGGTATCTCCAATTTCAAAATCATCAATGCCTACCAGCGCACAGATGTCGCCATTGAGTGCAGTGGCTACTTTTTCGCGGCCGAGGCCGGTGAAGACGTGCAACTCTTTAATTTTGGAACGGGTAATGGTACCGTCGCGCTTCACCAGCGAAACGTTCATCCCCTCTTTGACCTCTCCTCTGTGGATTCTGCCGATGGCAATCCGACCTATGTATTTGGAATAATCCAGGGAGGTGATCAGCATCTGGGGAGTCCCTTCGTTTTCGGGAGGGGCCGGTATGTGTTCAAGAATCGCATCAAAAAGCGGTTCAATGGAATCGGTTGGCGTCTTCCAGTCAGTGCTCATCCAATTTTGTTTGGCAGAGCCGTAAATGGTCGGAAAATCGAGTTGATCTTCTGAAGCATCCAGACTGTACATCAATTCAAATACCTGTTCGTGCACCACATCCGGACGGCAATTGGGTTTGTCAACCTTGTTTACCACAACGATGGGTTTGAGCCCGAGTTCAATGGCTTTCTGGAGGACAAATCGGGTCTGGGGCATCGTGCCTTCGAAGGCATCCACCAGCAACAAAACACCGTCTGCCATGTTGAGCACCCTTTCGACCTCTCCGCCAAAGTCAGAGTGACCGGGGGTATCTATGATGTTTATCTTGATTCCCTTGTACACCACCGATACGTTTTTTGCCAGGATGGTAATCCCTCTTTCGCGTTCCAGGTCGTTGCTGTCCAGGATTAATTCACCCGGATTCTGGTTGGAACGAAAGATGTTGGAGTGAAGGATCATCTTGTCTACCAGGGTTGTTTTACCGTGGTCGACGTGGGCAATGATGGCTATGTTTCTTATTTTTCGCATTTTACTAATTTGGGTGCAAAGATAGTCATTAATTCAGGGCTATGAATCAGTACTATAAAATCATTCCGTTAAATTTACATCACCACATCATGGAAGGCTAAAGGCTAAAGTCAAAAGGATAAAGGGGGGATTTGTGCGGAAGGGAGGTATTAGCTATAAGGTATGAGATTTCAGATATGAGATTTAAGGTAAACAAGATTAGAGCGTTCTTCACTTTATCCTTTAAACTTTATCCTTTAAACTTTATCCTTTAAACTTTATCCTTTAGCCTTTATCCTTTAGCCTTTAAACTTTATCCTTTAGCCTTTAGCCTTTAGCCTTTGCGAAGCTCACTGCAGCACAAAATGATAGGTGATAGTTCCCTTTTGGAAGGCTGGGGCATTGTCGTCCACATTGAATTTGGCACCACGGGCAGCCTTGGTGGCGGCCTCCAGTAAATCGGGGTCGCTGGAGGTTGATCCAAAAATGCCGGCACGAACAGCTGAGACTTTGCCCAGTTTGTCTACGGTAACTTCTACCACGACAACCCCTCCATCGTTGCCGGGATAGGCCGGTTTCGGAAGAGAACGTGCCTGTCTACCCGAGAGGTTGAAGGAGATACCATTGCCTGTTCCTCCTCCTGGTCCATAGCGCTTAACCCCCGGTTGTCCGTTGGGATCCCCTTGGTTTCCGGGGCCACCTGCAATGCCTTCTCCCGTTGAGGTGGAGCCATTGTCCGTCAAGCCACCCCCAAACGCATTCTTTGCCCTGGAATTGATGTTTCCAATCATCTGCTCCTCCTTTTGCTTCTTTTGACGAATCTGTTCTTCAAGCTTTTGCTGGGCAATTTGTTCCTGCTTCTGCCGTTTTTCACTTTCAGCCAGAGGATCGGGTTTCTTCTTCTCGACCGTCTTCTTTTCAGTTTTTTTTGTGCGAAGTGCTACGGAAGGTTCATGATCCTGGGTCAGCAGCTCATTCTCCTTGATCTCGGCTGGTTTGAATTTGGAGGCAGTGGTGGTCTCTTTTTGGTCGAACAGGACAGGTGCTTTGTAGATATTGTCATTTTTAGCATAGACGGCCGAGGGTTCCTCTTCTCCCTGACCAGTCTCCGAATAGCCAAAATCGACCAGCAAACCTTCGTCTGCCTGAAATTTCATGTCGTTGGAGAGGGTAAGCATCAGCAGAAAAATCAGGATCCCTGCATGAATCAGCAGGGTATAAAAAATACCTGATTTTTGACTACCGGATAATGTCATATTGTTTGTGTGCATCTCAACCAACTTGTCACCGGATCAATAACCATGCGGAATGATTAACTGCCCATGAGTAACTGACAAAAATATAAATTAATTCCACATTAGTTGGCAGGAATGCGATCAGTCGTTTTTAATCTTGGCTGATTTTTCAATTTCTGCGGATGAAACAGTTCGTAAAAAGAGTTGAAACTCTCCCGGTAGGAGAAGCCAATACCCTGTTTGTAAGGGGCAGTGTCGTAGGTCATGTCTGTATTGGCCCTGTTGTATACTTTCAGTTGAAGCTTTCCCGATTTGATCAATTTGACAAAAACCTCGATCTCACCCAGTACGGCATTGTTGTTGGTCGATTGTAAATTGCTGTTGTTGCCGATGTTTCCGTTGATGGTAACCCGGTCATCGAAGATCTGGGTACTCAAGGCCAACTCCATCTGGTTGGTATTCACCTGGTCGCCGGGTTTGTAATTAAAACCCACATCAAAGTTGGAGCTGATCTGCGATAGCCAGTTGGAAAGCTGGTTGGAGAGCATTTCTGAAGTGGTGGCACCTACAAGATTTCCGGTGTAAGCCTGGGAATCTGTCCTTCCCCTGATGTACTCGGGGGTATAAAACTGACCCAGCAACAAAAGTGCCAGCATTTGCCTGTTGATATCATCCTGGGTACTGATAAATTGCTGCAATTCGTCTTTGGTTCGCTCGTCAGCGGTGGGGAATAAAATATCAAACTTTAAGTTGGGATTGAGTAATTTCCGGGAGAGGTTTATTTTACATTCAATGGGAATCCTGCCAATATTCTCACTTTTGTAGGTATCGGCCAGCAGTTCTTTGACAGAAGCCTTCAAGCTGTAGATGGCATTCAGGTCAACAATGGCGTCGTAAGGATCCCCGTTCCAGGCAATGGTTCCTCCCTCCTCCAGTTTAAACTTTTTACCGATCACATTCTGAAGCGTGAAAAGGTAATCTCCCTTGTCAATGGTATAGTTCCCAAACATGGTAAAATTGCCAAGCTTGTCGTAAACCATCCTCAGGTTTCCGGATCCCTGTCCGGAAATCACATCTCCCAGGGTGGAATTGAAAAGAATCTGAATTTTTGCGGCTGGTGTAGCCGTGATGTTCATGTTCATCTCCAGCGAACTGCTTTCGATTTGTTTCTGGGGGGCAACAATTTCATTTTTGGCCGGATCCTTTCCCACAAATCGTATGAAGTTATTCTCAGCCGCAGTAACGGGAGTCTCCATTGGAATGAAAATCTGGGTCCCCTCTTCGGTCCTTACATTCAGATCAATTTTGACCTGTTCACCGGCACCGGTAATGAGGATGTCTCCGCTGCAACTTGCATCGCCATAAAAGAGCGAATTGTCGGACATGTTGGTATGGAGGGCTTCCAGTTTTTTGGTGGTCACTCCCAGGTTGTATTTCAATTGGTTAAACATCTTGTGGGTGATGTACCCCTGGAGGATTGCACCGTTATTTTTGCTATCCTTGAGGGCGATCCTCCTGAAAACAATGGAATCATCGGCGAACTCAACCGGCTGACTGAAGGTATAGGCTGTTTTGGTGTAATCAATGCCGATCTTACCCTCCTTGATGTTGACCTTCCCGATGAAACAAGGATCCTTCAAACTGCCTGTAATAGCGACTGATCCATTCCCGGTTCCACTGACCCCATTGGAGAAGCTTCGCAGGAACGGGAAGATGGTCGCCACCGGAAAATCTGTCAAACTCGCATTGTAATTCAAGGAGTCTGAGTTTAAAGCATAGTATCCACTGATAAGCAGTGAAGTTGTATCCCTTTTGTTGAGTTTGATGGTGGTGAAGATACGATTCGCCTCCTTGTCCAATTTGTTGCTGAGCAGTACATCTCCAAAATAGTTTTTATAATAGTGGAAATTCCGGATGGCAAGATTGCTGTTCATGAAGAATGAATTTTCAATATCGGCAATTTCTGTTGTGCCACTCAATGAGCCCTCTATACCTATCTTTTGTTTGGAGATCAGGTCCAAAAATCCCAGGTTGATGTTGTTGGCTTCGATTTTTAGTTTGTCGGATGGATTCTCTGAAAGCTGACCATTGATCCTGAAAAATTCTGAACCATGCTGCAATTTGAAATTTTTGACCGACACCAGGGTAGAGTCGATATGAATTTTGCTGTTGTCAAATTGCCACAAGGTATCTGAAACGAGAAATTCGGATGGTTTGATGGAAAAATCAGCCATTCTAAGCCCCTGGGGTGCTTTTGAAAAGATCCCTTCCATGTCTATTTTGCCGCTAAAATTGTGCTTGCTGGCTGTTCCCCAGGCAAAGGTGGTCAGCAGGGTGTCGTTGAAGAGGGTATTGTCCAGCGCTATGTTCTCAAGTGTGTAATTTTTTCCAAGGGATGCCTCTTTGACACCCAGGCGGAGAATCCATTGCTTTCCTTCATTTCTGGAGGAAAAATTAAGGTCTTTGGCATGGTAAGCGCCGTAGGAGAGATCTTCTGCCTTGCATTCCAGTGAGAGGCTTTTGCTGGTTGAGTTGATCTCTCCCTTCATTGTTACCGGTGAGTTGGGCGTTAATTCCGGTAGGAAGAAATAGGTTATCAGCTCCGGTTTCTTTACATGGATGTCAAAGTTGAAAATATTGTTCCCGGCAATCTTTTCCTTGCTGAAGGGCAAATCTGCCGAGGGAAGATAGTATTGAAGGTAGTCACGCAAGGTAAGGCCAAACTCCAGGAAGCGGTATTTGCCTACAATATCTACATCCGCAATGTCAGACCGGAGGGTGATGGTATTTCTCTCGGTCGAATTGGTGGTACTCAAATTGAGTGCCTTCACATCGAAGATCTTACCTTCCCTGGCCAATTTTATCTTCTCCAGAACAATCGAACCGTTTAGCTCATCAATATTCTTACCAGAAAAATTGGCTTTTGTGTCAAAGGAAACAAAGGCATCCTTGTGGAGCTTGTCGAGCCCCAATACATAGAGGTTGGCCCTGGTGACCGAAGCGGTAAAATTAAAGTCAGGAATCTTCTGCTCCAGATTGGCTATTCCGGAAAATTCCAGCCTCAATTTATCGTCATTGATGGTCAATTGACCATCGTAACTCTTGTTGCTGGCCTTACCTTTCAGGTAGATCGAATCGATACGGTTTTCGTTGTAATAGAGGCTGTCGATGTTTCCATCAAGTATGGCATTGAAATTTTTCCCTTTTTTATTCAATCTTACTACCGTATGAAGGGTCACCTCTCCCAACTTATCATAACCAAGAAATTTTCCGGCGTTAAAAGATTTGGCATCCAGGACTCCCCGCAAAACCAAAGAGCCCGTCAGGCTGGGAGCGATGGCAATGTCGGTCGACAAGGATCCAAGGTCACCGTTTAAATTCCCATAGGCCACAAAGTCGGAGGGAAATCCGCTGAAGGTTCCCTGGTAGGTTAGATCCACGTCATCGAGCAAGGATGCAGGGATTTTTGGATATCGCAAGGTGGCCTTGTCTGGCAATTTCACCAGGGAAAAATCATTGAAATTGAAGGTGTTGTTGTAGAATTTCAAGAAGATGTAGGTATCATTCCAGTTGGGCAGTCCTTTGAGTTCCAGGTCTGCATTAACGGAGGTTTTCCGCCCGATCCTGAAGTTTAATTTTTTGAATTTGAGGTTGTCGATGGTTCCCTTTACTGCTCCGGAAAATAGTACAGACTCGTTCATTCCCCAGATATCTGGCATAAAATAGGCAAGATCGGACAAGGAGACCAATGATTCGGAGAGATTGCCATCGTAGACATACTGGAAGGCAAAGGGCAAATCCTCCAGTTCATTTACTGTGGCTGGTTTGTCAAGTGGAATACTTTTCCGGTGTGTCACCTTCATGGAATCAGAAAAGATATTGGAGTTGGGGGAGATCATGGCAAACTTCTCCACATGAAATCCGGAGGAATCCACCGATGCATTGAAGGTCATATTTTTCAGGGAAAATCCCGATTGCTCCTTGAAAGAGGCATTGTCAAGGGTCATTGTAGTGGCAGAGGTTCTCCTTTTGATGTGCACCAATGAGAAGTTCAGCTCATGGATGTTTAGGTTATTGAGATTGATTCCTTCGTGGTATAGGGTGTCTGCAAAAGGTTTTTTAAAGCGGAATTGAGCATCCCTGACAAACAGGTTGTTGAAGGTTACATCCCAGGGGGATTTTCCCTGGGTTGGAGGTGCGGCGTGGAGAGAGTCCAGAATAAACTGGAAGTTGGTGCCTGCAGTATCCTGAAACAGGTGGATCCTGGGTTGCTGGACAACGATGCTGCTCAGGTGAATTCGGCGATGATTCAGTCTGATACTGTCAATCTGCAGTTTCAGCTGATCGATGTAGATCAGCGTATCCCTGGATTGATCTTCCACCAGTATTTTTTCGAGTGTTAGCTGGTCAAAAAAGGAGATATCAATCCCGCCAATCATGATTTTTGTGTTAAAAGACTGGCCAACCTCATCCATCAACCACCTGATCGCGAAGGTCTGAAAAGTATTGCTGCGGAACGCGACGTACAAAACCTGCGGCAGCGCTACCAGCAATACGGTTATGACTACGAAAGTCTTAACCTTTTTTTTGATAACTTTGAACGCGGATGGAGAAGGTTTTTTTACTTCTGTCACGAGGGTTAAATTATAGTTCCGGCAAGGTTCAATACCTTTGCCTTTCCAATGGAAAATTTCATTGGTCGGGTCTGAAGTATCATCACTTTAGCCGCTAAAATTAATATTTTTTAGCAGGATGAGCAGATCCTGGTAAGATCAAAATGAAATGAGAAAAAGCGAAAACAAAAATATCGTCATCCTGGGAATCGAATCCTCTTGCGATGATACCTCTGCCGCTGTGATTTGCAACCAGTTGATGTTAAGCAATGAAGTAGCCGGACAGGCAGTGCACAAGGCATACGGTGGAGTAGTGCCGGAACTGGCCTCCAGGGCACACCAGCAGAATATTATTCCGGTGGTGGAGATGGCGGTTAAGAAGGCAGGAGTTACGCTGGATGAAATTACCGCCATTGCCTTTACCCGGGGGCCCGGGTTGTTGGGATCCCTTCTGGTTGGGACCTCCTTTGCCAAGGCATTTGCCCTGGCACGCAATATCCCCTTGCTGGAGGTTAACCATCTGCAGGGACATGTTTTGGCCCATTTTATCCAGGAGCAAAACGAGGAGCACCAGGAACCAAAGTTTCCCTTCCTCTGCCTGCTGGTTTCGGGTGGCAATTCACAGATCATTGTGGTGAGGGACCACCTGGAGATGGAAGTGGTAGGACAGACCATCGATGATGCGGCCGGAGAGGCATTTGACAAGTGTGCCAAAGTGATGGGTTTGCCCTATCCTGGAGGACCGCTGATCGACAAACTTGCCAAGTTGGGGGATCCAAAGGCTTTTACCTTCTCCAAACCCCGGATACCGGGACTTGATTACAGCTTCAGCGGACTGAAGACCTCCTTTTTATACCTATTGCGGGACGAGATTGCCAAAGACCCTGATTTTATTGACCACCACCAGGCTGATCTTTGCGCTTCGCTGCAGTATACCATCATCGAGATACTTTTGACCAAATTGAAACTGGCAGCCAAACAGACTGGAATCAAGGAGATTGCCGTTGCCGGAGGTGTCTCTGCCAATTCCGGGCTTCGAACAGCCTTGCAGGAGACGGCACTGCACCAGGGTTGGAAAATGTACATTCCCCCCTTCAAATATACCACCGACAATGCGGCCATGATCGCCATTACCGGTTACTACAAATATTTAAAAGGTGATTTCGCTTCGCTGGATGCGGTACCCTTTTCAAGGGTTGTCATAAGTTGATTTTGGATTTTAGATTTACGATTTTGGATTGGAAAACCTGGAAGGTAGATTGGTCAGGCTGGAGAATAAAAAGATGTGCAAATGAAGCGTGAAAAATTTTCAATCGGCAAAAGGTTAAAGAGCTTTGTATACGCTTTCAATGGATTGAAGGTATTGTTCAAAGAGGAGCACAATGCCAGGATACACCTGGTTGCTGCTTTTTGCGTCATCTTACTCGGTTGGTTTTTAGAGCTTTCAGCCCTGGAATGGGTCGCCATCTCGTTGGCAATCGGTGCTGTTTTTGCTGCCGAACTATTCAATTCTGCACTGGAGAACCTGGCGGATCATCTTGCACCAGAGCGGCACGAAAAGGTGAAAAAGGTGAAAGATATGGCAGCTGCCGCTGTTTTGGTTGTAGCCATGGTCTCCTTGTTGATTGCTTGTTTGATCTATCTTCCAAAGATTATTTTGCTTATAAGTTGATCATACAAAGAAAAGTTATTCACTTTCGATAGCTAATACACGCGATAGTCCAATTTTTATCTCATCCAGGCTTGCTTTAGAAACGTTTCCAAGTCTTTTCACAAATCTTTCTTCAGAAACCGAACGAATCTGAAAACAATCAGCTGATGAATCTTTCCCTAGTTTATTTACAAAGTCAGGAATTAACTTAACCATCCATGGGGCAATTGCGTATCGTTCCTTCCAGTCTGTTAAAGGCACGATAATTTTCAGAGGCAACTTGCCCAAAGAATCATCACTGACAATTACAGCAGGCCGAGTTTTCTTTATCTCTGCTCCAATGGTTGGATCAAGATTTATTAGCCAAATATCACCTTGTTTCATAAAATTGTTCACAGTCAAGGACTGTAAACGCGTTTAGATTTTTATCTGTTTTATAATCTGAGTACAATGTCTCAGCTGCCAATTTCATCTGGTTGTTGTCCTCTTGTTTGCGTATTGAATGAATCGTTTTTTCGATCACATAAATTCTTTTCGAAACTGGTAATTTTTGTATCTCTTCAATTAACTCAGTTGTATTCATATCATTGAAATTAAGTATTTAAGATACAATAAAATATTCTCTTAACATGTCAATCCCATTTGATGAAGCTATGACCTTAGTTAAGTTTTCTACCACGCAAAAATCGGATAATGCTCCATCATTTTATTGACTTCGGTGCGCACGGATAGAATGGTCTTTTCATTGTCTGCATCTTGCAAAACCCTGTCAATTAACTCAACAATTAAACCCATTTGGCCCTCCTTCAATCCCCTTGTGGAGATTGCCGGCGTGCCTACCCGTAAGCCTGAGGTCAGGAAAGGGGAGCGGCTGTCGAATGGCACCATGTTTTTGTTGATGGTAATATCGGCTTGTACCAGTACGTTCTCGGCCTTTTTACCGGTTAAATCCGGGAATTTTGTGCGAAGGTCGATCAGCATAGAGTGGTTGTCGGTTCCACCGGAGATCACCTTGTAACCTTTGTCCATGAAGGCCTGGGCCATCACTTTGGCATTTTTCTGAACCTGAGCCTGGTAGGTATTGTATTCGGGAAGGAGCGCCTCTCCAAATGAAACAGCCTTGGCAGCAATGACATGCTCCAGCGGACCGCCCTGGATCCCCGGGAAGATGGCAGAGTCGAGCAGGCTGCTCATCATCTTGATTTCACCCTTCTTGGTGGCCAGGCCCCATGGATTCTCAAAATCCTTGCCCAGCAGGATGATTCCTCCGCGAGGTCCACGCAAGGTTTTATGGGTAGTAGAGGTGACAATGTGCGCATGTTTCAGTGGATTGTCCAGCAATCCTGCAGCGATTAGTCCGGCAGGGTGAGCCATGTCGACCATGAAAATTGCTCCAATCTTGTCTGCAAGTGTCCGGATACGGGCATAATCCCACTCTCTGGAGTAGGCTGAAGCTCCTGCGATGATCAATTTAGGTTTTTCCTGGAGGGCGACCTGTTCCATCATGTCGTAATCCACCAGACCGCTCTCTTCCCTGACGCCATAGGCTACCGGGCGGTATAGCAGACCGGAGGAGTTCACCGGTGAACCATGTGACAGGTGACCACCGTGCGAAAGGTCCAATCCCATAAAGGTATCGCCGGGCTGAAGTACCGTCATCAGGACAGCCATGTTGGCCTGTGCCCCGGAGTGAGGCTGTACGTTGGCATATTCGGCACCGAACAATGCTTTCAGCCGGTCGATGGCCAGCTGCTCGGCTTCATCGATGAATTGACATCCACCATAATAACGGTGACCCGGATAACCTTCGGCATACTTGTTGGTCAGGCAGGAGCCCATGGCATCCATCACCTGCTGGGAGACAAAATTCTCGGAGGCAATCAGTTCAATACCATGAAGCTGGCGGGCATGTTCTTTCGCAATGATGTCAAAAATCGCTGTATCTTTTTGCATGGGGAGGAGTTTTATAATTTAGGTACCAAAGGTACAACTTTCAAAATTAATGTGGAAATTGGAAAATGTGAAAATGTGAAAATGAAGAACGCTCTTATCTTGATTTCTGTTGGCTAGACAAATCTTATTTTCTCATGTCTTTTCTCTTTTCGGTAATTTTCACATTTTCACATTTCCCAATTTCCACATTTCCCAATTTCCACACTCTCTTACTCTTCCGAGAAGTTGACCAGCATCTCCCGGTAGGCATTGAAGATCCTTGATTTGGAGATGAATCCGACATATTTGCCATTGTGAACCACCGGAAGGTTCCAGGCTCCGCTGTCGTTGAATTTTTTCATTACGGCTTCCATCTTTTCGTCGTGCGAGATGATTTCAGGGGAGAGCACCATCAGCTCTGAGACCCTTTTTGAGCCGTACAGCTCCTTTTCGAACATGATCTCCCTGACATCATCCAGCGAGACTATCCCCTTGAAGTTGTTTAGGTCATCCACTACCGGGAAGATGTTTCGCCTGGATTTGGCAATGATGCTGACAAGTTCGCCCAAGGTGGTTTCCGGCCTGACCGTAAGCAGATCTTTTTCTATCACATTGTGCAGTTTCAGGAGGGTCAATACGGCTTTGTCCTTGTTGTGGGTGATCAGGTCTCCTTTGAGCGCCAGTCGTTTGTGGTAGATGGAGTGTGGCTCCAGTGGTATGACCGTCAGGTAAGCCGTAGCAGAGGTGATCATCAGGGGAACCAAAAGCGCAAAGCCCCCTGTCAACTCTGCAATGAGGAAGATGGCTGTCATGGGGGAGTGCATCACGGCAGCCATCATTCCGGCCATTCCTGCGAGGGCCAGGTTTCGGGCAGGTACCATCTCCCCGTTGTAGTTCAGGATCAGGGAGATTAAAAATCCGGCCAGACTTCCCAAAAATAGGGTAGGGGCAAAGATACCGCCACTGCCTCCTGCACCATTGGTGGCTGCCGTTGCAACTATTTTTACCAGCATGATGACGGCAACCAAACCGATCAGCACCAGTTTGTCGTCTCTGTATTCAAAAAAGAGGGAGTTGTTGACGATGTGGTGACCCAGGTCGTTGACAATTTGGTTGATGGTGAAATAACCCTCCCCCCAGAGTGCGGGGAAAAGGAAGATCATTCCACCGAGTGACAATCCACCGATGGCAATGCGCAACAAGGGTGGTTTTATTTTTTTCATGCTTGTCTCGATGAGCAGGTTCCCACGGGAAAAGAGGATGGAGAATAGACCGCAGAAGATGCCAAGCAGGATGTACCAATGAATGTTGGTTACCTTGAATGCCTGGTCGATGTGAAAATTCAGCTCATGTCCGGAGCCCATCAGGAAGTAGGCGAGGGAAGCGGAGGTAGCAGCTGAAATCATGAGGGGCAGCAGGGAGGCCATGGTCAGATCGAGCATCAGGACTTCTATGGCAAAGAGTATTCCTGCCAGGGGAGCCTTGAAGATCCCGGCAATGGCTCCGGCAGCACCGCATCCGATCAGTACGGTCATGGTGCGGTAATTCAGGTTAAAGGTTCGGGCTATGGTGGATCCGATGGAGGAACCCGTTAATACTACCGGTGCCTCAGCTCCCACGGAGCCTCCAAATCCAATGGTGATGGTACTGGAAATGATGGAGGTAAACATGTTGTGCGCCCGCAGGTAGCCTTTCTTCCTGGAGATCGATTCGAGGACCTTGGTGACCCCATGGCTGATGTCATCCTTTACCACAAATTTGACAAAGAGGTAGGTGAGCAGAATTCCGATGCCGGGATAGAGGAAATAGTGGTAGTTCTCCTGTAGTGCATCAAAGTCTTCGGTCAGGAATTTACTGGAGATGTGGATGATATTTTTCAAAAGGATGGCTGCAAAACCGCTCAGCAGACCGACCACAAAACTCAATGCGATCAGTTTCTCCCGCTCCGAAAGGTGGGAGAAACGGAAGGTTCTTGCTTTGTGTAGGATTCTTTTAAGATGTTGCATGTTCCAATTGGCTATTGATTGAGCAGGTTTCCCATAGTAAACATACCCATTTTTCTGAAATGCGCAAAGCAAAGATTAATTGCCTCCGCATAATTGGTATTTGAGTTAATTTTTAAAGGTTTATGTTAATAAATTGTTTTCCCTGATTTTTGCTGGATACAATGTAAGAAAATTAGTATATATTTGTGTATAGTCTGTAACTTAACAGCCTAAAAATCAATTTAAAAAACCAAGATTATGGAACCTCTTGTTATTGTTGCAATTGCTTTTGTTGTTCTTTTCTTCTTTGCCGGAATTCGCATTGTCAGGCCGACGCACCGTGCACTGGTTGAGCGGTTGGGAAAGTACCATCATTTTGCCTCTTTCGGTTTCAACTGGATCATTCCGGGTATTGACCGGATGTTTGTGATCAATGTTACAGAGAAGATGATCAATGCCGAGCCTCAGGAGATCATCACCAACGACAACCTGAATGCCAGGGTGGATGCACAGGTCTATTTCAAAATCAAATCGGACGAAGAGAGTGTGAAAAACTCTCAATACAATGTTAACAGCATTGAATATCAGATCGTCAACCTTGCCCGGACGACGCTGCGTAACATCATTGGAACCATGACCCTAAAATCTGCCAACAGCGAGAGAGGCAAGATCAACAAGGAACTTCACTCCACGTTGCTGGATGAAACCCGTAATTGGGGCATTGAGATCGTCCGTACCGAATTGAAGGAGATTGATCCGCCAAAGGATGTGCAGGAGACGATGAACAAGATTGTAAAGGCTGAAAATGAAAAGATAGCTGCCATTGACTATGCTACTGCCACTGAAACCAAGGCAGATGGTGAAAAACGTGCAGAAATCAGAAGGGCCGAAGGTATCAAACAGGCGGCCATTCTGCGTGCAGAAGGCGAGGCGCAGGCCATCCAGCTGGTCAATGAGGCTGCTGAAGAGTTCTTCGTCGGCAATGCACAATTGCTGCGTAGAATCCAGGCCATGGAAACCTCCCTGAAAGACAACTCCAAAATTGTTGTTCCGATGGGCTCTGACCTGGTCAATGTGATGGGGGAGATGGGCGGTATCATCCCGTTGAGGGAGAAGACAGTCTAATTTGAAAATTGGAAAATATGGAAATTGGAAAATGTTCGGTACGAGCTAAAGGCTGAATAATTTTCATATTTTCACATTTTCACATTTTCCAATTTTCACATTGTTAAAAAGTTTTTATATTTGCACCCGCAATCACAGGAGATCTAACCGAGGCTGTGGGTGCAAACAAGCGGGAATAGCTCAGTTGGTAGAGCACGACCTTGCCAAGGTCGGGGTCGCGAGTTCGAGTCTCGTTTCCCGCTCCAGACAAACGTTCATAAGATTAGGACATCCTTACTGCGGGAATAGCTCAGTTGGTAGAGCACGACCTTGCCAAGGTCGGGGTCGCGAGTTCGAGTCTCGTTTCCCGCTCCAATAGGATGCCCAGGTGGTGGAATGGTAGACACGTTGGACTTAAAATCCAATGGCCATTATGGCCGTGCGGGTTCAAGTCCCGCCCCGGGTACAGAAAACCCCTTAACAAGCTGATTGTTAAGGGGTTTTTATCTTTAAGGGGCAGTATGGGGGCAGTATTAAATTTTATGTCGTTTTCTTCTTGCTGGTTGTCTTTTTGGTCTTGGTATCTTTAACGCTCTTGGCCGGAGAGTCTTCAGGTTTCTTCCTATCAGTGGTTTGGTTGGGTCTTTTATTTTCCTTAACTGTTTTGCCTCCCCCTAATTGTTCAATTTCAGACTTTAAAAATTTTCCATACTGATCGTACATAAAGCGGTAAAAAGTAGTAATGTCCTCTTTATTCCTTGCATTCTCAAGGGCTTCAACATATTTAATCCGGTCTTGCTTAAATACGATGGATAGAGGCAGATTAAACCAGGCTTGGATGTAATTCATCAATAGGCGTGAGGTCCTTCCATTGCCGTCCCCAAATGGGTGTATGCTGACAAAATGAAAATGTACTTTGAATGCCAGGTTACATTTTTCCTCGAAGGTTTTTACTTTTTTGATTTCTTCGTTTGTTTGCTCGCAAAGCTGTTTAACCATTGCGGGTACTTTTCTGAAATCCGGGAATGTCCTGTTTCCTGCCCGGACGGTTCCGGTTCTAAAATCACCCTTAGCGGTGTAGTAAGTGCCCGATATGGTGTTAACAGTCTCCCCGGTGTTGGTTTTGACCTGGGAGGCTATTGATTGAATGAGGGAAGCGGAAAGCGGTTTTTTCCCTTTTGCTAAATCTAAAGTGAATTTCAGGGCTGTAAAGTAATCCAATACCATGAAATGATCCTGGATAGGCTTTTTCCCGGCAGTTTGTCCATACTCCAATAAATTAACAGATTGTTTTTCAGTCAAGGTCGATCCCTCTATAGCCGTTGAATGATGTGTTATGGCATAGTAGGTATATTTATCGTGGTCAATCATCCCTCTGGATAATTTCAGATAAATATCAGCTAATTTATTGATCTCTTGAATTTTCATTTCGCAAAGTTAAAAAGATTTTAATTAAGGGTGATAGGATTAATAAAAAAGCCCGGAATCTAAATCCCGGGCTTTGGCTACGAAACCTAAATTACTGCTATGGCGAAACAGTAATATCTTCAGATTCTTTAATTTTTTCTGGATCATCCATTTTTGAAAGAAATTGTTCTGTGTCGTTATCTGACGCAAATGGCTCCATTTGCTTGCCGGCTGGTATTTCTTGTGATTTTTCCGGGACTGCTTCAGTTTTAATCTTGCTTGATGCTTCTTTTTGTAGTCGGTTAATTTTGGAAGCGTTCAACATATACAGGATGAACAAAATGAATATTCCGGCTACAACAGCCAGGGGAAAATTTTTGCTTTTTAAAAAAGCCCAGTTTTGAATTTGATCGATCATTGTTTTAAAATTTGAAATTGTCTTCATAGAAATAATTGTAATAAACGAATCCGAGTAATCCTATTAAGAGGATAAAAAGAATTACTCGGCCACCAGAGCCACCTGGGGTGACTACTGAGAATGGATCTTTAATTTGCTGAATCTTCATTTTAGTCGATTTTGATGGTTTGTAAAATGGTCTTTAAAACGTCTTCCAGGGTGTTGACTGTGATTTCTTCATCCTCATTTGTCAATTTGCTTAAAAACGTTGCCTTTTTCCCCTGGTACTTATTTAAAACAGGAGTTAATAGGGCTGTAATCTCTTCACTGAATGGTTTGCGATTGTTTACCTGGTCAATGAGTGATTTTCTTTCGTTTTCAAATTGTTCCTTTTCCCTGGAGAAGTCTGACTGAATTTTCCGAACTGCATTTTCATGATCCGGATTTAAATAGTTTTCCAGGATCATCCCTAAAAATTCACTTTTGGAATTAGCTCCGGATTGTTGAAAAGTATCTTCAAAAAGTGCAAACAGTTCCGGCCTGGATTGCACTTGAATGTTTTTAAATTCTTTTTTAATCATGGTGAGTATATTTAATTTTGAATGCAAGGTATATATATCAGTTATATGGCTTTGATACACTGCGTAAATTGACACCATAACTGGTATATAGAACATAAATAGGCGGTATATATACCACCTATTTACCAGCTATAACCCGCTATGAGTTGTTAAGATTGAACATCCAATTTGTACGCACCGTTTTGAATTTGAATTGGTGTGAGCAGGGTCTGTTCCAGGAATGTCAATACTGAAAAAGTGGCTTCCTGTTCATCTTCCATATTGTCCCCTCCCTTTATTGTTTTGATTGCATTAATCAATACTTTTTGAACTTCATAAAGATCTTCCGGACAGAAGCCGTTCAGCGTAATTGTTGCGATTTCATTGTTGAAATGTACCATGACTTAAAATTTAAAATGGTTTATTAATTAATTTAATTGGATCCAGGGCAAAGAATTTTGGAAAGTTCCAAACTGGATCAGAAAATTTGGTTTCATTCTCTTTCCAAAAATCTGAAAATTCAGACTCTGCATAATATTTTCTTTTGGGTATCTCCATTTCATTAAGTGCCCCCATTTCATTTTTGGTTAATTCATTGCGATTATTAACAAAATAGGTTGGAGGGTGTTGGGTGTTAAGCAACGCAAATAGATCGATATCTTTTAAATTGAAGTATTCAGCACATTCAAAAACAGTAATAGGAGAGAAACTTTTAACGTGATTACGTTTCTTTATTGCATTAATGTAGAATTGCGCTCTTCTCTTACGAAATGGGAATAAGCATTCAATGTCTTTTGTGTAAATGAATAACCTGGTTTTGTAATGAAATGACCAAAATATATTGCTTGGATGAAAGCCATTGTAAATTGATAAGTCTTGAATGGTTATTTGGCTCCCTGTTGGCCTTTTGAGGTGCTGGTTTACTCTTTCCCTGGTTCTGACTGCTGAACTTTTTGAACAGCCGTAAATCATCATTAATTCACGATTTTTTAAAATTGCAAGTTCATTTTCCATAATTAAGCTTCATTAAAAATTCATTAAAATCTTTGCTTCCTGGGTATATTGATTTTGATCTATTGATTGCATGAGGATATTTGTCTTTTATTTGTTTGGTCGCCCGTAATCCAGCTTCATCATTATCCAGGTACAGACTAATATTATCGTAGAACTTTAAAATTTCCATGATGTTCCCAATGTTAGACAGGCTGTTTAAAACGATTATTGTAGAAAAGGCTCTTGGCAGTTTCGAATAGATTAGATAAGACAGAAAATCAAAGAATCCTTCAAAAACATTGATGTGGTTTTTACTTCCTGGAATCGTTGTAATCCCTTTTGGACTGGTTGAGAGTTTTATGCTTTTGTTCCCAATGCCAAAATTTAATTCGTATCCCCCTAAGTCGTTTTTGAAAGCAAGGCCAAAATATGTTTTGTCCTGTTCGGTTGTAATGTTGGTAGATTTCCAATATGCTTCATTTAAGTATTGAGAGGCTATTTGAAGTGATATTCCCCTGTGCTCGATGTAGTTTATTAAAGCCTTGTTTTGAATGGGTTGAATGCGGTCTATTTTGAAAGATGGTATATGTTCTTTTTGCTGTTGAAAAGAAAGAGAAATATTGGGTATTTGAATTCCTTCAAGGATTTGTAATGCTCCCTGAATGTTTGTTTTATCAGCAGTACAAACCAGATCTATCAAATTTCCACCTTTCCCAATACCATGATCATACCACAAATTTTTTATTTTATCAACCTTAAAACTGGCTGTTTCGTCTCTGTGTAATGGTGAGTTATACCAAAGATTATTTTCCTGGGTTTTGGCCGGTGCAAATCCTCTATTTTGAAGATAACCGACAATGCTGATTTGTTTTGCTTCTTTACAATTCATGACGTTTATTTTTTTGGGTGTACCCTGAATATTACATTTTTTTAGTGTCTGAATGCACTTTTCGTTTTATGTGTTTAATATACTGATAGATGTAAAGTGCATTAACTAATTATTCTATGCACTGCTGTGCACTGTTCTCTTTTTCAATGCACTGTCTGTCTCTTTTTAAGTGCATTCAGTGCGTTTAGTCAATTTTTGTATTTTGGTTTGTGCTCTGTTTAAATTGCTTAATATGAGACTTATAGATTTTAAAGTGCGTTTAGTGCATTTAAATAAAAATTAATAGGGATACACATATTAAAAAGGCAATTCATCTATTTTTTTTTCACCAGCAATTTGATCATCTACATTGCCGATAAATTGAATAAGGGATCTTCCGTTAGATCTCCTTTCTTGTGGAGTTGCTTTCAATGAATATTTCGCATATTTTACCAGATACTTAGTGAAGTTTCTTGTTACCCTTAGCCAGGTGTGTATTCTGTATTCCGGAAAACTATCAAGAAATTTTTCGTGGAGAATTGCCTTATCATATTCCATGTTTATTTTAAAAGACCCATCTACAACCTTTTCATTCATGAATGCGATAAAATCTGAATTAGTTTCGCTTAGCAATTTTCGCTTGTCCAGGTTGATCTGTTCTGCTTCAATAAGCCCTGTTTTCAGGTAAGAAGATAAGCAACCACACATGAAATTATCGAACTTTCTCCATTCATCTTCATCCCAATCCCGAAAGAACCAGCAGTTAAATTCATTTTCAGGGGAGAATGTTGCATTATAATGATCCGCAAATTCAAATTCAATTACCCTATCTTTTGCGCTGGCTCCATCAATTCTAAACGTATCATTAGAGGAAATGAGCATTTTAGCTCTAATGGTGAATGGTTGCAGGTTTTTCTGGTCAACTGTAATCGCGTCCGTTATATCATTAAACAGAGTTTCAAATTCAAATCCTTTTGTTAAGTCATTAAGGATAACAATTTGAGTGTCAAGTTTTACAGTTGAATATTTGTGTTTATTTTTAGGGTCGAAATCCTTCCCTGGAATTTCACATACATTTTTAATATGGGCTATTGCCCTACCTAATAGTGTTTTTCCGCTTCTACCTTCTGCATTTTCTGAGATTATTGAATCAGTTAGGTTAACGGCCTTCATTTTATTCTCGTAATAGCTGTGAAGCAAATAACCTATCAGGGTTTGTAATGATTCAAATCGCTTTTCGTTTTTTCCTGAAATGTTAAATACAAACTGATAAAACATACCTTCCGGAGATCCTTCTTTAAATTCCCTGGGCTTAATTTGATTTTTGAAAATGTGCCCTTGCAAATTTTCATATTCAAATAGATTAAATCCTTCTTTCGTACATTTTACAAAACCATTTTTGTAATAAATGAATCCAGTGTCTTTATTGTCGGAATTGAAAAGTAGATTTTGTTCAGTTCCCAGGATACTTAATTTTATTTTATTGAAATAGTAAGCCGGAGATGTCATAAATTTTGACTGTAACTCTTCTTTTGATATTCCTTCCAGAATTTTATCATCTATCGAATTTATATAGGTCATTACTTCGTCCTGAATTTTGTGAATTGGAACCTCTTCAATAACATGATTATTAATCTTGACAAAAATGTAGTCTTCATTTATATCAAATCGCTTAAAACCTAAATGCCTTAAAAAGTAAATAAAGGTTACTGGATTGATTTTCCATTTCAATTCGCCTTGCTTGTTAATTCTCTCACTGATCCAGAAAACAAAAAGTTCTGAGGGTGGCGGTTCTTTTACTACCTGGGCATGTGCCTTTTTTGATATGGCATGATCCATTTCAGGTGTTTTGTCGGAAATAACATTTTCTTTTATTTTTTCCATATTTTGAACTATTTCCTTAGGGCTTCAACAACTTCACTTTTCAAATAATAAACACGGCTTCCCAAACTGTAACGCTTAAATCTCCCCTCTTTGGTTAATTTGTCCAGTGTTGGGGGGGTACAACCAATCATATGGCAGGTTTGTGACTTACTGATTTTGTCTTCTTCAAAATCAGGAGTGAATTTGGTGCCAGTTTTCTTCTCAAACATTTCGTTAAGAACATTTTTTAATGTCTGTTCATCTGTTGCGATTAATACTCTTGTGTTTTCCATTTTTAATAAAATTAAATTAGTGATCGAAATACCTATGCAAATATAGACAAACAGATCAACAAAACAATATACCTATCAAAAAAAATTTATAAAAGATTCAATTATTTATCATTTAGGGAATATTTTGAAAGAAATACCGCTAATTTTGTTTTTATGGAACATTTAAATGAAAAGGAAGAGTTAAAGGATAAGATTAAAAGGCTTAGAAAACAAAATGGTCTAAGCCAAAGAGATGTTGCTTCTGTTGCGGGAATGCAACAATCATCTATTGCAAGTATAGAAAAGGGTGAAACGGCTTCAATGTATCTAAAGCATGCTGTTGGAATTGCTAAGGCTCTAAAGGTTGGATTTAATGAGCTTTATGATATTGACGGAGATACTAGTAAGGTAGAAAAGGTTCAAAACGCAAATGCATCACTCAAAAGTCGGATTGTCGAGCTTGAAGAACAATTGAATGATAAAAGGTCGATTATTGAATTTCTTTCAAATAGTAATTTTTTGCTGAAAGAAGTTGCGTGGATTCTTAAACAACGACAATACAAATTAGAGAATCCGCGGGAACCATTTGATTTTTCTGATGGCTCCCTTATTAATTATGACCTTGATCGTGAGAAATTTATGAAGGATGAAGCTGAAGAATTTCTAAAAAGGTTTGTAGAGGAAGGGAAGATTCATCCCAAAGGTAATAACGAAGTTTCTTAATTTTTTAAATTTCCTGTTTTTCCGGTTCTTGCTCCTCCATGCTATTTAAGTAATCAATCAACTTTTGTTTGTCTCCTTTCCCGCTCTTCAGTGCCTCTTTTACCTGGTTAATTAATTCCTCCGATGGATCACCTGGCCCCTGGACTTTATCCCATGCTTTGTTGATCTCAGTCTTTTTCTTTTCATCTTCAATTTTGAGGTATTTGTCAAATGACCTGTCTTGTGTGTGCCCAGTTATGGCCTTAATCATTTTGACGTCCATTCCCAGGGAGTAGAAGAGGGTTACAAAGGTTTTACGGGATACATGGGCAGATATTAACTTGTGCTTTGGTATTGTCGTTTGTATAGCTTTATTCCCAAAGTTGTCAGTTTTTTGAGTCGGTTGGTCAATTCCTGCAAGCTCACAACATTCTTTGAGATACACATTAAATTTTTGTGAAGAAATAACCGGAAGTAGTGTTTGTTCTTGGTCATACTTGTCAATTATACTTTCAGCTCCTGGAAGCAGTGGTATTTTGGCCGGATCTTTCGTCTTTTTAATGACCTTTTCAATATAGCCGTTTTTTATATTTTCCCTTTTCAGTTCTTTGAGGTCTGAAAATCTTAACCCGGTAAGGCAACCAAAGCAAAAAACATCCCTAACCCTCTCATGTTTTGGATTTTCAAAGCTGAAGGAATAAAGCTTCTGAAATTCTTCGATAGTCATGGCTATAGTGTCAATGTTCTTTTCAGGGGCTTTAAATTTTAGGTGTTTTGTTCCGGTGTAGTACTCTCTTTCGGCTGACCAGTTCAGGAAGGTTTTTAGAACAGCTGTAATTTTGGCGAAGTAGTTTGTTTGGGTTTTCCTAACGTTATAGGAATAATCTTGTAATCCATCAAAAAAGGATAGATCAATATCGTTTAGTGTTAACCTGGTGTTTTTGTACTCTTGGTACTGAGTTAAATAATTATAAACAGTCACATGATTGGTGTAGGTTCGTGGGGCTTTAGTCACTTTTGTAGATTTTAGAAACTCTAAAAAAATGGTATTGAAATCGTGTATTTTGCTTTTTGAAAACTCTTTTCCGTCCAGAAAATCAACAATTATCTTTTCAGTGAGCTGTACATTTTGAAGGGCGCAATCGTTGAAAAAAGCGTTTGTTTTGGCCTGGTAATCATCCAGGAGTTTATTTATTATTCTGTGCCTATTGTCCGGTGTCCCATCCCTGTTTGGGGTCACCCGCTGTTTTTTCTTGTTCCAAAATGAGGGCTTAACTTTTTCTATATTTTTTCTGTGGTTGTTCCCCTGGAAAGTGATTGTTGCCCGGATCGGGGCGAGTCCTGTGACTTTATTTGTTTTGTTAGTGTTGACACTAAATTTTATATTTGGCATGACTTCCGATTTTGCTACCAAAGCTACAAAATAGAAAATACAGGGGGCAGTACCGGGGGCAGAATTTTGTACAAACAGGACAAAACAGGTAATAATATAAAGTAATGGAATCCTTATTTTTCAATACATTCAGAAAATGAAGAAAACGCAAATATAATAAATTAAGTCCCGCCCCGGGTACTGGTTGCAGACCTTAAATCCTTTACAGTCAATTGATTGTAGGGGATTTTTTATTGGTGGCAGCAAGATCGTAAAATTAACGTAACTTTCAACTGTTAAACCTGGTTTTTGGGGAAAGACGATTCGAAATTTTAAATACTATTGTAACCAGATGGACCTAAGATGTAATCTTATTGTGCTCCTTGTTGTTGGGACCCTTGTTCTTCAGGCTCAAACAACCCCCCAACCCTACCAGCTTCCTGGGTTGGGATTGAAACAACATCCTTTCCTCTATGCCGGAGAGTGGGATACCCGTCACCCCGAAGCACAATCGATGTTTCTGGTGAAAGGGGGAAAAGTAGTCTGGAAATATTCGATTCCCATCCGAACAGCCAACGGCAATATCCAGGAGTTTGACGACATCACCATGCTCTCCAACGGCAACATCGTGTTCGCCTGCATGTCGGGGGCCGGAATTATTACCCCTGAGAAAAATCTGGTGTGGGAATTCCACTGTCCGGAAGGTACTGAAACCCACTCCTGTCAGCCTATCGGGAAAGACAGTGTGTTGATGGCCCTGAACGGCAATCCTGGTAAGGTGTTGATATTTAATACTGCCACCAATAAGTTGCTGAAGGAGATTGTTATTCCCGCTTCAACTGCCAATCGTCACGTTCAGTTTCGCCATGTACGGATCACCCCCCAGCGCACCATCATGGTACCACAAATGCAAGAGGGGAAAGTGGTCGAATATACCCTGGAGGGGAAGGAGATCTGGTCGGTGGAGGCTAAATCGGCCTGGTCGGCCATCCGTTTGCACAATGGGAATACGCTGATCTCCGGCGACGGGAAGAGCTACACGCGGGAGGTGAACCCCAGGGGGGAAACCGTGTGGGAGTTTACGCAGGCCGATGCTCCGTTTAAATTGTACAACAACCAGACGGCAAACCGGCTGGCCAACGGCAACACAGTTATCTGCAATTGGGTGGCCGGTAACAAAAAACTGGAGGAGTGGTCTTCCTCTGTGCAAGTCTTCGAAGTGACCCCCGGTAAAAAGATTGTCTGGGCCTTGTCATCCTGGGACAAACCAGATCTTGGTCCGGCTACCTGCATTCAATTGTTGGATGAGCCGGGTAATCCGGATGACGGGTCACTGCAGAGATAAGGCAGTTCAATCCTTCGTTCGATTCATGGAGAACAAATTAGCTTATTGACTTCCTAATTGATGTCTGCTTGAATCACCGAAACCCGCTTTGCCAGGCAGCTTGCGGTTGGCTGCCGGCACAAATATTTTCTTGAAACATCAGGTGCTTTCTTCCTAAATCCGCTTTCTTGTACCTCCTGTGACTGTGAAATTGTTTTTTTTCAATGTTTCTTTGATTTACAACAGCACAGATATACCAATAGCCTTTCTTTAATGCACTGTATAGTAATGGTCTGGCAACATAACAGAGGGACATTTCACATACAATCTAGGTTTGCTTGAAATTCTCATCATTAGTTTTATAGTCAAGGAACATTATTTGGCAAGCATTGATACAGAAAGGACGTTTAAGATTAATCAGTCGCTGATGTGATCTGGAAATTTCCATAATGGCCAGCTTTCAGAATATTTCACACAATTATCCAAATAATTTACCAATTAATTTCAAAAGTGAATTTTAAAATTCTTAACTTTGATATTATATAATACCTTAAGGTATCATTTATGAATTTTAGCAAGACAACTGAATATGCTTTCCGGATTTTAAGTTTCATGGCCCAGGATGAAAGTAAATTATTCACAGTTGATGAGATTTTTGAGAAGCTCAAGGTTCCCTATCGTTATCTACGCAAACAG
>CAMCBW010000003.1 GCA_945873105.1 Tangfeifania diversioriginum
GCTGCGTGGTCAGCGGAACCTGCTCCCCATCGGCTACCTCCGATGGTGCGGCAACACTCACCGTCAATACCGCCCCGGCCATCTCCGGGCAGCCTGCCAGTCCGGCGGCCGTTTGTGCCGGGACCAACAGCAGCAACTTCACCGTGACTGCCACAGGAACTGCCCTTACCTACCAGTGGCAGAGGGGAATATCCGGAGCCTACACCAACATCACTGCGGCTACCACCCCCAACGACGGGGCAACCTATTCCAACTATACCACCGCGACCCTCACCGTGGCCAATGCACCGGCCACCATGAACGCATACACCTACCGTTGCGTGGTCAGCGGAACCTGCTCGCCTTCGGCTACCTCCGATGGTAGTGCAACATTCACAGTCTATGCACCTCCAACAGCCAATGCTGGGACAGTTCTCACCGTCTGTTCGAATGCCGGGGGTACCAACATCACCACAGGGTCGAGTGCCACAAATTATTCGGCAGTTGCCTGGAGTTCCAGTGGAACAGGCTCATTTACCAATGCAAATTCATTGACTACTTGCACCTATTCACCAAGTATTGCAGATATCACGGCAGGTAGTGTTACCTTGACGCTTACCGTAACGGGAAATTCTCCCTGCGGAATCGCCACCTCCAACAAGACGCATACCATCAAGCTGGATGGTTCATGGAATGGTTCAATTGGTACGGATTGGAACAATCCGGGTAACTGGGATTGTAACCTACTTCCCACCTTGACAACCAATGTCCTGATTGCCAATTCCAAACCCAACTATCCAAACAATTCGACAGGTACCGCCGACCAGGCAAAAGATTTGACCATTCAGGGCAGTGCATCGGTCACCGTTACCGGCAATACACTCGAAATTGCGGGTGCAATTTCCAACAGTGGCACCTTTACCGCTTCAGCCGGTACCATTGAGATGAAAGGCAGCCTTGCCCAATCGATTCCGTCCGGCACTTTTTCCGGAAATACCATCATGAACCTGAACATCAACAACTCAGCGGGTGTAACCCTGGGAGGTCCTTTGAATGTTACCGGAATCCTGCAGCCCACCCTGGGCACCTTTAACTCCGCTGGAAATTTGACATTGGTTTCGACAGGATCACAAACTGCATTGATTTCAGGCAGTGGTTCCGGTCAGGTTACAGGCATTGTTAACATGCAGCGGTACCTTGCCTCCGGATTTGGATACAAGTACTTTGCCTCCCCATTCAGTGATGCCACTGTTGCACAATTTTCGGGATATCTGAGTGGAACCGCGACCATTCCTACCTTTTTCGCCTATGACGAGAACCATACCAATGCAGGCAATGACATGACCGGATGGACCGCCTACACTGCTGGAGGATTGTCGCCAATGTCAGGTTATGCAGCAAACCTGGGTGCCGGAGTAGCTCCCGTAACCATCAGCTTGAATGGAACAGTCAACAACGGAGTCTATTCTACGCCACTTTTCAACCACAACAGAACTTATACCAAAGGATTTAGCCTGGTGGGGAATCCATATCCCTCGCCCATCGACTGGGATGCCTCGGGATGGACAAAGACCAACATCGACAATGCCATCTACTTTTTCGATGCAAGTGGTGGCGCAGATCAATACTCAGGTAGTTACAGCAGTTATGTCAATGGGGTATCCGGTGGTTCGACCAATCTCATACCATCCATGCAAGCCTTTTTTGTCCATGTAACGGATGGATCTTACCCTGTATCAGGGACTTTGGAAATGACCAATAATATTCGTACCACTGATTTAAACCCTTCGTTTAAATCAGCGGTTGCGGATCCAAGGACTATTCTTCGTTTTGCCGCTGTTTTTGATGGCAATGCAGGCAAACCGGATCCATTTGTCATCTATTTTGATCCAACTACCACCAACAAATTCGACAAGGAGGCCGATGCCTTGAAACTGATGAACACCGATGATCTGGTAACCAATCTATATGCCTTTACGGCCGACAACAGGCAGGTTGCCATCAATGGGATGCCTCTGCCGGTAGATAGCCTGACAACAATTCCATTGGGATTGACCACATTCAAGGATGGTTGGGTCACCATCCAGGCAAAAAAGATAGAACAACTTCCCCAGGAATTGGGATTGTACCTGCTGGACAATGTAACAAAAGTCAACCAGGATTTAAAGAAATACCCCAATTACAGGTTCTACCTCAAACAGGGTGCCTACAACCAAAGATTTTCCATTCAGCTAAGAATTGAAGAGAAATCAGTAATTACGCCACTTTCTGAAAGGCTTTTCGCATTGAATAAATACAATGGGGCTTTGCAGGTAAAGATCAATTTGCCAAACGATGATAATGGCAAGTTGTATCTCACTGATATGATGGGTAGGATTATTTTACAAAAGGAGGTATCCAATCTTCAAACCATTGACATCGGGAAAGGATTGAATGATGGAGTTTATGTGATAACCGTGACTGCCGGAAAACGCAAACAATCTGAAAAAACAATCATCCGTAAATGAGAAGAAATCGTACCGGCACCGCCAAAATAAAATCGATATTGTTCCTGCTGCTCTGTCTTGTGCTCACTGCACTTTTTCCGCAACTAAGCCATGCTCAAGTACCCGAAAAACCACCAAAACCGATAATAATCACAGTAAGTACGCTTCAGCATCTGGATTTTGGCAGGATAGTAGCTACCGGAACCTATGGTTATGTTACCGTTCCTCCCATCGGTGCTCCTTCTACATTTGGGGATGTTTACCTCCTTAATCTTACCACACCGGGGCTCATTGAGGTGGAATCCCAACCAGGCACCTTGATCACGATAGGATTTCCGCTAAATGTTACCATGATAGGTGGAACTCCTGCAGGTTCGCTTAATCTTACTGATTTTACTTCAGATCACTCTCCATCTTTTATTTCAACCAGCGCTTCAACCTTTGTATATTTTGGAGGAAAACTGGAAGTAAGAACTATATTAAGCGACAATCCACCTGGTGATTACAGCGGAAATATCCTTGTTACTTTCACACAAATCCACCAATAATTCCCGGTTTTCACATGTACCAGTCAACATCAACCGAACCGCCAGCGTTGTTAGACCGGAGAGACATTCTTCTTTCCGGTATCATTAAGGCGTTTATGGTGTTGTCTTTTATTCTATTTATTTTCCCATTTCAAACTAGCTCCCAGGAGAGTACTGATTTGGAGGAGATTTCCATCTTTTTCCAGGTGCAAAACATGGGAGGCGTTGAACTCTCAGGTTTAATTGATAAGCAAGAGGTATTGCTTCCAGTCTCTGACATATTCGATTTTCTCAAAATAAAAAATAGTCTTTCACCAGGAATGGATTCTATAACAGGATTTTTCCTTTCCACGGATGCTCCTTTCCTGATCGATAGAACTGGCAACAGGATCCAATTTCAGGGCAAGGATTATCCGTTGAAAAAGAACGAACTAATACGGACAGAGACCAATCTGTACCTGAAGTCCCAATATCTTGGAGAGATCTTTGGCCTGGATTGTAAATTTTCCTTTCGAACACTCTCTGTCAATATGACCACAAAATTGGAACTACCTATGATGCGGGAGATGCGCCTGGAACAAATCCGTAAAAACATAAATCGGTTGAAGGGAACATCAAATGTAGATAGTATCATCCCCAGAAGTCGTCCTGCATTTCAAATTGGTATGGCTGACTGGTCGATAGTATCGACACAAGAGATTGGTCGTAAAGCAGATGCCAGAATTAACCTGGCACTTGGTGCGGTACTTCTTGGCGGTGAAGCCAAAGTTGTTTTAAATTTAGATACCAATTCCCCATTGAAGGAAAGAGAGCAATTCTACAACTGGAGATTTGTCAACAACGACAAAAATTTCATCAAACAGACGATCCTGGGAAAGATAGGAACTGAAGCAACCTCTTCAATTTACGATCCTGTCATCGGCATAAAATTGACCAATACGCCGACGACCTACCGCAAATCGTTCGGCACCTACCCTTTGAGTGATTATACCAGTCCCGGCTGGATGGTGGAATTGTATGTGAACAATGTGCTGGTCGATTACAAAAAGGCCGATGCCTCAGGCTTTTTCACCTTTCAGGTACCCCTTGTTTATGGCAATTCAAATGTCAAATTGAAATTTTATGGTCCATGGGGCGAAGAGCGGTTCAAGGAACAGCAAATCAATGTGCCTTTTAGTTTTCTGCCTACAGGAGAGCTTGAATATACACTGGTAGCAGGCATAGTTGAAGATGGCCAACAATCCATCCTTTCGAGGGGTTCCCTGCATTATGGAATAGCAAAAAATTTAACCATGGGCACTGGAGTAGAATATCTCTCTTCGGTTACCTCAGGAAGGGTAATGCCTTTTGTAAACATTGCGGCACGTCCGCTTTCATCCATGATATTAAGTGGCGAATTTACCTATGGAGTGCGCGGAAAGGGGATTATTACCTATCACTTTTTAAACAATATTGAAGCTGAACTGAATTATACCAAATACAAAAAAGGTCAGACAGCTGTTAGAAACAACTACCTTGAAGAACGGAAAGCTATATTGACGCTGCCATTAAAGGGGAAAGTCTTTTCATTCTACAACAGAATCAGCTACGATCAAATTCTTCTTCCGGGAACAGGTTTTTCTACCATGGAATGGTTAATCTCAGGTGCAATAATGGGTTTTAGCACCAACCTTACCAATTATGCGATGTTTACCAGTCAGACAAATCCCTATGTTTTCAGTAATCTCTCCTTTTCGTTCCGTTTGCCCAGGGGAATCATGTTTATTCCCCAGGTTCAATATGAATACAGCCAAAAGGAACTTATTTCAGTGAAAAGCGGGTTCGAAAAATATCTTTTTAGAAATGGTTTCCTCTCGTTGACATATGAAAACAATTTCAAGAGCAAAATCCAAAGTTTACAGTTTGGCTTCCGCTACGATTTACCATTTGCACAAACCGGTTTTACTGCCAGGCAAACCAACAGAACAACTACTTTAATGGAAAATGCAAGGGGTAGTTTAATTGTTGACCTCAAATCAGATTACCTAGGGGTAAATAGCCGTACCAGTGTTGGGAAAGGAGGAATCGTTTTTTCCCCCTTTCTGGATTTGAATTGCAACAATAAACGTGACACAGGGGAGCCGAAAGTTGCTGGTTTAAACATTAGGATGAGCGGTGGACTAGCATCTGAGAATGACCGGGATACCACCATTCGGGTCACAGATGTCGAGCCCTATACACCCCATCTGATAGAGCTGGATGCCAACAGTTTTGACAATATCTCCTGGAAACTCCGGTACAAAACTTTTAGTGTTGTTGTTGATCCCAATATGTTCAAACGGATCGAGATCCCTGTCTCTGTAGTTGGGGAGGTATCGGGAACTGTCTACAGGGAAAAAAATAATGATCAGTTGGGTATTGGGCGTATTTCTGTAAATATCTTTGATGAAAAAGGCAAGTTGGCAGGAAAAACCCTGAGTGAGCCGGATGGCTTTTTCAGTTACCTGGGACTCGCTCCCGGCAACTACGAGGTCAGTATAGATCCTGTTCAGATGAACAAACTCCACTTGGTTGCATCACCGGAAAAACAAAAAATTACCATAAATCTTGGTATAAACGGAGATACTGTAGAGGATGTAGATTTTGTTTTGAAGAGTAAGGTGGAATAGTACGGTTTAAATTGTAACTTTGACCGTGGCTGGACGTAAACAGTCTGAAAATCACTAAACAAAGAAAGATGATGAAAAACACCAATGAATTTCGGTTTGGAAGGGGTTTGCTAGTCATTTTATTCAGCCTATTTTTTCTTCTAAATTGGAATCATAGGGTCGATGGACAGGAAAAACCACCCCGTCCGATACAAGTCAATGTAAAAACAGCCGGAGATCTCCATTTTGGAGCCTTTTGTCACGGACCATCAGGTGGAACCCTGACCATGCTTTATGGTGGTTCCAGGGTGGCAGGAGGCGATGTGATTCCCTTGAATCTGGGTTACACCTATGGACCAGCCATCTTTGAAATCTCCGGAATCAAAGGCACCATCATCTCCATCACCGACAATTCGGCCACCCCTTTTACCCTCTCCGGAAGCAATGGAGGGTCACTGACCCTTCACATGGGAACCCCCTCCTCCAATACCGACAGTGGGACGCCATTTGTCCTCAATGCTGAATATCCTTTCAAGATGGAGGTCCGTTTTGGAGGCATCCTGACTGTAGGCAGTGCAGCTGCAAATCCACCCGGCAACTACAGCGGTACATTTTCCATCACCTTTAACCAGGAGTGATCATTCTTACTTTCAAAAAATAGAAATATCAGTCAAACCATTTCAACTGAACTGGTTTGCCTAATATAAGGATTGGTTTTTGAGACCAATATTTTAAAAATGAATGCCTGAATCCGCTGTGATTCAGGCATTCATTTTTGGTAACTGGTAATATCTGGAACGCTAAAGACAGGAGATTGGTTGTTTTTGAAGTCAGGTATAAATTTCACAACCTACAATAAAAGCAATTATACACCTATCATAATACATACAGAAAGACAAAACCTGTCACCGGACCAAATACACCAATCAAATATCAATGAGTCGTAGCCTTATCAACTGCACAAAGTTGATAACTAACCTTGTCACCCCCCTTGGCGAAGGGTTTCGAAAAATATATAACGAATAACTTCGCAGCTGGTGCAGAAGCCAGGTCGTTACATTGGATATGAAATTTTCCTGTTCGATTCCCAGCTTATGCTTCACCCATGAGTAAGAAATATTTGCCGTTCCAAAAGTGTTTTTTATGAATCTTCAAGGTATGATTATCAGAATCAGGTAAACTGTAAAAACGAAATAACGAAAAATTGACAGACAGTTTAACCAAGGTTAACGAAACTGCCTCTTGTCGCTCAGGACATTGGTACTGTATGCCTACCTATATGTGGGTTACCGTGGCTCTCTGTCTGTTTTTATCATGTACGACCTTTGTAACCAGCGCTCAGGAGGAGCCGGAATTCGAAGAGTTGTCTGTATTCTTTCAGGTTCAAAATATTGGTGCCATTGAAATACCTGCCGTGATCCGGGATCAGGAGGTTCTTTTACCGGTTTCTGAACTATTTACTTTCCTGAAAATCAAAAACACCCTTTCTTCCGAAATGGACTCTGTCTCCGGATTTTTCTTGTCCCCGGATGCCCCCTACCTGATCGATCGGACAAAGAACAGTATCAGCTTTCAAGGTAAAAATTACCAGCTTAAAAACACCGATTTTATTCGAACCGAGACCAATCTCTACCTGCTGTCGAGGTTTTTTGGCGAAATTTTTGGTCTGGATTGTAAATACAACCCCAGGGCATTGGCCGTCAACTTAACCACCCAACTTGAATTGCCGGTCATGCGAGAGATGCGTTTGGAGCAGATGCGTCAAAACATCAATAGACTAAAAGGTGATGCCAAATCTGATAGTACGATCCGTTTGAGTAGAAAGGCATTTAATTTTGGGATGGCTGATTGGTCAGTAATCTCTACACAAAACTTTACAATCGGTCAAAACTCAAATGTTTCCAATGGTTCAGAGTATTCAAGAAAACAAATAGATACAAGAATAAATCTCGCTTTGGGAGCTGTTGTAGCTGGTGGCGAAGCAAATATTTTACTGAATTATGACACCAATGAACCATTTTCCGAGAAGCAACAATCCTACTATTGGCGCCTCGTCAATAACAACAATATTCTGGTTAAACAAACAACACTCGGTAAAATAGCAACAGGAGCAACATCCTCCATTTACAATCCCGTTGTCGGGGTCAGGTTGACAAACACACCAACTACCTACAGAAGGTCGTTCGGCACTTATCCTCTAAGTGATTACACCAATCCGGGTTGGATGGTCGAATTGTATGTCAATAATGTACTGGTAGATTACAAAAAAGCGGATGCCTCAGGTTTTTTCAATTTTCAGGTACCCCTGGTATATGGAAATTCCAGCGTCAAGCTCAAATTCTATGGCCCATGGGGTGAAGAACGTTTCAGGGAACAGCAGATCAATGTTCCCTTTAATTTCTTACCACCGGGAGAGGTGGAATACACCTTAAATGCTGGAATGGTGGAAGATGGTAAACAATCTATCTTTTCGCGGGGTGAAGTTCATTACGGATTATCAAGAGCTATCACATTGGGCTCCGGTGTTGAATTTCTATCATCCGTTGTTAGTGGGCCAATCATGCCATTTCTTTCAATGGCTACAAGGCCATTCTCCAATGTATTGCTTTCCGCTGAATACACCTATGGGGTTAGGGGGAAAGGGATGTTCAGTATCCAATTGCCGAAGAATTCACAATTAGAGCTCAACTATATCAAGTACCAGCCAGGTCAAAAAGCTGTCAACTACAATTATCTTGAAGAAAGAAAAGCAACCCTCACTCTGCCAATAAAGGGCAGAAATATTTCTATGTTCAATAGGTTTACCTACGGACAAATTCTCCTTCCTGGCACAGGATATTCAACCGCAGAATGGCTTATTTCAGGTGCCATATACGGCATTAGTACCAACCTCTCCAATTATGCCATGTTTACCAATTCCACAAAACCCTATATCTATAGCAACCTCTCGATGTCTTTCCGGTTGCCCAGGGGAATCATGCTATTGCCCCAGGCGCAATATGAATTCAGCAACAAGGAGTTGATCTCCGTCAAAGCCGGTTTGGAGAAATACCTCTTCCGCAACGGATTTGTCTCCCTATCCTATGAAAACAACTTCAAGAGCAAGGTGCATAGTGCCCAATTCGGTTTCAGGTATGATCTCCCATTTGCGCAAACGGGCTATACTGCCAGGCAAACCAACGACCAGACAACCATCATGGAGATGGCCAGAGGAAGTCTCATTTTTGATCCTAAAACAAACTATATCGGTGCTAACAGCAAGGTTAACGTTGGAAGGGGAGGTATTGTCTTTGCGCCGTTCCTCGATTTGAACTGCAACAACAGAAGAGACAACGGTGAACCCAGGGCTGATGGGCTGGATATCCGTATCAATGGTGGAACGTCTACTTACAGCGAAAAGGATACCACAGTAAGGGTGACTGATCTTGAGCCTTACACCAGTTACCTGGTTGAGCTGGATGCCAACAGCTTTGACAATGTTGCCTGGAAAATCCGGAACAAAGTATTGAAGATCGTTGTCGATCCCAACTCTTTCAAATTGGTGAACATTCCTGTTGCCGTTGTCGGGGAGGTTTCTGGCATCGTCTACAAGGAAAATGGAGATGAACAAGATGGCCTTGGCCGAATTATTATCAATATATTCAATTCAAAATCGCAGCTATCGGGTAAAACACTTAGTGAACCGGATGGATACTACAGCTACCTTGGCTTGGCCCCTGGTGTATATGATGTAAGCGTGGATTCAGTCCAACTCAGGAAATTGCACCTTCAGGCAACCCCCATAAAACAATCCATCACCATTCTAAAAAGCCAGGATGGAGATATCGTTGAAGGAATTGATTTTACCTTGAAAAGTACACGGTCCGAAGTAATTGATACACTAGACAATGACTCGAAAAATCCTCCGTCAGATTTGACCATTCCGGTTCAACCACAAACGGTCTCCACTCAAAACGTACAACCAAGCCAGGCAATTGCAAGTCAAAACATTCCGCAAAAACAAGTTATACCCAATCCAAGTATTCCGGTCCAACAACAGGCTGTCTCCAGTCAAAACGCACAACCAAGCCAGGCAATTGCCAGTCAAAACATTCCGCAAAAACAAGTTATACCCAATCCAATTATTCCGGTCCAACAACAGGTTATTCCCAAACCTGACATTTCGCTAAACCAGACTACTCCCAATCAAAATATTCCACCCAAACAGGATGTATCCAATCCAGCCATTCCGGTACCACAGCAGGTTATTCCTAAAGCTGACATTTCGCTGAACCAGACTACTACCAATCAAAATATTCCACCCAAAAAGGTTGTATCCAATCCAACCATTCCGGTGCAACAACAGGTTATTGCCAAACCTGACATCTCGCTGAACCAGGCTACTGCCAAGCAAAATATTCCACCAAAACAAATTAATACCCATCCAATTCTTCAGCCACAACGAATCATTGAAGATCAGAACAAAGGCAGGCAGATGGGGCAAACCTTCCTGCAGGTTGGAGCTTTCAAGGGAATCAACAATGCCCGGAGATTGTCTGATATGCTGGGCAAAACGATGAACTACCCAATTGAGTTGGTGCACGAAGATGGATGGTACAAGGTAAGATTTGGAGCGTTCTCCGATAGCCGATCGGCAGATTTGTGCAGAACTGAAATACTTGCGAATGGGATCATATCCGCAGATCAAATCAAGGAGATAAATCTTCAGGGATCATTCACTTCAGCAAACAACCAAGTCAAACCCATCGCTAGCACCTCTGCAAATGAACAGGTCATTCAGGCGGATCCAATCCTGCCTGCAAAAGTGGTGGTTCCCGTCATACCGCCTGCCACAGAGAGTGCTGGTATAGCCGCCCCTATAGTAGAGGCTCCAGCCACGATAAAAATTGCAAAGAGTGAAAAATATCTTCAAAAGCACTATTTTGTGCAGGTCGGTGCATTTGCTATTCCAAAAAATGCGACCCGCATGAAAAAGAATATTGCACCGCTTGTTGCATATGCTGTTGAGATAGTTTTCAGGGACCAATTGTACAAAGTTAGATTTGGTCCATTTGAAACCCAGGTGGAACTCAACAACTGCATCAGGCAAGTCGTTCAATCGGGCATCATGACAAGGGAATTGATGAAAATATACTATGAAGAGATCGGTGCTACTCCTTTGGTCGATCAGCCGCATGTAATGACCGGTTTTCATATTCAGGTGGGAGCCTTCAAAGACAAGATCAATGCCACAAAATTCTACCATAAAATGTCAGGGGAGTATGCTTTCCCAGCGCTTATCGCGGAAGAAGATGGATATTACAAGGTACGATTCGGTCCATTCAAATCCCTTTCTGAAACCAAAAAGTACAGCAAAGAGCTGGAAAAAAACAGGGTAGATTGTTTTATCCGAAACAATACTGTGAATTATTTCTAATCGTATTATTCACTCAATCATTTCCGCTGCCTCCGCTGAAGTTCCAGCAACGGCCGGTAGCCAATAAGAATTACCCCTTGCTCTTTCAACAATTTCAGGATGTCCGGGTCGTTGGTAAAACAGGCAGCCTCCTGGGCACGCTTTTCAGCAGTACCGGTGATGGCTTTCAACTCCTCACTCAATCTGGAGGCATGGATGAAGATCTCGGTTACCCCTGGTTTCAGATTCTTGATAACGGAGGACCAAAATGGCTTCACCTCTTTGTAGTCGGACATCTCCTCATAGACAAAATAGTCGGTAAAGACCACTCCCTGTCTGGCAAGTTCTTCCCTTAAATTGGGCTGTTTGAACTTTTCCATGGTGGATTGGGAGGGCATCCGCAAGGGAAGATTAAACTCCAGTGCCAACTGAACATAGGATTTAACAAAGTCGGGAGCATACTGCATCGTTCCCATGTGCGAGTCAATATGGGTGATGGGAACACCCCAGGAGAGCGCCCGCTTAATTTGGGCACGTCCCTCGATCAGTGCCTCTTCCGGATTGGAGTGGGCATATACCTCCTCCACACTGCGCCACAAAAAACCATCCGGGTCGCACAACCCTTTGACCTGATCTTTGGGGGCAATAGGTCCCCAGCGGTAAAAGCGCCATTCGGCCGTGTGGGTCAGGTGTACACCAAAATCCTTATCAGGATGGTTCTTGGCGTAATCGGCGATGGCACTTGACCACGGGCAAGGAATCATGATCGTCGCAGAGGTGATCTGACCCTTTTCCTGCCCCTCAATTGCCGCAAGGTTGGCCGCATTACACATGCCGGCATCGTCACAATTGACGATCAGCAACTTGTCTGTTGGCTTGTAACCCAACCGCTCACTCAGCAGTTTGGTCTGACCGAATGCGGAGGAGAATGAAAGAACAGAACCAAGCAAACAAATGAAAGTAATTTTAAACCTGCCTGAAGCAAGATGAAAGGATTTCTTTGAACACATTGCTTTGTATTTAATAGTAGTTATAGAATTCTTGTACCCGCCTGACGGAAACAATTCATTTTTCAAATTTAGAACAAATCGCAGAGGCAATATGATAATTAATTGTCAAAAATCAATTCAATATGATCTTCCCAAGTGCGCCAGCTATTTTTCCTTTGGAACGACCAACCGGTCTCCGGTTCCCTGGATCATGATTCTTTCCCACTCCTTGCTGTATCCAGGATGAAGCGGTTTTTGCGGCACATTCTTCCCATTTCCATTCTCCTTCAAACGATCTCCTTCGGTGATTTTCAGGTTTCCATCGTGGTATTTCATGAAGAGGTAACGGTAGAAATCCTGCCACTCCTTCACCAGTTTGTTGCCGCTCGAAACCGAGTAGTTGGTGAGCAAATCCAAGGTCTCTGATGAATCCTTGCCCAGCAGCTCCATGGCCTTTTTGTCGATTTCCTTTACCTCCGCAACAAACCTGTTTTCTAATTCACGCTGTTTCTTTTCTATTTCAGGATGTATCATATTGTACCGCGTATAAGCCCAATTGTTGACCTGGCTGAAGCTCCAGTAGGCAGAGGTCTCCGACCAGGTAATCATCGAACCATTGCCCAGAAGGTAACTTTCGGGCACCCTTCTTATCGCGCTGTACATGGGGGCATAAACACAACCATCGGCATCATCCACCCCAAACCAGAAGATTCCCCCAATGGCATCCGGCAAACTGCTTCTTGACTGTGCCACAAAGCTGTAACCAGTCTGTTGGGTCGCCACTGCCCGCTCATTCAGGTAGGTCACACTGTCCACTTCAAACTCCATGGGTCGCCAGCGGTAAGGCAGTTTGAACGGACCCGCACCCGGATCGTTCCGCATATCCAGGGGAGTCTCCTCGTAATGGTCGCGCATCCTTGCCATCACCATTTGCAGGGAGATGGTCGAATCAGGTTTTACCCACAAGGGGAGACGGTTGGAGGCATACCCATTGGGATTCGGCGTGTTGTCCATCATTCTGTCCTTGCGGGAGAATTTCCCCTGTGCATAGCTTGTATAAGACTGGTTCTCCCTGATCTCCCTGGAAATATTCCTGAAAAAGGACCAGACTCTCGCATCGCAAAATCTGGCTCCTCCAAATTTCAGTGGATTGTACACATCCGAGAAGCTGAAGGCTTCGTTGCTTCCCTGGTAAAATCCCTGTTTTTTGGCAAAAGAGATGACATCTGCCGAATGATAGACTGTTTGCCGGGGATCGTTCCAGTTGTTAATTTTTTGGTAAGGGAAGGTGGTAATCCTCGCCTGATTGGCATGACCGCTTACATAGCCATCAGGAACGAGTCGGGCCACCCAGACTGCCCCCTTTTCGTATTTGCCTTTGCCGATCAGCTCCATGATCCATGCCTCATGGGCATCGGAGATGGAAAACGACTCCCCCCCTGTAGCATAGCCATATTCAGCAACCAATTCTGTCATCACTTTGATCATCTCACGGGCACTCCTGGAGCGTTGCAGTCCGATCCGCATCAGGGATCCATAATCCAGTATTGCTCCCGGCTGGGTGGCAAGAGAATCCAATCCGCCAAAGGTGGTCTCCCCAATGGCTACCTGGTGTTCATTCATAAACTGCACCACAGAATAAGTATGCGGAACCTCCGGGATGGTACCCAACAATTTTCCATTTTCGTAGTGATATACCTCGCAGCGACTTCCTGGTAAGTGGTTCGCTGCCGGATAGAAGGCAATGGCACCATAACGGGTATGAGAATCCGCAGCATAGGTAATGAAAACAGAGCCGTCCTTACTGGCACCTTTGGTAACGATAAAATTGGTGCAGGCAGATATGGAGGATGGAGTAAATGCAACAAAAAGAGATGCTGCAAGTGAAAAAAGGAGTTTCTTCATGACAATTGATTTGGGTCACGAATTTAACAACTATTGCCGGGTTATAAAAATTGGCAAAAAAATGTAAGTTTGTAAGAAGCTGTTTAAAATTGTAACACAGAGGATTTATATCTCCACAATGAAAATAAAATTTCTATCCATCCTGGTACTGGTTTGTACCACCTTGGCTACCAATGCCCAATATACCCCCAAGAATGCCCACTCCCACAACGACTACGAGCAAAAGCAACCTTTTTATCTTGCTTACAATGCCCATTTCGGTTCCATGGAAGCCGATATCTGGGCCGTAGATGGTGAGTTGTATGTCGCGCACAACAAAAGTGAAATCAGTGCAGGTAGAACTTTGGAAATGCTCTACCTAAAACCAATATCCGTACTTTTCGAAAAGAATGCAGGGAAAGCGTGGAGTGACTCCCCCACTACTTTTCAGTTAATGATTGATTTGAAAACGCCTGTGGAACCCACGCTTACCATCCTATCCGAGAAACTAAAAAAATACCCTGCACTGTTTGATCCAACGGTCAACAAAAATGCAGTTCGAATCGTCATAACGGGCAACCGACCGGATCCCTCAAAATTTCAGGATTATCCCTCCTTCCTCTTTTTCGATGGCAATATCTCCAGGCAGTATAATGCCGGGCAGCTTGCCAGGGTGGGTTTGTACAGCGAAAATCTTGCCCAGTATACCAAATGGAGGGGAACTGAATCGATACCAGCGAAAGAGGAGGTGCGATTGAAACAAATCATAGATTCGGTTCATGGGATTGGTAAAAGAATCAGGTTCTGGAATGCTCCCGATACGGAAGTTTCCTGGAAGATCCTGATGAAATTGAAAGTGGACTTTATCAATACGGACCACATCCCCGAACTGACATCTTTCCTGAAAAACAATCAGAACTAAATAGTGGGACAATATTAAAAACACTTTTCTCCGATCCAACTATTTAATCATTCGTTCCAGCAAATTGGCCTTGTACGCTTCCGATAAAGGGAGTTTATGGGTACCTATCTGGACCTGGTTGCCCTCCAGATGATCAATTTTCCGAAGATTGACCAGGTTGGTACGGTGCACCTTCAGGAACAAATCACCATCCAACCGCTCTTCCCAGCTTTTCAGGGTACCATGGACTACCAATTTCTTACCAGGAAGTTGAATGGAGACATAGTCGCCGCAAGCCTCAACGAAAAGGATATCCTCCACCTCAATCTGGTAAATCCTGCGGTCGGCCTTCACGGTTATCTTGGGGGGTACCGTCTGTTTTCCCTTGGTAAGGAAGCGATCTTTTGCCTTGTTGACCGCCTTGCTGAAGCGCTCAAAGGAGAAAGGTTTCAACAGAAAATCGACGATCTCCAGGTCGAACCCTTCGATGGCGTATTGGGGATAGGCTGTCGTAAATATCACCTGGGGAGGATGTACCAGCGAACGCAGGAAGCTCACCCCCGACATCTCCGGTAAATTGATGTCCAGGAAGATCAGATCAACCTTGTTGTGGTCAAGAAAGGCCTGTGCCGACATCGCATCCGGGAAAATTCCGGCACAACTTAAGCCGGGAGTCAAATTGATGTTGTGCTCCAGGATCGACTGGGCAGCAGGCTCGTCTTCTACGATGATACAGTTCATAGTATCTAAAATATCAAGTTGTTGTATTGATAATCAGAAATCTCAATCTAATTATTTAAAATATCGTACATTTGAATAAAATATGAAGATATGGATTCATTTATAAATAGAATTACGATAAATCCAGATATTTGTCACGGAAAGCCAACAGTTCGAAATATGCGCTATCCGGTAGAGATGATCTTGGATTTACTATCCTCCGGAATGACTGTTCCTGATATCATTGTGGATTATCCAGCATTGGTTGAAGAGGATATAAAAGCATGTGAAATTATAGGACACGAGTAAAAACAAACCAATGCCCTATTCTCTATGCTCATTGCCCCATGCTCCATGCCCTCATAGTTCAACCCTCATCTCCAAACCAAAAATCCCTTCCTTCGCTTCGAAAGTCAGTTTGTGCCTTCCGGGGTAGAGCAAATTTAATCGTTTTTGCACATTGTTGATACCGATGCCTCCATACTCCTCCGTTCCACTCTTTTCACGAAGTACAATGGTGTTCTCCGTCGTGAAGCAGAGTTCCCTGCCTTTGATGGCGATAAGAATATGGATGAAGCCATCTTTTTTCCCGGAGCCATGTTTGAAACAGTTTTCTGCCAGGGGCAGCAGCAGCAAAGGAGCTATCAGGCGGTTTTCCAATTCACCGGTCACCTCAAGCGTCACAGTTGTTATGCCAGCATCAATCCTGGCTTTCTGCAGTTCCACATAGGTCTGGATGATCTCAACCTCCTTTTCGAGGGGAATGAATTCGCTGGTCGTGTCATAAAGAACATACCGCAGAAAATCTGACAGTTGAAGGATCACCTCCTTGGTGTTTTCATCATTCCTGGAGGCCATCGAATAGATCGTATTGAGGTTGTTGAAGAGGAAGTGCGGATTGATCTGCGCTTTCAGGGCAGACAATTCATTTTGGGCCTTGTCGCGGTTGGCGATCAGTACTACGGCATACTGTCTGACCAGGTACAATACTGTAGTGAAAACCAGGTAGGCGCCCATGATCACCATCAACTCCCATACTTTGTAATAGGAGATAAAGTAAAGGGAAGGGAATAACTTGTCGATGATCCCATCAAAAAGAACAAAGTTGAGGAAGGCGGCAAAAACCAGGAGCCCCGAAACAAAGAGCAGGTAAGTTCCGAAACGACTCTCTTTTAAATATTTGGCAATCAATACCTGCAGATTGAAATAGACGGCTGCTGCGATGGTTAGGTGAAAAACCAGCACATACAAAAATCCAGACAGGAACAAATCGGTAATAAAGGAGAGGTCTTGCCTGCTATCTTCGGGCTGCATGAATTCGAAAATCAGGTAAACTGCAGGTAAAATAAATAGAATAGTTGCCAAAATCTTGAGCCATTTCCTGACATTCTTCAGGCACCAGACAAATGGAAGCAGGCAGTAGAGCAAAAATAAAAAGTCAAGCATGAGCAATTCTGCCCAATAATCTTGCAACCCTTTGATTGCTGCGGTTGACTCCACACCGGGATTGAATATGATGTTCCAGGCACTGATGGAGACCATCCAAAAAATCAGGTGCAACAAACCGATCAGTTGATTCTTGTATTTCAGGGATTTCATAGCGTTATTAGTTTATGCGGTTTAACTTCAACATGGCCGGCTGCCTTTCCCAATCGATGAACCGTGACTGGTCGGCATACCTTTCAATCATACCTGTCAGTTGTTCTGAGCTACCCGTCAGAAGTAACCTTTTGGCCTGACTCACCCACCGGTAGTTCACCCGCACCCGCTTCTCCTCAATCATCTCCTTCATTTGCTCAGCGCCCAACCACGAAATCCGGAATTGCCCGTCTATCAGAAAAATCCTTGCAAGGGTGTGGATCTTGAAATAACTCTCTGCCGCAAAGCGGCTCTTCTCCAAACCGGTGCTCTCTATTGGCATAAAATCAGCATAAATGCCCTCCCTGACCACAAAAAGGACCATTTTAAACTGGTAAAGGGTTGAATCAGAGAAATTGTCAAGCAGCTTTACACGGTAATAATCCTGTGGCCGGTATACCGTCGAATCACCCCCATCTTTTGCCTTGATGGTCTCCTGGTTGATCACCCGGTCAATTTTCCAGACGGCAGAAGTGTCCATCTGGTTCCATACCTCCGGCGATTCATCCTTGTCCGGGATGGCCTTCATTTTCAATGGAGAAGCACTCCAGCTCCCTACTATTTCTTGTTTCAGGCGGATGTTTTTCTCTAGGTAGAAGGGACTCAGCGAACAGATCATAAAGAAATCGGAACATCCCGTAAGTAACAGGACCATCCCAAGTAGAAAGATTTTTTTTGGACTACGCATCATCACTGAATTTTAATTTCAGACGAAAGGTAATCCCAATTTTGATGGTTGATTTTTATTTTCGATCAAAGTCCCGGTTTTTTCGACGAAAAGGGAAGATAATTGGGAAATGGGGAAATTGGGAAATGTGGAAATGTGAAAATTGAAAAGGCATTTGTACAACGCGATCATTTTCACATTTCCACATTTTCACATTTTCACATTTTGATTTTGCGTTCCAGCTCTTTCAGGTTGTCCATCTTCTTCTTGGCCAGGAAGCTGTAGATGTCGCCCAGGTGCTCTTTGACCCGCTTGTTCCCGAATTCGAAGACTTTGTTGACGAGGCCGCCAAGGAAGTCGCGGTCGTGGGAGACCAATATCAGGGTACCATCAAAATCCTTGAGGGCTGTCTTGAGAATATCCTTGGTGCGCATATCCAGGTGGTTGGTTGGCTCGTCGAGGATCAGCAAATTGACCGGTTCAAGCAGCAGTTTCACCATGGCCAGCCTGGTCCGCTCGCCACCCGAAAGTACCTTTACCTTCTTGAAGATGTCGTCCCCGCTGAACATGAAGGCCCCCAGCATGTCCTTGATTTTGGTACGGATATCCCCTACTGCCACATCGTCGATGGTTTGAAATACGGTCAACTCTTCGTCCAGCAGGGATGCCTGGTTTTGGGCGAAATATCCGATCATTGTATTGTGACCCAGTGTCAGCTTGCCCTGGTACTCAATTTCGTTCATGATGGCCTTTACCAGGGTGGATTTACCCTCCCCGTTTTTCCCTACAAAGGCGATCTTCTCTCCTCTTTCGAGGGTCAGGGAGACCTTGGAAAAGACCAGGTGCTCTCCGTAGCTCTTGGCCAACTCCTCCACAATCACCGGATAATTACCGGATCTTGGGGAGGGAGGAAACTTCAGCCGCAGGGCTGAACTATCTACTTCATCCACTTCGACCATCTCCAATTTTTCCAGCATCTTCACCCTGGATTGTACCTGGAGGGTCTTTGAATAGGTACCCTTGAACCGTTCGATGAATTCGGTGGTTTCGGCAATCATCTTCTGCTGCTCGTCGAACTGCTTCTGCTGCTGTTCGCGGCGTTCCCTGCGCAGTTCAAGGTATTTGGAGTAGTTTACCTTGTAGTCGTAGATGCGGCCCATGGTCACCTCGATGGTTCGGGTGGTGATGTTGTCGACAAAGGCACGGTCGTGCGAAATGACCATGACTGCCTTGGCACTGTTGACCAAAAACTCCTCCAGCCACTGCACCGATTCGATGTCCATGTGGTTGGTAGGCTCATCCAGCAGGATCAGGTCCGGCTTCTGCAACAGGATCTTGGCCAGTTCGATGCGCATCCGCCAGCCTCCGCTGAATTCACTGGTGGGTCGGGTAAAATCCTCCCTTACAAAACCAAGTCCCAGCAAGATCTTTTCAATCTCGGCATCGAAATTGATCTCCTCAATCGAATAGTACATTTCGCTCAGGGCAGAGACCCGCTCGATCAAATCACTGTAACTTTCCGATTCATAATCGGTACGGGTAGCCAACGCTTCGTTCAGGGCGGCGATTTCACTCTCCATTTCGTGGATGCGGGAAAAGGCCTGGGCAGCCTCCTCAAATACCGTACGGTGATCGACGGTCAGCAGGTGCTGGGGCAAATAGGCAATCACCGCCTCCTTGGGGGCAGAGATCCTACCCTTGCTGGCCGTTTTGGCCCCCGCCATGATCTTCAGCAAGGTCGATTTTCCGGCTCCATTCTTTCCCATCAGGGCAATCCGGTCCTTGTCGTTGACCACAAAGGAGATATCCGAAAAGAGGGTTGATCCGCCAAATTCTACTGTAAGTCCGTCCACTGAAATCATGCCTGCCTGTTTTTGAAGGCGCAAAGATATCGGGATTTCGGGAAATAATTGCTTGTGTACAGAACAATTCTTCAACCACATTGTTTTAGAGTTAAATAGGTCACTATTTCATTTTGGTGGAAAAAATGTCTTCAGGAAGAGAAATGAAGGTTTGAGTCAGGGAAAAATGAATTGGAAGGACAGAAAAACGGATTTCACCTTCAGAAAAATGCATTTTGACCTGACGCAAGGTCAGTTTATGGTAGCGAAAAATGTATTTGTGCAACGGAAAAATGGATTCTGTCAAGAGAAAAATGAATTCAGTCAAGAGAAATATAGATTCTGTCAAGAGAAAAATGCATTCAGTCAAAAGAAATATAGGTTCAGTCAAGAGAAAAATGCATTCAGTCAAGAGAAATATAGGTTCAGTCAAGAGAAAAGTGCATTGGAGGTAAAGAAATGTCATTTTGATGCAAAGAAAAGGTAATTTAAGGAGTTGAAAAGTTCGCTTTAAATGGAGTATCGATCATCAGTACAGGAGAACGGTCAACCATAAGCAGAGCAATGAGTATTGGGTATTAAGCGTTGAATGATACAGCAGCATGGAGAATAAATACAAAGGGATTGGGGAGCTTTTAATGACATCCCGTGGAATAGATATTTCGGGATTTGATTCTTCTTTTGTGGAAAAATCCATTGGAAGAAGGCGCTCTGTCTGCAATGATCTCACGAATGCCGAATACCTTGAGTTTCTAAAGGCAAACGACCTTGAAGCAGATCTGCTGATCGATTCACTGCATGTCTCCTATACGGAATTTTTCCGCAACCCATTGACCTTTTCCTGCCTCGAGCAGGTGGTATTGCCACTGCTGCTGGCTGCCAAGGTCAAGCGGAAGGAGAAGAGCATCCGTATCTGGTCTGCTGCCTGTGCATCAGGGCCTGAACCCTACAGTCTTGCCATGCTGATCGACGAATTGAATTGCAATCATCCGGGCAAAATCAACTTTCAGATTTTTGCTACTGACAACAATCTGCCTGAATTGTCCAAGGCTGAAATGGGGATTTATCCCCCCAATTCCATGACGAAGGTGACAGTGAAAAGAGCCCAGAGCTACTTTTCCATGGATGGCGAGCAATACGCAATCTCCCCGCACCTGAAGGGTATGGTGGATTTTTCCTACTTCGACCTGCTGTCAGACAGCAGGTCATGCCCTGAGCCAAGCATCTACGGCAATTTTGACCTGGTTATGTGCAGCAATCTGCTTTTTTATTACCAACCAGAACTACGCCTTAAAATCCTCAAAAAAGTGGAAGCGACCATGACACCCGGTGCCTTCCTGGTAACAGGGGAGACAGAGCGGGATTTCCTGCTGAAAAACGGCTACCAGGAGGTCATTGAATACTCAGCCATCTTTAGAAAAAGGTACCAAGTACAAAAGCCATAAACAGATTTTCTATGCAACAGTTTACTGACCTGAAAATAGGAACACAATTAAGAATCGGATTCGGAATAATTCTGGCACTAATCATGATGCTGGGTGCCATCTCTTGGCATCAATCCAACAGAATTGCTGCACAAACCTCTTACTTATACAGCCACCCATTGCAGGTTAGGCGGGCGCTTAGTGACTTAAAGTCCAATCTCCTCCAGATGCGCTGGGAGCTATTGAGTTTGCAGCTCAACAAGGATGAAAAACTGAGACAAAGTTCCCTTCAAAAGATGGATCTCTGCCAATTAAATGCCGAAAAAAGCCTGGATACCATCTCCATATCCTATCTCGGACCTAAATCGGATGTGGTTGATGCACGCAAAGCATTCCATTCATGGGTATCCACCGTGAAAGAATACAGTACACTTGTAATCGTCAATAAGAGTGGCACCGAACTTACACACTTTGACCAGGTGGCAGATATGAACAAAAAAATTGACCTGGTATTGACATCCATTGAGACGATCAGCGCGTTTGCTTACATGAAGGGTAATTCGTTCTACGCTGCCAGTGTGCAGATGAAAAAATCGCTGGATCTTCAGCTCTTGTTTACTGTGATTGTAATTTTTTCATTTTCATTTCTGATCATTTACATCCTGCTGCGAAATACCCAACAACCTGTGAGTGAACTAATCAGAGCCACCAGGTTGTTTGGAAAGGGCAAGATGGAAACGCGCAGCAATTATGTTTCGCACAACGAATTCGGGATCTTGTCAGACTCGTTCAACAAACTCGCAGAAACGCTTGAACAGGAGTTCTATTTCAGGGATCATGTCGCAAATATCAACGCCTTCATGCTCAAGGGGCTTGAATCGAGCAGCTCTATTCGCCAGGTGCTGGAACCGTTGATGAAGCAGACCAACACCCAGGTTGGAGCAGTCTACCTGCTCAACGATCTTAAAACAAAATTTGAACTTGCCGAATCGATAGGCCTGACCGCTTCGGCCAAAAAATCATTTTCAGCCAACAGTTTTGAAGGTGAAATGGGCATTGCCTTGTCCAGCAAGAAAATAGAACACATTACCAAAATTCCTGCAGAAACAGATTTATACCTGGCAACCGTCAACGGGAAAATCAGACCCAAAGAGATCATTACCATTCCGTTGCTGGAGAAAAAAGAGGTGGTGGCTATTATCTCACTCTCCAGTCTTCAGGGCCATGGCGAGGTTGCGGTAAGGTTGGTCAGGGAGATTCAAAGCGCACTGACCAACTGGATCAGTGTGATCATTGCCAGCAGGAGAATCCAAAAAATGGGTGAGAACCTGGTACAACAAAACACTGAACTGGAAGCACAGAAGCATGAACTGCAAGCCCAAAAGCATGAGTTGGAGGTCCAGTCGAATGAATTGCTTGAACAGAATGCAGAACTGGAAATGCAGAAAAAGCAGTTGAACGAAAGCAACCAACTGAAAACCAACTTCCTTTCCAATATGAGTCATGAGTTGCGTACACCGCTCAATTCGGTCATAGCCCTCAGTGGGGTATTGAACCGAAGGCTGGCATCCAAAATTGCAGAAGAGGAGTACAGTTACCTGAGCATCATTGAACGCAACGGAAAACAGCTTTTATCCCTGATCAACGACATCCTGGATCTTTCCAGAATCGAGGCAGGGTTCGAAGAGGTGCACCTCAACAAATTCAACATCAATTCCCTCTTAAGTGAGGTGGTAGATTTAATTGGTCAGCAGGCCATTGAGAAAAACATTGACCTCACCTTCGAGGTAAATGAAGAGATGCCCCCCCTCCAAAGCGATTATGAAAAATGCCGCCACATCTTGCAGAACATTGTTGCCAACGCCATTAAGTTCACCGACCAGGGTGAAGTAAGCATCAAAGCGAGCGCGGATGATCATTCGGTGTATGTGGAGATCAAAGATACCGGGATTGGGATTGACCAGGAGTTTCTCCAGCAGATCTTTGAGGAGTTCAGACAGGCCGACAACAGCAATTCCAGAAAATATGGAGGAACCGGTCTGGGATTGTCAATCGCCAAAAAATATGCCCGCTTGTTGGGCGGCGACATTACGGTAGAGAGCTGGAAAGGGAAAGGATCCCTGTTTACGCTTGTTTTACCCATTACCCCTCCTGCTATTCCAGGTGATCATTTTGTTCAGGAGTTGTTTCCACTTCCCCATTTGAAAACGGCTGCGCCAATGGCCAGTGAAAACCAGATACAGGGAAAAAACATTTTGCTGGTGGAAGACTCGGAAGCGGTGATCATACAGATGAAGGAGATGCTCACTGCCGAGGGATACCACATTTCGGTGGCGCACAATGGCACTGAAGCGTTGGAGAGGACTGCAGAAAGTATCCCGGATGCCATGATCCTGGATCTGATGATGCCCGGGATAGATGGGTTTGAAGTTTTGAGAAGAGTTCGGGAAAGGGAGGAGACTGCTCAATTACCCATCATCATCCTTACCGCCAAATATGTAACACGGGAAGAACTTGCCTTTCTCAAGCACAACCACGTACAGCAGCTCATCCAAAAGGGTGAGGTGAATAAAAGGCAACTCCTGGACATTGTATCAACTATGATTTTCGGAAAGGAGGCAGACACAAAACCGGTGCCGGAGATGAAACAGATCTCTCCCAGGGAGGGCACACCTCTGATTTTAGTGGTAGAAGACAATCCTGATAATATGATGACCATCAAGGCATTGCTGGAAGGTTATGGCCAGGTGCTCGAGGCTACAGACGGACTCAACGGTATCGAAATGGCAATGGTGCACCAACCCAACCTTATCCTCATGGACATTGCCCTACCGGGAATGAACGGTATCGAGACCATGCAGGAGATTCGAAAATCAGAATTATTGAAGAATACTCCGGTGGTGGCGGTATCTGCCAGCGCAATGAAAGGCGACCGTGAACATTTTCTGGCTTGCGGGTTCAACGAATACATATCCAAACCCATTGACCATTTGACACTTGACCATACCCTAACCAAAACCTTTGGTCTTAAACGCATTCACCATGATTAAAATTCTTGCGATAGATGATATCAACGACAACCTCGTCAGCCTGAAAGCCATCCTGACCGATCTTTTCCCGGATGTTGCCGTTTTAACCGCACAGTCTGGTCAGAAAGGCTACGAACTGGCTGTTGCAGAAAACCCTGACGTAATCCTGCTCGACATTGTGATGCCCGGATTGGATGGCTTTGACGTTTGCCGCCAGCTTAAAAAAAATGAACTGGTATGGGATATCCCCGTCGTTTTTCTGACCGCATTGAAGGGTGACCAGGAGAGCCGCATCAAAGCATTGGAGGCCGGGGCAGAGGGATTCCTGGCCAAACCCATCGACGAAACTGAATTGACTGCCCAGATTAGGGCCATGGTGAAAATAAAGCAGGCCAAAGAGCATCAGCAGGATGAAAAAATTACGCTCCAAAGAATGGTGGAAGAGCGGACAGCAGCCCTTGAAAATGAACTGAACGAAAGGAAACGGGCGGAAAAATTGCTGCATGAAAGTGAATATTTCTTCAAAGAGACCCAGGAAGCGGCATTCATTGGCTCCTACAAGTTTGACATCGTAAAAGATCATTGGACTACTTCCGAAATTTTGAATCAGATTTTTGGCATCGACAACAGCTACCCCAGGGCGTTCAAGGATTGGCAAGAATTGATCCATCCTGACGACCGGGAGATGATGTCCGGTTATTTCATGGACGAGGTATTTGCCCAACTGAAACCATTTAACAAAGAGTATCGCATCGTCCGCCGTTCTGACCAGGAAACCAGGTGGGTACTGGGGCTCGGACGACTCCATACAGACGAGGAGGGAAACATCATCTCCATGATGGGAACCATTCAGGACATTACTGAAATAGTCCTCGCTAAAAATGCCATCTTACTCAATGAACAGAAATACAGAAGGCTCTTTGAATCCAATTCAGACAGCATCGCAATTTTCCTCCTCAACGAAGCGGACTCCACTGTGAGGTTTGTGGATTGCAATGAAAACAATGTGCGGTTGCTGGGATACAGCAAGGAGGAGCTTTTTCACCAAGATCCTTTGGAGATTGAATTGGCAATTACCCCCGAAAAGATTGACTGGCGGAAAAATGAACTCCTAAAGAACGGCACTGCAGTATTTGAGACAAAACTGAGGCACAAAACCGGAACTGTCATTGATGTTGAGATCAAGGCGGTATTGATCAATTACAACGATCAGCCTGCCATCATGAACATTACCAGTGATATTACCAAGCGAAAACACCAGGAAGAGTCCCTGAAGCAATCGAATGAATTGAACCGTTCGTTGATACAAACCATTCCATTCGGGATAAACATCGTGGATGAAACGGGGAATATCCTCTTCATGAATGACAACCTGAAAAAATTTGCATCCAAAAGAGTGACCGTCCAGAAATGTTGGGAATTCTACCGGGACGACAAAACACAATGCGCAGCGTGTCCATTGGCCAAGGGAATCACCATTGGTAAAACGGATTTGTATGAGTCTTCCGGTGTATTGGGCGGGAAGACCTTCCAGATCAGTCATACCGGCATGATTTTTCAGGGCAAGAAGGCCATACTCGAAGTTTTTCAGGACATCACAGAAAAAATGGAGACTGATAAAAAAGTAAAATTACTAGCCCATTCCCTGGAAAGCATCAATGAATGTGTCTCTGTGACAGACAATGAGGACACCATTATCTATGTGAACCAATCCTTTTTAAATACCTATGGTTACAGCTATGATGAATTGATTGGCCAGCACACCAATATTTTGAGAGCACCCGACAACACCCAGCCGCATGCAAGGGATATTCTCCCACTCACGAAAGAGGGGGGTTGGAAAGGTGAGATCATCAACCGGAAAAAAGATGGGACACTCTTCCCCATCTCCCTTTCAACTTCTGTCATCAAGGATGACACGGATCATCCAGTGGCCCTGATCGGAGTAGCCACCGACATTACCGAAACGAGGAGATCCAGAAACGAACTGATCGCAGCCAGGGACCGGGCAGAGGAGAACAACCGGCTTAAAACAGCCTTTCTCAACAACATGAGCCACGAGATTCGTACGCCCATGAACCACATTATGGGATTTTCCAGTTTGATGTCGGAAGCTGCATGCAGTGAAAAGGATGCATTTGCAGCCATTATTCAGAATAGTTCAAACCAACTGCTATCCCTGATAGAGAATGTAATATTGCTTTCCAGGCTTCAAAGTGAAAGACCCGTCATCAACAACCAGGTAGTAGGAGCCAAAGAGTTTGTTTCCAATTTGGGTGAAATATTCAGATCTGATTGCAAGCAGAAGAACCTGGAATTGCAGTTCAGTATTCCGGATCTCTACCAGGATCTGACCATCCAGGCTGATACAGAAAAGCTACGCCTGATCATGGTGAACCTCCTGTCAAATGCTTTAAAATACACGGATACCGGATCTATCACGATTGGATTCAATGTATTGGAGGCAAAACATGTGGCCGTAGAGACAAGGTATGCCTTGTCTCAATTGCATACCACGGAGGCAAAGCATGCCCTGTCTCTGCATGAACCCTACCTGCAATTTTTTGTAAAAGATACCGGTTTTGGCATACAAGCAACCGAACAAGCCAAAATATTCGATTCATTCTACCGAACCGAAAAGGCGATATCCTTGGCCATTGGCGGAACCGGTCTTGGGTTAAGCATTGTAAAGGAGCTGGTAAAATCGATCAATGGCACCATCCACCTGGCATCAGAACCAGGCAACGGTTCTACCTTCTATTTTACCATTCCATTGGTTTCAACTGAAAGTAGCCCGGAATCGGTGAAGTCGCACTTCAATTTTTATCCTAAAATGGAGGATATGGTACTGCTCATCGCGGATGATGAACACATGAATTTCCTCTACCTTGAAATATTGCTAAAAAATCTCGTAAAGAAAATTGACCATGCCAGCAACGGCAGGCAAGCATTGGAAATGGTTTCAAAACAACGCTACGATCTGATTTTCATGGATCTAAAAATGCCTGAAGTGAATGGATATGAGGCAACAAAAATGATAAAGCAACAACAACCGGAAGTAACCATCATCGCCCAGACTGCCTACTCCTCCCCGGAAGACGAAGAGAAAGCCCTCCTGGCCGGATGCGATGACTTTATCTCAAAACCAATAAAAAAGTCACTACTCCTGGAAAAATTGCAAAAATTCAGTTCATGGGAAAAGGGCATAAATTACATAGACTAAAAGCACTACTCCGCAAACATTAAAAATACTTCCCTACCAAGGAGAGCAAATCATTTTTCTGAATGGGTTTGGAAATCCAATCGTTGCATCCTGCTTCCAGCGATCGCTCCTTATCCCCTACCAGACCAAAGGCTGTTTGGGCTACAATGACCACCTGCTTGTTAAAATTCCTGATCATTCTGGCAGTCTCGATCCCATTCATTCCGGGCATACGAATATCCATCAGGACCAGGTCAATCTCAGGATGGTTGTGCATGATCTCCAATGCATCCAATCCTGACTGAGCCAAATAAGTTCTTTCACTCATTTTTTCCACGTAGGCAATGATCAGCTTACTGGAAATCTCGTCGTCTTCAACAACCAGGATATGAAGTTTCCTCTGCCTTTTATCCTCCTCTGTAGGAGCAATTTCAAGCTGATTAAAAGCCATTACTTCTGGTTCCATTTTGTATGGAAGGGTAAAATAGAAGGTAGATCCTTCCCCTGGTGTGCTCTTGACCCAAATTTTGCCTTGCAACATCTGAACATAGGCGCGGGCAATGGTCAATCCCAATCCACTGCCCTGCCGGGCCTGTACATCTGCAATATCTGCCTGCACAAATCGCTCAAATATGGCCTCCTGTCTTTCTAATGGTATCCCGATACCGGTGTCCTTCACATAAAATTGCAGTAGAGACGAGGCATGCCTTGTCTCTACAACATCGTACCCAAACTCAATGGAACCGTGGTCAGTATATTTTATGGCATTTTTAACAAGGTTGGTAAGAATGGAATAGAGTTTCTCCGGATCTGTCAAAACAATGGCACTGCTGGCAGGAAGTGGAGTCTGGCAGGAGATCTCAATTTTCCTTTGCTGCGCTTCCGGCTTCATCAGATTACAAATGGATTCAATCTGTTCGTTGATATTTGTCTCTTTGAGACTGACCTCCATCAGGCCGGATTCAATCTTCGAAATGTCCATTATTTCATTGATGATGTTGAGCATTCGGACACCACTTTTCTGAATAATCCCAATGTATTTCGACCGGTCTTCCCCATCAAGCCCTGGCTCACTCAGCAAGGAGGAGAAGCCAAGTATTCCGTTCATCGGGGTACGAATTTCGTGGCTCATGTTGGCCAGAAATGCTGATTTCAGCCGGTCACTCTCTTCTGCCCTCTCTTTCGCGGCAATGAGATCAATGGTCAGCTTCCTTTGCTCTGTGATATCCTGATTGATCACCTGAAAATGACGCTTTCCATCCCATAGCACCTCATTCCTTAGAATCTTCACATAACTGATCGACTTGTCTTTTCTGACAATGCCCAGTTCATATTCCAAAATATCCTTTCCGTTTTTTCTAAGCTCCATTCGTTCAAGATGCTGCAAATAACTCTCCGGTAAATAATGCTCTTTGGCAGGCGTATGAATGTACTCCTCCAGGCTGCTAAAATCGAATATCTTCAGAAAGGCTTTGTTCGCATAAATGGTTTCCCCCTCCATGTTGACGATCCGAATTCCCAGCGGAGACTCAGAAATTGATTGTCTGAAATTTTCTTCTGATTGAAGCAGTGCCTTTTCAGCTGCTGCCCTTGCCCGATGGGTCTGCGCTTCCCGGTAGGCTCTTTTCAGGGCCGGGATCAAGCGCTCCATCTTATTTTTGAGCACGTAGTCCGTAGCGCCATTTAACAAGGAGTCGATGGCGACATCTTCGCCCATGGTTCCACTCAGGAAAACAAAAGGAGTGGATGGGAAATGGTCCCTGGCAAACGCAAGGGCTTCAGACCCGCTGTAATCCGGCAGGTGATAGTCAGAAAGTATTAAATCAAAATTTCCGTTTTTGAGTTTGAATTGAAACTCCTCTTCGCCATCAGTCTGGTGGTAATCAACCAGAAAGTGGTCGCGGTCAAACAGGGACTTCACCAATTGTGAATCAAATTGGTTGTCCTCCAGGTGAAGAATTTTGATTGGACCACTCATTTCCAAGTTCAGCGCTGCATCTTTCATAAAACTGGCAACTCATTGATAATTACCCAATATTTACCCAAATCCTTGACAACCTGCATAAAGGAGCTCATGTTGACTGGTTTGACCACGAAGGAGTTCGCCCCGTTGTCGTAGCAAGCCTGAAGATCACGGGAGTCACGAGAGGAGGTAAGCATAATGACCGGAATTTGATTGAATTCAGGATCCTGACGGATAATTTTCAAAACTTCAATCCCGTCCATCATGGGCATCTTAATGTCGAGCAGTACGAAAATTGGTTTACCTCCTTTGTACCCGGAAAATTTCCCTCGGTTGTAAAGAAAATCAATCGCCTCTTCCCCATCTTCAGCCACGATTATTTCATTGCCGAAATTGGCATCTTTCAAGGCCGCCTTGATCAAAGTAACATCGTTTGCACTGTCATCCACCAGCAGAATATCCTTAACGATTGTCCTCATAGCTTTCGCATTTTTTTACTGGTACAAAATCTGATAATATTACAACTCCTCAACAAGATAACGATCACACGCCCATTATTGTTTATTATTAATTCGGTAGCGTGAAATAAAACCTGGCACCTTTGTCAACCTCCCCTTCGGCCCAGCATCTGCCGCCGTGCCTGGTTACAATTCGCTTGATATTTGCAAGCCCGATCCCGACTCCCTCGAAATCCCGCGACTTGTGCAGACGCTGAAAAACCCCGAACAGTTTGTCGGCATATTTCATGTGAAAACCGGAGCCGTTGTCCTGAATGTAGAAAACCGTCTCATCACCTTCAAGGTAACTTCCAATCTTTACAATCGCCTTCTCACGCTTACCGGTATACTTAATGGCATTGGAGAGCAGATTGACCCAAACCTGGCCAATGAGCTGATGGTCGCCATAGGTAGCTGGCAAAGGATCAATTACTATCTCAATTTCCCGCTCTTTCATCTCCTTAGCAAAGAGTTTTAACCCCTGCTCTATGACCAGGGAGGTATCAAACAGACTCTTGTGCAGTTCGGCCCGGTTCAGTCTGGAAAAGGAGAGCAGTGCATCTATCAATTCTCCCATTTCGATGGCAGAGTTGGTGACAGTTTTGAGATAGTCAAGCTCCTCCTCTGTTAAATGCGAGGATCCAGTTTCTAGAAAGAGGTTTATAAATCCGGTAATGTGGCGCAATGGAGCCCGTAAATCGTGGGATACGGAATAGGAAAATGCCTCCAGCTCCTTGTTGGCCAGCTCCAGTTGCTTTGTACGCTCGACTACACGCTGCTCCAGTGTTTCATTGAGTTTTTGAATCTCGTTTTCTGCCTTCTTACGATCGGTAATGTCCAAAGCAAATGCCGCAATGTGTTCTTCCGGACCGGGTATCATCCGATCTGCCAGCAATACAGAAACCCTTGACCCATCCTTGAGTTGATACTCTTTTTCGTAGGGTGTGCAGATTCCCATTTCACGCATCTCCCGGATTGCCTTGTCATCGGCAGGAAGCCATTCCTGGGGGGTAATCGACAACCAGTCGACATTCCCCTCCTCGAATTCCTTTCGGGTAAAACCGACCAAATTCAGGTAATAATCATTGGCGTCAATTATTTTGCCATCGGTAGTTGCCAAAACGACCCCTATGAGGTTCGAATCGATGAAACTCCTCAAACGGTTGTTGGTCTGAAGCAGTTTTTCTTCCGCTTGCTTCCGTTCAGTGATGTCGAAACAATAACCTATATATCCTACAAATTCATTGTTGCTTGTAAAATTTGGGGTCCCAAAGTCACTAATCCAACGATAATTCCCACTTGCATGGTACATGCGATACTCCATCTCAAATTTTTCCCGCTGATCAAATGCGCGATCAAAAGTATCCAGGCAACGATTCAAATCATCCGGATGCACTCCTTCAGTCCAACCTTTTCCAAGTTCCTGTTCAAGGGTTCGCCCGGTAAATTTCAACCAGGGTTCATTGAAAAATGTACAGTTCTTTTCCACATCGGAGGTCCAGATCAATGCTATTCCGGAATTGGCCAGGTTCCGGTATTGTACCTCGCTTTCCTTCAGTTGAATCTGTACAAGCATTTGCTCCGTAATGTCCTGGATGGAGGTGATGAAGTATTGCGGATTTCCTTTAGTATCCCTCTGCAGCACGGTACTTAGATCGACCCAAACAATGTGTCCATTCTTGTGGATGTAGCGTTTCTCAAAACGCGCGCTGTTTCTTTCGCCGGAAAAAATTGAATCCAGATGGTCCTGGTTCAACTTTACGTCATCGGGATGAGTGATGCTGGGCCATTTTTGGTTGGCCAATTCTGATTCAGAATAACCAAGTATCTCCCGAAACCGTCTGTTGGTTCGCAAAGTACCATCTACGGCTGTTATCGATTTACCTACTGTGGAATACTCAAATATATTTCTGAAGTACTCTTCACTTAGTCGCATGGACTCTTCCGCCTTTTGGCGGTCCCTGATCTCTTCCTGCAATGCGTTGTTGACTATTGAAAGCTCCTCTGTCCTTTCCCTGACCCGTTGCTCCACCGCTTCATAGGCCCTATTCAACTCTTTTTGGGTATAGACCAGCTTGTCCCGCTCCCTTTGAAGTTCATCGTTGACCATTTTAAGCTGTTTGGCACTTGGAATGGCAAGAATTTTAGGCAGGTAAGGCCAAACTACCACCGCAGTGGCCAGCGAGATGATGGCACAAATGGAATCTGCAGTTGCCTGCCACCAGTCCACCTCCCACCACAAACCAATTACATGCATGACATGGGTTGTACCACAGGCAAGGATGAAAAGTCCAAACAGGAAGATGATCCAGGTGAATGGCATATCCTTCCGTTTCCGGACAAAAACCACGAGGAAGAATGGAATAGAGGCATAGGAAATGGCAATGATGGCATTGGAAAGAGCCATCACCATCATTAAAAGCGGTGTCATATTGCCTGGAATGGTACCCTTGATCTCCATACTCTCACCCGGCATGAATACCATTGGTCCTATGATCAGCACCGCAAGGGCGATGGCCGGTGCTACGATGCGCGGCACCAACTCCAACGTCTGCCGCAAAACGCTCTTTGCGGGAGCAAAAGTCTCCACCTTGTAAGCGCGAAGCCTGAGGCTATTGGTTACTACAAAGAGGGAACTGAAAGCCATTGCGCCGGCCGCAAACATTGGACTGAGCAGCCCATAGGCAGCGATTGGGATCAATGCCACATTGTAAAACAGCGCCCAAATCAGGTTCTGGATAATGGTTTTTGAAGTGCCCCTGGACAGAGAAATAGCCTTGCCAATCCCGGCCAGGTCTCCACTGATCAGGGTAATGCCGGCTGCTGCCATGGCAATATCCGTGCCGGTTCCGATGGCTATCCCCACATCGGCCTGGGCCAGTGCTGGAGCATCGTTGATGCCATCCCCCACCATGGCCACCATCGGATGGGCGAAATTCCCCATAGATTTGCTCTCTTGCAGTTCCTTGATAACCTCCGCCTTTTTCCCGGGGAGGATTTCTGCATAGAACCTTGTAATCCCTACCTGTTTGGCAATGGCTGCAGCAGCCTGCTGGTTGTCACCGGTAATCATCACCAGTTCCAGTCCAAGCTTCCGGAGATCGCCAATGGCCTCCACTGCTCCTTGTTTCAGGGTATCAGCGACGGCAATCATCCCGGCAATTTCACCCGGAAGTTCTGAATCTGCCGCCTTCACAGCGACCAGCATCACGGTTTTACCCTCCGACTGCAGCCTGACCACCGCTGGATCCAGCTCCGAGGTGTCGATACCCTCTTTTTGCATCATCCGCAAATTGCCCATGGATACGAGCTGCGCTCCTACCCTTGCACGGATGCCAAAACCACCAAATGCCCTGAATTGCGTCGGTTCTGTAAGCAGCATGCCTTTTGATTTCGCATAGTTGACAATGGCCTTACCCAAAGGATGTTCTGAGCCCAGTTCTGCGCTGGCCGCCAAATGAAGCAGTTGATCGGCCTCATACAGACCCGAAGGCAAGAGTTCTGTTATTTGTGGTTCTCCGCGTGTAATGGTTCCTGTCTTATCCAGGACAATGACGTTCAGTTTCCCGGCTCGCTCCAGCATCTCGCTGTTTTTGAAGAGTATCCCATTCTCTGCCCCCTTTGAGGTACCCACCATGACTGCTGTCGGGGTAGCCAGTCCAATGGCACAGGGACAGGCAATCACCAGTACCGCCACGGCATTCATCATGGCGATGGTCCAATCTGCCTCTGCAACATATATCCACCCAAGAAAAGTAAACAGGGCAATGGCTACGATGATGGGAACAAAATATTTGCCAATTTCATCGGTCAACTTCTGGATGGGTGCCTTGCTGCCTTGCGCTTGCTGCACCATCTTGACAATCTGCGCCAAAGTACTGTTCTTCCCCACCCTGGTAGCCTCGTACCGGATCATCCCCTCCCTGTTGATCGTCGCACCGATAATTTCATCACCCGGTCCTTTGCTGACCGGGATAAACTCTCCGGTAATCATGGACTCTTCGAAGGCCGACCTTCCCTCGCTGATGATACCATCTACAGGAACTTTCTCCCCCGGACGAACCACGATGGTATCTCCAACCTCAACCTCATCGATATTGACCGCTGTTTCAACGCCGAACTTTACCACTGTAGCAGTTTTGGCCCGCAATCCCATCAGCGCTTTCAACGCTTCGGAGGTTTTTCCCTTTGCTTTGGATTCGAGGTATTTTCCGAGCCTGATCAAGGTAATGATGGCGGCACCCGTTTCAAAATAGACATTGGGACTATCGATCCAACCGATGGTGACCAGCAAGCTGGAAAAATAGGCCGCCGAGGCACCCATCATAATCAGGACATCCATGTTGGCACTCCCAAAACGAAGGCTCTTGTAGGCTCCCACATAAAAATGCCAGCCTACCACAAACTGAACGACCGTAGCAGCAAATAGCATGGCAAAATTGTCGTATTGGAAACCAACAATCTTAAAATCACGCGCCATGCTGTAAAATACCAACGGAACCGTAAAGAGGAGTCCTACGACCAGCAATTTCTTTTGTTTGGAAAGTTCGGAAGCCCGGACTTTTGCCTCTACATCCTCCATCTCCTCCATCTCCCCGGCCTGAACAATGTTGAATCCTGCTTTCCGGATGATGGAGACCAGTTCTGCAATGGAGGTCATGCCTGGTACAAACTCCATTCTGGCATGCTCTGTGCCGTACGCCACCTCCCCGGCGATGACCCCATTTTGTCTTAGCAGTAATTTTTCCAGCGTCAAGGCATCTGTAGCATCCTGCATCCCTGTGATTGCAAACTCAACCTTACCAATGGCAACATCGTAACCAAGTTGCCTGACTACAGCAATCACCCCGGCGTCATTCAGCAGGGTTGAATCAAAGGAGATATTCAGTTTTTCGGCGGCAAAGTCAACGGCAACAGACTCAATGCCATTGATCTTTCGCACATTGGACTCGATGGACAATGCACAATTGCTGCACGACATTCCTGTTATAGGCATGATGGAAGTTTTGATACGAGTCATATGTCCAGACATTACAACAGCAGGGTTAATATTTTCTGGTTACCATCCTTGGTTGGTAAAAGTGGAACAGATAAAATTAGGTAATTAAAATGATAAATCTGCAGCCAATGCGCGTCAAGATAAATGGGTTGTTGATGGAGTTATAATTGCATGTCAGTCAGCAGATTTGTGTGCAAATGGCATGGTTAAGTTGGAAGAACCACTCCATGTTGAAGTTCCAATTCATGCTTTCCTGCTCGCTTACCTTTAGTAGCACCTAAAGCTGCAAGGACCGCAAAGAAAAAAAATAGGACATTCTTATTGGTGAAATACTTAGTGATTGTTTAACAATGGATTATTCCAAACTACTTGATATTTCAAAAGAATATACTTTACTTTGCATTTCAAAGTACTTTATATAAAATTAATGTGGTTATGAAAAATGAGTGGCGATTGGGAGCTGTTGCAGGTTTGATTTTTGGTATCGTAGTGGTGGCCATCGGTTTGATCAACCTTTTTTGGGGGAATGACGCTGGTTTTGGCCTATTTTTGCTGCTACTCTCCACTGTCTATTTTCCAGCTTTCAATGTATATCTCCATCGATGGACTGGATTTTCCATACATTGGGCAATAAAAATAGTACTGGGCCTCTTTGTATTATGGGCAGCGCTGGGAGTGGGCGAATTGTTTGGCAAAATTGACCTGATGCTGCAACATTTCTGAATGAGTGGATCACCTTGATCTGAACTTCTGTAGTTTTCGCTGGTAGAGATAATAGTAATAAGAGTACAACCTTCCATGCGACAGCCCCTTGAAAAATTAGACATAGATGAACCCGCTACCTTCCATCAAAAACAAAACCCCATGCAATTATCTCTAATTCATGGGGTTATCTAATTAAAAAGTGACCCGGCTTGGGTCATTTTTTTCAGTTAATCCGAATTAAGCACATGGAATATTTTATATGTAATCAATTATATTACAAATATTTACATAATATAAATCAGTTTAAAAATAATTAGGAAAAATTTGATATAATCAAAAAGTGTATGTAATTTTAGCCTCTTACATACACTTTTTATTACAATGAAAACTAAAGACGCAATCAAGAAAATAAACTTCTACCCGGAGAAAAGAGGTGACAATATCGACAATGTTCCTGTCATTCTCAGTGTTGCATATTCTGGTAAAAGAATGTTCTATTATACTGGCAAAAGGTGCAATATCTCACAATGGAATTATGATGACAATAAACTAAAGCGAAACAACATTGCACCAAATGGTCAGACATCCACATCCTTTAATTCTGATCTCACTGAAATTGAAGATGCCTTAGATGCATTATTTAACGAATATGTAATTACAAAAACAATTCCCGCTACAAACAAGCTTCGAGAAGATCTGAAAACTAAGTTGGGCAAAAAAACAACAATCCGAGAAAGTGATCACCAGGAACCTAGATTTTTTGATTGGTTTGATAAGTATATAAAAGACGCTGACCTAAGTGCCGGAAGGAAAAAGCATCTTAACACTACTTTAAACAAGGTACGCGGATATGATCCAAATACAACATTTGAAATATTGGATACTCAATACCTGACCGACTTTCGAAATCACCTGCTTGTCAAATGTAATTTAAGCAAGAACACAGTAATATCCGAGCTCAGGAGATTAAGAGCGTTTTACAGCTATGCTCAAAAAAATAAATGGACCAATCAACGGCCCTTTGAAGGCTTCCAAATCGGGGCAGAATCATTCGGGGATCCAGTATTCATTACCTTAGAGGAAAGAGATTTATTGTACAATGCTATCATAGAGAATGATACACTAAGACGAGTAAGGGATATCTTTGTATTTCAATGTTTCATCGGCTGTCGTGTAGGAGACCTGGTAAAACTGAAGAAATCGAACATTATAGATGGCTGTATTCAATACATTGCTGGAAAAACAAAAGATGAAAAGCCAAGGGTGGCTCGTATACCTTTGACAGAAAAAGCCTTGACCATTCTTTCACGATATGACCTTCCCAATGGCGATCTCCTACCCTACTATTCCGATCAGAAATACAACAAATACATTAAAGACATATTCAAGCTCAATGACATTAAAATAACCAGGATGGTAACTATTGCTGATCCAAAGACGCGCAAAAGCATTCAGAAGTCAATTGCAGACCTGGCAAGCTCTCACATGGCAAGACGCGTTTTCGTAAGCAGTTTGTACAAGAAAGGCGTTAAAAACGAAATCATCGCAAGCATGAGCGGACATTCTGAAAATTCACGAGCGTTCGGGCGATACCATGGAATTGACCAAGAGGATCAGACAAAAGCCATTAAATTGATTGAATAATTCTCTTTTTTAGGTTAGAGTCCCGCCCCGGGTACAGATTAACTCCGATAAAACATTGAATAGCAATGTGTTATAGGAGTTTTTTTTATTTGCTACTGTAACCCTACTGAAACATTTCGTTTCTAGAGTGAAAAAGTGATCTTAGGATATGTGTGAAATATTAATATGAATGAACAAAGTCGCCATTTTTGGTCGTTGTGAAATTTATTTTAGAGCATCTGACTCATAGTAGCTTATATCCAAAAAATCAAATTTTTGGGATACTCCTTCTATGAGAATGGGAAAGGGGGACGACTTCGGGCACACCCCAAAAGCATCGCCAGGATGAAGGAGCGGATTAGAACGCTCACATCCAGGAGCAACGGCTGAGGGAATGCTAGACGGAAAGAGGTACTCAGGCATTATACTGGCTGGGTTAACTACTTTAGGCTGGCAGATATAAAAAGACTTCTGCTCAATGTGGATGAATGGTATCGCAGACGTTTGCAGATGGTTAACTGGAAACAATGGAAACTGACACGAACCCGTTTGCGGAATCTCATTAAAGTTGGCATCAATAAATCCAAGGTATGTGAATATGCTAATACCAGAAAAGGCCATTGGCATACTGCCAATAGCCCAATATTATTAACCATTTTCATCACCACCGACCGTCTTCAACATGCAGGCTACATCTTCTTTTCGGATTATTACCGAAAGGTCTATAGCGTAAATTAAGGAACCGCCGTGTACCGAACGGTTCGCACGGTGGTGTGGAAGGACGAAACGGGAATTAATCCCGTTTCTCCTATCCGATTTTACGCCAGGAAGACGCCAGGATTTGAAGCTGTTTAGAGGTTTTGTGCTGAAAAAATATGCACATGATTTCGTTTAAAATTCATTTTTATAGCTTACACAGGCAATCAATAGCCTGTCAAATAATTTTTCTCCAAAGGATCTTCTATTATACTTATAGCAAAATTCATTGAGGTAGCCTTGTAAATATTGGGGCCTCACATCATGATGAATATCGAGCAGTAATCGTTTAGCATTGCTGATGGCCAGGTGTACCCATGGAAGCATTTCGCTGACACTTTCTTTTGGTATTACAACAGGTTTATGATATATTTAATAAAATTCTGAATGAAATGTGTGTTTTGTTTCTCATAACAGTATCAATACTTAGTATTTTGTCTAATCTCAATTATTTAAAATAAATATTCTATTTTTTCATTAAATGGTAGTCTCAGTAAATATTCCATTTCATTTCTACCAAAAATATGCGTAGAAACCTACACAAATAAGAACTACTACGCCTGTTGTAATGATATCCCAATTACTCCAGCTACTGCGGGTTTCAGCGATTTGTTCCGGACTTTGTGAGAAATATGTTAGACCCTGAAGCTGTGTTTCACTTGCACGAGGGGTGAACATACTGATAAGAACCATCGCGCTCATTGTAAAGAAAAACAGGAACAGACAGAAATGCAGCCAGTTAATATCCAACAACATACCAAATAAGCTATCGGCAGCAAACGATGATTTAAAGATCATTAAGGTTAACCTGAACATCCCAATAAAAAAACCAAGCAAAAGACCCCATTCACCTGCTTTTGGAGTAATCCGCCGGTTAAATACACCCATCAGGAATACCGCAGAGATTGCAGGTGCAATCAAAGACTGAACATTCTGTAAATATTCGTAAAGTACACTGCCCAGACCTCTCATGATTGGTATCCAAACCAGACCTAATACTACAACCGCCACAGTAGCCATCCGGCCTACCCATACCAATTTGTGCTCGCTGGCATTAGGTCTGTAATTTTTATAAAAGTCGATAGTAAAAAGTGTAGCTGAAGAATTAAAGTGAGCAGCTAGTGAAGTCATCAATGCAGCAATAAATCCAACGACTACAATTCCTTTAACGCCTATTGGTAATAAATTGGTTACCATACTGCCATAAGCTTTGTCGTTACTGTCGAAGTCGAATCCAGGAACCCCTTTGGCTTTGAGAGCTGCTGCGATCATACCGGGAATCAGGAACATAAATACGGGAAGAATTTTCAGGAATCCAGCCAGAATAGTTCCTTTACGCGCATTATCCAAATCTTTTGCAGCGAGGGCACGTTGCACAATGTGCTGATCGGTACACCAGTACCAGAAACCAATGATTGCTGATCCGAAAATAACACCAATCCCCGGGAATTTGTCGTACCATGGATCCCCTTTAATGTGAATTAAATGCATATTGTCGCCTGAATATTTTACAACTTCGCTCCATCCGTCCAAAAGTCCACCACCACCTACTTTCAGAAGACCAAGTATCAGAATGGTAAACGCTCCTACAATCAAGATCGGGGTTTGTATTACCGAAATTGTCATAATCCCTTTCATTCCGCCTAATACAGTAAATACCCCCGTGAACAGAACCAGTCCGATTGCTCCATACCAAAAGTCGATTCCCATAACTGTTTCCAGAAAAATGCCACCAGTAAATGCTGTTACGGATACTTTGGTAAGCACATAGCTGATCAGTGTAATAATAGATAAAGTAGAACTGGTGTTCTTATTGAAACGTTTCAGTAAGAATTCGGGCATTGTAAACACTTTGCTATGAGCGTAAAATGGTACAAATACCCAACCTAGTACTAAAACCAACCAGCCTTGCATTTCCCAGTGAGCCATAGCCATACCACTCTCGGCACCTGCTCCAGCCAAACCAACGAGATGTTCCGAACCTATATTTGCCGCAAAAATTGCCGCACCAACGGCTAGCCATGTTTCACTCCGGCCCGAAAGAAAGTAATCACTTGTATCATCTTTTTTGTTTTTCAGAACCCATAGTACAATGCCAATCAGTCCGAATAGAAAAAGGACAAGAATAATCCAGTCAATTGTGCTCATTGATTTAGTAGTTTAAATTGATATTTAACTTAAATGAATTTAATGTATAGGTAAAGTTTGTCAGAAAAAAACCTGTCCCCGCGTTATTTTTATCGGTTACACCTTCAATCCAGAGGTAATAATCCTGCTTATTATTTTACAATCCTCAACCGAATTTAATCCGCATATATTCGTTAAAACATATGATAATCCTTTGTCATGAAGAGTATTTGAAAACTCTACGTCACCAGGAAACATGTTCTTGTTTTCATCCATTGCCCTAAAACATAGACCGTAGGCAAACGTTTGCAAGATCTTGCTCACAGGTACTTTAAATTGAATTCCGTCTATAAGTGGGCTGAGAATCCTGTCATTTCTGTGCAATTTTCGTTTGAGGTCGCAGCCTACCCTGAATACAGTATCACCCAAGGCACGGTTTTCAAAACGATAGAGTAAATCGTCAATATGTTTTATAAGGTCTGACTTTGAAAACTCCCCGGGATATTTCCTCATGAGAATTTCTGCACTTTGCAACATCGCACTGCGCGTAAAGTGCTTAACTTCCGAATTGCAGAGTATATCAGATAAATATGTAACAGAAGGATCAGCCAGAAAACCAGCATAAGCAGCAACAGCATGTCCGAAATTATGAATATACGATTTGCGGTCAACCCAGGCATTTATATTTTCTTTTGGTACCAATCCATTAACTTCTGGTATGGGATTTACGAATGCTCTTTTATCCAGAATCAGTGAATTGTAGGGTTCTGCATATACGAGTAGCAGGTCTTTTCCCTGCTCTTCCAGTGGCATTATAGGAACCATCTTGCCAATACTGGTTTCAATCAATCCAACAAGTTCGTCAATTGGAAAAGCTTCATCCAAAGCACCTTTAAGTACGTCTTTGACATACATGCCTGCATTTCTCATATTTTCAGCCAGTATGATATCCAGAGGCATTTCCCCAAACTTTTTCTGCCGTAAGATCAGCCCTTTTGCTATCAAAGTAATAACATGTGGCAAGCCCCGTTGTCCTACAGAGATGGCTGCAATATCACAGTTGGATAACTCTTTAGCAACCTGAGTTTCATTTTTAGCCCAAACACCACGTACGTTTTGAACCCTGATAATTTCATCGGGATGAGCACTTTTAATAACAACATCATACTCATTCCGGTGATTCAGTTCCTGAATTATAGATTCAAACAAATCAACGAATACCACTTCATATCCCGATCTCGAAAATAGCTGGCCAACAAATGATCGTCCAATTTTACCCGCACCAAATAGAACAAGCTTCTTCATTCTTTCCTGATTTTAAAAGAATAAATCCTGAACTGAAATTTCGATGATATTCGTCGTACTTTCCCCAGGAAGCAGCATTGGCAAGGCATTTTCTTCACGAAGGATTTTACGTGATTTCCCCAAAACATTGCAGGGCTCTATTCCCAGCACAAATTCGCCATTGCCCATCATTTTCCACTCCGTCAGGTAAGGAAGTTGGCTAATATTGAATTTGATACTGACGGATGCCCCCAATTTCTTGTTTTTCAGGGTGACCATAGTTTCATTATTTTGGTCGCCCTTCATGGTGTGAAAAAAAACCTGTTCCTTGTAACCTGATTCAGGTTTTATGAAATTTCTGAATTGATTCATTCCCGGAACCGCATTAGCATCGCGCGGCTCAGTAGCTGAAGGATCGATCACGAATTCGGCATCTTCAGATAAAAGCGGAAAACCAAAGTTCATGTGGTAAAGAATCATATAAGGACTAACCACACTGCCGAAATTGGTGATCGTATCGGAAATTCGGATGACGTTTTGGCCGTGTATGGAAGAAATTTCGCGTTCCATCCGGATTTTTTTTCCGAACAGAAAACCTTCTTCAACTGTACCTCTCACCTTGGTGTGATATTCGTCGCCTACCCAGCCCGATAAATCAGCATACTGTTTGACCGGTAATGTAGAATATCTGCCATGAAGTCCAAATTCTTCCCCTTCATCTGTTGTAGGGCCCCCAAAATGGCTTAATCCGCAAGTAGTGAGAAGTCCGCCTGCAAAAGTGCGAAGCCAGCCAATTCCTTCAGGTTCATAATAGGAAGGGTGGGTTTCTCCGTTGCAGGTAAGATAAACCAAATTCATCCCTTTATAACTGGCTAGCGAAATGTCCAGCCCACGATCGGGCAATACGGTATATTGAAGTCCACCGCCGGTATTGATATCCGTTGCCCTCATTCCACGTCCCCAACCTTCGCTCAGAATATAATGCCGGCAACTGCCTATTTGTGAAAGGTTGCCAATATAGGCGAGTAATTCATCTTTTTTCATGAAGTTGTTTTTGTTGTTTTAACAGATCTCTAATCTCTTTGGGGTTAGTTCCCCGAAGCTCTGCTTCGCATTAAAAAACTGAATTACAAGTGATACCTCGTTAGGTCTGCTGCGAGGTAATTCATTTTTAGTGAATGTTGAATTTGCCGTTTATACCTTCCAGAATTGCTTTAGAACTGGGTATAACTGCTTATAAGCTGTGAATTTTTTATTATACAATTTAGCATTTTGTGCATTTGGAGTAAAAATTTCATTTTTATTATGCTTTATCAACTGATCTACTGGGATTTTCTCAAATGCGCTACAGGCCAAAAGTGCGGCTCCATAGCATCCAGCCTCATTGATTTCCCCTACAATAATTTTCTTGTTCAGGATATCTGCTTTCAATTGAGTCCAGCTACTATTGCGTGCACCGCCACCTGTTGCAATGAAGGTATGGATCTTCATTCCTGATCTTTCCATCAGTTGAAGATTAAGTTTCATTTCCATTGCTACTCCCTCCAGAAGTGCCTTAGTAATTTCTCCTTTTGTAGTCGTATGTTGAAGTCCGATGATAGCTCCTTTTGCCCTGGTGTCAAAATAGGGAGTTCCGGTGGCTGAAAAATAGGGCAGTACAAGTAGTTCTGTTGGCGATTTCGGCATTGCATCAAGGAGCAATGTATAAGCATTCTCTCCCGTTTTAGCTGCCTGATCAACTTCAGATTGTCCGAGTTCATCACGCATCCAGCGAAGAATATTACCACCTGTTAAACTGTATGCAACGGTTGTATATTTACCCTTTATGGTATAGTCGTAACAACAAAGATTGTTTTTTTGAAGTTCTTCCGAGAAACTTGGTTTATCAAACATCGGGCAGAAACACTCCACGGTTCCGGTCGCATACATGCACATACCCGGTTCTATAACGCCAGCTCCCAAGGCTGCACAAGTTTGGTCGTGTCCTCCTGCAACAATCATGACCGGATTTTTAAAACCAAGTTTTTCACCCCTGGCCAGACCAAGAATTCCTGTTTTTTCCCCTGAAGGAACAGGAGTAGCAAGTTTTTTGACTGCAAGTCCTGTAGCGTTAAGAATATCTTTACTCCATTGATGTCCAATCACATCAAACAACATCGTTCGACCTGCCAAAGACCAACTTATCTTTGGATCAAGACCTATTCTAAAATGAAACAGATCTTCGAAACAAAGAAAATATTTTGAATTGTTCCATATTTCAGGTTGGCTCTTTTTGATCCATAGAATTTTGAAAAGCGTGAATATTGGATGAGGAGTATGTCCGGTGATATCATAAATTTTATCTATACCGAAACTCTTGCTCCAATCAGTCGCGATATCTCTTGCTCTCGAATCGGATGAAACCATTGCATTTCCTAAAGTCTGCCCATCCCATCCAACCGGCGTAAATGCTTCACCCTGACTCGAGATACTCATGGATACAACAGGATCCGAAATTTTTGAATTGACTTCTTCAATGACTTCGAAACATTTGTCGATCACTTCATTTGGATTGAGTTCTGCCCAATCAGGGTGAAGATGTAAGATTGTGTATTCACGGAAAGCTGAAGCAAGCTCAACTCCTGCACCATTGAATACGACCGCCTTACATCCCCCTGTACCTATATCTAAACCCAGATAGCTCATTAAATTTCAGTAATTTCGTAACCCAGGTAGCGTGTAAATGCTTCGCGTATAGCTTTAGCAGAATGTCCTGGAGTCACGCTCACATGGTGGCGGTAACCATTGTATCCGATTTTATATAGCTTATCCTGTAAGTTGTCGATTTTCGCTACTCCACCGCAACCAAAGAATCCTTCCTGAATCACATCGTTAGTGAACTCTCCTTCGCCCAGATAAATGTGAATTTTTCCATCTTGTGTTTTGGAACTGGCAAAAGTGATTTTGTTTGGAGCAATCCGACCTACATTGGGACCCCAACCATTTCCTTCACCCAGTGCCTTGGCGAACATCGGATGGTCAATCACTTCTCCTTTGCCTGTCATGAGACTCTGCGGTACCGGGCCGCAGTGGAACAGGATACATTTATCGGGATCGGTGTCATAGTTATTGTTCCAGTCGAGACAAGTAGCCGGTTTCCCAGATGCCAGATTAAGCGCATGCATGGTTATTGCGTTACAGATATCGAGTTCACAAGCTGCCGGAATTCCACGATCGTTAATTTCACTCAATAAAGAGCACGGAGCAACTCCAAATTCCATTTCCATTTCAATCCAGCAGCGTAATGCAAGTGCATCAAGACTATATTCAACAATAATATCATCAAGTACAACACCGAAACGGACCATATTCTCAAACGCTTTTGCCGGAACTTTCTTGAAATTAGTGTAATTTGTTAGACGGTAGGCTTTTTGTTTTGCGGCTACTGACTCAATATCCACCAACCGGACCCGTCTGAAAACTTCAGACAAATCAAGTACCTCGGTGGTAATACCATATTTTTGCAATGTTAGCTCGTCGTAGCGGACAGTTTTAAATGCAGTAGTTCTTGCGCCGATAGCACCGACTGTCATTCGTTTCATGCCTTTTACAACTTTACAGACTTTGTCGAAAATATCAATCTGCTCTTCGAATTCTTTAGAGAACGGATGAACAGTATGTGGCATAAAAGCAGTATAAGGCAACTGATATTGGTAAAAGACATCCATGATGGAGAATTTACCACAGAATGCATCACGACGCTGGTGGAATTTCAATTTGTATAAATCGTCAGGATAGGCCAGAATAAAAATAGGCACACCGGCATCCTGAAGGGCAGAAATGGCACCGGTTTCGTCACCAAAATTCGGAAGACAAAGAATTACACCTTCAAACTTACCTTTGTGTTCATCGAGGAACTTGGCGTATTTACGGCCTTCTTCAGGACTTTCAACAGCTCCGAAACGGGTCAGATTACTTTCTAACATCAGGAAATCATGACCTAACTTTTTCAAGATTTCGCTTAGTTCCGTGCGGGCTTCAGCTATTAATGATTCCGGGAAAAATCCACGGTTGCCAAAATAAAGCGCGAAAGTCGATTTTTGCTTTTTCATAATCTTAATATTTATTAGTTTTATTGGGCAAAAATTATTATTGCTATTTTGTAAGATCTAAGATTTTCATTTTAAAAAATACGATTAGCTGATCCTGCAATTTCAAGTTGATTATTGATAAGGTCGAGCATTTCACGATAAACTGCTTCCTGTGCAGTAGAAACTGAATCATTCATCAGTTTTTCATAAGGTTGTCTTATGGCTGTAGCGATGTTTATTTTAGCTATACCCTGCTTAAATGACTGCATCAGGTATTCTTTGGCAATGCCAGTTCCTCCATGTAATACAAGAGGAATATTTACAGATTCATTAATCAATTTTAAGTGAGGTATAGCAAGACGGGCTTCTATTTTCTTCTCAGTCCGTGTTACAGCAGATATAGCTCCATGAATATTTCCAATGGCTACTGACAACCAGTCAGTTTGGGTCTCCTCTACAAAGCGTTTTGCTTCTTCCGGCGAGGTAAATCCTTTTCCTGAAGCAAAAAGTTCTTCATATGGAGGCAATGGTCCTGATTCATGACCCATTACTGCTCCGAGTTCAGCTTCAATCGGGATGCCTGCATTATGGGCCAACAAAGCAATTTTGCGGGTCGCCTCAATATTATCTGCCAATGAAAGACGTGAACCGTCTATCATCACCGAATCATATCCAAGGTCAATCGCTTCAGCAATAATACGTTCAAAATTAGTATGCAGATTATCTTCATCAATCACAGGTACATGATCAAGATGAAGCCGTGTAAATCGTCTGTCCTTTAATTTTTCATATTCATCGCGAATAGATTTCATGCTTCCCGATTTAAATTTGATCCATTCAAGACGAGCGACCATAATCATCCCAAAAGTATCCGTGTCATGAAGGGCTCTCATTACGGGCTCCATCATTGGAAGATAAGGAATATTAAAACCTGGGATTACAATTCCTTTTTCTCTCGCCTTGTTTACCAACATGTCTGTACTATGCTTATATTCAATCATAAATAAAATATTTAAATAAAATAATTTTTATTAAAATCCTATGCAGATGTTTAAAACTACATCATATTCCTTCAACCTCTGGAAATACAATTATAGATGTTTAAGAACCATAAAGTGTAGCATTCAATGTGCTGAATCATGAACTATATTTACACACTTAGTGTATTGAATGGATCATTAATTAAATATTATTATGGAAATTGCTTACGAAAAACTTTTTTTTGATGAAAATTGTATTTTTCATTTTCAGGAATTCATCCTGCCTCGTTTCAATTCACCTTTCCATCTGCATGATGAATACGAACTTATCTTAATAAAAAAAAGCCACGGCAAATTATATATAGGAAATAATGTGTTAAACTTTACTGATGGAGATTTATTTTTATTTGCACCTGGATTGCCCCACTGTTTCTTCAATACAAGTGGATATGAATTAGAAAATATCTCTGCTCATGCTGTAGTCATTCAATTTCAAAAAGATTTTCTTGAGAATCGGTTTTTCAACACAAGAGAAGCTTCCCAGTTAATAAGACTACTGGAAAAATCAAAATATGGGATACAATTTTGCAGTCCGAAAAAATCAATTTTAAAGAAATTTTTGCGATTAAATCAGAAGAAGAACTTAAGAAGATTAGGAGATTTTCTAATCATATTAGATGAACTTTCTTCTAAAAGAAATATTAAATTATTATGCCCTGAAAATACTCTAAACATCAGTAATTTAAATGATTCAAAGGTTATAACTAATATATACAAATATGTTGCTGAAAATTTCCAGAAGAAAATCAGTTTCGATGTTGCAGCATCAGTCGCTAATATGCAGAGGTCTGCTTTCTGTAGGTATTTCAAACGAAAAACAAAGAAAAAGTTTTCGGAATTTGTAAATGAAACGCGTATTATGCATGCCCGAAAACTTTTAGCTGAATCAGACTTAACCATTATAGAGATTGGATTTGAATGCGGTTATGAGAATACTTCCTACTTTAACCGTCAATTTAAAATCTACTGTGATACTACGCCTACTGCATTCAAGGATCAAGTTACATCTTTAAAATAAACTCGATTTTCTGATTATCTGTTCGACCTAAACGCCTAACAAACCTGGACAGAAATGGATGTTGCAACTTCGACCGTTATATTTTTTTGTATCCGTCCGACCAACCCATCATATCTTCTGATGGTTGTTATGCTTTTAGTTGAAAAAAATTGTGAGTGATTAAAGCTTTAGATTCTGTGGTAGCAGGTCGCCGATTTTGTTGGCAGGATATTCCGGAATTATTTCCAGTACTCTTTTGAGCCACTCTATAATGTAAACACTGCGATCGACATGGCTGTTCCCCGGATCCTGTTCGGAAACATCTCTGATAACAATGCCCAAACGATAGGAGCCATCAAGAACGAATAGAAAGCAATGGCCAAAACCGTTAATATCAGCACAGGAAATCCGGTAAGATGAAGTTGGTTACTTAACCCAATCAGAATCCAATCATAACCGAACAAAAAGCCACCATAGCAGCAACCAGAGATATCATCCAAATGTATCGGTAGTTATATTCTGTTGCCTGTTTCATTTCAAAAGTCTGATTTAAATCCGCGTGCATCGTTTACTGCCCTGAACATCGCCAGGATATTTTCTACAGGCACATTGCTTTGAATGTTGTGGATGGGATTAAATACAAACCCTCCGCCTTTGCTGAAAATATCGATCCGTTCGCGGACTTCACGATAGATTTCGTCGGGTGTCCCGAATGGCAAGGTTTTTTGGGTATCAACACCACCCCCCCAAAACACGAGGTCTTTTCCGAATTCTTTCTTCAGCCTTTCTGCATCCATGCCTGTTGCAGAGACCTGTACCGGATTCAATACATCGAAGCCAACTTCGATCAGGTCGGGGATCAGATCATAAATAGCGCCGCAACTGTGGATGAAGATCTTCCAATCAGTCAGTTCGTGAATTTTGTCGTTAATGGCTTTTTGAAAGGGTTTGAACAGCGAACGGTAGGTTTCAAGTCCAATAAACAAGCTATTTTGGGTGCCAAAATCAGTTCCGCTGACAAAAACTACCTGTGCATGATGCCCAATAGCTTTAGCCAACAATTCTACATTCTTCATGGCTATCTCGCATTGTTTTTCAAATACCTGGTATAAATAATCAGGTCGCATCAGAAGCGACATAACCCATTCCTGGATGTCGCGGATGCCTTTTGTCTGCTTCCGCCAGGTAGCTGGTACGAGAGCAACATCACCGAAAGCCATTCCGGGGAGAGTGACATAAATGCCATAATCGGTTTCTTCGTACAATTGCCGGGTAGTTCTGGCATAATAATCCAGGTCATTTTCTGACAGTATCCCAAAATCTTCGGAATTATCCTGTGGGTCTAACTTTTCATCATCAATAAGCTCCTGTCTTGTTATGGCATCAAAGAAAAAACCGGAATCGGGCATTTTTGCACTCGGCTGGCCTGAAAAATCACCTTCCGGATAAATTAGATATGCTCCATTCGCATCTCTTTTATAATTAAATTTATCAGGAACTAATACTTCTGTTCCATCAGGCATTGTAAATGGTTTCCAGTTTTCATTTTTAAACCCGAATAAGGTAGTAAGGCCGTGGACGCCAACAACATCGAGTTGCAGTTTTTTCAGAAGTGGTTCTTCCACACCACCTAACATCTGGAAAGGTTCAATAATCTTCACTTTCTCTTTGTATCCGGGGAAAAGTGCCTGATTCAGGTGATGCAAGGCAGTTGCACCGATTCCAGTCTGCCCGCCAGCACCCATGTCCACGCATAAATGGTCGGGTGTTTCATGGTTCAACGTTTTTATCAGTCTCTCTCTTGGTGTCATATAATTGTGTTTAATGAAATAGACTAAGCCTTGAAATAATCATGATGTACAGATAAATGTATAATATATACTGATCTGATTTTCAGTTAATTAATTTTCTTCATTTATTTAAAGGTTAGGCTTGCCAATTTTGAGCAGCACCACGCCACGGCTCGGCACTTCGGCTACGAACTCGCTGCTGAATTTTCCGAGGTCTTTTTGCCGCCACAGATCGCGAACCCGTAGTTTACCCTTCACGCCGACGTCGCTCCATTTGGCTGTGACGCTCACTTTGTTTTCGCTTTGATTGCACAACCCGACCGCTTTCGTGCCATCCGCCAGATCCTTCACCATAAGGAACGTGCCCTCATCAAGTTTCACAACACGGGCGCACTGGCCGAGTGGGTCTTGATCCACATCAATTACCTCTGGATTGCACAGCACATTGAGTGTAAACTCGTCGAGTTTGCTCATGTCACCACTAAAGAAAAGCGGCGAGGCCATAAGTGCCCAGAGTGACATGAACGAATACTGCTCTGTGGGGGTAAATGGACATGGTGCAGTATTGTTTTTCCAATTGTAAATGTATCCGATCTGGATGTAGTCTGGATCGTTCCACGCGCCGGGCTTTTGCCAGTCTCGATATTCGCAATTTTTGAGTGCCACTTCGAAGAGACGACTCAACTCGTTACCGAGATCGCCACCCGTGCGCCACGATTGTCCACCGACTTCCTCTCCCCATTTCCATACATCGTTCCAGCCGTATTGGCAGAGGTTAAAAACGATGTCGCGTGACTGATGACGGAGCAACCCGCCCATGAGTTTAAACGGCCGAATCATATCATCAAGTTCGGGCAACGGTCGATTAAAATTACCTGACATACTACCATAGCTACAAAAGTCGTATTTCAGAAAATCAAAACCCCAACCGGCATAGGTCTCAGCATCCTGCTCCTCATGCTGCCAGGAACCAGAAGCATCCACACAATCCCATACTCCCGGACTTGAATAAATTCCTGCCTTCAATCCAAGGCCATGAATATAATCGGTCATCCCTTTCATATCCGGAAAATTTCTGTTTGGCCTGATTATGCCATTTTCATCACGTGGAGGATTTTCTCCACGCATCCCCGGCCCATTAGCAAGAACAGGATTCGATCGTGGGCGTCCAGCCCAATCGGTTGCATCCTTTGACTCCGGATTCGTGCTAAAAGCAGCAGGGATTGGATACACCTGCCAACATGCATCAACGTTGACATATTGATACCCTACGTCGGCCATGCCGCTGCTAATCATGATATCTGCCGCCTCTCGCATCTTTGCATCGGTTATGCGTCCTTTGTGGGCATACCAGGAATTCCACCCCATTGGCGGGGTGAGGGAAAGCTTGTCACCACTCACAAGCTTAAGACTGCGGCGATCGTGGCCGTGGGCGTTTTTCGCATGGAGGGTGATTTTGTATTCGCCATGCGGTGGCGTTGTGCCAGTAATGATACCGGTCTGTGCGTCGAGCTGAAGTCCCTTGGGCATACCGCTCGCGGAAAACGTCATCGGGCGTTCACCCTGCGCCGGGATGCGATACAAAAACGGATTTCCGGGGCGCGCACCGTAAATTTTAGGTCCGTTTATGCGCGGTGCGGAGACTGGCTTTGGTGTAAGAATAACAGATGGTTCCGTGTTTTTTATATTTATCCCCTCTCCCTTGCCAGCAAAGACATTTGTAGAAGTAAGGCAAAAAATTATGAATAGAATAAGAATGTTATTTTGCATTTGTTTAATTTTTATAAAAATGTTTCTATTTCAATATATGAATTTATTTACTTGACAACAATGCTTTATGGTTTCATGGCATTTCATTTTCTGAATTCAATTTCGACAATACAAGCCATATATTCATCCGGAAATTCGACTTTCAATAAATTTCCGTTTCCGGTTACTTTTATCCCCAGATCGTTTAGTATAAGAATAGTAGCCGACTGCGTGGTACTTTTCTGTCAAGCTACAAGTAAGTTTAAGCGGACTAAAACTCATGATATTACTACTATCTCGTTTATTATTTTTATACATTATTGGCAGCTTTTGTTATGTCTAAAATTTTCCATTGATTATTTTCATTGAGTTCGATTTTCAGTTATGTGAAACCTAGATTTATCCAGGCTTGAAATTTACCAGTCAAAAGGTCGATCTTCCAAAGCAACAGGATTCAATCGGTCATTATTTTTTTAACCATACTTAATCGTGTTTTCTTTATAATCTGTTTAGTTTCTTTCAGCCGAATAATTCCTATGACCATATGAAATATCCGGGTTAAAAGCTATTGCCTTAATCCCGTGACAAATATCGAGTTCAACCAATAGTAAAGACTTATTTAAGCTTATTTAGCAGTTTTTCAGAAATTTCCAGACTGATCGGAGCATTGCTGCCAAGTTCAAGGCTGCGCATTGTTGGCAGTGCGCCACCAACATACATTTTAAAATCACCCTTTGGCAAAAAGTTGGTTCCATCGGCTGCTACCAGCATAAATTTTGATTTAGGCAGTTCAAATTCCATGATTCTGGTTTCTTCGCCTTTCAGACTTATTCTTTTATATGATGATAGATTATAGAGAGGATGCCCTTTGCCTGCCATTGGAGAAGAAAGATACAGCTGTATTACTTCATCAGCATCAATATTTCCGCTGTTGCTTACGTTTACCGAAACTTTTATTACGTTCCCAGCCTGTTTAACTGCAATATTACTGTAGGTAAATGATGTATAGCTCAATCCGAACCCGAATGGATAAAAAGGTTCCTGTTCCATGTAGCGGTAGGTACGGTCTTTCATGCTGTAATCAGCATAAGGTGGCAGTTGTTCGAGCGATTTTGGGAAGGTGATGGGCAATCGTCCCGAAGGCGAAACATTTCCGAAAATAATATCTGCCACTGCGTTTCCGCCTTCTTCTCCCGGGTACCAGGCAAATAAAACAGCATCGGCAAGCTCGCTTATTTCGGCCATATTCACCGGACTACCAGCCGTAATGACCACAATTACCGGTTTTTTATTGTCTTTTCGTAATTTCTTTAGAAATTCTATTTGGTTTCGGGGAAGTTCGTATGATAAACGGTCTCCAAAATCGGGAGAAGAAATGGCCTCACCTTCTTCGCCTTCAAGATTTCCGGTTAATCCCATAACAACTACCATAGCATCGGCTTCTTTGGCATCTCCCGAAGTCCAATCAATGGGGTTTGTGTTTTCACGGTCCAGTAAAAACCCGGGTTTGTATTGAACAAGACTACCATTGGCCAATCGTCCGCTGATGCCTTCCAGAATAGTTACCATTTGCTGATTTACACCGTAGTAATTTCCTATAAGCGCATCAACATTCGCTGCATTCGGACCGGTAACAAAAAGATATGGAATGGTATTTTTTAAGGGCAAAACGCCATTATTTTTTAACAAAACGATAGATTTTTGGGCAGATTCGAGGGCAAGTTTCCGGTGCTGAGGGGAATTAATCACTGATTCGGGAATTTTGGCATATGGGTTCTTATCCTGCTCATCGAACATTCCTAACCGGAAACGGGTGCGCAAAAGTACGGCAAGCGACTGGTCAATTTCTTTTTCGGTCACAAGCCCTTGTTTTACGGCTTCGATCAAATATGGATAATACTCGTCGCCACAATTCAGGTTTACGCCGTTTTTCAGGGCGTAGGCAGCCGATTCAACCACTGATTTCGTTACTTTATGGCCTTCGTGAATATCTTTTAGTGCCCAGCAATCGGATACCACATGGCCTTTGAAACCCCACTTGTTTCGGAGAACATCGCCCAGCAGACTTGTACTTCCACAGCAGGGCTGGCTGTTTGTGCGGTTGTAAGCGCACATCACCGATTCAACTTTGCCATCAACCAGCATCTTAAAGGCAGGCAGGTAGGTTTCGAACATGTCTTTATCTGAAGCCACGGCATTGAACTCATGGCGCAAGCGCTCAGGGCCGCTATGCACGGCATAATGCTTGGCGCAGGCGGCCACTTTCAGGTAGTTCGGGTCATTGCCCTGCAAACCATTTACAAAATTAAGTCCCATGGTTCCGGTCAGATACGGGTCTTCGCCATAGGTTTCCTGTCCGCGCCCCCAACGTGGGTCTCTGAAAATGTTTATGTTAGGTGTCCAAAAGGTTAATCCACCATAGCGAAGGTGATGTTTGTTTTTGATGGCTGCATGGTAGATGGCCCGGGCTTCGTCGGAAATAGCATTGGCGGTGCGAAAGGCCAGGTCTTCGTCGAACGTGGCAGCCAAACCAATGGCCTGTGGGAAAACCGTGGCATTGCCCGAACGTGCAACCCCGTGCAGGGCTTCGTTCCACCAGTTATATACGGGAATGCCCAAACGTTCTATTGCCGGGGAACTGTGCGCCATTTGACCTGCTTTTTCCTCAAGTGTTAGCTTGCTTATAAGATCATTAATACGTTCTTCCATAGAAACTTTGGCATCTCTGAAATTTGGGGTTGATTTCTGTGCCGCACAATTAACAGTTGAAAATGTAAGTGCAAAAATTACGCCAATTCCGAAAATGAAATTATGTTGTCCATTTTTCATAAAAATTTTGATTTTATTATTTGTTAACTATTTGGTCACTTTTATTATGGCAGCCATATATTGTCTAGGAAACGAGATGGTTATTACATCAGCGCCTTGAATCATTTTTATTTCTAAATCGGTTGGATAAAGAATATCAGCTTTACCTTTGTTTTTTAGATTCAGACGAATTACGTTATTTCCTTCAAGTCGCCAAACAGCATAATAATCAGCTTTTTGATCTTCGAGACCTAAACTTACGGGTGTGAACTTATCCGAAATATCAGTCATCCCAAAAGGGAAAAAGGGAATGGCCTTCGGAATAACCGGTGCCAATTCAGCTTTATAGATTTCAATCCCTATTTTGACCTGGTTGAAACTTTCTTCCGGAAGTTCGGCAAGGTGTCCGCTTTGATGAATCCGGCCCAGCATGGCATTAACCATATTGAATGAAGCCTCATACCGGTTACCATTTTTCAATGGATATGACCAGACAGCATTTTGTTCCGGAAGAACAGCGGCCATCGTCCCTACTAAAATAGCGGGATATTTGCGATAATCTGTCTGGTCGCTGGAAGACTGCAACTGATTTTGCGATAGCATGGCATAATCCATTCGGCAGCCACCACTTCCGCAATTTTCAATAACCAGATCATTATACTTCTTATATACTTCATTCATCCAGTTAAGGTATGCTCTCTGATGCTCGAGTAAGCCTTGTCCCATACTGCTCCCATTGGTTTCGGTACCCATCAGAGCATTGAAATTGTAGTCCATTTTAATATAGCCTGCACCATAGGTATTAACTATACGGTTAACCACTTCATTGGCGTGGGCAATAACCTGCGGATTTCTGAAATCAAGGAAATTACTGCTGTTATCAATTACCCTCTTCCCATGCCGCATAAAAAACCAATCGTCAGGTTTGGTACTAAGAGGTGAATTAACTCCAGATCGTTCTATTTCAAGCCAAAGACCAGGGGTCATATTTTTGTCGCGAATAAGCTGCAACAGTTCTTCGATACCACCAGGAAAGCGGCTATTCCCGGGTTGCCACATGCCTACAGAGTTCCACCACGATTCATTACGCTCGGCATACCAGCCTGCATCAATCACATAGTAATCGCATCCTGCTTTAGCAGCTGCTTCTATGATGGGTTTCTCCTTTTCGGTGGTAGGATCACCAAACAAACAATTCATGTAATCATTGAAAATCACTGGACAGTTTTGGTTATCAGGATGGGGGGCAAGACAGGCTTTGCGGCGATATTTGGTAAGTGCAGCCACAGCCTCACCAAATCCACCCGAGACACAACCAATGGCAACGGGTACTGTTTGATAGATCTGGCCGGGTTTGAGCGATTTCCAGGCGTGGTGATGTTCTTCATCGGGGCCTCCCAAATAAACATAGGTTGGAGTGGTTGTGGAATAGTTATTATTATCACCTCGTGTACGGACATTGGAGAACTCCCAATGCCACGATCCGTTATGTTCGATTTGCCAGAACCAGGTAAGCCCGACTGCTTTGTTCTCGATCATCGCCATGGGTAATTCTTTTACCGACGACCAGGATCCAATATTGGTGTGAAATACTCCCGATAGATTAAACGCCCCGTTTTCTGTCCATCCCATTTCTGAAGGGCGATTACTTTTCCATTGTCCTTCTCCTTTCCATGAGTTAAACGCCCAGTGAATCAGAACTTTATCATCAACACTTCCATAACCCAGATTACCGATATTGTTTATCATTGCAGAGCTCAGGTACTCGATTCCCACTTCTTTTTTCCCCTGATTCCGGACAATCGTGTATCTACGACAAGTATTGGTCCCTGAATAGAAATCGTAATAAGATTCAATAGAAAGGTTGAGTATTGGGTCTTTTTGATAAACGATAACCTGCTTTCCCCACTTTGTATTTTTTTCTTCATATCTCTCATAATGAAGCCTGAGTCCAGGCATACCACCACAAAGTTTAGCACCATGGTGCGATGCACGGTCTTCGCCGGTGCAATGCATTGAAACCGACAGATCGGCCTCATCAACAGTATTTTGAATAATTATGTTTCCATTATAAACAGAAGGCAGCATAAGTCTTTCCTTCAATCTGTTGCTAACTACTTCAAATTGAATTTTCAGGCTATCATCTCCTAATTGAAATGTCTTATTTTGTGCAAAGCCATGCACTATGCATAAATAAAAAAACATGAAAAGTAATAATTGACTTTTTTTCATATCGCTACATACATTTTTAAATTACACATATTCTACAATAGGCATTGTATTTCAGTATTTTAGAAATTTTAATTTACCTTTTCTATATGTTTTCTGAGTGCTGTGCTAAGCGAATCTTTTATTCCCTGCATTTCTGGTTTACCAGCAATGTTTACATTCTCAAATGGATCTGTTTGATGGTCATAGAGCATATTTGACAGGTAAATTCCAGCTTCACTATGGTATTCGGTATAGACATATCGCTCTGTAACAATTGTTTCACCGTTTGGATACCTGCAGTAAACAGTATCTTGATTTAGTTTCGGATCTTTCATTTTGTCCACAAAACTATTTCCCTGCAATTGTTCTGGTATTTTGAGGTCCGCAAGTTCGCACAGCGATGGGAAGATATCTATGAAATCTGTTAACCCTAAAGGTTTTGAAGGCTTAATTCCGGGTGCCCTTACTATCATTGGCACTTGCAAAGAATTATGAAAACAGGTGTGCTTACACCAGTGGGTGTGTTCACCCAGGCTCCAGCCATGGTCGCCCCATATAACAACAATGGTATTTTTTGCAAGACCTGTTTCTTCAAGCTTATCCAATAGCTTTCCGATTTGCGCATCAGTATAACTTACACAGGCATAATAACCATGTTTCAGGTTATACGCCAGCGAATCCTCCAATGGTTTTTCATCTTTGGGAATATTGGAATAGGCCCTTAATTCACCAAAATTATAAATGGCTTCTTTGGGTGCATTTTCCGGCATATAAGGATTTGGCGCCAGTTGAATTTCTTCACGGGTATACATGTCCCAATATTTTGAAGGAGCGTTAAAGGGCAAATGTGGCTTCACAAAACCCACAGCAAGGAAAAAAGGTGCATCTGAATTTTGCAACATATTAAGTCTTTCAAGTGCCTTATCGGCAATGAGTCCGTCAAAGTAAGTGTTGTCCGGTACGTCAGATTTTTCCCATGCCGGACCGGCTGCACCACCGGGCAATAGCGAATCGCGGGTCCAAAGGTTGTCGGAGTCCTGGTAATCGCGCGATAATTCCTGAATATTTATATCGTTTGGATAATCTGGCCGCCAGGGTGTTTCACTCCAGCTTTGAAGTCCATCATCGGGATGGTGGAATACTTTACCATAACTGATTGTTGTATAACCGTTGGTTTTAAAATGTTCAGGAAGAGTAACTACTGCGGGGGCATCTTCATCGGTTCGGGTAAACCAGGTTGTGAACCTTTTCCGGGTTGGGTGCATTCCTGATAAAAGGCTTGCCCTTGAAGCACCGCATACCGGAATGTTGCAGTAGGCACGGCTGAACATGCTTCCTGAATTTGCCAGTTTATCAATGTTGGGCGAATGAATATGTGAGTTCCCGTAACAGTTCAGCTCTGGTCGCAAATCGTCGACCGCAATAAATAGAACATTGAGTTTTTCAGGTTCTTTGGTATTGCAGGCTGTTAAAGTAGCAGCCAAAGTGATAAATGACAGTAGTTTATTCATGATATTAGTATTTAATTTTTCCCAAAACATAGTTGGAAGTAATCGGGTACATTGCTTTCCTACCTCATAGATTAATCTTTAAGCTTTTAATATTCTTTTGATTTTTTATCCAAACCCAGGTTGCTGGTTTGTTTTTGTAGCTGCCTGAAACGGTTGCTTCTGCTGAATAACCCTGTTTTTTGAATTTTTCTATGACAAGTGTACCTTCTTCAGAACTTTCGAAAGGACCAAATCTTACTGAGAGATCTGGAATCTGTATACTGCTATTCAGGATAAAGCTTTCCCCCTTATTATATTCATAGTCAACTTTAGCCTTTACCAGATTATTCCCCTCCTTGATAAGAACTGCATGATTGATCACTGAAATACCTTCCATGGGGTCAGGGATTCGGGGCAATATTTTTATGAACGCATTGTTGGTATCATCTACACCGGCACAAGCTTCAATTGCATGCATTACCGGACCCTGATTTGCGCCGTTGGAAAGGTCATTGATCCGGTGCCAGCTTCCGTCTGGCAAAATGTTAGTTCCCTCGGGAATAATCCACATCCATTTTCTCCAGTCATTTCCCCTTACAGAATCCACATAATTCATGTTTTTGTCGTAAGAATATTTCGCTGCATTCACCAATAAAGTGCCAGCATCATCCATTTCGTCGAGTAAAAGAGCAGCATGTGTCAGCCAGCCATGTCCGTAACCCATTGCCAGTACAGGCTGATATTTGTATGGCATCTTCATGTGTTCATGGTATGTATTCCTGGTGATTGTAAGCATTTCCTGATTCCATTTTTGCGGGTCAAGGCCTTCCTTATATAGGGAAAAAAAAGTTTGAACAAGTCTGTCCTGAAAGGTTGTTAATATGGAATAAGGAGAAATTTTCCATGTCAATTCATTAAAATCTCCGCAGATTAACTGTCTCAACATTGCCTTCTTAATCTTTTCAGCATAAAAATTCCACTTATCCTCCATTTGACTATTCCCCACTGAATTTGCCATTTCTGCTGCACAATGAAGGGCTGTCATACAGGCAAAATTAGGATAGGGCTCATACATATTGCAGTTGGCATAGTTCTCTTTGATTTTTGCATAGTCGGTTTCATTCCGCATATTTTCCGGAACCAGACAATAATTTTTTCTTATGCCGCCCCATCCGGTAAATTCACCCTCCGAATAAACAAGATCCCTGCCTGTATAATCCATTAGCCAGCAAATAAACTCTGTAGCATCTATTGTACTCTCCCAGCGACTTTTATTAAAGATGTTTTCACGCTTTCTCAATAACCAGTCATTAGCAGAACCTCCCTGGAGTCTCCATGCAACCCATCGCCCGATGATTGTTGAAGCATGCCCGTCCATTTCCTCATCTCCATCAATTTCGTTTATCTGCCTACTTCCCCCCTTGTACGATCCATTATTCAATTCCATTGCCCAATGTGGAGGAGCACCTTTTGGATAACGGCTGATATCCAGATTATCATTTGGCGGACCTTTTTCCGGATCTCTGTTGCTCCTGAAGTAGTAAAGGAAATAATCGCAAAAATCGACAAAAGAACTCTCTCTCTGAGGAATATTTATATGACGCAAAGCCAGGGTCACATAATGATCGCTGGTTCGGGAGTATGCTGCCGGGTAAATGCCCTGTACATTCCAGGTACCTATACCTCTGTATCCACCATACCATGGACAATCATCACCGGTCTCTCTGAAATATCCGGTTGCGGCATCAAATTTGTCATGTATCTGAACAAGGTTAGCTGCCCATAAATTGCTCAACCAGTTTGCTTCTTTACTACCTAAAAACCGGATGGTTGTAGCATCCAGTCCGGAAGGGATAGTTAATATTTCAGGATTTTCCGGAAGATCTGAATGTTTGGTATACAATACATCAGCAAGTATTTTGACATTCATGTTTATACCTTGAGGTTTATTAATATCATAGCTGACTGAGAAATCCTCGGGGTCAATCCTTACCATCCCAAACGAATGCATTCCCTTCTGAGCTTTACCTGTTAATGATATGGCCGACAAAAGCGGAGCGCCCCTGGTATTGATATCATCCTCGACTATGATATTTTTAATTTTTTCGCTCCGTGGTTTAACAACCAGGTAAAAATGTTTATAATCTGAGGCAAAAGACGAATTATATTGATCTTCATATACTAAAAGTGAATTCCTGAGAATCTTCATCAATTCGGGGCGGGAAGCAAAGGGTTCCTGGCAGGGAATGGAAACTGCTTTATCGGCGCCATGTGACCAGTGGTTTGAAAACCATACAGTTGATCCGACAATTAGCGGAATGGTATCTGAACCACCATTCTCATATTGAATATGAATCAAACCTATCCTGTTTCCGATATAGTTCTGATCATTTCTCTTTTTGCGTATTTCGGGATGTTCACTCCAGTGAGCAACGCCATTCTCCCATCCATAATTGATCATGCCCAGGAGAAATAATGTTTCTGCCATTGCATTCACAGAAATTATCTCCCGGTTTGCTTCAATAATTCTTGTTGTTTTATTTCTCAGTACTGGATCAACAGCAAGAAACGGTATGTTTCGACAATATACCGGTGAAGCATTTTCATCGATCACGACAGCCTGTACCAGTTCACTTTGTGGATTAGCAGGCAGTTTTTCACTTACCTGCCGGTAATTTCCAAAGGCAATCCACTCAAGATTATCGCCTTGTAATTGGCAAATTGCAGGAGAAACGATTTCCAGTTGTACTTTTCCCCCGATTAATTCTTTCGTTGACCATCTTTCTTCAGATAAAAAGGGGTAGTTATTGCTTACCGTTTCCCTGAGCAGATCACTGCCGGGATAGGAGACCAGCCTTATTCTATTATAATCAAGCTTTCCGAATAAATTTTTCCCCCACTTGCCAGCTATGCTGAAAACCTGGAATTCCTTTTCTATGGTGAATACTTGTGACCTTAGTTTTCCCTGTGAACCACTTTCATCCGGGTACCATTGGAGAAGATATTCCGGAGCAATCCCCTGAAGGCTTTTTTCCTGCTTATTGACTAAAACTTTCCATCTCCCTTTTCCCTGTTGTTCCCATTTTGAAATTGTTGAAGGAGTTATTTCACAAGGTACTCCCTGACCATGAAGTTCAGAAAGTAATAAAAACGAAACAATTGAAAATAGAATTAAATAAGCCCCTTTTTTTTTCATTGGGAAAAGATTTATTAAATAATTCATATTGTTTTTAAAACTGGTATTATTCTGACAACTGGAAAAAAGCTACTTGATTTTGACCAATTATTTTATTTCCCATCCAATGCGTTTGGATGGTATTTATGGAGGTACTTCCCAGCATCTGACTACGACAGTCAAAAAATTTCTGCGTGAGAATTATCCTCCGGAGGTAAGATAAAGTTTGAAAAGAGGAGATGGAGGAATGCCATTTCCCCTTTTCTTTACTTGGTTTTTCCTGTTATTCTAACCATTACCACCCCTTGAGCAGGGACATTTGCGATATACTTCTCTCTGAAAATGCCAAGGTCTTTTTGATGCCACAAATCCCTTACGAGTTGTTTGTCAGAGACCTGCAGTTCTTTCCACTCGGCTGAAACCGCAGCTTCCTTTTCCCCACGGTTGAAAAAGCCTATTGCTTTTGATCCGTCAACCAGGTTCTTAATCATCACAAAGCACTTCTCATTTCGATGGATCACTGTACCACATTCCCCCAGCGGATCCTGGTTGACTTCAATTACTTCCGGATTGCACAAAACGTTCAGGGTAAATTCATCCAATTTGGACATATCCCCGCTATAGATGAGTGGTGCAGCCATCAGGCTCCACAACGACATATAGGCATATTGCATGGCTGCAGGCATGGGCGTAAGTTCAGAATTCCCCATTTTGGAGGCGTTGCCAATCCAACCAATCTGGATATAGTCAGGATCGTTCCATTCTCCAGGTTTTGAATATGTCCTGTATTCGCTGTTTTTAATGGCGACCTCGAAGATCCTGTCGAGTTCAAATCCCAAATCACGGGAGGTTCTCCAGCAATGTCCGCCCACTTCACCGCCCCATTTCCATACCTCTCCTCTACCATACTGACAGAGATTGAAAACCACATCACGATCCAGCGATTTCAGAATCGTGCCCATTTGCCTGAATGGTTTCTGATGATCTTCCAGGCTTATAGCCTTCCCGGCTATCCTGTGGTATGTACACAAGTCGTATTTGAGAAAGTCAAATCCCCAGGAGGCAAACTGGCGTGCATCCTGCTCTTCGTGTTGCCACGTACCTGCAAAACCACTACAAGACAAGGTGCTGGGTGAGGTATAAATTCCTGCTTTAAGTCCTTTGTCGTGAATGTAGCCGGTAAGTGCCTTCATATCCGGGAAATGGCTGTTTGGAAGGATGTTTCCCTTGTCATCTCTCAGCGGACCGACCCTTTTGGGATCGTTATTTTTAGGCGCATTCATCCAGCAGTCATCGATGTTCACATAATTATAACCAACGTCGGCCATCCCGCTTTTTATCATGATATCAGCGGCCTCACGCATCATTACATCTGTGATCCGGTCGTAATGGGCATACCAGTGGTTCCATCCCATGGGAGGTGTCAGTGCAAGTTTGTCGCCCGCAATAATTTTGAGTTCCCTGGAGTCTTTGCCTTTCGAATTTTTGGCTTTTATTGTCAGGGCATAAGTCCCTTTAGCAGGAGACTTTCCGGAGATGATGCCCGTTGAAGGATCCAGTTTAAGTGTTTTTGGCAATCCTTTGACGGTAAAACGAACCGGGCGGTTGCCCTGGCATGGAATCCGGTAAAGGAAAGGCTTTCCAGGTGTGCATCCGTATACAAGGGGTCCGTTGATACGCGGAGAAGCTTTTGGTGCAGGAGTATAAATCTCCTTTTTTTCCTGAGATGCCGGCGGACTCTTTTCCGTTCCCAGAATTGACATCGGAGTCAACATAACTGCCATTGTAACGAAATAAACAAGGCTAAACACAACTGATTTTTTCATTCTTCTGAATTTTTTACTTAAAAATCTAATTTGAATTTTTTGAACCGGCGATATTCCGGTCTGGGGGCAAAAGCAGGTCAATTGCAGCCAAATTAGTTTAACTCTGCAGTTTTAAACTTCTGTTTTTCTTTGCCCATGTAGGGCGCATGCCACTTTTTAGCTGATAGTGGGACTATGCGACCACATCGCTCACATACACTCCCATGCTAGCATCCATATTTTCCTCCTTTCTGTTATTATGCCGCTTCGATGAGTCGGTCAAGCTCTTCCCCGTCGGCTTTATAAAAATGGTGTTCATACATCTTCAATTCTATCTCGGCTACGGAGTAGTTACTAAGGCCAAAGGCACTCTGAAATACCCCGTCATCATGGCTATGCGTGAAGGGACACAAACAGGATTGGGACTATACGCTCTCTCATACGAACAACTTGAGTAGCCAGACCATCTGAACCCGGAGTTTACACTTAGGGATTGCATGGGAAGCTTATCATACCAAGATACTGCTGGTCGGTAATGACGAACAGGATATTGGGTTTTTCGTTTGTATTTTCTGTTTGTGCAGACACAAAATGTATGGCCAGAATATGACCTACCTCACCTATTGATTTTTTACAGAACATTGCCTTTGATTGATTTTTAAAGTTGATTTTTGAGATTTTCAAACGACTGCATTGTTATGTTACTTTTCTTTGTCCGGATGTTGACCCCATCCAAAACGGCGTTTTTCATCGAAATCAGGATTCGGAACCGGGAATTCAGCGTTTACACTTTTTTGCCAAATTTTAAGCATTACTTTTAATTCTTCTGTTTTATCGGGATAAACAGTTGATAAGTCAATGAATTCGCTGATATCCGCGCGAAGATTATACAAGCTGTAGCTTCCTGCAACAAAGTTTTCCACCAGTTTCCAGTCTCCTTTGCGGACAGCACCCATCGGTTGTTCATGGTGGAAAACCGGATAGTGCCAGAAAATGGCCCGTTCTGGATCAAACTTGTTTTCAATGAGTTCAGGTAAAAGCGACTTTCCATCTAACACTTGATTTGGTTTTTCAGCCCTGGTAATTTCGAGCAAAGTGGGATAAAAATCAACGCTGGTAATAATGGCGTCCGATACGGATCCTGGTTTTATTTTACCCGGCCATTTTACAATAAGTGGCTCCCTGATACCCCCTTCATAAACGGTTCCCTTCTCACCACGCAATGGTGAATTCGACGTTGCAATGTACTTCAGCGGATTGTTTTCATACACGGGCAAACTTCCGTTGGCCAGCAAAGCTCCTTTATCATTTCTACCAATCAATCCTCCATTATCTGAAAAGAATATCACTATTGTATTTTTCTCCAAATTCAGTTCTTCCAACTTGGCAAGAATCCGGCCAACACTTTTATCTAAATTCTCAATCATTGCAGCATAAACTGCATTACCCGGGTATTCATCCTTTCGCTCCTTTTTTAAATATTTTTCTATTAAATCCCGTTCAGCATCAAGTTGAGCATGAACATCGTAATGAGCTATGAATAAAAAAAATGGTTTGTGTTTGTTTTGTTCCATGAATTCAACACCCATGTCTGTCAGTATTTCACTCAATCGGCCTTTGTATACTTTTTTTGGTTCAGGCATAAACTTCGGGTTAAAATAACCGCCACTGGTATATACATGCAATTTATCGTATCCTTGTTTTTCGGGGGAGTATTCTTTTGTATCACCAAGATGCCATTTGCCAAAATAGCCCGAACTGTAGCCCGCCTTTTTGAGCGATTCGGCGAGTGTTTCTATTTCGAGAGGCAGATATTGTGTTCGGTTTTGCGGGACAATCACTTTTTCGTAAGGTCGCCAGTGTCCTGGAATATAATCAATAACCCCCAACCGGGCAGGATATTGACCACTTTGAATACTGGCTCGCGTGGGTGAACAAACCGGACAGGCGGCATAGGCATTGGTAAAGCGCATTCCCCCGGAGGCCAGTTTATCGATATGAGGTGCTTCGTTAAAGGTATTTCCGTAGGTAGGCAAATCTGCCCAGCCTAAGTCATCGGCAAGAATAAACACAATGTTGGGCAAATCCGATTTGTTATTGAGGCCGGTGGCTTTTATTGATGTAAATGCCATGGAAAGCAAACAGATTAGAACATGAGTTTTTTTCATATTTACCTATTTTGTTTTTACAAAATGAATCGTTACCGTTCCCATTAATCCTGTAGGCAGTAGCGGTGAATCAGCTTTTACTGTTGGTGCATTTATATAGCATTTTCGTTTATCGGCAGGGAGGCCGGCATCGTGAACAAGCCTGTTATTCCATGTATTAATAATCTCTACTTCAAGGGAATTATATCCATCATGCACTAAATCATTCTGAATATTCCAAATATAAGCTTCACCTATACCCATATTTGCCATTGTTTTAAGGTCTTTAGTAATGCCCTCTTTCGGAATGCTGTCGTTAACCCAGTACCAATAGCACCTGGGTTTTGCTTGTTTTAGAGGATTAATAAAACCGGCAAGCATAGAATCAGAAACCGAAATGATTTTTTTTGGTTTGTTAATAGTGAATCCCAAATTGGTTTCTATGACCAGCAGGTATATTATCAGTAATCGTTTAAATAGACATTGCTTCATTCGTTATATATCTGTATTGTCCTTGTTATTCAATGCTTTATGTGTTCGATTAATAATTTGGAAACCATTCCTTGTCAAATGATTTTCTAAGCCCGACAAGAACTTTCGAATGTGATGCTTCATTTGTAAAATATCTTGTTTCATAAGGGTCTTTATTCAAATCTATAAGGCGCTCTTCTCTTCCAAGCCAATCGTAGCGCATATATTTAAATCCATCATGACTAACCACCATATAACCCATTTCGGTTTCCACTCCAAGCGTTTTGCGCCAGTTCACCTTTTTCCCTTCCAGCAAGGGACGAATACTTAATCCCCGAGGGTCGGCAACGGCTTTGATGCCCGCATAATCGCAAACGGTTGGTAATAAATCCAGCCCGTTGGATATTAAATGGGTACTGTCAACACGGCCACCTTCAATTCGGTCTTTCCACATCACCATAAACGGGATACCGGCTGACTCTTCGTTTAATGCATTCTTGTGTTCCATTCTATGTGTAGCATCCATATCTCCATGGTCACTGCTAAAAATTACCAGGGTATTTTCCAACTGGCCTGATTCTTTGAGTGCATCCAAAACAACCTGAATCTGCCTGTCCACCTCTTCGGTCAGTCGTGCATAAGCCCAACGGTGCATACGCCACTGCTCTTCGGTATAGTTTTCCCTTGCCTTTATTCTGAAATCCCTGATTTCAAGCATTTTTTTAATCGCTTTGGGCTCATCTTCCGGGGGTGCAAAATTGGCTGGAAGTGGTGGACAATACTGACTAAAAAATTCATCTTTTGATACTCCTTCCGGTAGTTGCAAAGCCCGGTTAAGTGCATCAAGTTGTTTTATGGCGCCTTTCCTTATTTTTGCTTTTATTTCAGGACTTGAATTATCAAGCAATGCCATATAGCAAATGTCATGTGGATTGATAAATGACAATGTAAGATAGAAAGGCTTATCATGTTTTTGTTTCAGGAAGTTAGCGGCATCACTTGCCAATTGATCTCTTTCATCTGTACTGATAATATTAAAACCTGATTGTCGAGGCATTAACGGTTTGGGTAAGTGGGTTTTTCCTCCATAATACAAATCATATCCGGCTTTTTTGAGGTATGCAGGCAAAGTCGAATTCCGCGCTTCTGGCGATAATGACTCTTCAGAAAAATTAAATGAGCCACCTTCGTTTTCCCTGACCCGCTTCCCGTTAACATCCTTAAATTCACCAGCAAACCTTCCGGTCATCATGCTTATTCTCGAAGGCACACATACCGGGTTGGCACAATAGGCCCGGGTAAAGCGTACTCCGTTTTCGGCAATATAATCCATGGCCGGAGTTTTCAACCATTTATTGCCGGCACAGCTCATCATATTGGCATGTTGCTGGTCGGTGAAAATGTAGATGATATTGGGCTTGTTGTTTTCTCGCTTTTGGGCAAAAACTGGTTGATACTCAAACAAAGTAATGACTACAATTACAACCCAAATAATGCTCTTTAGGTTCTTTGAAAATGTATTCATAATCCAATATTTTAACATTGTAACTCAATCAATGATGTGAGAATTTTACTTAATCCTTATAGGGAACAGTTCCTGTTTCATCTACCACATATCCCCATTTTTTAACATATTCCATTCCCGGCAGAAATTCATCACCAGTGCTTTCCAATAGCCGTACAAGCATACCATCCAGTTTTTCCATGTTTTTCTGGTATTTTTGCTCATGAATGAGATTGGTTAATTGGAAAGGATCATCAATATTATCAAACAGCAGCCATGGACCCGATAAATCTTTTACATAGGTAAATTGTTTTGTCCGTACTCCACGGTATTCCTTGCCCCCAATCTGAGCCGGCCACTGTCCAAAGGGTTGATAGCAGGCAATCAGAACAGCCTCCGTTGTATCCTTTTCTTCTACGGACATCACCTTCGATTTATCTGTACCCTGAACACCTGAAGGTATTGGCAATCCACACAATCCTAGCAATGTTGGCATCAGGTCAGGGGTACCAATAAGCATGTCGTTTGTTTTTCCTTTATTTCCAAATACTTTGGGAAAACGAATGAGCATCGGGACATGGATGGATTCCTCGTAGGGTCGCTGTTTGTGCTCGGCTGCGTGTGAACGGTTCATGGAACCATGATCGGAAGTAAATATGAAAATGGTATTTTCGTCCAAACCTGTTTCTTTCAACGTCTTCCTGAGCATCCCAATACAACTATCCAATGCTGTGATGTGCGCATAATAGCCAATCTGGTCGTTTATTGCTTTTTCAATCAAACTATCCGGTACATTATCACGGATTTTCAACTGCTTTTGCCTGTATATTTTCTTTAATGATTCAGGAGCTTGTGCAAAAGGTGTATGTGGTGGTCCCCATGAAAGCATTAAAAGGAATGGTTTATCCGATTGTTTCCGTGTTTTGATGTAATTCACTGCATCGACAGTTTGATCATACGCATCATATCCATCCCACTTTTGCAAGCTATCATTATTGTCCCAGTAATAAGAGTTAATATAATCATGGGTGCATTCCAGAACCTTCCAGTATTCAAAACCCTGACGGCGTTCAACCGGAATAAGGGATTTTCTTCCACGCCCATCAAGGTGCCATTTCCCAATATAGGCCGTTTCATATCCTGCTGCTTTAAACACTTTTCCCATAGAATTGGCTTCAGGATTCAGTTGTACGTCGTTGACAAACAATCCAGTTGTCAAAGGATACTGCCCGGTGAGCAAACTGGCCCGGTACGGAGTACAAACCGGTGTGGTGGATATGGTGTTGGTAAAATTGATTCCCTGTTTGGCAAGTTTATCGAGGTTTGGAGTAAGCACATCACTATTTCCGTTGTATCCTACATCCTGGGCACGCCACTCATCTGCAAAAACAAAAACAACATTTGGCCGTGTTTGTGCATTGCTGTTTTCAACTAAAAATAGCAATCCGGACAGAAATAAACATGTAGCAATTTTTAGTGATAAATTCATTTTTAGGTGTTTTGCTGTTTTTATATTATTCATTTTTTATCTGTATCGTAACCGGACCAAGTAACCCGGAGGAAAAGAGTTCGTCATTTTTGCTGTATGGATCTTTTCGCATGCAAAATGCAACTCGACCACCTGGACGCGGGTTGCCTTGCAATAACCAATCAGGCCAAACTTCCGGGAATAGTACACCGCCTTTACCAATGGTATTCCATTGAATGTCGTTATCGGGTAAGGCAGCATCACCGATCAGCCTGTTCCGCCAAAGATTGGTTACCCGCACAACCAGATGATTTTCACCTGCCGTGATTGCATCATCTACTTTTACCCGGAAAGGTGGTTTCCACAATACACCAAGATTTTTTCCATTCAATTCCACTTCAGCAATTACATCCACCTTCCCGAGATCGAGGTACTGACTGTTGTTATGAAGGCTGAACATGGAATGATCAAGGTTAAAAGTCATTTTATATGTGGTAGTACCTGAAAAATAGCGGATGCCTTGTTCCGGGTGCTCCGTAAATGGAATCAGGGTATCGAATATAACAGAATCGGGTGCACCCAGTCCTTTCGGAAAGTATACATTCCATGGTCCACTAATTTCCTTTAAAGAGCTAAAGTCCGACCAGTTTTTTCCTGTGTTTTTTCTTTGTTCATTTGTGGCTTTCCTGCGAAATACAACAAAGCCGGAGCCATTCGGATCTAACTGTAAAGGAACGTGTACATGGTCACCATCCAATTCATATTCGGACAGGAGCCGGGTTTTGCCTGTGGCGGGATCCCACCATTCGGGAATTCTGTTTTTAATACGAAAGCTTGCTGTGACCTGCTCAGTGCGGTTTTTCTGATTAGAAACAAAATAAAAATCAGCCTCTTCTGCACGCCTGTGTACGTAAAGAATTTCAGCATTGGATGTATTTGCCTTCCAGATGAAGTCGGGGGGCAGATTGATACGCTGAAACAATTGTTCGAAGGAAGTACTGGTAAAGACATTTGGTTTCTGTCCGTCCCACAATTCCCCGGCAAGCTGGCGCACCCTTTCATCTCCTTCGCCAAGGTCAGTCAGACAAGGTGATTGTAAGGGGCGAGTGCCCAATACAACAACTCCTGCATCTGCAAGTTCTTTCACTTTGCTGAGCACCGACGGACGCATGGTGCTGAGGTTTGGCAACAGCAATACTCTGTATTCAGCACCTCCCGGCATGACGATGTAACTGTCCTTTACCTGTGCTTCCATAAGGCCCTGAATGTCGCAGCCATCGAAATCATAACCTGCGGGAAGGACAGGATTCAACTCATCTCTGAACCCAATTCGGTTTGGCACATCTTCGCCAATAAAATAAAGTACATCGTTCACTTGCTGTCCCTGTCGCAGCATAAACTGACAGCGGGTCAGGTACTCCAACCAGGACCGGCTTTGCTCCCACCAGGTATTTGAGCGGTTAAAATTAAGTCCCCAGGGACCAAAAGTAAATCCCGGGCCGATTACATCATAAGGTTGATGAGCGAAACTGGAAAAGACAAATTTATTTACACCGGCACAAAATGCCTTGTCGCCGAGCGGTTTCATGGTAAAAGGGTGGTTATCCCATAAGGCGTGTTTTCCTCCGGATGTATAGGCTTCTGTGGCAACTATTTTTTTCCCGGAAATATGAGCCATGGATGATGCAAGTTTATTATCCACACGCACGCCCTGACCGGGTTCGGTATTGTTCCACATTTCACCCATTGTCACCTCGCTGTTTCGTATATAAGCCATATCGTACATAAACTGCTGTCTGCCGGTAGATTCGCCGACATAGATTAATCCATTCTTCCTGGCATAGTCTGCAGCTACACCAAAAAAATTCTCAGCAAACTGACCGGCCAGAAAACGCCGCCAGTCCCAGAGTAAACGCTCGGTTATGTCTCGACTGTCCACAATCCAGCCTTCGAGCAAAGCAGGCATAAATGGCAAAAGATCGTACCCCACTTTTTGCCTGAAACGGTTTTCAAATCCCGCAGTCCAGTTCTGGATTCCACATTCCCAACTGTCCACTTCCATAGTCGTAAGTGTACCACCCAGCATATCGGAACGCTGTTTTAACCTGCCAATATATTCATCAAAATGGGCATTGGCTACTCTGGCATCAAGCTTATCACATTCAAGTCCGTTCCCCTCTTTTGTTGCAGGATGGATGTAGATACCGGTACTAGTATAGCCTATCCTTGCTATACGCCACTTGCCTGCAGGTACAGTCCATTTCAGGTGGCCACTCGTACCCATATTCCCGGATATATCCTTTACATTCTTACTTGCCACTACAAGAGGAGTTTGCAATTTCTGGTTTCGATCAGGTCCCGGAAATGCATTATATAAACGTCGCTCTCCACCATGCCCCCGGGCACGCACTAAACCTGCTTTGGCCTCGCCAAAATGTACACGGGCGGTTTCGCTAAGTTCGATTTCGCCAATGCTGAGGGGCCTGTTGTTTTTAATGGTTAGCCTGAAAACAATTCCTGTTGATTCTTCACATGCAACCGTAATTTGACCGCCTTTTGCAAAATCAAAATTTACTGAAAATGTACTTTTACTGGTGAATTCCCTGCCATCGGAAGATACCTCCATATTTATTATGAAATCTTCCTCCCAGATATGTGGAGAAACGTTGTAAAAAATAAGGGTACGCACAGTTTGTGGTGATTGAAAGAGATATTCAAACGTATTTCCATTTTCCTTTACCGGAAATACTGCCTGTGTTGTGGAATTTCCATCCAGGAGTTTTCCCAGTTCTTCCGTACAGGTCATACCTCTCAATTTCGCCCCTGTACTCTTTCCTGTCAGTGTTTTACCCTGAGGTACCGGAAATGCAATTACCGCAATGTCACGATAGAAATTCTCTTTTGTTTCAGGTTGTTCGAGAGGTAGGTCAATTTCAGCCGGTCCTTCTGCTTCTGTTACAGACCATGTCAGCTGTTTCATTGAAGTTTCGGGTGTAATCCATGGCCCGCCTGCAGTTGAAAATCCATCACAATTATGAATGCCGAATTGCAGCCCCAACCGCTTTGTTTCATTTAATGTATGATCTATTAAATCCAGCCATTCAGGTTGCATAAAACGGACATTGCCCTGTGGCATCTGCATCCCGGCATTGAACATATACGCCCCTCCAAGTGGCATCTGCATACCGGCATTGAACAGATACGCCCCTCCAAGTCCGACACGTTTCATAGCCTCAAGATCAGCGGTTATACCTTCCCTCGTTACATTCCCATCGAGCCAGTCCCACCAGGTAAATGGTCTGGCAGATTCCGGAGGTGTGGCAAAGTTCTGTTCCAGTTTATCCGTATTTTGACATGCCGTAAGCATCCAAAAAAACAGAATATAAAATGTTAACCGCATTAGCGTAATACGTTGATTCATCTGATTATTTTTTAGTTTTTTAACGGCCAGATGGAACTCCCAATAATCATTACCTTGTGTGTGGAACAATTTCTCATGGTCGTTTCATCTTCTTCATTTTTTCATAATTTTATCTCCTCAGAAAAAGTGCATTTAAGCCTGGAACTTCAACTTTATTTTCATTTTCCAATGGCAGACCATGGTTAAAGTGCAGATGATAATCCCTTTCCCTTTCATCATAGCATTCAATCTTTGCAGGATCAACCTGTAATTGTTTTAGATTAAGTTTCGTTGGGAAGATTTTACTTAAATCCACGTAGGTTGTGTCAAGCGAAGCATTGACCAAAACAATCCCCTTCTCAAATTCACGAACCATCAACAACGGTGAATTATGCACAGTAAAATTCCGGATAGCAATCTCACCCTGCTCTTCTACCTCAAAATTTATCTGTAATGGTGATTCGCTATTCCCGGCATTTCTGAAATAAAAACACAATGGAGTAAAACCGGCAGTCCCTAAAAAGCCAAATTGTGGTTCACTCTTGTTCCCCGGAAGTCCTTCCAGTTTTACATAAAACTTGCGGGGAACCCTGTCGGTTATCTCAAAGTCTGCCAAACCATCGATAGCTTTTACTTCTAAGAAGACGACTAAATCGCCGTTCGTTATATTTACTTCTGGGCCTTTCACAGCAAGAGTGTTATATCGTACCGAATCTGTTCCTTTGATGTGAAGCTCATTGTTTATCATTTCACTGTGCGCTTCTTTAAAATTAAACTGGTTTATGAAATTCGCCGACATTTCTATCCCGTCATTTCTTAACAGGTCAGGGTCCTTCATTGATGGATATATTATTTCTGAAGCAGGAGATCCCAGCCAGTTATTTTTTTTCAACTCACCTCCTGTCATTTCAGGAATGGTAACAGCTGTGTATGCAACACCTAAACAGGTAGCAAGCCCCAGACCGAATCGACGCAAGTCAGAATATCTGTGAATGTTTGCTTCATCATTCTGCAGTTTGAAATGAATATAGCTGAATTTATGCCGGGCGTTGTTGTGCAGGTTCCAATAGGTATGTTGGTTAATTGTTCGGGAAACTTCACGGAATGCATCCCATGGCTTGCAGATACCCTCAGACTCCATTCCGTTCATTATCCCGACGGCTTTTTGCATGTCATCATTCCAACCATCTCCAGTTATGATAAAATTATCACCAAAATGTTTTCGTGTTTTTTGAATGAGTTCCCAGTTGCCTGTTCTGTAAAGATTCTTTCCGTTAAAAACTCCCCTATCGGCAACACCATTATTGTCAAGGTCCCATTTAGGATGATGTTTCTCACTAACTTCAAAATAGTGGATATCATATCCAATACCATCCAGATTTTCCAAAATTCCACCCTTTCCGAACCAATTAACCAGGTTGTCGAAATTCCGGTCGGCACAATTTTTACCTGCCGAATCGCGGGGACAGGAGGTAGATAGATTATAATACCACAATAAATAACCACCCCAATGGTCGGCGGGAATGGTTGCAATATAAGTACCTCTGTCAAATTTTTTAGATGTGCTGAAGTGTTGTCCTCTTTTTAGGCTGATACTATTTTTTATTGTATCAATTTGCTCAACAATTGCAAATTCAGAGTTATACCAATTCTTTTCACCATTTGCACTAACCGGCACTAAAATTACACTTAGCGGGAGTTTTTCCCCTTTATGGTCACCGGCTTTATACATATGCACAGATGAAGAGAAAACAGTTACATCATCGACCTTAACAACTTTTATCTCTTCCGAAATATTTTCGGATAACTTTGTTCCTGCTTCATATACCCAATGCCCTGGAAAAAACGTTTTGTGAGTTTCCTTATCTTCTGTTGAAGTGGATTCACCATTTAAATGAATCAACATCAGTTTTTCTGGGTGAAATTTGGCATAGCGGTTTGCCCAGGCAGACAAAGCAGAATCTATCGGAATTTCTTCATTCAGGTATTTTTTGGTAATTGCGTTATAAGGAAGATGAGCTTTTTCCCAAGACTCAAAATCTTTATCTTGACCCATTGTGCTTCTAAAAAGGAGTGATTTAGGAAATCCCTTTGTAAACACTTCCTTTTTTGCAATGTTGCTTTTTTGTTGTGCAAAGAGTTGGAGTAAAACAAAAAGATAAATTATGGTGACAAATAGCTTTTTAACCATAAATTTGGATGTATTATTAATTTCATTTCCCCTTTAGGGATTATTTTTCCATATCAAATACCGGAACTGCTTCTTTTTCCCAATCTGTAAGTGCTTCTGAGAGGTTTGTAGCAATTTTCGGTTCGTTGAATATCAGGTTACTTACCTCTCCCGTGTCATTTTTTATATTATACAACTCTTTTATTCCCGAGCGAAATTTTATCAACTTCCATTCGCCTTGAATGATCGCAGTATATTGGTCTTCATAGGATCGGTAAAAGAAAAGATTTCGTGGGGCTGTTTTTCCACCTCTCATTAGTGGCAAAAGACTTATTCCTTGTATCTGCTGGTTGTTGCAGGGTTCTCCTGATGCAATTTCAACCAAAGTGGGAAACACATCGATGGTTTGTATAGGTGCATTACATATCGTATTTGCCGTTGTAATTCCGGGATAATAGATAATAAAAGGCACCCGCGCGCCCCCTTCACAAAGGGTTTGTCCACCAGTTTTTCCTCCCCTTAAAGGGAAATTGGTAAAATAGCTTCCTTGATCTGAGGTAAAGAGAATGATGGTATTTTTTTCGATTCCCTTATCATTCAATGCCTGCCGGATGCGCCCCAGCGATTCATCCATTGCAGATACCATGGCTCCATATTCAGCTAATGCCCCTTGCCAGCCTTTTGCTTTGTATTTTTCAATCAGATCTTTGCGACCCACATGCGGACTATGAGGAGCATAGTGCCATAGCGAGAGATTAAAGGGTTTATCCTTTTTGTATCCGAGGATAAAATCTACAGCTTTGTCAGTAAGAACATCTGTCAGATATTTCTCTGGTGAAACGTCCTTGAATACGGAATCATTAAAAAATGGTTGGTAATAATTGTTTGGCATGCCGCCTTCGGTAACACCGCATTCATCATCAAATCCCTGGTAAATTGGGAAGTATTCTTTTGTACCAAGGTGCCATTTACCTAAAAACATGTTGTAGTACCCCAATTCATGGAGTCGCTCGGCATAGGTAACTTCCTCAAGCGGCAGATAATTGATGGATGGCATTTGTATCGGGTCTTTTGGCCAGTAATTGTATTTCTTCCCCGATTTCAGATCTCCTTCATTAATATGGCGAGGCATCTCCAACCGAATGGCTTCTTTTCCCGTCAGCAACGAGGCCCGGCTTGGACTGCAGGTTGGAGTACCTACATAAGCCCGGGTAAATTCAATTCCTTCGCTCTTTAGCTTATCAATATTTGGGGTATAAAAATCCGGATTCCGGTAGCCAACATCAGCCCAGCCATAGTCATCGGCTAAAAAGATAATTACGTTGGGTTTCTGTTGGGCCGCTGTTGACTCAACCAATGATAAAACGATTAAAACGAGTATTGTTGCAATTTTCATTTTTCCTCAGTTAATTGTCAATGTTCTTGTTGTTTTTTACAATTAATCCGGTAGTGTTCTTACTTTCAATGGTTGCAGTATTGCCCCATTTATAATTGTTGCCATCGATTAAAACATTGTTGCAACGGTCAATGATAAAGGCGGGACCTTCCTCAGGTGATACCACAGGGTAGTTTTTGCTTCGGTTAATTGTGTTGTTCCTAAGCTGAAGATTATCTACAGATACGGCTTTCACTAACAGGCGGCCAAAGGTGTTAATGGTATTATTTTCCACCACAATATTGCTGTGGAAATAAAAAGGCGGTTTGGTGTCTGCTTTCAGGTTGGAGCCTATGTCAATAAACGGTGCATTTCCAACAGAAAGTCCAAGGTCTTCAAACACGTTGTTCCGGATAGTTACGTTTTTTACCGGACCAGATTCGTACCAGAAATCGAAGTGACCGGGAATTAAAATGCCGGTATAGGTACAGTTTGAAAAGTGGTTATTCTCAATGAGTACGTCACCTGAGGTAGAAATCAGAAGACTGCGTGCCCGGTTGTTTCTTACTGTGCAGTTTTTTATTTCCACATCGGGTTGCCAGCTCAGGTTTTCAGCCAAGGTTGATTCCTGAAGAATGTTTTTAACGTTTTCCTTAAATGTAACTTCGAAGTAAAAACTGTTGACATTTTTAACCGATTCAACGGTTAACGTTGCATAAGAATTCAGGCTATTCTTGTTCAGCAATTTTATCTTATCGCCTCTACCGGCAAATATGGTTCCCTGCTGCTGGTTATGCCCTCGTGTCATACCCAGCGTATATTCACCGGTTACCTCTTCCACATCCACATACGAACCATGCACATTGGTAGCATCGTCGAGCATGTTTTCAAATTTGCAATTTTCAAATTGTATCAGCCCTTTACAATTCAAAAAGTGGGATGCATCGGCGGTAGATGTTATCAATCGGTCGGAGTTGGGTGGTAGTACAACATTGTAACTGTTCATTGTAACATTTTCGGTTCGTTCCACAATGAGGGCTATACCAGCAGCATGGTGTACAGTAACATTGTGTATTTCTATGTCTTTGCACTGGTTTATGTGAATAGCCGACGACAAACGGTTGGGCTCACGCTTACCTTTGATAATTGAAATCCAGCCAACTTCCGGTAATTGATTGTTTGCATTGGTTAGTCGCACAGTGTCTTCACCAATTTCTACAGCGGTGGCTGGTAATCCACGTTTAACGTTCCAGTCCCACAACATAAGCGGACCTTCGTTTGCCAAAACAGGCGCTTTGGTTTGCGTATTCCACCAGATACTCCATGTCATATCCTGTTCCCAACGTACTTCCTTCTGTTCACGTGCAGGCAGCCAAATCCATTTGTCTCCTACTTTGCGTTTTTTATTGGTGAAAATCAGTTTGTTCCCTTGAATTTCGTAGATACATTCCTTATAAACTTCTATATCAAAGGCATTTTCATCCGGGTGAACCGCAATAACTCTTGCCTGAAAATTAAAGGGCATGGCCCAGTCAATTGAAAGATTACGGATGGCAATGTTTTTCGATTCCTGCAAGTCGAATGGCAACATATGGTCGTGGCAAGTCAATTTCGAACCCATGCCATCAATTTCTAGGTTATTAAAACCATGTAACATAAAAACAATACGCTTCAATCCATCGTCATTATTGGTTACATGTATGTATTTTTCATTGGCTCTTTCAGGGAAGATATCATAAGTCCCTTTTGGAATAATCAGTTTGGTGGCTTTCTGTTCCCTGCATGCATCAAGTGCACGGATGAAAGCCGGGGTATTGTCAATGCCTTCTTTCAGACCATAATCTGCAGCATTTATCGTTTTTGCTGTATCGGATGCTATTGTTGCCAATGCTGATATTATAATAAACAGTAAGGCTATAATCCCTTGTTTTATATTATTCTTCATTGATTTATTATTTAGATTCTTGACTTCAGTTGTTTTGGCGTTCAGCATTGTATTCATTTACGATTAACCATGGGTCGGAAGTGTTTTTTTGAAATTCCCTGATTTTAGTTTTCATTTTATCAAGTACATTACAGTATTCCGCATTATCTGCCAGATTATCTGTTTCGGATGGATCGGCATCTAAATCGTACAATTCAAATTCGGGCCTGAATAGGTAGTCGTTTACCTTCCTTTTCCCATAATATTCCCTTTTATTTCTATATATATCCTGCCAGGTAGATGAAGCCCACAGATCCGATGCAAACGGGTAATCAAGACGCCAGGCAATATTCCAAATCAATTTGAAATTTTTGTCGATACAAACTCGCATTGGATAATACATGGTAACTTCATGAAAAGTATGGGAAGCGAATATCATGTTCCAACCATCCGGGTTTTCAATTCCTAAAATATTTTTGAACGACCGCCCGTGAAACTGATTTTTATCGAAATCTATTCCGGCCATATCCAGAATGGTTGGAGTCAGGTCTACCCATGATATTTTGGCATTGTTTATAATTCCTCTGGAGTTAATAAATGGATTTTTAATAAGGCATGGTAATTTTAAACCTGGTTCATAGGCAGTGGTTTTCGCTCCCGGGAAAGCAACGCCATTGTCGGAAATGTATATCACAATGGTATTGTCTTGCTTTCCTGATTCCCTTAGCAGGTCCATCAGTTTGCCAAATCCCTGGTCAACCCGTGATACGCTTTGGTAATATTGTGCCAGTTCTTCGCGGCATTCTTTGGTGTCAGGCAAAAAATCGGGGACAATCACATCCTTTGGATTATAGTCTATTGTTTTTCCACCTGGAATTCCTTCCTTTTTGTTTCCAAAACTATTTGGCTTATCCCAGGCTTGAGTCTTAACGCCGGCAACATCCCAGCGATGAGGATCGCCTGTACAGAAATACAGGAAGAATGGTTCTTTTGAGTTAAGAACCTCTTTACACTTTACAGCCATTTCCACCGGATTACGGTCATTTGCATCAATTACCTTTTTGAAAAAATATACTTTTTCAGGTGCTACATGGTATTTACCAATACGTGCTGTCATGTATCCGGCTTTTTCAAGCATTACAGGCAGCGAAACTACATTGTCGTAAGTCGAAAAATGATGATACAGATGAGCATGCCCATAGGATCCAGTTGCATGGCCATACCTTCCAGTCAGTATAACTGACCTGCTGGCGGTACAACTTGCACTGGTGCAATAAGCATTGTTAAATCGTATACCTTCAGCACCAAAATTATCGAGGTTTGGGGTTTGAATTGCAGGGTTTCCATAACACCCCAGAGCATCGGAACCATGATCATCGGAAACTACCAGAATAATATTGGGTTTTTGAATGGATGGCTTTATCTGGTTTGTGCATGCTGAAAATCCGAAAAAGTAGATCAAAAAAAATAAAATATCCTGACTTGATTTCTGTCTTGGAATCATAGATTCAGATGTAAATAAAATTATTAGTTAGAAATTTGAATGCACAAAAGTATTCTGTATAAAAAGTATCAGGGCCTTATATGCTTATCAGATTATCTATAAAATCCCAAATTTAGCATCCTTGAAAAAAGGAAATAAAGCAGGAAACGCAAAAGCGTTTCCCGCAGTTCAACTACACATTTCTTTGATTATTAACTAAACAAAGACTTTACCAACCGGGATTTTGGGTACATAGGGGATTTACATCTTTTTCTACCCTTGGGATTGGATATATTTCAAATTTTGGATCATAGACAGTGCCTCCAGCCTTTGCCCCCAGATTAAATTCAATAGCTTCTTTCACTTTTCCTAGTCTCCGCAGGTCGAAAATGTCATGGAACTCCAAATTTAATTCTTTAATACGCTCGTTAAATATATAATTGCGCATTGTCTCTTTTGTCCAGGCTGCCGTGCGATCAACTAATTTTGCCCTGGCCCGGCTAAGTATCACATCAAGGTTGTCATAAGTAGTTGTATTAGGCCCCTTAATTTCGTTTTCAATTTCAGCAAGCATCAAATATGCATCGGCAAGCCGGTAAATAATAATATCAGGATCTCCATTACAGCATAATTGATCGGGGTCGATATACTTATTCTGGCACATACCTCTTGTTTTATCATTATATGGAGCATCTTTTCCCCATACACGTTTTAGTGTTGGATTATTTCTCCATACATATTCATATACCAGATTTACATTACGTCGTTCATCGGTAGCATCATATAGGGTGTAAAGATCTTCCATAAAACCAACCTGGTGCTGACCTCCTGTTGCATTGTTTGACCAAAACGATTGTTCTGGACCATATGAAAAGGAAAATGTATTACCATGCCCTTCAACCGTCTGGGTTTGCTGAAGAATAAAGATCAATTCCTTATTAAGTTCTTTAGACGCAACAAACTGGTTGCGATCCGCTGAAAGCGGGAATACATCAATATACCTTGACATTAAAGCATACCCATATTGAGTTTTATTAGTGATTACGTCCTGAATTTTCTGTTTTGCCAATTCTAATTTAGAGGCATCTTGCATGGGTTTTCCTGACATTGTTAAATAGACTTTGCCAAGTAAAAATGGAGCTGCCCCTCTTCCTATTCGGCCATTCTTTCCAATTAGAGGCAAGTTCTTTTCCGCAAACTGTAAATCCGGAATGATCAGATTATTATAAATTTCTGAGATCGAAGTTCTCGGCAAATAAGCGTCTTTTTCCAATTCAGTAGGATTTATTCTTAATGGTATTTCGCCATATAACCGCACCAGGTTAAAATAGAGATAAGCACGAATCCACTTTGCTTCTGAAATGTATTCATTCTTTTTCGCATCGGTCATGTCAATACCCGGAATATACTTGATCGCCATGTTACAACGGTTAATCACATCGTAACAAGTACTCCAATAGGTATTCAAATCTGCCTGCGAATAATCAATTTTATACTGGCTTATCTGTTTTAAAGTTGGATTTCGAGTAAGCGAATACTTACCAGGAAATACAATTAATCTTGATGAAATTAATGATTGAAAATTAGAAGTATGTAACCCCTCATATATACCATTAATAGTTGCTATTGCATCTGTTTCGAACCTGAAAAAACTTTTAGTGGTAATGGAAGAATAGGGCGTTTCTTCCAGATCGGAACAGGAAAAGGTTCCTGTAAGCAGTAAAGCAATTGTAAAGATTTTTAATATTTTTGATTTCATAATTTCAAGCTTTTATAATCCCATTTTAAATCCAAAAGTAAAAGTCCGGCTTTGCGGATAAGCAAAGAAATCAACACCAATTGCATCGTCCCTTTTTCCAAAGAGACTGACTTCAGGATCCAGACCCGAATAATTGGTAATGGTTAATAGATTTGTACCGGTTACATATAATTCTATCGATTTTACGACTTTCATGTTTTTAAGTGGTACATTGTATCGCAATGAAACATTCTTTAGCCTTGTATATGAACCATCCTCAATGGTTGCACTGGTTGGTTTAAAATATTGCTGGACACTTCCGGCCGGATATTTAATGTTGTTATGTGGATTATCTGGAGTCCATCGGTTTTCATACCAACTCGCACGATTGTTGTAATATTTATAACCTGTGCCTACATAAATATCTGTGGCATTAAATAAATCGTTTCCATAGACTCCCTGAATAAACACATTAATTGTAAAATTCTTGTAACTAATATCGTTGTTGAACCCGATCATAAAATCAGGATTCGGATCACCTAAAATTACCCTGTCAGTTGCACTTATAATTTTATCACCATTTTGATCCTTGAATTTCCAGTATCCCTTTTCAGAAATACCATTATATGTTGCAAATTTGGGTTTTCCGCTTGCATCGAAATCTTCAGGCTGAATTAATCCATCAAGTTCATACCCATAAAACACACTGAATGGTTGACCAACAAATTGTCCGCTAATCGGCTCATTTAAGAAATTACTGTCCATAATTGGTCCTGCGATATAAGGCAATCCGCCAAGGTCCAATACTTCTGAGCGGTTCCTGGAATAATTAAAATTTGTCCGCCAGGTAAAGTCAGGGGTTTTTACCGGTTCTCCTTCAAGAGTAATTTCAAATCCTTCGTTTCCTAACTTGCCCCTGTTCATAGTTATCGTTCTGTAACCCGCCGATCCGGGCAACTGGAAAGGCATCAAAAGGTCGCGCGTAGTCTTTTTGTAATAATCAAAAGTAAAACCAATCCTTCCGGCTAAGAATTTAAGGTCTAACCCTGCATTAAATTGTGCTGTTGTTTCCCATTTCAGCTCAGGGTTACCCATTATTGTTGGTCTGACACCAGCCACTTCACCATTACCGGAAACATAGTTTGCTTTACCATATTGTGGAATTGATTGATAGGGCTGTATTGCCTGGCTTCCCGTTTCTCCAATGCCTGCCCTTAATTTAAATTCAGATATTGCACGAATCCCTTTCATGAATTCCTCTTCGTTCACACGCCATGCTCCGGAAACGGAGGGGAAAAAGGAGTATTTGTTATTGGGTGTAAAAACACTCGATCCATCCATCCTGCCTGAAAAAGAAATCAGATATTTTGAACTATAATCGTAATTGGCCCTAAAAAAATATGATTGCAGTTGACGATCTTCTCTTCTGTAATAATATGGATTAATAAGGGTTCCATATTCCAGACCATAAATTTCAAGTGCATCAGAAAAAAAATTCCTCACCTGATTGACATGTGATTTCAATATATTCTTTTGCCATGAATAGCCTAATACAGCGTTTATGGAGTGCCTGTCAATTGATTTTGAATAACTGGCATATAATTCGGCTAAATAATCCATTGTCTGTTGATTTAACAACCAGGCCTGACTGTTATACAGGTATCCTGGGGAGGTATTTTTATTCCAGTAGCGTTCTCTGTTTTGAACGGTGGAATTGGTACCACCCTGAACTGTTAACTTTAAATCTTCATAAATCTGATAATCGAGATTAATGTTAGCTAAAAACAATTTAATATTTTCCTTATCCGTTTGACCTGTCAACTGGTAAATTGGGTTTGTGGGCACTGGATCAATCTCACTTGCCATCAACTGATCCTCATTTGCCAGGGGCGAATTGCGCAATGCATTAAAAATAATTCCCCCGCCGGTTTCTGTATTCTTACTTCCGTCAGAACCTGCAATCCTGTCATTTTCAGTGACAGAATAATTTATATTCGTAGAAAGTGTAATCTTTTCGGTAAGCTGGTTGTTCAGGTTTGTCCGCAGGGTTGCGCGCTCAAAACCACTTCCGGTAATTATTCCGGCATAATCAGAGTAAGACCCTGAGACAAGGTAACGGTTTTGTACACTGCCACCAGCTACCGATAAATTGTAATTTTGCCCCCAAGATCGTTGCATTACTTTATCAATCCAAGTAGTGGTCGTTGTATCTGTAGGTAAAGCCGGATCCCATCTGGGTAAGGAATTTCCATATTCTACATATTGCGGTCCACTCATCATTTCAGGATAATCAATTGATTCACTTGCAAATGCTTCAGACGAAAAGTTAATAACCGGTTTTTCGGTTGCTTTTCCTTTTTTGGTTGTTATCATTAGTACTCCATTGGCTCCACGTGCTCCATAAATTGCTGTTGCCGATGCATCCTTAAGAATTTCAATAGATGCAACGTCATCCATATTGATAAATGACAACACACTTGAACTTGATGCATCAAGACCTCCTGTAGGAGCGTTATCAGAGACAAGTGGATAACCGTCGAGTACAATCAGAGGTTCATTATTTCCCTGAAAAGAATTGCTTCCCCTTATCCTGATACGTGATAAAGCACCCGGTTCACCTGATGTGGCCGAGACCTGCATCCCCGACGAACGACCCTGTAAAGCAACATCAAGAGTTGGAGTATTTATTTTATTAATATCTTTTGAAGATACCTGACTAATTGAACCAGATACTTTCCGTGCACTTTGTGTCCCATAACCAACTGCCACCACTTCTTCTAACCCGATGGATTCTTCTTCAAAAACAACATCAATTATCGACTTACCTGCAACATCAATCTCTTGTGTTTTCATCCCAATGAACGAGAACTGCAAAGTTGCATTTTCGGAAACATTTGATAAAGAGAATTTTCCGTCCATGTCAGTAATAACCCCAATTGTTGTCCCTTTTACCACCACCGATACTCCCGGCAATGTTGCTCCGGATGGGTCTGTGACTTTCCCGGTTATGGATTTCTTCTGCTGCGAGGAGTTGATTGAGGTAGACGGGCTATCTCCCTTGGGTTTTAAAATAATAAAGTTACTGTCGAGTACTTTGTATTCAATTCCTGCACTGTTGAAGAGCATGCTCATGATGTCGTCGATCGTTGCATTGGTTATCTCAACATCCACCTTTTTCTCAACGTTCACTTTTTTCTCTTCATAAAAGAACCTGAACTCACTGCTATGCTCTATTTTAGTGAGGACATCCTTCACCATAATAGATTTTTCGTTCATACTCATCCGCCAATTTTGGGAATAGACGGATGCGGCACTTTGAAGTACCCCCACCACCATTAAAATCAGAGATAATCTCATAATCAACAATCCCTTTCCGATTATCCTTTTTAGTTCAGGATAATCTTTTAATCGTTTTTTTTTCATAAATTTGAGAACTTAGATAGTTAAACATTGTGCCTGTCAGACTGCAAATCAAGAGGCACGATAATTGATTATTGTACAAAACCGGGAAATGCTGCAAACATTTTCCGGTTATTTTTTATTTTTTGGAAAACAACGATAAGGTATCTCCATTGCGTTTATATTTTATTGACGAAGCAAATTCAAGTGCTTTAAGCATGTTATTCAGATCCTGGTCACCGATTGTCCCGGTATAGACATGGTTTTGAACTTCATTGTCTCCGAAAACCACTTTCACATTAAACCTTCTTTCAATCCTTTTCGCCAGTGCCCATATGGTTTCTTTCTCAATTACCATGATTCCTCTTGTCCAGCTTGAATAACGCTGATCGGAAATTTTTAGCTTGGTTGATTCATGCGTGACCTTGTTGTAAGAGTAGGCTTCACTCGGATTTAAAATGATATTTCCTGACTGGTCACTGATCTTAACTTTTCCACTGGACAGATAAGTGGTAGTGGAAATATCATCTTGATAGGAAGTTACATTAAAACTGGTACCCAACACCTCTATCTGGCTAGTGGTGGTTTCCACAGTGAATGGCCTAGATGGATCATGGGTGACTTCAAAATAGCCTTCACCTTCCAATCTGACAATTCGTTGGTGGGTATCAAATTTTACAAATTTAAGATGGGTGTCGCTATTGAGCTGAACTTTGGAGCCATCGGGTAATACGACTGTGGAGCGTTGTCCTTTGGGAACAATTATTTCGGAAAATGAATTTTCTGAACTTTTGGTAGATTCAGATAAATAATATCCAACTACCCCTGAAATGCACATAAAAAAAAGAAAGATTGCCGCGTATTTTGAAAGACGGATGAATAAATTTCTTTTTTGTTCCTTCTCATTCAGGGACCTGATAATGTTCCAGATTCTCTCTGTTTCCTTATCATGACAGATGGGGTCAATCTCGTTTTCAAGGCCAGCCAGTATCCAGACATTCCTAAGCCGTGCTAGTTCATTTTTCCTGTTTTCCGATTCATCCATCCACTCCTGAACAGCCAGGATTTCTATTTGAACTGCTTGTCCAGAAACGTATTTAAACAATAATTCGTTGGTCATATTACTGCATTTATATACTTAAAACGAATATGCAGTCAAATACCCTTAGTCAGTTGAGGATTTTTTTGAAATTATTTTTAGTGTGTTGCTGTTGGAGTCTTGGAAGTCAGCCGCCTTACCCACATCATAAAAAGAAGGAGCGATCCAGGTAGTCTTCGCTCAAGTTCCGCTTTGATGGTTTTCAGTGCTTTGGTAATATGACTCTCCACTGTCTTTTCGGAAAGTTCCAGCAACTCAGAAATCTCCCTGTTTTTTAAGCCATTGGTTCGGCTCAAAAGAAAAATTTTTCGGCATTGATCCGGGAGACCAGCTACAGCAAGGTTTATTTCAGCCTGGAGTTCGGATGCGAAGATTTTATCCAGAATGGGGTCCGATAATGCATCAAAATTCTCAGTTAACTGCCGATACTCATCCTGCCTGTCTGTCCTGTATTGCAAAACCAGGCGTTCTCTCCTGATCATATCGATGCACCTGTTCCTGGTCAGAGTAAACAAGAACGCATTCAGGTTGGTGCCTTCAATCAGTTTGTTTCGATTGTCCCATAATACCAAAAAAACATCCTGAAGGATTTCTTTGGCGTTTTCCTGATTGTTCAGGTACCCATTTGCAAAATTGAATAACCTGGAATACCAATGATCCATGATCATCTTAAAAGCCTTTTCATTTCCGGATTTTAAGGCAAACAGATATTCCTGGCTCTCTTTCAATTAAGTTGTTGTATGATTGTCAAGACAAATATAAATTGAATTTTGTTAATTTGATTTTTCCCAATAAAGTTAAGCTGTTTAAAGTATGTAAGCTTTAATGAATGCTGGGTTTCAAAACAGAATTGGAATAACAAACCAGGAAATCCCGCAGGATTTCCAACAACCAGTGCCAACCAGTGGGAAAAAGTTAGTGACAAATAGGGGAATTCCAAGTCTACTTTATTGCAAATAAACGTTTCAACCACGTATTACTCTTTTAGGGTATACCCTACGGAGTAACTTGCAATATCAGTAAAAACTATTGGAACTCTTTATTGGAGTTACGTAATAAGCGTAACTTTTGCATACCTATATACAGTATCAAATGAGGATCCTCTAAAGCCGCATTTTGGGTTGATGAATCTATAAAATTGAATAGGACAGAAAGCGAACAGACAAAATCCAATAAAATCTAAATATATCTATTTGATTGGCCAAGTTCCCTTAGTACTGACTAAGAAGAAGCTCATTGAAGTCTTTGTATCCTGGGTAAATGATTTGTGAACGGTTGATGGCATCGGGCCGAAGTGCAAGGATCCGCTTTGCTGCCTCTTTGCCAGCATTGTCGTTATCCAGAAAAAGATTGATTCTTGAGTATTTCGGCATTAGATCAATAAATTTCTCGACAAAACCAACTCCATTGAGAACAATGGTGTCACACCCTGCCCTCCCTGTTTTGAAGTAGGTCAATGCTGAAAGAAAATCCATAAAGCCTTCGAACAAGTTCGCAGAAGATCTGGATTTTCCAGGGATGGTAGTTATGGCTTTGGGAGAGTTTGACCCCTTAAAATATTTGCTTCGAAGTTCAAATCCATGTCTATCGTTCTCAAAAGCTAAAGCGAAATATTCCTTTTTGTTTCCGTTGAATCGATAATAAGCCTCCCGGCAGTAAGAAATTGCAAAGGCAGGTTTTATCTTTCTACCATTGAGATAACTGAGCAAACTAAGGTTTTGAAGTGGTTGCAAATTAAGTATTTCAATCCTTGGTTCATTCTGACTATCTTCTTGAAGGCCAGAAAAAGATTCAGAAACATAAGACGTGAGAGAGTCAAAGTGAGTCCCGTCCAAGATCAGCAATGCTCCGGAAACATCTACATTATAAGTTTTACATAGTAGATCGATCATGCCTCCTCCTGTGTTAATTCCAAAATCATACCAAAGGTTTCTGGCAGTGTCGACTTTAAAGCTGGCAGTTTTTTCATTTCTAAACGGAGAACAGAACCAGAGATTATCTCCTTTCTGTCTTTGCGGATTGATCCCATTCCTTATCAGGAATCTTGCTAGATTGATTTTGTTGGCTTCAAGGCAGTTCATTTGTTTCGTATTTATTTGAGCGGCAAAAAGCTGTTACAATATTAACATCGGTTTATCTTCCTTATTTACAAATATTTACATTAATACAATTATGTAACATTTGTAACAATTGATCGGACTGATTCGTCCTTGCCGTTTCAATTTGTTACATTGTTACTACTTTGTTACATAATTGTTATAGAATTTAATATTTGTTAATATATTGATATTTAATAAATTAATTTTATCCTTTCTTGGCAAAATCTCGCGTTAGTAACAATTAACAATTCATTTTTGAAATTCATTTTTTTGAAAAGAGTAACATCTTCCAACTCTTTTATAAATCTCTTTAACACCGTTGATGAGATCTATTGAATAGCTGTTGTACCTGACCGATTTTTCGGATGGTTCCTTATTCCACTTTTTGAATACCTCTATGACCTGGGTGGAGGAAGCCCTGAAGTTGTTTTCGTTTAACCGTTGAACCATATCCTTGGGGGTCAGTTGAAGTTCTTCCAAGTCAAATATGACTAATTCCTCCTGAATGATATTCTTGATTTCGCGCTCCAGCCGGGAGGTGCTTTTATTGATAACCTTCTGCAGAGCTTCGGTATAGATCTGTTCTCGCGTAAACCACATCCTGGTTAGCCTTTCACTGTTTATCTTCCGTTTACCAAGAAAGAACAAAAAAGCAGGAATCTCCTTTTGTAAAAAATCTTTGTCAAAGTCTGGTATTTCATTTTCAATGAGAGGTATTTTTCTAATCCAAAATCTTATCTCATCAGGTTCAATTTTGATGAAATCCTCTTCATTATTGGAACAGAGGATGAATTTTCCAAAAAACTCACACTCGATTTTATCTTTACCTTTGGCTTCGCTTTTAATTGACCTTGAAGTGGAGAGATTCTTAAGTTTTTCTATATCTTCTTTCCTGTTCAGGGAGATCTCTTCTCCGCCAACAATAAGCTTTGATGCCCAGCCTGAGTTAAAGTTGTTTCTAAAGTCCTCGTCCGTATTAATGGTCATATTTGCCCCATAGATAAGTTTTAGCCAGTTCAGAAATGTGGTTTTTCCGGTTTTTCGCTCAAAACTGACTAAGCAAAGAATAGGCAGCATCTGTGTCGGCTGCCTGTAGATGATTGTCAAATAATCCAATCCAATTTCCTGCTGTTCGCCAAAAATGTGTTTCAGGAATGACAGCGTTTTATCAATCTCCCCTTCATTCGGCTTATACATGACTGGTTCATAAAGGTTGTAACTTCCATTGGCGCCAATTTCCTTATTACACCCGTGTACCCTTTGGTAATCCATATTGTTGGGAATAATACAATAACTGTCATACTTGGGTATTTTAGGAAAAATATCATTGGCATGATCTTCTTTAATGGTTGCCTTTGACCAGGGAAGTATAATCCTATTGCTATCCTTGGATGCAAGGGGCTGATCAATCAGCTTGTAATAATTGGTTCCTATGCGGAGGTAGGGAGAGTTTTCCATAACAGAATTTACCGTTTCTTTTTGCCCTGGTCCATTGCCTTCAGGACTTCGACAGAATCAAACATTAACTTACGTCCAACCTGCCGATATGGAATACGGTTCTGGTTTTTCAGTTTCTGGGCAGTTACTGTAGAGCATCCGATAAACTCGGACAATTCCTTTATTGAGTAAAGAATTTTTCGTTCTGGTGTGGGAGGTGTATTCCAAGCGGGAATTGCCGCCATAGCCTCTTTTACTGCATTTTTGACAACTGCAACTAATTTGACTTCATCAAAATCAAAATGGATCATAACTGTATGTATTAAAGGGTTTGCATTTGGTGTGTTAAAACTGTAATTACAAATCGGGGATATAATTACGGATTGCATACCTGATCAAATTGCTTTGGGAAACTTTATGCTCAGTACAATATTTTTTGATCTTTAATATTTCCCTCTCAGAGAGTTTTACTCCGACAATTTGACGCTTGATTTCTTTAGGAGGAATTTTAACTTTTGTTTTCATGATCGTTGATATTTGTTTTATGCAAAAATTCAACATCATTAATAAATATTAAAGGACACTTTTTGTGTGTCCTTTAATATTGCAATATAATATGTATAACACTGTAAATGTGTAGCTTATAAAATAATGTGTAAAATATTTAATTAGTTGATTTTATTTTGTCATCAAAAAATATATTTCTATTACATTGATATACATGCACTTAAATGCATTAGTTTCATGCGTCTCATGCGTCTCATGGTGTGATTTTTAGCCATGTTTACTGGCAATTATTTTTTGATATTTTCCAAATTATTTATCTAATTGAAATATAGATACTTAAATAAATTTACAATACGCTTAGCTGTTTCGGAAAATGTTTATATAAATTTTACTGCTTAATAAGGAAGAAAAAATCTCATTTCAGCTTTTAAGATCAAAGTATTGAGATTAAAAAAGAATTAAGCAGATTAATTTTTTACATTTATTTCTGAATGTATCAACTGGAAATTACGCCTAATGTATATCTATAGTTGAAAACTTTATCCTCTCAAATATTAACCATCATAAAATGGGAAAAAGTATTCTATAATCAGCTGAAGTATTACATCCACAAATATATAACATACTGACAATTAACAACTAAACAAGTAGTATCTATTTTTATATTGTCATATATCCTAAGTTGTAAGTATTTTGTATGGAGAAAGTAACATCAGGGCGGTTCGGCATTTATTATCATTGACGAATTGAAAACACTTCAACAAAATAATTTAAATTACTATATATCAAATATATAATGATTTCATTTTTTAATTTAGGGGGTAAATGTTGGGGAATTTATCGAAGAAGTTGAGATTTTTAACATTCTGGTAAAAATACAAATCTTACTTAATTCAAGTTTAAAATCAAAAATATGAAAGAAAACCTATAGATTCGGAAATAAATCTTTGTTAAAATACATCAGAAATTGTGATTGAAACCGACGTAGTGTATGTAGATAGCGTATGTAAACAAAAAAATACCTCTGTAAATCAATCGATTACAGAGGTATAGGTGACCCGGCTTGGGATCGAACCAAGAACCTACAGCTTAGAAGGCTGTTGCTCTATCCATTGAGCTACCGGGCCGGCCTTAATTGGGTGCAAAAGTAGAAAAAATCCCTGAACCGGAAAGGCTTCAGGGATTTTTTGTTTGAAAAGGGTGTTCTAAACCATGTAAATATTGTGATCTGCACATTGCTGGACCATCTCCTCCGGCCACAAACTGGCCTGAACTTCGCCGATGTGTGCTTTGCGCAGGAAGTACATGCAAAGTCGGGATTGCCCGATTCCACCGCCAATGGAAAGTGGTAATTCATCTTTCAGTAACTTCTTGTGGAACATCAAATCCTTGCGGTCGTTGGCGCCGGCAATTTCCAACTGACGTAACAAGGCAGCCTTGTCGACCCTGATGCCCATGGAGGATATCTCCAGGGATTGCTGCAATACCGGATTCCAGATAAGGATATCTCCATTCAATCCAAAGTATCCGCCGGAATTTGGGGTGGTCCAGTCATCATAATCGGGCGCCCTACCATCGTGTGGTTCACCATTGGTCAGTTTTCCTCCAATTCCAATGATAAATACGGCACCGCAAGCCTTCGTAATTTCGTGCTCCCGCTCCTTGGGCGTCAATTTGGGATAACGTTGAGCCAGCTCTTCTGCATAGACAAAGGTGATCTCTTCAGGAAGCATTGGCTTGATGGATGGATAGTTCTCATATACCACGAATTCAGTCCGCAGAAGAACTGCATAGATCTGATTGACAACCTTCTTGAGGTAGTCAATTTCACGCTGTTTCGCGGTGATTACCTTTTCCCAGTCCCACTGGTCGACGTAGAGGGAGTGAATATTTGTCAGTTCCTCATCCGGGCGGATGGCATTCATGTCGGTGTAAATTCCATAACCTACCGGGATTCCGTAATGTGCAAGCATCAGCCTTTTCCATTTGGCCAATGAATGGACCACTTCGGCTCTTGCATCGTTCATCTCCTTCACCGCAAAGGAGACCGGACGTTCTATCCCATTGAGGTCATCGTTGATTCCGGTTCCTTTGAGCACAAAGAGGGGGGCCGTAACCCTGCGCAGTCGCAGCTCGGAGGAGAGGTTTTCCTGGAAGAAATCTTTGATCAGCTTGATTGCCTTCTCTGTTTGTTTCAGATCAAGCTTCGGCTTATAGTTCTCAGGGAAAAATAGTTTCATAAAATCAGAGTTTAAAATTATATATTGAAAGTGATTAACATGAATTGCAACCAAAAACTTCTAAAAAAACAGATTTTTTCGATATAAAATGAAAATTCTTAATCAAAAATATCTTTTTTGCAATAATACGAACTTTGGGAGATTAAGCAATCACTATCGTGCAAAATACATGTAAACTGCAAAAGTCGCCAACCAATGGGTTCCCAGGGGATGATCCCAGGTGGCCACCTCTGTTGTCAGTTTCAGCAGCCAGCTCCACCCATAGGGCCTTTCGTAGCTGACGCGCCCGGGGGCATTGAAGTAGGCCACTTCAGCGGCAATTTTGTTTGGGGTAAGTGTCAGGTCAATGGCCCGTATGATGGAATCCCTGGCTGCAAGATCAGGAAACTCGCGGAGCAATTTCACCAGCAGCCAATGGCCATGCACAGAGGAGTGCCAGTCGTAACATCCGTAGAATACCGGATGCAGCTGGGATGGCGTACCAACATCCTTGTCTGATTGCATGGCATGTTGCAAATGGTTGGCATATTCTGTGTGGATACACTTGTAGGCAAGCCTTGCCAGCCGTCCGGCCATCGATTAAAGAACTCACTCAATCTCCAGAATCATTCCATCAAATGCCGGTTCGACTCCGGCAGGCAATTCTTTGAACAAATCGGCATGAAATCCCATTTCATGGCTCATGTGTGTGAGATAGCTCCTTTGCGGCGCAATTTGAGCGATCAGTTTCAATGCCTCCTCCAGGTTCAGGTGAGATACATGAACCGCTTTTCTCAAAGCACAAATTATCAGAACCTCTATACCCTTCAACTTTAAAAGCTCTTCCGGTTCTATCCGGTTAAAATCCGTCAGGTAGGCAAATTTACCGAACCTGTACCCATAAACCGGAAGCTTGTGGTGGTACATCCGGATAGGGATCACCTCTATTCCATTTATTGAAAGCGCACTTCCGTCGACAGGCAGCAGCTCCATTTCGGGTGTTCCCTTGTAACGATGTTCTGCAAAGGCATATTTGAAGATAAGCTTCAGATCATCTGCCACCCTCTTCTCACAATAGATGTCGAGCGGTGCTTTCCGGATCCAGTTAAAGCTGCGAATATCATCCAGTCCAAAGATATGATCGGCATGTTCGTGGGTCAACAATACTGCATCGAGGTTAAACACCCGATTTCGCAACATCTGTTGCCTGAAATCCGGTCCGGCATCGACTACCAGGGTAGTATTCCCTGCCTCCACCAGGATGGAGCACCGCAAACGCTTGTCCCGCTCGTCCGAAGAGCGGCAGACTTCACAATTGCAGGCTATCACCGGAACTCCTTGGGAAGTGCCTGTTCCCAATACTGTTACTTTCATTTTGGATTTTCGATTTTCGATTTTGGATTAAACCCCTCCCAACCACGTAATGCACCCTTCGGCTTCGCTCAGGGACCGGTCATGGTTATCACTTAAATGGACCTTTCACGTTACCTTCAGCTTCGCTCAGGGACCGGTCATGGTTATCACTGGAATGGACCTTTCACGTTACCTTCGGCTTCGCTCAGGGACCGGCCCTACATTCTCTCTTTCCCCGTTTCTTTGTTTCTCTGTTTCTTCGTTTCTTCGTTTCTTTGTTTTCCCGTTTCCCCGTTTCTTTGTTTCTCTGTTTCTTTGTTTCTTTGTTTCCCGTTTCCCCGTTTCTTTGTTTCAAATTTCTAAAATTGCGCTCGCTCCTTCTTTCCCGGGGTGTCGCTCCTTCGTCGCTCTACCCCTGGCTATTCATGTTTAACCCTTTCAGGGTATAGAACGATGCCCTCCATCATCCTTTTATTTCCACATTTCCACATTTTCACATTTCCACATTTTCAACTGCTTTGCAATAGAAAAATAGCCGGCCGCTTGTTAATATCCGGAACTGCTTTCTTCCAGTTGGCAATCGTTTTGGTTACCACGAATTCGCTGTCCAAAGTAAGATCCACGGCGATGCAGAGCCTGGTTTGACTGTTGCAAATCGCCAAAAGATCTTCCAGCAGTTTTGCGTTCCGGTAGGGCGCTTCAATGAAGATCTGCGTTTGGTGATCCCTTGCCGAATTTCTTTCGAGGTCGCGGATGGCGGAGGCTCTTTCTGCCGGCTTGACTGGTATATAGCCGATAAAGGCAAAATTCTGGCCATTCATCCCCGAAGCCATCAGCGAAAGCAGAATCGAAGAGGGACCCACCAGGGGTACCACTTTCACTCCCTGCTCATGGGCAATTCTAACCAGGTCAGCCCCTGGATCAGCGACGCCCGGACAACCGGCTTCCGATAGTATCCCAACATCAAATCCTTGTCTGACAGGCTCCAGCAGCAGCTCTAGCCCGGGGCGTTGGGTATGTTCATTCAACTCTTTGAAATCCAAATCATCGATAATGATCTCTGGAACCATCTTCTTCAGGTGGCGGCGGGCGGTACGGGTATTCTCTACCACGAAGTATTTGAGCGACCTTACTACCTCCATGATTTCAGCCGGCAGCACCTTTTCAATGGAGGAATCTCCCAGGGTGGTTGGTATGAGGTATAGATTTGGCATGGGTTAGAAAAATTACAAATTACGAATTACAAAATGATGTTCGGTGAAGCCAATTGCAATCCTTGGTCACCATTACATCAGGTAAGTAGAACCAAGTGACAATCCAATCATAAAGATGGCAATGGTATAATAGATCAACACCTTCCGGTGCTTCTCCCTGCCTATTTGGGTACTGTTTGAAAATATAAGTCCCAGGTTGGCAATAAAAAGGGCGAAAAGCATCAGGACGATGTGTTCAATGGGCCAGAATCTGTTGGTAACCATCTTCATGGTAATGTCAGGATTCACGATCTCCTGTCCGGGTACAGTGGAGGGACCCACCATCAACAGCAGTCCAAAGATCAGTTGGAGGTACAGATTGATGATGAAAATATAGGAGAGTACTTTGTCAAGCTGCTTGTAGGGAAGGTTCTGGAAATAGCCACGAAAAGTACGGTAAAACAGCCAGATTGCAGTAACCAGGAAGGTTCCGCTTATGACAGTGTGAATGGATTTGATCAGCTGATGATCACTGAAAACAATGGCAGCTAAGGTCATGGAGCACAGATTATCAGACAAAAATAAGAGAATAATTGGTCACCCGACCATCGGGGCATGAATTTGGGCTCTTTTTGTTAAACTGCCTCTGAAAGCTTTGTGGCTTGCTGTATTCGGTCTGCCATGCCAATACCATCCCGAAGATTTCCTCCTATTACCAAACCAGGAAACTGCTTTTCCAGTGTTTCGATGGCCTTGAAGCGCTCCCCGCTGTCGGCTTCATACTGGGGAATGGCCCAGGAGTGCCAGATGATTTTAAAGAGATCAGGATCAAAATCGGTCAGGTGCATCAAATCACAAAACTCCCTTTGAACAATTTCCTTTACCTTTTCCTCCGGTAGCTGGTAGATATCCGGCCTTCTGACGCCCCCCATGAAAATGGAGAAGAGGGCTCCTCCCTCGGGTGCCCGGTCCGTGAAAAGTGCCGACATAAATAGTACTCCCAATAAATCACGATGTTCTGCAAAAGGGATCAACCCGCCAAAAGCATCCAGCGGCATCCCCTTCCATTCCTTGAAGCCAACCACTACTTCCAAGACACGGGTATAGTGCAATGCGGTAATTCTTGACCGTAATTGAGGATCTGTAAATGGAAGTAAGCTATCCAGTTGATGGGCACCAACCGTTGAGATCACCTTTTTGGTCTCCATCGTTACCTTGACATCCTGGTCATTCAGGAAGGAAACCTCAAAATAATCTTTCACGGGCATTATCACTATATTATTGGCTCTTAATACGATGTGATCAGGGCCAATTTTTTGCGCCAGTGTCCTTGTCAGGGATGAGATACCCCCTTTTACTGAAAATACACCTCTTGTTACCTTTTTTTGATCCTCACTTTTGGCTTGAAACTGTTTTTTGAGGGTACCACCCACAAAACTGCCATATTGCTGCTCCAGTTGATAGAGTTTGGGCAAAGCATATTTTGGTACCAGTCTGCCAGGATCGCCCGCATAAACCCCGATGATAAAGGGATCAATGGCATAGTCCAGAAAACTCTTTCCCAAACGGCGTTTTACCAACCCTGCCAGTGTCTCATGCGGATCCTTCCCGGCAGGCCGGAATGGCTCCAACAGGATCCGAAATTTATCCTTCAGGCTGAAGAGAGGCGTTTTTACCGCTGCCAAGAGTCCTCCTGGAAGTGCTTCCCACCGGCCATTCTTTAAAACATACCTTTTCTTCACATGGTTGTTGGCCGCTTCCAACGTACAATCGGCCTCCAACTCTTCAAAAAGCCTGACCACTTCAATGTTAGAAACCACCCCTGAATTGGGCCCTTCCTCGTAGAGAAAGCCTTGCTCACTGACACTCCGGATTACTCCGCCAACGCGGTCAGACTGCTCCAGGACCACAAAGTCCAATGCTCTTTTCTTCAGGTGCCATCCGGTCGTCAATCCGGTGATCCCGGCTCCAATTACAACAACGTCTCTCATATTTGATGAACTAAATCAGCCAACAAACTGACAAGCAGCGGGTCAGCCTCAGGTAATTGTACTCTTGTTACATTCTTAAAACCAAGTATATCTTTGGCATAGGGAACCAGCTCATGGTCCAGATCGTACATGGTCTCCAGGTTTTCATGCAGAAAGCTTATCGGAATCAGTACCAGATTGTCGACCTGCTCCGCTGCCATCAATTTCAAATGCACTTTTAAGTCAGGACCAATCCAGGTTCCCCTTTTCATGCCCGACTGGAAGGCAACTTCGTAATGAAATCCCAGTTGATCAGCGATCATTGCGGCACTGCTGACAATGGCCTCCGGATAGGTATCTCCCCGTAAAACATGGTATGCAGGAATGGAATGTGCGCTAAAAACCAGGGTGGGATTTTCGATCCCGTGAAACTTCAGATGTTCCCGGATTTGGTGAACCCAAAAGTTTGTAAAACCAGCATGCCGAAAGAATTCACCGGTAAAGATGAGCTGAAAAAACGGATCGTTGCCGATTGCCTTGCTGACATCCGCACGGACACTGCCGGTAGTGGTCAGGCTGGATTGGGGATAGAGCGGAAGGAGGTGAACAACTCCAATCCCAAGGGATCTGAATCTTGTCAGGGTATCAGAAATATCTGGATCTGAATAGGAGAAGGCATATTTGACACAGTAATCATTTCCAAGGAGTGATTGCAATGCCTGGGTAGTTCTTTTGGTGGCGCTCACCAGCGGTGTCCCACCAATCAGCTCGTACTTTTTCCAGGATTTCTTGTACCGTGCCCTGCTGATGATGTAAGAGAGAAGCGTTCTTACCAGCCTGTTGTATGGAAGTATCGCAGGATCCCTGAACATGCGGGAGAGGAAACTCTTCAGCGCCTCCGGAGATTCAGGTCCACCCATATTAACCAGTAAAACACCCTTCATATTTTGGATTTTCGATTTTGGATTTTCGATTTTGGATTAAACCCCTCCCAACCACGAATTACACCCTTCGGCTTCGCTCAGGGACCGGGCATGGTTATCACTGTAATGGACCTTTCACGTTACCTTCGGCTTAGCTCAGGGACCGGGCATGGTTATCACTGTAATGGACCTTTAACGCTACCTTCGGCTTCGCTCAGGGACCGTCCCATTATTCTCTATGTCGGGCAGCCACACAGGGCTACCCCTGCGTTCCGTCCATCCGTCATTTCCGTCTCTCCGTCATTTCCCGTCATTCGGATCCCTCTGTCCACTCTTCCGCTCCTGCTTTACACTGTCTTTGAATAGACGCCCTCACCACGCTTCAGGGCAGGATCCAGCAACATGGCGATATTCCTGGCGCAGAGAAATCCCTTTTCTGTCAGGCGCAATTGATTGTTAACCAAACTCATCAGCCCATCGGCCACCAAATCATCGAATTTGGAAGGATCATACGCCAACAACTCTTTCAGTTGATCGGCAGAAATTCCAAACTCTGCTGCCAGTTCATCCATCTCAAGCAACCCATTGCACATGATGCTGTTGATCACTGTCCGAACGATCTGCTCCTGCTGGTTAAGCTGGTAACCCCGTTCAATGGCGGTTCCGGATTGCTCCACCAGTTCCATGTATTTGGTAATATCCTTGACGTTTTGGGCATAGGCACCCCAAAGCTGACTGATGGAGGATGCGCCAAAAGCATAGACCTGGCCGGTGGTTTCCAGGGTACAATATCCCTGAAAATTACGGTGAAGCTGTTTGTTCGCAAAGGCTTTGGTCAGATCATCCTCCGGTAGGGTAAAATGGTCAATACCAATTGGACAATAGCCTGCCTGGGTAAGTTGTTCAGTAGCCTGAAGAAAGAGGTTCATTTTATCGGTAGCATCCGGTAAACCGATCACCTCCAGTTGTTTTTGTGCCGCTTTCACCCAGGGAACATGGGCATAGGAGAAGGTAACAATCCGGTCGGGCCGGATCTCAATGGCCTGCTCGATTGTCTTCCTGAAGCTTTCGAGGGTCTGCAAGGGAAGTCCGTAGATAAAATCCAGGTTGATCCCCCTGAACCCTTTGGTGCGCAGGTAGTCAACGACCTCCTTTACCGGATGCCGCGGAGCCTCACGGTTCACCACCTTCAGAACATCTTCCCTGAAATCCTGGATGCCCAGGCTGATCCGGTTGAAGCCCATTTCGGCCAGCTGGTCGATGTGGGGATAATCCAGGTAGGCAGGGCTGCACTCCATGGCAATCTCCGCATTTTCGCTCATTTGAAAATGCTGACTGATCCAATCCATGATTTCTCGGATGTAGTTCATGGAGATGGAATTGGGGGTACCTCCTCCCCAATGTACCTGTGTAACGCGCCTGGAACTGTCCAACAGACCTGCAACGAATCCAATTTCCTTTTTAAGTGCCCCGATGTACCGCTCCACCACCACTTTGCGTTGTGCGATCACCGTCGAACATCCGCAGAAATGACAACGCCGCGGACAAAAGGGAATGTGGATATAGAGCGATATTTGCTCCGGCTTTTGCTTGTTGGAAGCTACCAATTCGCTGACATAATCAGCACTCGTAAAGCCTTCGTTGAAAAAGTTGGCAGGCGGATAGCTGGTGTACCTCGGTCCGGAGACATTGTATTTTAAGAGAAACTCACTGCTGATATCCATCTTCTAACCCCTCTTCCAGTTGGTTTGTTTGATCCAGTCGACCACCAATTTTGCGTTTTCAAACGGGATACCCGGTACGAAGCCATGGCCCAGGTTGAAAATCCATTTTTGCTCCCTGGCACCAAAATCAACATATTTCTCCAGCGTTTCAAGGATGACCTCCCTGCCGGCAAAGAGCAATCTCGGATCCAGGTTCCCCTGCAAGCCAAGCTCCGGATGCACCAGCTGTCGGGCCTCCCCGATGGGCAACTGCCAATCAATACTCAGGAAATCAGCGTCTTCCGGTTGGATATACCTGATCCCGTATCCCAACCCTTTGGGGAGGAAGATTACCGGGCAGCCCTCTTCCCGGACAGCTTTCGCAATTTGCCGTACGTAGGGCATCATGACCTCCCGGTAGAGGTCTGAAGGAATCAACCCTGCATGTGTCTCAAAGATCTGGAAGGCAGCTACCCCGTGGCGCACCTGGCTTCTGGCATATTCGACGGACAGTTCGGTGATGGCGGCCAGCAATTTGTGGGTCATCTTCCGATCCCTGTACAACAAATTGACGGCTTCGGGAAAGGTATGGTTGGAGCTAAGTCCCTGAACCATGTAACAGAGGGTGGTAAAGGGGGCTCCGCAGAAACCAATCAAGGGAATATCTGCCGGCTTCGTCCGGATGATCTCGTCTATCGCGTCGTAGATGTAGGTCAGTTTGGAAGCATCCGGATGAAGATGTGCCGACGGGTCTGCCAGTTCCTTGAGGGCGATGTCAAATTTCGGTCCCGAATCGGTGAAATTAAGATTCATCCCCAATGCGGCCGGGATGACCAAAATGTCCGAAAAGAGAATAGCGGCATCCACGCCCAAATCATGGACCGGCATCAGGGTCACTTCTGCGGCCAACCGGGGTGAATGCATCAACTCGGAGAAAGTGTGTTTTTCCCGAAGTTTCAGGTAGTTGGGCAGCACCCTTCCTGCCTGGCGCATAAACCATACCGGTGGCCGGCTGGTATTCTTTCCCTGGATGGTATCTAAAAATAAAGAATTACTCATATTTTATACTTAAGTGTATGAAGCTGTTAGCTTTAAGCAATTAGCTGTCAGCATTACTTCCATGTTTCATTTTTCGCAACTAAAAGCCAATTGCTAACGGCCAATAGCTTTCAAAGCCTCCAGATTTGATGCGATCATCCGGTCAATTTCTTCCTCTGTGTGGGCATAGGAGACAAAAAGGCATTCGAACTGCGAAGGTGCCAGGTAGATTCCACTTTCCAGGGAAAGTTTGAAATAACTGGCATACCGCTCCGTATCTGCCGTCATGGCCTCCTCCAGGTTTGTCACCTGAGGTGAATCGGTGAAGAAGAGCGTCATCATGGATCCTACCCTGTTGATAACGCCGGGAATATTCGTTGTTGCGAGGTTCCTTCTGATGCCATCTTCCAGCCTTGCGGCTTTTCGCTCCATTTCAGTGTAGAGGTCTGGCTGTTCCTCAATCATGGTCAGCATGGCGATACCGGCTGCCATCGCCAAGGGGTTTCCTGACAAGGTACCTGCCTGGTAGACAGGTCCTACAGGTGCCATCATTTCCATTATCTCCTTTCGACCACCATAGGCACCTACCGGGAGTCCTCCCCCGATAATTTTTCCCAGTGTGGTAAGGTCGGGCAGAATGCCGAAATATTCCTGTGCGCCCCCTTTGGCCAGTCTGAATCCGGTGATTACCTCGTCAAAAATCAGCAAGGCCCCGTATTGGGTGCAGAGATCCCTCAATCCCTGCAAAAAATCTTTGGAAGGCACGACAACCCCCATGTTACCGGCCACGGGCTCCAATATGACCGCCGCAATTTCGCTGCCCTTTTCCTGGAAAAGTGCTTCAACGGAAGCCAGGTTGTTGTATTCGGCCATGAGGGTATCTTTTGCCGTTCCTTTGGTGATACCGGGGCTATTGGGGATGCCCAGCGTCATTGCACCCGAGCCTGCCTTGATCAAAAAACTGTCGCCATGGCCATGATAGTTGCCGGCAAATTTGACAAATGCTTCCCGGCCGGTATAACCACGGGCAAGCCGGATGGCACTCATGGTGGCCTCTGTTCCGGAGCTCACCATCCTGACCATTTCGATCGAAGGCACCATCCGGATAATGCGCTCGGCCATCTCTGTTTCGTATTGGGAGGGAGCTCCGAAGCTGGTACCGTTCTCAGCTGCCTCACCAATGGCACTCAGAATCCGCTGGTGGGCATGGCCAAAGAGCATCGGCCCCCAGGAAGCAAGACAATCAATGTATTGGTTTCCGTCCAAATCAGTAATGGTGGTACCTTTTGCCTTTTTGACAAAAACCGGATTTAACCCTACACTCTTAAATGCCCTTACGGGTGAATTGACCCCACCAGGGATAGATCTCTGTGCCCTCTCGAAGGCGGATATACTTTGGTTAAAATTCATTTTATAATACTTAATCCTTTGACAATGTCCGGGCGGCCCATGTGGCTATCCAAAATAGTCTAATGTTGTTGTTAATCGGGTAACAGCGAGGGTTATCACGACAGTAGTTATTATTTCCCTTTCAATATTCTGGCAGCTTCCACTGCGTGGTAGGTAATGATAATATCCGCACCTGCCCGTTTGATGGAAGTAAGAATCTCCATCATCACCCTTGGTCCATCAATCCAGCCATTGGCGGCAGCAGCTTTCACCATCGAGAATTCACCGCTGACGTTGTAGGCGGCTACCGGCATTCCAAATTCGCTCTTCACCCGATGAATGACATCCAGGTAACTCAAGGCTGGTTTTACCATCACGATATCTGCTCCTTCTGCGATGTCGAGTTCTACCTCCCTGACAGCTTCGTCGGTGTTGGCAGGATTCATCTGGTAAGTGGCGCGGTTGCCAAATTTGGGTGCACTCTCGGCAGCCTCCCTGAAGGGACCATAAAAACCAGAGGCATATTTGGCGGAGTAGGCCATGATCGGAATTTTGTAAAATCCAGCTTTGTCGAGTTGTTCACGGATGATTCCTACCCGACCGTCCATCATATCACTGGGGGCAATCATGTCCGCACCGGCTTCCGCCAGGGAAACCGATTGCCTGGCAAGTGTGACCAAAGTGAGGTCATTTTCCACATCGCCATCGACAATGGTACCGCAATGGCCGTGTACCGTATATTCACAATTGCAAACATCTGCTATCACGAACAATCCTTTGGTAACCTGATCCTGCTTGATGGCACGAATGGCCTGTTGTACAATGCCGTTGTGCTCGCACGCCACGCTTCCATCCTCATCCTTATGCGGAGGGATTCCAAAAAGCAATACCGATCTTACTCCGGCGGCTACAATATTTTTGCACTCTTCGACCAGCAGATCGACAGAAAGTTGTGAGTTTCCAGGCATTGAACTGATAGGATTGTTCACTTTTGTGCCCGAACATACAAAAAGGGGCATCACAAAATCATCTACAGACAGTTTGGTCTCTGTCACCATATCTCTCAAAACACCGTTGTACCTCAATCTTCTTAATCTTGTAACAGGAAATCTCATGGCAAAATTTTTTATGGTTGATAATATTGAAGAATGGCCGCTGTGAGGCCCTCTGTGTTGGACATTTTTGCGGTCATCAGGGGTTCGTAACCAGCCTCCCGGATGGCCTTCGAGGTAGTTGACCCAATACTGCCTATCTTAAGGGATCCAAGCAGACTGGCCTCCACAAAGGAGGAAAAATGGTGGAAGGTTGATGGACTAGTAAAGAGGATGAGGTCATAGGCACCCTCCACTATCTGATTGATCACCATCGGATTGGCAGATTTTGGCTGTAGGGTATCGTATACCTCTACACGATCCACCAGATGATCCGACCCCAGTATGTTTTTTAAGGTATCATCGGCAAGGTTACCCAGTGACAAAAGAATCCGTTGGTTCTTTGGCTGGTTTGTCCGGAGGAATTCGGCAGCCAGTTCAGCAGAACCATGCTCCTTCCCTGTAAAAGCAGGGGAATAGCCGTAATACTCCAGCTCCGAGGCGGTCTTGGTGCCAACGACCGCCACCTTTAATGAAGCAGGCAACTCTGAGCTGCCGGTCAGGTCGATCAGTTTTTTGAAGAAATGTGCTACGCCGTTTCTACTGGTGAAAAATAGCCAGTCGTAAGTTTGCAACTGACCTATCTTCTCCAGATCCCCATCGTTTGATTTGGAGGGATGGATCTCTATCATCGGCAGAGAAAGAAGGGTTGCACCCTGTGCGGAGAGCAGATCCGGGAGGGTATCTCCCGTCTCGATGGCTCGCGTGGAGATGAAGACCTTGCCATAGAGGGGAAGCTCTTTCCGTTTCTCAAACGGATCTTCCAGGCGGATCTCCTTCAGGATCTCCCTCCCCCCTTTTTGAAGCAAACTTTCAGCCAGCTGAACCGATAACTCTACAGCCTTAGCCAGCGGACCCGACGCCTGCTCTTTCAAGAATGATTCGCCATTGATACTGGCGATAAAACCTGTGATCTCAAAGGTATCTCCCTCGATCCGGCTGAAGCTGCCTACCGGGATCTGACACCCCCCCTCTAGTGTACGCAGGAAAGCACGCTCGGCATCTGTGGCCAGGAGCGTATTAGGGTCGTTGATAGCTGCTACCAACCCGGCAATTTCGCTGTCATTCTCGCGAATCTCTATGGCTATAGCCCCCTGGCTACAGGCCGGCACAACCAGATCGGTGTCGATCAATTCAGAAATGTAACTTTCCATCCCCAATCGTTGCAAACCCGCACCTGCCATGACCATGGCGGTACAATACCCCTCCTCCATTTTCCGGATACGGGTATTGACATTTCCCCGGATCTCTACAATGTTAAAGTCTTTGTTGATTCTGAGCAACTGTGCCTTGCGTCGCAAACTGGAGGTGGCAATGATATCCGCGGAAGTAAGCTCACTTAATTTCCGTGGAGTAGCACTGATCAGTGCATCCCTTACCTCTCCCCTCTTAAGGACTGCTCCAAGGAGTACACCCTCCGGAAAACGGGTTGGGAGATCCTTCAGGCTATGGACTGCCATGTCAATCTCATTGTCAAACATGGCTGTTTCAAGCTCTTTGGTAAACAAGCCCTTGTCCCCAATCTTGGACAACGGCACATCCAGGATCTTGTCACCCTTGGTTTTGATGACGATGATCTGAAAATTCAATGCGGGAAATTTTTGAGCCAGCTCCTCTTTTACAACATTGGCCTGGTAAAGTGCCAACTGACTTCCCCTGGTCCCAATTCTTATGGTTTGCTCCATGCTTAATTTTGTGCAAAAAGTTGATTCACAACAGTAATGAACTCCCTGTTGTTTCCATTGTCGGTGACTGATTTAATGTTTTCGATCATCATGCCGATCAGCTTTTTGGTAATCAAATCACTGTATTCGAGTGCCCTGCTGTACTCCTCTGCCTCCTGATTCTTGATAATTCCATCCAGGACATTTTTGCTGGCTTCCTGAAAACTGGTAGAAATCGTCTTAAATGTAGGCGCCAATGCCCTTATATTAAACCACTTCATATATTCAGCCACGGCCAGCGCAATCATCTGTTCTGCCATGGCAATCTCCCCTTTTCGCTTCTCAAGGTTGTTTTCAATCACGAGGTTCAGGGCATCCACATCGTACACATGAACATGTTCGATGGTATTCACCTCAACGGCAACATTTCTGGGAACAGAGAGATCGATGAAGAAAAGTGGTTTGCCTTCTCGTTTGATCATGGCTTCCTTTACCATGTTTGCATCAAACAACGGCTTTTTGGAGGCGGTAGAGGTGATGACGATATCGTTCAAACAAAGCAACTCAGCCAACTGATCGATCTCTGCCACCCTGGCATGGTATTTATCCGCCAACTCCTCTGCCTTTTCCCTGGTCCTGTTGACGATGGTAAAAAGCGAACATGATTTCTTGATAAGATTCTGAATGGTTAACTCACTGGTTTGGCCGGCACCCACCAGCAGGACCGGATGGGTTGGAAGATGATGTAACTTTTTGGAAGCCAATTCCACTCCTGCGTAGCTGATGGAGACAGCACCCCTGTTGAGGGCTGTTTCGGTGCGAACCTGTTTGCCCGCTTTCAGTGCATCGTCAAACAATTTGTTTAATCCGCAGCTGATCAACTTGTTGGTTTTACTGATCTGCACTGCAGTTTTGATCTGACCCACCACCTGGTACTCCCCCAAAGCCATGGAATCCAAACCGGAACCCACACGAAAAAGATGTGCCGCAACAGCCTCATTTTGCTTATGGTAGAAATATTTTAAGACAACCTTGTCTACTTTTCTAAAGGAAAAAAGGAGCTCTTCAACGTCTGAAGTACCCAAAGGCACCACAAACTCGTTCATTTCATAATATATTTCGGTCCGGTTACAGGTGGATAGAACGATGGCTCCTGACACACCATTGAGTTGAAGCAAAGGAATGAACCGCTTGATATCTTCTTCACAAAAGACGAAACGTTCCCTCACTTCGATGGGTGCCGATTTATGGTTTAATCCGAGTAGTCCGATCATGGGTAGATAGCTCTGTTCTTGTTCTGGGAGCGATATTAGAAAGAGAATCTGTAGTAATTCTGAAGTTGATGGGGATCGTGCTCAAAATAATTTGGAATGCAGCATCATCAATGAAGTGATCGGGGTGCTTCACTCTTCCTGCCATCCCAGAGAACAATGCAATCCTTCTTCAGAATCATCTTGATTTATTGCACTTTAGATAAACCAACCTTCCACAAACCAGATATGCTTCGTCCAACCTGTCCTCCAAATTTCCCGGGACCTTCTGGCTATCTGGATTAATTCAAAATTGAGAAATGCCGCAATTTAAATCTATTCTTGTGCTGCTTAAACAAAATCTACCCTCAGACAATGCATTTTTTCATTGAATTGATAGCTTACCCGAAAGCCATACAGGGCACATATTTTCTCGACGATGGCAAGACCGAGTCCCAATGACTCGGGAGAAGCGGAGGATTTGTAAAATCGTTGGAACAGGAGGTTGTTATCGAGCGGCTGTTCTGGTCCGGTATTGGAAACCTGGAAGAATGCTTGTCCGATCTCAATGGCCAGCTTTCCTCCTTTCACATTGTGCCTTACCGCATTCTTTACCAAATTGACAACCAGCATCTCTGCCAGGTATGGATTCATTTGGATGGTGGCATACGGCAAAAAATTTGTCACTACTTCCAACTTTTTGGATCGTATCAGGTCCTCCAAATTACCGAGTAGGTTGGTCAAAATAAGTTCAAAACTGACCAGCTTTGATTCCGGAAATTGCTTGTTCTCAATTTTAGCCAACAATATCAGGGTACTGTTGTATTTGGAGAGGCGGATGGAGGCTTCGTAAGCATCCACCAATGCCTTGTATTGTTTTTCGTTCATCTCCCCGGATTGAAGCAACAACTCAAGTTTCGAATTGATAATGGCCAATGGGGTCTGGATTTCGTGTGAAGCATTCTCGGTATACTCCTTCAGGTTGAGGTAATCATTCCTGATCCGTTCTGTCATGGTTTGCAATACCCTGTTCAAATCCGAGAACTCCTTTACCTCTGACTCCTCCAACCGGAAGGCTTCATGGCTATTCAGGTCGTACCGGTTGATCTTATCGACTGTATCGTAGAAAACGCGCCAAACCTGTTGTGAGGAGTATCTATTGATCACCAGGAGCGTTACAATCAGCAAAATGACCAATATGGTCATGATCATGATGATCCTGACAATCAGCCGGTCAGTCTCCTCCAGTGATTTATAAATCCTAATGTAATAATTCTGATTGTTTACTGTCTCCGTGAAACCGAGCTGGCGGTACAACTGGTACCGCTTTTCATCGCCGTTAAAGATCAGTGTATCGGCATAGGTATCGGCCAATCCCGCAGTTTCGACGGGTGAAATAACCACCATCTCATTGCGGGTGGGGGGTTGCGTATTGGAAGTGTGAACCTCCTCCATCTGCCGGATTATACTTTGCTTCCGCTTCTCCATCTCGTTGTTGACATTGTTGTCGACCTGAATACGGAGGGAATAGTAGAAGGCTATCACCCCAAAAAGATATATAAACAGGGAGATAGACAACAAATTTAGGGTCGTTTTGGTTAAAAGTCTCAAGTGAGGTCGAATTTATAGCCTAGTCCGTAAATGGTTCTGATGTAATCCTTGCAACCTTTTTTCAGCAGTTCCCTGCGAAGGTTTTTGATATGGGTATAGATAAAATCGTAGGAATCTGCCGCATCCATGTGATCACCCCACAAATGTTCTGCCAATCCGGCTTTGGTAATGATCTTGTTTTTGTTGGAAATGAAGAAGAGCAACAACTCGTACTCCTTTTTGGTCAGCACCAGTTCCTGATCCAGGACAAATGCCCTGTGAGCCTCTGGAATCAATTTTATCTCATTCAATATCAATTCATTGCTGCCATTGAAACTGATTCTTCGGTGAATTGATTTCAAGTGTGCATTGAGTTCGGCCAGGTGAAAGGGTTTGGTAAGGTAATGATCTGCCCCGATTTCCAATCCTTCGATCTTGTTGTCCAATGAGTTGCGCGCAGAAACCACGATGATGCCTACGGTGATGGATCTCTTTTTGATCAACCTGATCAAATCGAGTCCACTGCCATCCGGAAGATTGATATCCACGACCATGCAATCGTACTGGTAGAGTTCAATTTTCTCTACAGCCTCTTCGAAGGTATAAACCACCTCACACAAGTGACCCTCACCGTCGAGGTATTCGACAATGGCATCAGAAAGGCTCTTCTCATCTTCAATGATTAAAATCTTCATTTCTCAAAGGAACTGACCGAAAAAAATTTTCAACTGCAAATTTCACAAATAAACACAAACAAAAACCTTTCAAGCAGAAATTTGCTGAACAATAGAAAGACCGACTACAATCCATCTGTTTTCTCGTTCTGCAGATGACCAATATCCTGGGGTTCTGCATGGATATTCACCTCACTGCGTTCAATCCGGTTACCAATTTCAAATTCAATCTTGTCGCAGATTTCGTGTACTTGCCGGAGATTCAGTTCCGGGTCGAGATGGACATTCACTTTGACAAAGGTATCAGCACCGGCAGTTCTGATTTTCAGGCTGTGAAAATGCTTTACTTCAATAAATCCGGTAAGTGTCTCCTTTACGAGTTGAATCTTTTCAAGAGGTGCAGTATCCAGCAAAACATCCACTGATTTTTTGCCTAGTTGCCAGCAAACCACCAGAACGACCAGTGCCACACCAATGGCCGCAATGGAATCGGCAAAGTAATATCCGAAATTGGTACAGATTAACCCAAAAAGTACGACCACTGAACTCCAGATATCGGTTGAAAAATGCAGCGCATCTGCCTCCAGTGCCTGGCTATTGTACTTCCTGGCCACCCTGCGCAAAGAGCGGGAACGAGTGTAATCGATGACGATGGAGCTTGTGACTACCATATAACTCCATACATTAACCTCTATATATAAATTGCCTGATATTAAACGATTTATAGCTTCATAAAAAATCCAAACACAGGTTATTAACAACAAAATAGTCTCTACCAGAGCCGAGAAATTTTCCACTTTCCCATGTCCATAATTGTGTTGCTGATCAGCAGGCTTATCAGATACCCTTACAGAAAAATAGGTGATGATTGCGGCAAAAAGATCCAGGAGTGAGTGCAAAGCCTCGGATAAAATACCTAGACTACCCGTCAAAATACCGACAACAAATTTAAAACCTGTTAGAAACACCGCCGCGAAGGCAGAGTACATGGCAACTCTTTTTTTCTCATTCTGCATAATGTCATATTCTAGGAATGAGTCAAATACAACTCAAATTTAGCTATTCTATTCGTATGGTTCTGGCATTCCGGGAATAGAATTATTATAAATTATTGTACTTTCGCACCATATTTAATACCAAAAGATCAGCATTACAATTGGATTTTATGAGTTTAAACAAAGGGATATTTCAACGAACCGAACTGCTGCTGGGTAAAGAGCGTATGGATCGGGTAATGGCTAAAAATGTAATCATTTTCGGCATAGGTGGTGTAGGGAGCTGGTGCGCTGAAAGTCTTGTAAGAAGTGGCATACAAAAGTTGACAATTGTAGATTCTGATCGTGTATGCATCACAAACATTAACAGACAGTTACATGCGACCATCCGAACTATTGGTGAAGTTAAGACGGAAGCACTCAAAAACCGGTTACTGGAGATCAATCCAGCGGCAGAAATCGTTGCATTACAAAAGATTTACAACAAGGATAACCATGATTTTTTCGAACTGGATAAATATGACTTCATCGTAGATGCCATTGACAGTCTGGGTAGCAAGACCCATCTGATCCGACAGGCCACAAAGACCAACGCAGTATTTTTCTCATCCATGGGTGCCTCCTTAAAAATGGACCCTACCAAGATCAGGGTTGCAGAATTTTGGCAGGTTATCAAATGTCCACTGGCTGCCAAAATAAGGAAAATGATCCGCAAAGGAGAGTTACCTTCCAAACAATTTATGTGCATCTACAGCGAAGAGCTGCTCGAGAACTGTGGAAGCGGCTCTTCTTGTGGAACAGAACAGTGTTTGTGTCCAAAAAACAGAGCTATTCAGGGAGATCCCGAGCTTGCTGATCATGAGTGGTGTAGTCAGAAGGCGGTTATTAACGGAACTGTAGCCCATATTACTGCGATCTATGGTTTCACCCTTGCAGGTTTGGTGATTCAGCATATTTACAATGAAGCATAAATGATTACGCTACGACCTATTCAAAAAACGGACAATCCGGCATTGGCAATTATTGTTCGAAATACGCTGGCCGAATTTGGTGCCAATCACCCCGGCACAGTCTATTTTGAGGATTCAACTGACCATCTTTTTGAGCTTTTCAACAAGGAATTATCGGCCTATTTTGTTGCTGAAGCAGATGGTGTAATTGTAGGTGGAGGTGGAATTTTTCCAACAGATGGATTGCCTTCTGATACCTGCGAACTTGTAAAAATGTATTTACTTCCCCATGTAAGGGGAATCGGTCTTGGGAGGAGCATTATTGAAAAATGTCTTGCAACAGCCCGTCATTATGGTTTTGCCCGGATATATCTTGAAACCATGCCTGAACTTCACAAGGCCCTGCTTGTGTATGAAAAATTTGGTTTCAATTATTTGAGCTCTCCCATGGGGAACAGTGGACATTTTGGCTGTGACCTGCACATGATAAGGGATCTGTAAAAAAGACAGGAAAACGCAAAGCCTTCAAATGAAGTCTCGATCCGATTGGACGCAGCTTCCTATTCCCCGCAGAAAATAAAGTCAATTTATTTAGGCTTTGATATGACCATCAATTGAGTATAACAAGGCTGTTGAAAGGATATCAAGAAAGAGTATGTTTTTTGCCCACCTAGGGACGGGTCATTTAATCCCCCGTTGAAGATTTTTTTTGGGAGATAGAAATTGGAAAACCATTTGATTGAGGCCAATATCCTGATAATCCAATGCAAAGAAAGTAATTTACCAACACTTCTCCTATAAAATCCGCACCAAATTGTGCACAAGTTACCAACCAATTTAATATTTAGTTAAATATTCGCTGATCCTGGCAGATTAAAGCCTCTTTTTGAATACAAACACTAACTTTGAAGCAGTAGTTCTGGATCCTAAATAAAGCCAAAATAACGAATTATAAATGTTTTCAAACGCTCTAAATTGATTGATATGAAAATAAAAACATCCCAATTTCTTTTTCCCTTGCTAATCATAGTGATCACCGCCTGCAACGAAGAGAAGGACAAAGTGAAAGAGATCTCCAAAGATGGATCCATTGAAACAATTATGAATGTTGAACACCTGGCCAATAACCAGGATGTGATCAAAACCACCCATAAAATTTGGGTAAAAAATTCACTGGTAAAAACAGCCGTTCATACTGATACCATCCCTTCGCTTGGAATCATCCAGGAGGAGATGCCAGTCGGCAACGAGGTTTCCAAAAAGGTTGCCGTGAAGAAAGATTATGAATTCTACATCACCGTGAAGTAATGAAGATGAAGAAATCAGGTTATGTAAAGCTCGTTCTGATTGCCACTGCCTTTTCGGCCTGCAGCAATCCAAAAAGTGAGCGTGAAAAAACAGTCTACATGCGTTCGGATACTACTGCACATTATTCAAGGGCCCATGGTTTGGGTATGTTGGGCTACTATTATGCTTTCAGGCCATTTGGCTTGTTTTCGCCGGGTGCTGGTTATGCCAGGTCAGGATACTACTCGGGAGCCATCAACCATGCCTCCAATGTTGGTACAAATGGCTCGAAAAGCAGCGTGGTAAGGGGTGGATTTGGAAGAAGTGGAATTAGTGCGTCATCCTAAACATCAAAATGAAACGACATACGATCAGGCCAAGGGCAGATTGGCAAAAAAAAGTGGAAGAGATTGGATTCAGTTTCCACTCCCAGGATACTCCCTACTGGGATGAGTCGGTCTACTATGAATTTTCGATGTCAGAGATTGAAACCGTCGAAAATGCAACCAACGACCTTTGGAAATTATCACTGGATGCTGTACAATATGTGATCGACAACAATTTGTACCATCATTTTCACATCCCCGAATGGTTTGTACCCCACATCGAAAACAGCTGGAACAATGATGCTCCTTCCATTTATGGCCGGTTTGACTTTGCCTTCAACAATGGAAAGCCCAAATTACTGGAATTTAATGCGGATACACCCACCTCACTCTTTGAATCAGCAGTTGTACAATGGCACTGGCTGCAGGATTTTGATGAGCGCCGCGACCAGTTCAACTCTATTCACGAAAAACTGATCGCCAGCTGGAGTTACCTGAAGGAGTACCTTCATCCTGGTTTGCTGCACTTTACAACGGTAAAAGATTCTGTAGAGGATTTAACAACTACTGAATATCTGCGGGATTGTGCCATCCAGGCAGGAATTGATACCAAATTTATTTACCTGGATGAGATTGGATGGGATACAGCATTTCCTCAATTCCTTGATCTTGAAGATCAGATCATGACCAATATCTTCAAATTATACCCCTATGAATGGCTGGCGAACGAAGATTTTGGGAAAAACATTGTAAAGGACCGGCACCAGGCCTACTGGATTGAGCCCAGCTGGAAAATGATCCTTTCGAGCAAAGCCATTCTGCCCATCTTGTGGAAACTCAATTATGGACACGACAACCTGTTGGAGTGCTATTTTGAAACTGACAAGGAGCTTGCAGGTTCCAGTTTTGCCAAAAAGCCGATTTTGTCGCGCGAGGGTGCCAACATTCAGTTGATGAAACAGGGTACCATGCTGGCCGAAACCTCCGGGGAATATGGTGAAGAGGGATACATCTACCAGGCACTTTGTACACTTCCCGACTTTGGTGGAAATTACCCCCTGCTTGGTAGTTGGGTCGTGGGCCAGGAAGCGGCAGGCATCGGAATCCGGGAGAGCCGGAGCCTGATCACGGACAACAGCAGCAGGTTTGTACCACACCTGATTTTGTAACGCCACAACAGGTAGCGCAGAAATATAGATTTTACAACCAGAATGTCATGAAGAAATTGTGCCTGCTTGCTGTATTCATTGTAACAAGTGTGATGCTATTTGGTCAGGGACAAGCTATTGTACCCAAAATAGAACAAACCCTTTCACCCTATCGGAACAGGCATCAGGTAGAAAAAATATTTGTAACAACCGACAAAACCGACTACCGTCCAGGCGAGACTGTTTGGTTCAGGGCCTTCGTGATGGATGACAATTTGATGCCAGTTGCTGAGTCAAGCAACAAATTGTTCATCAAACTTTATGATCCCCTGGGTGAAATCAAGGCCGAGGGAGTGTTCAACCTTCAAAATGGTGTTGGCACCTGTGATATAACCCTGCCTAAAATACTGGCAAAGGGAGTCTTCCTATTGGCAGCATATACTTCATCCACCCTCCGTCCGGAAGATATTTCAGTCACAAAAATTGTTGTTGATCCATCCTATGAAAACCAATGGATGACCGAAACCACACTGAAAGACAGTATTTCTACTGCAGGTATGCCAAATGAATTGAATTTGTTACTGAAAGAGTTAAAGGGTACTGTTCAAAAAAACACCACCCTGCGCTACCAGATAATGAATGGCAATGCGGTTGTTCAAAAAGGCAAGCTCAAAACGGATGGTACAGGCAAATTGACGATTCCCTTCACACTGCCTCTCCTTACAAATGGGTCCCCGTTTGTTTGCCAACTGAGCGATAACCGCGAGGAGTGGGTCAAAGAGCTTTTTCTTCCGACCAATCTCGATTCGGTCTTTGTCAATTTTTACCCGGAGGGAGGATCCATTGTCCTGGGTACAATTTCGAAAATCGGATTCACTGCCTTTAACAAATGGGGTATGCCAGTAGATGTGGAAGGCTTTTTGCAGAATCAGCATGGCCAGTCGATTCCTGTCAGGACCTTTACCCGCGGATTGGGATTGATGGCCCTGGATACGAAAGCCGATGATAAGTATTTACTAAAGATTACCGGGAAAAGCGGTCAAGGCCAGTCCTTTCAACTACCGGAGATTAAAAGGGAGGGAGTGGCACTGACCATCCTGAAAACTGACAATGATTTCATTACTGCTGCCATCACTTTTGCTGATCCACAAAAACACCTGGTAGCCCTGATCCTTACCAGGGGAGGAACTGTCCATTGGTCGGCAGAGCCTGAAATCAATAAATCAGGTAGTATCAGAATCCCCACAAAAGACCTTCCGCAAGGGATCAACCTGCTCACCCTCTTCTCCGAAAAGGGGCAAATACTGGCCTCCAGATTACTTTATGTGGAGAAATTCCAGCATCTGAACATTGCGGTAATGCCAGAAAAGATCAACCTGAAGACTGGCGAAACGGTGAAGGTAAAAGTGCAGCTAACAGATGAAACAAACAAACCGCTGGCAGGCAATATTGCCATCTCCGTGGCAGATCAGGAGCGTCTTGGGCAGGAGAAACCACGAATCACCGAGGAGATGCTGCTCGGCTCTTTTCTGGTAACCCCCTTTCACCTGATTGCAAGTGCCTTTAAGGGCCGAATCACCCAAAATACCCTGCTGGATGTTTTCCTGATCTCCAACCGGCTAAAAAATTTCGACTGGACAAAAATCACCAATGAAGACCAGAATTTCCCGAGCTTTCAGAAAGAGGTTGAAAATTTGTCACTGGAAATAAGGATGATCGATTGGATGAAGTTGAACACCCAAAGAGAGAATTGGTTGTACCGCGAGAGATTGCCGGATGCGGTCTACCTCACTGCCAATCCGATGCTTTTAACCAAAGCGCCCAAGGTCTTTAAATCCAACACCATTGCGATGGATAACCAGCGAAAAATGCTCGAATCGGCTTCCGGAATTCTGGATGTAATAAAAACCATGAAGCAGTACAGAATCATCAACAACCAGATTGTCTTCTCGGGCAGCGAGAACTCGATCAATTACCAGGGCGGTGCCCTGATCGTTCTGGACGGACAGATGCTGGGAACAGATGTTTCGAATATCAACAGTATTTCACCAATGGATGTCGACCATATCAACGTATCTACCAATGCCATGGATATCCAAAAGTACACCGGTTTGAATTCTGTCGGAGTTATTGAGATCTATACCAAACGGGCCAAAGCTCCGGAAGAGAACGGAGCCATTGAAATTGTTGAGAAATATGCCAACGGTTTCCGTGTACCTAACATTTTCCCCACCAAATTGCCGAATGTAAGAAATGACTTGCGAACAACTTTGCTCTGGATTCCCGAGATGGTGGCCAACGATTCGGGTTTGATCGAATTTTCGGTAACAGCCAGCAATCTTAGCACCAATTTTGTGGTGGAAATAGCGGGTACCACAAAGGATGGGCGTCTGGGAAGTGGAAAAGCTGTTTTTTCGGTGACCCGGTAATTATCTAACCAGAACATTCCGTAATCACTATTGGCATGGAAACTAAGTTACGAAAATGGCCAGGAAAAAGGAGGGTGCTATGGTTCCTGGCGATCTTTTTTTTGGTCCTCTCAGCAATTTCACTCTATTTTTACCACAACTACAACAGGCTACTTGCAGGGGCGCTGATGAATAGTTTCAACTCCAGCATTGCTTCCGATGTCTATGAACTAAAATTCAAAAACCTGAATGTCAACTTCTTGTCTGGCAGCATCAAGGTCAATGATGTTCAGATCATCCCAAGGGAAAAACCACTGAAAAATTACCCCTACATCAACAGTACTTTCCGTATGAGTACCAAAAAAATCCTCCTTTCAAAGGTCGAGCTTTTGGCATTGTTGAAGCAGAATGTATTAAAGCTTGAAAGAGTAATTGTTGCCGAACCTGAAATTGAACTGGTGATTTCAGATGAGGTACCTGTCTTCATCCCATTTGGCGAAGCAGCTAAAGATACGGTCACTACCCAGTCCGGCAACAGCAAGCGTATCCTTGCCTTTTCACTGAAGAAGTTTGATCTGATCAATGCCTCCTTTCACGTAACCAATTCAGCAAAGGGCAGAGATTTGGATGTAAAGAGGGTTGGCCTTTCTTTCAGGGACCTCCTCATGGATCAGCAACCTGGAATGGATCTTATCTCTTACGGTAACCTGAATTTCTCCATTGGTGAAATGGCAGGCAGTCTCCAAAGGGACAAATTGAAGCATATCTACCTGAAAGATTATCAATTGAATGTTGATTCCATGAAGGTCCAAAAGAGTCAGGATACAGTGATTTACAAATTTCAGGATGTCATGCTGGCATTCAATGCCCTGGATATCCAAACTGCGGACAGTGTTTACCACCTAGCACTCAACTCCTTTGAACTCTGGTACAAATCCAAATCAATTGTCATCAAGGATATTATTTTTGAACCCAATATTTCAGATGCTGAAATACAAAAGAAGTTCAAATTTCAGCATACCCAGTTTTCAGGACGTGTAGGAACCATGAAGATCAACGGTCTAGACTTTGATTCACTCTTTCTTCATAAAAAAATTTTCATCGACGAAATATCACTGGACTCGGTCTCAGCCAACATCTTCAAGGACAAAACCAAACCGATGGATCTGAAAAGATTCCCGGTCTATCTTGGTCAAACCATCAAGGGAATCAAACTGCCCCTGAGCATCAAACATCTGACCGCCAGCACTGTCAACCTGGTAAACAAGGAACGGAAAGTTGATGCGGCCTATGCAACGGCCAATATCAACCGGGGAACCCTGAATGTTGAAAACATTTCCAACATCGATACACTCAAGGAACTTTCTATTCAGCTCAGCGCCTTTTTGGAGCAGAAAGTGCCTTTCGGCATAAAACTGGATTTCGACTACCAAAAACCGCAATTCAGGATGGAGGGCTCCTTTGAAAAGTTCAGGCTAACCGACTTAAACCATCTCATTGCCGCCTATACGCCGGCTAAAATCAACGACGGGACGGTGGATGGCATCCATTTTACTGGTACTGCCTATGAAAAAAAGGCCAAAGGCAGCATGAAGTTTCTTTACCATGATTTGAAAATTGACCTGGAAATCAAGGAGATGGCAAAATGGAAAAGTTCAGTCCTGGCTTTCGCCGCAAATAACATTGTTGCCTCTGCCAACCCAGCATCCCCAAATCTTCCCCCAAAAATCGTGAAATTTGAGGTCGACCGCGACATGAACAAATCCTTCGTCAACATCACCATCAAATCTGCACTGGCCGGCTTGAAGGAGACGGTAATGATGTCGAAAGAGAACCGAAAAGCCTACAACGAAATGAAAAAGAGGGTAAAAAAAACAAAAGAGGTGAAATAGTGCAGCAAAGGAGGGGGATCATTTCAGGAACCGACCTATTTTCGACTATATTTGCAAAACTGCATTTGCCATTATGAGGAAAAAATCAGCAATTCTAGCGATTCTAATAGCCAATATTGTATTGTTGGTGGTAGCTGTAGTGCCTCATCATCACCATCATGAGCAGGTGTGTATTCAACTTTCGCACTGCCAGGATGATGGTAAAGCAGCTCACAGCAGCAGCACTCAGCACAACCACGAGCACGATTGGAGTGACAACTGTTTCCTGAAGCAAACTTTGACAGTACCGGTTCAATCGCCAAAGTATGAATTGAAATGCCGTGCTTGCGATGGCTATCCTGTTTTATCCGTCAATTTTCAGGCCATTTTATCGGGTAAAAATCCAATGATTTTTGTACCTGAATTGGTCGTGACCGCAAAAAATGTACTTCCCCCCCCACTCCATGCTGGTTCACTAGAATCCACCATTGGTTTGAGGGCCCCTCCCTCAGTTTAAATGTTCCCTTTCAACCTTGAATGCCGGCGATAACCAATCGCAGCATACTGCTCACATGCATTCAACCATCCATTGTACCGGACATTTAAACATCATTCAGAATGAAATCAAAAATATATTCTGTTGTGCTGCTTGCAGTTGCGCTTGCAAGTTGTTTCAACAAACCAGTTGCTGAGCACCAGGAAGAGCTCGCAGAATCCAAGCTTCCCTACACAGCCTACAGCACCGATTTTGAACTTTTTGCCGAAGCTGATCCCTTTATAACCGGCGAGACTGCCAACGTTCTGTCGCACTTCACCAGGCTTCCGGATTTTAAGGCAGTGGAACGTGGAACCATTACGGTACGTCTGGCTGTCAACGGGAAAGAGGTGATACAAACGCTGGAAAAGCCAACCAGAAAAGGAATTTACAGTTTTGACCTGAAAGCAGAAACAGCCGGGAAGGGCACTTTAAAATTTCAAATTTCCGATGAAAATAGGGCCTTTGAGTTAATTGTGCCGAACATTACTGTATACGCATCGCATGACGAGGCCCACAAGGCCTCGGAAAAAACGGCAATTCCCAGAACAAATACCACCATCTTCACCAAGGAGCAGTCGTGGAAAGTTGACTTTGCAACAGATTATCCAAAAAGTGAGCCATTTGGCCAGATTATCAAGACTACAGCACAGGTTCAATCAGCCCTGGGAGATGAGACCATTGTTTCTGCCAAGATGAATGGCATGGTGGTCATCACAGGAAATGGAGCACTGGAAGGTAAAGAAGTTTCGAAAGGCCAGACTTTGCTCTTCATTTCAGGCAGCGAATTGGCCGATAACAACATGTCAGTTCGTTATTCAGAAGCCAGGAACAACCTTGAAAAATCAAAAACTGATTTTGATAGGGCAACTGAACTTGCGAAGGATAAAATAGTATCTGCAAAAGAGTTGCTAAGTCTTAAGAACCAATATGATAATGCCAGGGCAATATTTGACAATCTGACTATCAACTTCAGCATTTCCGGACAAAATGTAACAAGCCCGGGGAGCGGTTACATCAAACAGCTATTTGTGAAGAATGGGACTTATGTCGAAGCTGGTCAACCCATTGCAACCATCTCCCAAAACAAGCGATTGATGTTGCATGCTGAAGTTCAACAAAAATATGCACCATGGTTGGGCTCGATTGTTTCTGCCAATATCCGAACCATCCAGGATGGTCAAACCTTCACGCTTGAGCAATTGAATGGCAAAGTATTGTCATTTGGCAAATCAGCCAATTCCGACAATTTCCTCATACCTGTCGCTTTTCAGATCGACAACCCCGGTAGTTTTATGGCAGGTGGATTTGTGGAAATGTATATAAAGACGGTTTCCAACACCCCGGCATTGACGGTTCCAAACACTTCACTGCTTGAAGAACAAGGCACCTTTGGTGTCTATGTACAGGTTCATCCGGAACTGTTCGAAAAGAGGGAGGTGAAAATTGGCGCAACGGATGGCCTGAGAACAGAAATAAAGCAAGGACTCGGCCAGCAGGAACGAATCGTAACGAAGGGAGCCATCCTTGTTAAACTGGCTCAGGCTACAGGAACTTTGGATGCCCATTCGGGTCATGTTCATTAACCGTCGCAACCATGTTAAACAACATTATCAAATTTTCGCTGAACAACAAATACCTGATTTTGCTTTGTTCGGTATTGTTGGTGGTTTTCGGGATGAGAACCGCCTCGAATATGGATGTGGATGTATTTCCGGATCTCACAGCTCCAACAGTGGTGGTAATGACCGATGCCCATGGAATGGCTTCGGAGGAGGTGGAGCGTATGGTGACCTTTCCCATCGAAACAGCCATGAATGGTGCAACAGATGTTCGCAGGGTTCGATCCTCTTCTGCCCAGGGATTTTCTTTCGTTTGGGTAGAATTCGACTGGGGCACCGATATTTTCAAAGCCCGGCAAATTGTGAGTGAGAAGCTCATCAGTGTAGCCAGCCGAATGCCGTTGGGAGTTGGGCAGCCAGTACTTGCCCCGCAATCCAGTGTAATGGGCGAAATTTTCTTCATCGGAATGCAAGCCGACAGTACCAGCATGATGGAGTTGCGAACGATCGCTGAATGGAATGTGAAACCGCTGATCCTTGCAACGGGAGGAGTCTCCCAGGTAACCATCATTGGCGGGGATTACAAGCAGTACCAAGTTCTGGCCAATCCGCAAAGGATGAATTATTACAAGGTTTCGATGGCCGAATTGGCCGGCGTATGCAAGGAGATCAGCCAAAATTCTGCCGGTGGGGTCATTCGGCAATTCGGCAATGAATATGTGGTTCGGGGCATGGCCAGGAGTTCGGACATTGATGCATTGGGTGCTTCCTATCTGAAAACCACCAATGGAAGACCAATAAGGATCAATGATGTAGCTGAAGTTGTCATTGGAAGTGCTCCCAAAATGGGCTATGCCTCTGAAAATGGGCAACCAGCCATCATCATCTCGGTGTCGAAACAACCTGGGGCCAATACCCTGGCTGTTACAGAGAGGATTGAAGAGAACCTCAAGGTACTGCAAAAAACCTTGCCCCATGATGTGAAACTTGACACCAAAATATTCCGTCAGGCTGATTTTATTGAGACCTCTGTCAACAATGTACAAAATGCCTTGATCGAAGGTGGGATCTTTGTCATCGTTGTATTGTTCGTATTCCTCGGAAGTTTCCGAACCACTGTTATCTCCCTGCTGGCCATCCCGCTCTCCCTGCTGGGAGCTATCCTGGTGTTGAAAATGTTGGGAATGAACATCAATACCATGAGTTTGGGAGGAATGGCCATTGCCATTGGTTCCTTGGTGGATGATGCCATTATTGATGTGGAGAATGTCTACAAACGGCTCAGACAAAACAGCGTAAAACCCGAATCTGAAAAGCAGTCAGCCTTCACGGTAGTTTTTGAAGCATCCAAAGAGATCAGGGCATCCATTCTCAACGCAACGCTGATTATCATGGTGGCCTTCCTTCCACTTTTCTTCCTTTCCGGAATGGAAGGCCGAATGTTGCAGCCACTGGGTATTTCATTCGTTGTTTCCCTTTTCGTTTCCCTCATTGTGGCAATGACATTGACCCCCCTGTTGTCGAAGATGCTGCTTTCGGACGAAAAGTACCTGGCAAAAAATGAAAAGGAAAAATGGTTGGTTCGTAAGTTAACTTCGGCTTACGAGTCTTCATTAACCTGGAGCTTGCAGCACAAAAAAACGGTTCTTTTTTCCACCCTTGGACTATTTTTGGGGACACTCCTGGTCTTTTCAACATTTGGGAGAAGCTTTCTTCCCGAATTTAACGAAGGAGCGCTCACCCTGTCTGTCATTACCAAACCGGGGACCTCCCTCGAAGAGAGCAACCGGTTGGGAACCCTGGTCGAAAGGGAGATGTTAACCATTGCAGAAATTTCGAGTACTGCCAGACGAACTGGAAGGGGTGAGCTGGACGAACATTCACAGACCACCAACAGTGCAGAGATTGATTTGAATTTCAAGCTGAAGGAACGCAGCCAGCAGGAGTTCCTGGCCGAGGTACGGAACCGGCTGGCAGGTATCCCCGGCATTGCCTATACCGTTGGGCAACCCCTTGGGCACCGGATCGACCATATGCTCTCCGGAACCAGGGCTAACATCGCCATCAAGCTTTTCGGAACTGACCTGAATAAAATGTTCGCCATTGGCAACGAGGTTAAGAGTGTGGTGGGTGGTATTGACGGGTTGGTGGATGTCAATGTTGACCAGCAGATTGAGATTCCGCAACTCCAGATCCGAGCCAACCGGGAGATGTTGGCAAACTATGGAATTACCATCGGGCAGTTCAATGAATTCGTGGAGATCTCGTTTGGGGGAGAAAAAATGGCGGATATCTATGAAGGGCAAAGAAGCTACGATTTGGTCCTGCGTTTGAACAAGGATTTCACAGAGTCGATGGATGGTATTGGTTCTGCCTTGATCGACACCTGGGATGGTAGGAAAGTGCCCCTCGGGCAGGTTGCCGAAATCGTTTCTGTTACAGGACCAAGTTCCATCAGTCGGGAAAATGTGCAACGAAAGATTGTCATCTCAGCCAATGTTGCTGAACGCGATTTACGGAGTGTAGTAAAGGACATTCAGCAGATCATTGGAAGGAAGATTGATCTGCCGGAAGGCTACCGCATTGAATACGGAGGTCAGTTTGAGAGCGAAGCAAAAGCCTCCAATACACTGCTGCTAACCTCCCTACTCGCCATCCTTGTCATCTTTCTGCTACTATTCCAGGAGTTTAAAAATTTCAAACTGGCGGGAATCATCCTGCTCAACCTTCCATTGGCATTGATAGGCGGGGTATTTGCGATCTGGCTATCCTCAGGAATTCTGAGTATCCCTGCCATTATCGGATTTATCACCTTATTCGGTTTGGCTACCCGAAATGGGATTTTACTCATTTCGAATTACCAAAAACTGGAAAAGCAAGGAAGACCACTTCTGGAAACTGTAACCAAAGGCTCATCAGACCGGTTAAATGCCATTCTAATGACTGCATTAACCGCTGCATTGGCCTTGATCCCAATGGCATTCAAGGGGGATCTGGCAGGCAATGAGATCCAAAGTCCCATGGCAAAGGTGATACTGGGAGGACTTCTCACCTCCACCCTGCTCAACATCTACATCGTCCCCATTGTATACAGCATACTGAATCACAAAGGAATATTAAAGAATGCAAAGAGATGAGGCCGCACCAAATTCTTATTAATGGTTAAAAAAAATACGATGGATAAAATAATAATATTGCTGCTATTAGTCTTCTTCCAATTGACACTTTCAGCCCAGAATTCCATAGAAAATGTGGTAAAGGAGGTTGAAATGAACAATTCGTCTTTGGCTGCACTTAGAAAAAGTGTGGAGGCGCAGAAAATCGGCAACCGGACAGCTATTTTCCTCCAAAATCCGGAGGTAGCGTTTAATTATCTGTGGGGTAACCCCTCCCTGATTGGCAACCGAACAGATCTTTCCATATCCCAAACTTTTGATTTCCCTTCGGCCTATGGCTTTAAGAACCAGATAGCGGAATTGAAAAATGAACAGTCGGAACTGGATTACCGCAGACAGCTGATGAACATACAATTGAAAACCAGGTTGACCTGTTTTGATTTGATCTATGCGAATGCCTGGCAGGACGAATTGACCAGGCGAGTTGCCCAGTGCAGGACTATTGCTATAACCTACCAACTTCTGTTCGAGAAGGGAGAATCCAACATCCTTGACTACAACAAGGCACAATTAAATCTACTGAATGTCGGCAAAGAGCTGGAAGCAGTTGAAATTGAACGGAATGCCCTTCTATCAGAATTGATGCTTTTAAATGGAGGAAAACCGGTTGCACTCAAGGACACCAGTTTTCAAATGCCTGAGATTCCACAGGATTTCGATCAGTGGTACCTTTCGGTAGAGCAAAATAATCCCACCTTCGGCTGGCTAAAAAAAGAGATCGAAATCAGTCAGAAACAGACCGGACTAAACCGCGCCTTGAGTTTGCCAAAAATACAAACCGGATACATGAGTGAGTCGGTGGTGGGACAACAGTTTCAAGGTATAACCGTTGGCCTGACCATTCCCTTGTTCGAAAACAAGAACAAGGTAAAATATGCAGAGGCCAGCCAACAAGCGATGGAGGGTATTGCTTCCGACAATAAAATCCAGTTCTACCATCAACTCAAAGCATTGCATACCAAAACAATAGCCCTTCAGAAAAATATAAGGGATTACCGTTCTAGCCTGCTCTCGTATGATAGCACTGTTTTAATTAAAAAAGCGCTGGACAAAGGTGATATCTCGTTGATCAATTACATCCTTGAGTTTTCACTCTATTATGAAAGTATAGGTAAACTGCTTCAGCTGGAGCGGGATATGCACAAAACAATGGCAGCCCTGAACCAATACAATTGAATTGGTTCAAGGCTGACAATCTGGGTGCGCTAAGTTGGGACTGTTAAGTTCGCTTAATTGTGCCGGCAATGCTTGTAGTTAAACCTCAACTACTTGAGTGCAGCCAAACGCTCTTCCAAAATCTTGATCTTCTCTTCAGCATCTGCCTGCTTCTTCCGCTCTATTTCAACCACTTTGGCCGGCGCACTACCTACAAATTTTTCGTTGCCCAGTTTTTTGACGACTGTTTCAAGGAAGCCTTTGTTGTAGGCGAGCTCCTCCTCCATCCGGAGTATTTCGGCTGCCACATCCACATTTCCTGCAAAAGGAATGTAAAAGGCAGTTGCTTTCACCATGAAATTGGCAGCACCCTCCACCTCGTCGGCACGTACCTCCAATTTTGAAATATTGCCCAATTTTTCTACAATAGCATTAAATTCAGCAACATACCCTTTCTCACCGGGAACGATATAGAGTTCAATTTCCTCTTTGGAGGCGATATTTTTCTCCTTGCGGATACTGCGAATACCAGAAACCAGCTCCTTGACCACCTCAAATTTCTCACTGAGTTCATGGTCGGGAGCAGTCGCTTTTGGCCAGGATGCCATCATGATCGATTCACCGGCCTTGCGTTCTCCGGTCAATTGCCAGATCTCCTCACTGATAAATGGCATGAACGGATGCAACAATTTGAGCAACTTGTCCAGTACCTCAATGACTTCTGCATGACTCTTTGCATCAATGGGCTGCTGATAGGCAGGCTTGATAATTTCGAGCAACCACCCCGAAAATTCATCCCGAATGGTAGCATGTATGGTCAGCAAGGCATCATTTAACCTGTATTTTTCGAAATGATCATCCATCAGCAGTATGGCTTCATCCAATTTGGCCCTGAACCATTCCATCCCTAACCGGGAATGTTCGGGCTGCGGAATGGATGCATCTACCTCCCAACCGTTGATCAGACGGAAGGAGTTCCATACCTTGGTCAGGAAGCCTCTGCCCTGGTCGGTCAGCGACTCATCAAAGAGTATATCATTCCCGGCAGGAGAGCAGAGCAGCATACCTACCCTAACTCCATCAGCGCCATATTTGGCAATCAGATCGAGCGGATCTGGCGAGTTGCCCAATGATTTGGACATTTTGCGCCTCAGCTTGTCTCTGACAATTCCGGTGAAATAAACATTTCTAAATGGCAGTGTTCCTTTGTACTCATAACCCGCAATGACCATCCGGGCTACCCAAAAGAAGATAATTTCGGGAGCAGTTACCAGGTCGTTGGTAGGATAGTAGTAATCCAGGTCACGGGTATCAGCAGGATCTTCCTTTTCGAACACTGAAATGGGCCATAGCCAGGAGGATGCCCAGGTATCGAGCACATCTTCATCCTGGCGCAGGGCAGTAAACGCCAAAGCAGGGTTACCGGTTTTAACCCTTGCCAGTTCCATTGCCTTCTCTTCGGTTTCTGCGACCACAAAAGATCCGTCCGACAGATAGTAAACGGGGATACGATGCCCCCACCAAAGCTGACGGGAGATACACCAATCCTTGATGTTCTCCATCCAGTGACGGTAAAGGTTCTTGAATTTGGCTGGATAAAAACGGATGGTATCACTCTCCACAGCCTCCAATGCCGGCTTGGCCAGATCGGTCATCCTGAGGAACCACTGGGCAGAAAGTTTCGGCTCAATGGGGACATGGGTCCGCTCAGAATAGCCCACCTTGTTGTTGTAATCTTCTATTTTGACCAGATTCCCGGCGGCTTCCAGCATTGGAATGATCAGCTTGCGCGCTTCGAACCGGTCCACCCCCACCAGCAGTTGTGCCTTTTCGCTCAAAGTACCATCGTCGTTGAAGGTATCAATGACCTCAAGATTGTGGCGGATCCCTATTTCATAATCATTGGTATCATGGGCAGGGGTAATTTTGAGACAACCGGTACCAAAATCCATCTCTACATATTCATCCTGGATCACCGGTACGCTGCGGTTGACCAATGGCACCAACACCCGTTTACCGGCAAGATGGGTAAATCGTTCATCGGCAGGATTGACGCAAACCGCCGTATCTCCCAAAATTGTTTCGGGACGGGTCGTCGCAACCGTAATGTACTGATCGGTAGTTCCTTCGACCAGGTATCTGACATAGTACAATTTGGACTGCTCTTCACGGTAGATCACCTCCTCATCAGAAAGTGCTGTTTTCGCTGCAGGATCCCAGTTAACCATCCTTACCCCACGGTATACATATCCCTTGTTGTAGAGATCTACAAAAGTCCGGATTACGGAGGCAGAACGTATCTCGTCCATGGTAAAGGCAGTTCTTTGCCAGTCGCAGGAGGCGCCAAGCTTTTTCAGCTGTTCGAGGATGATTCCCCCGTGTTTGTGGGTCCACTCCCAGGCATGCTCCAAAAACTGGTCACGGGTCAGACTATCCTTTCGGATTCCCTCTTTCAGCAATTTGTCTACCACTTTGGCCTCTGTAGCGATAGAGGCATGGTCTGTTCCTGGCACCCAGCAGCCATTTTTGCCCAGCATCCTGGCACGGCGAACCAACACATCCTGTATGGTATTGTTGAGCATGTGACCCATGTGCAGCACTCCTGTCACATTTGGCGGTGGGATCACAATGGTATATGGTTCACGCTCATCAGGTTCCGAATGGAAAAAATTCTGTTCCATCCAGTAGCTGTACCATTTGTCTTCGATGGTGGTTGGGTCGTATTTGACGGGAATCTCTCTTGTCATATATTTATGTTTTTATCAAAAAGTGCCTAGAGTGCCTAAAGTGAACTAAAGTGCCTAAAGTATTTCGGTACCATCTAATTTCGTGGTTGTTATGTCTCAAAAATTCGGAGTTCCATTCTCCCAGTCTCTTAGTCCCTCATTCTCCCAGTCCCTAAGTCCCTAAGTCCTTCCCTCCGTCTCTCCGTCATTTTGGTCTCTCCGTCATTTCCCTCTTCTCGATTAATAGCTCCAATGTCGATTAATAGAACTTCTTCACCCCAATCACCGCCCTCACTTCATTCAGGGTTTGGGAAGCAGAAGCTCTGGCCTTTTCGGCTCCGAGGCGGGCCACTTTGGAGAGGTACTGATCATCGGCCAGCAGCATCTCAATCTTTTCGCGGATTGGGGCTGTGAAATGGATGATATCTTCGGCCAGCTGTTTTTTCAAATCGCCGTAGCGGATAGAACAGTCATTCCAGGTATGATCAAAATGGGCAACCACATCGGGTGTCGAAACGACCTCCAGCAAGGTGAAAAGATTTTGAATCACCTCCGGTTTTTGCTGGTTGGGTGCAGTCGGACCACTGTCAGTAACTGCCTTCATCACCTTTTTACGGATCTCCTGTGGACTATCTGCCAATGAAACGGCATTACCTTCCGATTTACCCATTTTGCCTGAACCATCCAATCCCGGTATCTTAACCATATCTTTCCCCTCAAACACATAGGGACGGGGGATAGGGAACAGATCGACATTGTACATGCGGTTGAACCGGCGGGCAAAAGTACGGGCCATCTCCAGATTCTGCTCCTGGTCCTTGCCTACCGGAACGAGATGCGCCTTGTGAATGATGATATCAGCAGCCATCAAAACCGGATAGGTGAGCAATCCTGCATTTACATTGTCAGGTTGCTGACGTGCCTTGTCCTTGAAGGAGGTAGTACGCTCCAGTTCACCCAAATAGGCATTCATGTTCATCAAAAGATAGAGTTCTGAGACTTCCGGTACATCGCTTTGGATAAAAACCGTTGCCTTTTCAGGGTCAATGCCGCAAGCAAGGTATTCTGCCAATACCTGTCTGACATTGCCGTAGAGGTGATCGGGCACAGGATGGGTCGTAAGGGAGTGAAGGTCCGCAATAAAAAAGTAGGCATCGTGATGGTGCTGCATCTCTATGAAGTTCTTCACCGCTCCAAAATAGTTCCCAAGGTGAAGGTTTCCTGTCGATCTTATTCCGCTGACAACTGTAGGCATAACTGAAAGATATTTATTTAAAAATTGTCAATAGACAATTGATAATTTATTATAATGCTGATTTTTAAATATATATAAACAACGAATAATATTTGAATGCTTAAAAATTATCACGCAAAGATCGCAAAGGTTTAGCAAAGCACGCAAAGAAATTGTAATATCAAATTTATTTACTTTGCGTTTTCTGCGGTTTACTTTGCGATCTTTGCGTGATAATTATATTTTACTGCAAACGCTAGCTATTGCTCATCGCCTATTTCGGTACAAAAATAACAAAACTCCCCTACTGTACAATTTCGAAATTTTCGGGTTCAATCAAAGGTTCCCCCTTGAATCTCAAAAGGATTTGGGCTACAGCAAGGGTATCCTTTTCACAGTAGCGGGCAATTCGCTCCAGGTCCCCCTCCCGGTAGTAGACGCCAGCAACCTGACTTCCGTCGATGTCATCCTTTGGTGTTGGCACATCGAAGATGGTACACAAAAGATCGAGTGAGGTATAGTGCTTGTAGTCCCCAAATTTCCACAACTGCATGGTATCCAGCAGATAATCCCTGACCTCCCAGGGCTTGGCCCCTGCAATGTCCAGAATTGAGGGCAACTTTAATCCATTGATCAATACCCTCCGGGCAATATAGGGAAAATCAAACTCCTGACCGTTGTGGGCACAGAGCCGGTGAACCGGGTTGGCCATGAATTTCTCGAGCATCACCAAAAACTCCTTCAGCAACAGCACCTCATCGGTACCATAAAAGGATTTCACGCGGTAGATCCTTTTGTTTCCTCTACGGTAGATGGTCCCACAGGAAATACAAACAATCTTGCCAAATTCAGCATAAATACCTGCCCTTTCAAAAAGCTTTTCGGCACTCTCCCCCTCCCTGGCCATGGTCTCCGCTTTGCGGTTCCACAGCTTTTGGTATTTTTCGGGCAGGTCGGCCAGCTTTTCTACCTGCGGTACGGTCTCAATATCCAAATATAGAACATGTTCGGGTTGAAGTCTGTCGAGCATAACTATGAGATTAGAGATTATAAAAGAGAAAGACCTTCTATTGTATTGTAGTTCAGTAGCTTATAAATGATTATGGATGATCGTTCAGGTGTTTTTCTATGTATTGGGTAATGATGTCGATGGCCACCATGTTGTTGCCTCCTTCCGGAACAATGATATCAGCATAGCGTTTGGTTGGTTCGATGAACTGTAGGTGACTTGGTCTGACAGTATCTTCGTACCTTTTCAAAACAGTATGAACGTCCCTGCCTCTTTCCACCAGGTCGCGCTGGATGACGCGGGACAACCTTACATCAGCCTCACAATCCACAAAGATCTTGATGTCCATTAGTTTCCGAAGTTCCTTGGGCCAAAGGCAGAGAATTCCCTCAACAATGATGGCTTTGCGCGGGACAATTTTTGTGGTCTCGACTGCACGGGTGCAGCTAAGGTAGGAGTAAATCGGCTGTTGAATGGTCTCCCCTCTTTTCAGTCTGCGGATATTTTCTGCCAAAAGTTCAAATTCCAGGGAATCTGGATGGTCGAAATTGATCTTTTGACGCTCTTCCAGCGGCAATTGACTGTTGTCGCGGTAATAGGCATCCTGCGACATGATGGTCACATCCTTTTCTGCAAGACGTTCTATGATTTTATTGACAACGGTAGTCTTTCCGGATCCTGTCCCTCCGGCGATTCCTATGATCAGCATGCTCATACAAGAGTACTTTTGGCTTTTATACAAAGATAGCGTAAAAATCACCCGCCTTCCCCTACAGAACTTCTAAAAAGTAAGGCAAAATGCAGAATATCTGCTATTTTTGCATGCTCAACCCAATCAAATTGTCATGTTTAACCACATCGTACTTTTCAAACTCAAAGATTTTCAGAACGATCAGCAAAAAACAGAAGCCAGTGAGCAGATCTGTCGGGCACTGCTGGAACTCAAGGAAAAAATTACCGAACTAAAATACCTGGAAGTCGGCAGCAATTACGAGCCAAATGGTCCCTCTTTCGATATAAGCCTGATTACCCGCTTCGAAGCAAAGGAGGATTTCCTGACCTACCGTGATCACCCTGAACACCTGAAGGTGGTTAGCCTGGTTCGGGAGAATACGGTAGATCGGGCGGTGGTTGATTATATGGAATGACGGAAGGACTAAAATGACGGAGGGACGGAGGGACGGACTTAGGGACTGGGGGACTTAGGGACGAGGAGACTTAGGGACTGCGAGAATGGAACTCCTGAGTTTTGAAACGGAGAAACGGAGAATAAGATGGAACCGAAATACTTTAGGCATTCTAGTCACTTTAGGCACTTATTTAATGAAACACAAATGCACCAAATATGAAAAACTTATATCCGCTAAAATTCAGACCCATCTACAAGGAGCGTATCTGGGGAGGGGATAAATTACCCAAGCTGCTGAACAAAAATTATAGCTTCGCCCGCTGCGGTGAATCCTGGGAACTTTCTGGCGTGCAGGACGATGTATCTGTCGTAGCCGATGGATTTCTAAAGGGAAACAGCCTGGAGGAGCTGATAGAGGTCTACATGGGGGAATTGGTGGGAGAAAAAGTGTATGATCAGTTTGGCACTGAGTTTCCTTTGCTGATCAAATACATCGATGCCGGTGACAAGCTCTCCATCCAGGTACATCCGGATGATGAATTGTCGAAGGAGCGGCATGGCGCCTATGGCAAGACCGAGATGTGGTATGTCGTCCAGGCCGATGAGGGGGCCGAGTTGATCTCCGGGTTCAACAGGACGATCGACCGCGACAGCTACCTGATTGCTTTGCAAAATGACAAACTCGAAAACCTGCTGCAATATGATCCGGTGAAGAAGGGGGACGTCTTCTTTATTCCGGCAGGGAGGGTACATGCCATTGGCAAGGGGATCGTCGTTGCGGAGATCCAGCAGACCTCAGATGTCACTTACCGCATTTTCGATTTCAACAGGGTGGACGACAAGGGACAACCCCGAGAACTGCATACAGAACTTGCTTTGGATGCGATCAATTTTAACCACCACAAACAGGGACATACAGATTATCTGCCGCAGTTAAACACTCCGGTTGAACTTGCCCGGTGCGACTATTTTACCACAAATTTAATGCACTTCTCCAAAGATACCGAGCGGGATTTCAGCAAATTGGACACATTCGTGATTTACCTTTGTCTGGAAGGCAGTTACAGTCTGAGTTGGGAAGAGGCATCCATTACTGTTCAAAAAGGTGAAACACTCCTGGTACCCGCTTCCATTGAAAATTTCGTCTTGAAACCAGCCAATGGAGAAGAGACAAAATTGATTGAAGTTTACATCGAATAGTTATCGGTTATGAGTTATGAGTTGTGAGTTATGAATTATAGCCCTAAACATCATAATTTCAAAATCTTATAATCCTTCCAACATAACTCATAACTTATAACTCATACATTTACTGTCATGTTGATCAAAAGCGCCGAATTCGTCATAAGCAATACCGATCCTGGACTTTGTCCGGTAAGTAGCAAACCTGAATTTGCCTTTATCGGAAGATCCAATGTCGGAAAATCTTCCCTCATCAACATGTTGATGGAGAAGAAGGATCTGGCAAAAACCTCTTCAGAACCCGGGAAAACCAGGCTGATCAACCATTTCATCGTGAACGACGAATGGTTCCTGGTCGACCTTCCCGGATACGGGTATGCAAAGGTAATGCGCTCGAGCCGTGAAAAGTGGATCAAGTTCATCCGCAGGTACATGCTGGAGCGCGAAAACCTCTATTGTGTAATGGTGCTTTTGGACATCCGTGTCGATCCGCAGCAGAATGACCTGGATTTCATGAACTGGTTGGGAGAAAATGAGATACCATTCGTGATGGTCTTTACAAAGACCGACAAAATCGGGAAGCAGGCGATTGAGAAAAACCTGGAGGTATACCGGGAAGAGATGCTGAAGAGTTGGGAAGAGCTTCCACAAATCTTTGTAACCTCGGCCGAAAAAGGCACAGGCAGACTGGAATTACTTGATTTTATTGCGCGCACACTTGCTGTAAACAAGGTTGATTGATGCCGTTTTCAAGCCAAAATTGTAACTCAAATGTCACATCTTATTAACAAATATCTGATAAGTTTTTAAGGAAATAGCGATCTCATTTACCTTTGTAACACCGGATTTTTCTATTTTTGTCCCCAGATAATCCATCCTCACCCTGCAAAACGAAAGAATATGCCAGCAACCATCAAGCTCTTCACAGGTAATGAATCAAGGTATCTATCCGAGAAAATAGCTGAAAATGCCGGCATGGAGCTTGGAAGATCTTCCTGCCCACGTTTTGCCGACGGAGAATTTGAACCCTGTTACGAAGAGACCATCCGGGGATCTTACACCTTTATTATCCAGTCTACCTTCGCTCCGGCTGACAATTTGCTTGAACTCTTGCTCATGGTGGATGCTGCCAAAAGGGCCTCCGCCTACAAGGTGATTGCGGTAATGCCCTATTTTGGTTTTGCCCGCCAGGACCGCAAGGATCGTCCCCGTGTTTCAATAGGAGCCAAACTGATCGCAGATATGCTCTCTGTTGCCGGCATTGACCGGCTGATTACCATGGATCTTCACGCAGATCAAATTCAGGGATTTTTCAATGTACCGGTCGATCACCTCAGTGCGGTGGCCATGTTTATCCCCTACATCAACCAGATGGGACTAAAGGACATCGTTATTGCCTCCCCCGATACAGGTGGTACCAAAAGGGCCAACGTCTTTGCCAAACATCTGGGTACAGACATGGTTATCTGCCACAAAACCAGGTCAAAGGCCAATCTGATCGACTCCATGACTCTTATCGGGGAGGTGGAAAACAAGGATGTCATCATCATCGACGACATCATTGATACCGGTGGTACCATCGCAAAAGCTGCCGATCTGATGAAATCCAAGGGTGCCCGTTCGGTTCGCGCCTGTGCCACCCATGCCGTGCTTTCCGGCTCAGCCATTGAACGGCTGGAAGCCTCGGCACTCGATGAAATTCTGCTTACCGATACCATCCCGATGCGCGCCAAAACCTCGAAATTTACAGTGCTCTCCTGCGCCCCACTCTTTGCGGATGTGATTCAGCGGGTCTTCGAGAATAAATCCATCAGCTCATCATTTATTTAATAAAAAGCGCGGCCGCGCTTTTTATTAAATAAATTATTAATTTTGTGGCCGATTTAGCAGCATGCCTTTAAGGGTGTGATGCGGACACCTTTCATTCGGGAAGGAGGTCTGAGTAAACACTTTATTATTTAAAAATTTAGAAATGAAGAAATTTGAAATTAAAGGTACTGCGCGTCAGGCCCTTGGAAAAAAAGACACCAGGACCCTGAGAGCTCAGGACTTAGTACCATGCGTACTTTACGGTGGAGATGCACCGGTGCACTTCTATGCACCAGAGAGTGATTTCCGCAAGATTGTCTACACCCCAAAAGTGTACCAGGCAGAGTTGGACATTGACGGAAAAATCTACAATGCTTTCATGCAGGAGTTGCAGTTTCATCCGGTTACTGACAAGCTTTTGCACATCGACTTCCTCCAGATCCGTGACAAGAAGGCGGTAAAAATTGATCTCCCTGTTCGTTTGGATGGTTATGCAAAGGGTATCCAGCAAGGGGGCCGTTTGAAAGCCAACCTTCGCACCCTGAAGGTAAAAGGCGTTTTCAAAAATCTACCGGATGAAATCGTGATCGATGTTACCAATCTTGGTATCTCAGAGAGCATTCGCGTAAGCGACATCAAAGTAGACGGATTTGAGATCATGAACAACAAATCTGTTCCAGTTGCAACGGTTGTCGTAACCCGTGCTGCCCGTGCAGCCATGAACGCTCCCGCAGCTTCAGGGAAAAAATAAGAAAAGTTGAAAGTTGAGAACTGAGAGATGAAAGTTGAGCGTAAAAAAATAACTCATAACTCGTTTCTTATGTCTACTAATTCATAAAGAGTTGAAGTACCTGATCGTTGGCCTGGGGAACATCGGAACTGAGTACGACAATACCCGTCACAACATAGGATTTACGATATTGGATGCCTTGGCTAAGGCATCCAATATCTCTTTTAGCGACAAGCGTTACGGCTATATCGCCGAGATGAAACATGCCTCCCGAACGCTTATCTTGCTTAAGCCCAACACCTTCATGAATTTAAGTGGAAGGTCTGTGCATTACTGGATGCAAAAAGAGAATATTCCGGTAGAAAATGTATTGATTCTGGTGGATGACCTGGCACTGCCCATCGGCAAAATCCGGGTACGTTCCAAGGGGGGAGATGCAGGTCACAACGGACTCAAAAGCATCCAGCAAATCATCTGTACCAACGAATACAGCAGGCTGAGGTTTGGTATTGGCGACGATTTTCCGCGCGGCCGGCAGATAGAGCATGTACTTGGCAAGTGGAGCCGCGAAGAGGAGGAGATCGTCAACAGCAAGCTTGAAAAATGCTTCGAAATCATCAAATCCTTTGCCACCATCGGTATTGAGCTAACAATGACCAAGTTCAACAAAGGGGCTTAAAGCAAATTTCAATTTTCGATTTTGGATTTTCGATTAAACCCCTCCTAACCACCAATTACACAAATTACACGAATGATACAAATGAAAGCCTAACAATCAGTCTTTTATTCTCAATTAACCAGCAACTATATCACTCTTCCCCGTTTCTCCGTTTCTCTGTTTCTCCGTCTCACTGTTTCAATACTCAGAAATCCCATTCTCTCAGTCCCTAAGTCCCTCAGTCTCTCAGTCATTTAGGTCAATTCCGTCATCCCAGTCTCTCCGTCCCCTAGTCTCCCAGTCCCTAAGTCTATTAGTCCTTCAGTCATATCCGTCACTCCTCACCACTCCGTCACCCGCCCAATATCCCTCCGATCCTTCTTCGTTGGCCGGCCGGCACCACGGTCACGCGTAAAAAGTGACCCGGTATAGCTGACATCCAATTTGCGCAACTCCTCTTCCGGGGTAAGGTCCTCCAGGTATAGCGGAACCAGCTTGGCCCCCACCCTTTTGCCCAGCAATTCCAGAATCCGGTAAGTGTAAGTAACGGGATTCTTCCTTACCAGGATGGTCTCACCAACTTTTGCCACCCTGGAAGGTTTAACGGCAACATTCCCGATAGTGACCCTTCCCTTTTTACACTCCTCGGTGGCCAGGCTGCGCGTGGCATAGATTCTCACGGACCAGAGATATTTGTCAATACGAATTGGTTCATCCATGCAACAAAGGTAAGAAATTTTCGATTTTGGATTTTCGATTTTCGATTGCGCCGCAAAGAGGCTTTGTCAATAAGTGATCCTGAAGCATTTGAGGTTCTAATTTTGATGGTTGCGGTATTCCAAAAGCGAAAATCCAAAATCGAAAATAAATATGGGGTTAGAATTGGCTTAAACTATTTCCGTTTTTTGCTGTCAATGTTTTATTAAATTTAGCCAATTATTCACAAGCTATTCGATAAAAATGAGAATATACCGTTTTGGCATTGCCATACCACTCTTACTGGCTTTTCTGGCTTGTACCACCTACCGGATTGAGAAGTCTGAAACCGCCAACATCCGGCTCGATTCGCTGGTAACCGCACCATCCAGCGCTTCGGTGGAGGCCATCATCAAACCCTACCGGGATAAGGTCAACGCCGACATGACCGAGGTGCTCTGCATCTCTTCAGAGGCCATGTACGGTGGGCGGCCTGAAAGTCCACTGACCAATTATTGTGCAGATCTGACACTGGAAGAGGCCAACAGATTTTGTACAGCCAAACATCCGGAAATTAAGATGGATGTCTCTATGATCAACCGCGGAGGATTACGCATCCCGCTGCCAAAGGGGGAGATCAAGACCATGACCATGTTTGAGCTGATGCCGTTCGAAAATGAAATTGTATTCCTAAAGCTAAAGGGTGAAGTGATGCTTGAGTTCATCAACCACCTGGCGGCACGCGGCGGAGAGGGAGTAGGTGGATTGCGCTTCGGAATCAAGGAGAACAAAGCCATTCAGCCGGAAATTGGCGGAAAACCACTCGACACAACCCGCAGCTACTGGCTGGTTACCAGTGACTACATCGCCAATGGTGGTGATGGCAGCGAAATTTTATCCAAATCTTCGGAGCGGATAGATACCGGAATCAAGGCCAGGGATATGTTCATCCAGTATTTCAAAAGAATGGGGAAAGAGGGAAAAACAGTAACAGCAAAAACAGACGGGAGGATTTACGATGCAAAATAGAAGAACTTTTATAAGAAGTCTTGGCGCAGGAACATTGGGTGCTTTTGTACTGAACAGCCCCATGCAGGCTTTTGCCAAAAGTGAGTTGATTCAACTCACCATCCTCCACACCAATGATTTTCATTCGCACATTGATCCATTTCCCAAAGATGCTCCCCGGAATGCAGGTGAAGGGGGCATGGCGAAAAGGGCAGCCATGATAGATCAGATCAGAAAAGAACAAAAAAACGTATTGGTTTTTGATGCAGGGGATATCTTTCAGGGCACACCCTATTTCAACTATTACAAGGGTGAACTGGAGTTGAAACTGATGACCGAAATGGGGTACGATGCAGCTGCCATAGGCAACCATGACCTTGACAACGGACTGGAAGGACTCGACGCACAGCTCAAAAATGCAGGTTTCCCCTTCATAAACAGCAATTACGACTTCACTGAAACCATCCTGGAAGGCAAAATACTTCCTTACAAAATATTCAAAAAACAGGGAATCACGATCGGCGTATATGGCCTCGGCATCGAATTGGATGGCTTGGTAAGCAAGGCCAATTATGGCAAAACTAAATACCTGGACCCGCTTGAACAGGCCCTGAGAATGGAAAAATTTCTAAGGGAAGAGAAGAAGACAGATTTGATTGTGTGTCTTTCGCACCTTGGCTACGCATACAAGGAGGATAAGATCAGTGATGTAAAGATTGCGGCTGAGACTTTCCACACAGACCTGGTCATTGGAGGCCACACGCACACCTTCCTGAAGAAACCGGAGCTTATCACCAACAAATCCGGACAGCAGGTACTTGTTAACCAGGTTGGATTTGGCGGGTTGATCCTGGGAAGAATCGATTATTTTTTCGAAAAGGAGGGAAAGAAGCATACCAGGAATAACGACAACCTCTCCATCAAATGAGTTTGCTTGGTGCAGGGAGCATGGTGCATGGAGAAACACTTCAATCACGACTATGCTAATGTCCTATGCTTTTGGGCACAAAAAAACCGCATTAATTCGAATTGTGTAAAACCCCGAATATACAGGATTTGAGTGCCTGCCTGATCAGACTTCCAATGGCAGCACCGCTGCTCCCCGAAGGGATAAGGCCTGTCTTAGCGGACATAAGCTTTCTCGGAATGCTTGAAATGTTGAGTTTACCAACTAAATGAATTAATGCGGATATATCGTGTGTGAAAGAACGTCTGATTGTTGAATCAAATTTACATTACTTATCTTGTTCCAACAAGGAATTGACGATATTTATTCCAACAATATTTTCACCTAAAATTTTGCTCAACTAAAAATGATTTTTACATTTGCACCACTCAATTCAAAGGAGAGATGGGTGAGTGGCTGATACCAGCAGTTTGCTAAACTGCCGTACGGGAAACTGTACCGGGTGTTCGAATCCCCCTCTCTCCGCAATCACCAGTGTTTATCAGTGGATTGCAAAATAAAGGGACTAAAAACAGGACTATTCTGGCTTTGGTCCCTTTTTTTTTGCCCCTTTTTTTATCTCAATTTTGGGAAAATTGGTCATATTTTGGTTGCCTATATTCTAAAGAATTCCCCATCTGCAGCAGATGGGGAATTACCAAAACAAACTTAAACTATAACTAATTGAACCATCCTAAAAACGTCTTAACTCTCGCGAAATATCGGTATACCAAAAATCCCAAAACCGCAATCACGAGAATAGCAAGTGTGTAAAAGAAATTTATCCCATCTATCGGCTTAGACTTCTCGACCACCTTTGTCTCCTCCTTTGCTTGTCCGTGTAATTTGCTTTGATCCTTATGCGAAGATTCGTCCTTTTCTGAAATGGCAATATCGGTCTTAACATCGTTCTTTTTGCTCTTCGTCGTTGTAGTTTTAGTTTCTGATTTTATTGGAGGTTTTCCAGTGTCCTTGTTAACCGGCTTATCAGTGTCATAAGTAGTCGTTTCGGTTGTTGTTTCTAAATCACTGTTGCTTTGATCCACGACGGTCTTATTCACCTCGGTTTGATTTTTTTTGAGATCAGTAATCTCATTTCTTTGAGTTACCTTCTCATCTATCAGTGACCGTGTGGTAGTCTTCTTTGCCGTGCAGGAAAGAAGTAGGATAATTACCAGGATGGATATAATGTTTTTCATGTTGTTGGTATTAATTTTCGTCGTCAATATTGGGGCATTCTAAGTAGCATAGCCCTCTGTACAGAATACATAGCTCACAATGAGAATCGTTTGCTGCATCTTCAAGAGTCTTTTCCACGGGGTTAGATTTCAGGTAGTTCAACGGTTTGACCCGCAAGTGAATGGTGGCAGTCAGTTAAAAACTCAATCTTTCCATCAGTTATATATGAATGACAACGATCAGACTCAATATCATGTTGTCTTGTAACACTATTAAACAGATATATCCTTACCAAAACAGATGCTCTAATTGTCGGATTATCAAAATCGCCATTGAATGTCCATATATGATCCGCAGGGAGGTCGGGAATGTATAATTTAGTTTCTAAATCATTTATAAAATGCTTGCAACCACATCCAGGGCACATGAATCCTAACTCATGATGATAGCCTCCATCAGCTTTTGTGTATCGCTTGATCTTTGCCACTTTACTTGATATATCTGGTTATTGCATGAATCTTTGAAAACTCTCTTTTCTTCTTATAAACTCCATCGCCTTCACGGGAACCGCCGCCGTTCGTGTTGCCTTCAATAGTGATAATGTACCCTGACTTATCCATTTGGCAGTAAAACCCGACATGGCCAACCCTCTTCAGGTTTGGATAATAGAAGGTGACTACATCACCGGCCAATGGCTGTGCAGTGTGCTTTTTAGCCTTGTAGATAACATCATTGGCCTGTGCATAATCAGGTGACCATGCAGATTTAGGATTGGGAACACCGTATTGCTGGAGGTTATAGCTCACGAATGCAGCGCACCAGGGGGCAGGTACCTTCACCCCGACAGACTGTAGGTACCTGTCTACCATGTAACCCTTATTTGGGGCTGTTTCCCGCACGTTTAACTGTGACTCAAGTGAATGTATCAGTTTACCCCTGATCTCATTGGTTTCCCCTCCCACAGATCTGCTGACAAGGGCTACCACGATAACAAATACCAGAAAGATTCTGACAGCGTACTTTCGTTTTGTCTCTGAAGGTAAATCCTCAAAGTTGTGGTAAAAGTCCTCCCGGAGATAGTCGTACACCTGCGGGAACGAGATTCGCAAAGCCATCCACGCAAAGGCAAAACATACCACAACAGAAACCAGTCTGAAGTACATCGTTTCCATCTGACTGGATACGTCAAAAAATGCACTGTTGGGATAGGCTGTACTTAGAATCCAATTCAGCAAAAAGAATCCAATAATGAGAACCGGTATTACCACCAGTTCTTCTTTGTAGGTGTTTAAGAACTTTTTCATGATTATTAGATTTTGGATACTATTTTATCAATTTTATCAAAGAGCTTACCATGGTCTTCGCGATTCTCTTTTCGCATTTGCTCATACCTGAAATTGTCATCATTCTTGTGCTGCTTCAGGTCATTTTCCATGTTCGTCAAACTGACCTTAATCTGTGCAAGCTCCGTTTGAGATTGTATCCAGACTTTAAGAATTCCAAGTACCAATCCGATTGTTGTAAGAACGGCGATCACAATTTCCCCGGTGCTCATGCCGTAAGCTGCGATGTTTGCTGTTGTCATAATATTGCTTTATTGAAGTATTTCATTTGCCCTGCCTGAGCCAATCAACCCGAAAGCCTCAAGCCCCTGAATGCCTTCGGTGGTAAGTGGATCATTTGGGTCAATGTAGGTCGCAAGGTTGAATTTCATCATCCATAGTTCGATATCAGGGCTTGATTTAGCCGCCGCCAGTATGTTTTTGAACTCCGCTGAGGTAAATCTGTTGACAAACTCCAGTTTAGTCAGTCTCTTTGGAACGATGATCGGTTGAAGAGGGACCATTAGCATAATGATATTGTAAGTGAATTGCTGTTTTGCTTCATCAAAAAAGATTGGCGACAATTCTTGGGTAAAGGGATCGTATTCTGGGGTCACAACCTCAAAGAATCCTTCTGACTGGTGAACTGATTCTGGCAGGGTTTCGAAGCCAGAGAGTACCAAACCCAACGTATCAGATTTGTATTGACTTGGAAGGGTTGGATAAAAGACAATTGTTCCGTTTTCGTTTCTTGCTTTCATTGGTATTGGCATTCAATTAGTTTTAATGATGGCACAGCTAACTCAGACCCTAAACCTCCGCATTGGGTGACGGTTAGCCTATAATACTTATAGCTTGTAGCATTTGAGAATGTAAAGGTCTGCTCTTCTGTCCTTACATCCGGGTCAGATCCTGCGAAGAATTGCCCAGTTAGACTTTGTAGGGTTGTCCAATTTGTTCCATCATTGGAACCTTTCATAGTCCATGCTACATTGTAGTTGTTCAGGTCATAACACACCATTGTGTATTTATTAACAGGAATAGCGGAAGGGAATTCGTATTGAACCCATCCCGGGATGGTGGTTACAGCATACCAGAATGTATTATCACTCGCGTCAAATGCAGCCCAAGCAGCATTTCCCCCACCGTAGTCAGGGCTTGCCGATGCTACCCCACTTGGGGCGGTATTACTGGTCATTGTTGGAACAGCCGATGTGGTGGAGGTATTTGTAGCCCCATTAGCGATAGGCGTTAAAACCACCTTACTCCCTTGTTGAGCTGCTATCAGATTATTCAGTATCATGCCGTTTTGTTTATACTCAGGAGAACTTTGGGCGTAGTTGAATTGACGCAAGTCATGACCAGGTAATTGTACTTTGCTCCGTTGTAAGTGCCCCCATTGACCAGCTCACAGGATGCAGGAAGGGTAGGCACAAAGGCTCCTGTCATGCGGATGATAATCGTTTTACCCTTCTCCAAATTAGAGAAGGTGTAAGTCTGATTCGCTGTCAAGGTGATCTCAGCATACACGCCACTTGCCCAATCTATCGCATTGGATGCAATTGTGAGATCCCCTTTGAACTCCGTTCCGGATTTGGCATAATTGATCGCATTGTCAGCAATAGTTGCAGCAGGAAGAACCTTGAAAATTGCATTCCCCGTAGCTGTATCTTTTGTTAAGATGTGCTCATTTGCTGCTGCAGATACGTTGGTCAGATTGTTAACAGCAGTCTGCCGGTTACTGACATCAGAAAGGTTGGCGCTCTTGAGCATCCGAAGCTTTATGGCGTTACCAATGGCTGTGGCTAATGTAGATATTTGAGCGGCTAGACTCATACCGTTATGCTATGGCAAGATTAAAGGCTGCTACAAAGTCGGTAGTCGGATCTCCAATTTCGGTCTTACTATATACATCTGTAAGGCCATACCCGGCGATGGTGGTCGGTTTCCCTGTCAACTCTGCAAAGTCAACATTTCCCCAAGCCTCACTTCCTACAGTTGCTCCGGCTTTCAGTACCTTGAGGTTATTACCAGTTCCCGTAGCCGGGACGTGGTGGCTGCCGTCTGCTGTCGGGTGGCTATAGTTGCTGAGCCCGTCTAGTTTTGTTTTGTCAGCACCTGATAGGAACCCCGCTACTGCGGTAGTTGCATTAGCGTGTGCTGCTCCACCTGCTCCAAAGTGTCCGTTAAGCTGAGCTTGTAACTTACCAAAGGCAACAAGGATAGTATCCGTTGCTCCAATTGCCGCGTTGGTGGCTACTGATAGCCCTGTCAGGACTTGTGCGATCACTCCGGAGGCAAAGTCGCTGATTGTAGATGCTAATTGTGTCCCTGTATGATTGGCTCTGGCTTTCAGTATAGCATCCGTGGAGTTGGCGGTAGCGCCAGTAGCTACTCCATCCAATTTTGTCTTGTCTGCTCCTGTCATAAAGCCAGCTGCTCCGGCAGCAACAGCGTTCGGGTGTGTTGCCCCTCCAACGCCCTGGTGAGCGGTGTTTTGGGCTTGCAGTTTCCCAATGGCTATGAGGATCGAGTCAGCGGCACCTACCGCCGTGGCTGTTGCTACGGACAATCCTGTTAGTACCGACCCGATCACTGTGGCTGCAAAGTTGGAGATCGTCGCCGCCAACTGGGTTCCGGTGTGGTTGGCTCGGTCTTTCAGTACAGCATCTGTGGCGTTAGCAGTTGCACCAGCTGCTACTCCATCGAGTTTTGTTTTGTCTGCCCCTGTCATAAAGCCAGCTGCTCCGGCGGCAACTGCATTAGCATGGGAGGTACCACCTGATCCAACATGTCCAGTAATTTGAGCCTGCAGTTTTCCTATAGCAGCCACGATAGAATCTGTTGCGGCGACCACTGTGGAAACCCCAGTAGTAAATCCGGTTAACAGAGATGCAATTGCTGAGGCTGCAAAGTTTGAGATTGTCGCTGCCAATTGGGTTCCGGTATGTGTACTGCGGTCCCGTAGCAATGCGTCTGATGCATTTGCTGTTGCCCCTGCTGCAATACCATTTAGCTTTGTTTTGTCGGCAGCAATCATCAGACCATCGACAGTGGTGGTCACCTGCGGAATAACTACTGCCCCGGTCAGACCATTGACAGAAGTGACGGATCCCTTGGTGTCGCCGTCTTTCCATTGTGGTGTCCCATCACTATCCCATAGCCAAATCGTGTCGGTGGCTCCAACAATTGCATAATCTCCGGCATTAGCAGCTGGGTATGCCGTGATAAGTTCGGCAGATGTCGCGTACCATCCTTTGTTTTTGCTGGTCGCTGTTGTGACCGCATCAAGTCCGGTTTTAAGCTCATTGATAGCAGCGATCAAGTTTGTTTTTGCAGATGTGCTCAGTCCGGTGAGGTCACCCGAAGTATTCCCTGCAATGAGGGTTTTTGTGGTCTTGAACTCCGTACCAATTCTGGTAATTAAGGAGTTAATTTGTGTTACTAAGCTCATAATATTCAGTTTTTAAGTGTTTTATAATAGTTTGTTTTCAAAAAGTGCAACAGTATCGCCAATGTCAATCTCCTCTCTTATTTCACGAATAACAATCTCCTCAGTGATGCGCGGAATTCTAAAGGTGTATATTGCTTGCACTCCATCATTTGTTTCTACTACTTCTGGAAATGACCCATATTCTGTCATCTCTATTTTATACATGGATTCTGGCCTTATTGTGCTTATCTGCTCAATTATAAGGCTTATATTCTCCCTCTGCTCAAATATCAAATCTATTGCCTGATCACCTGGCCTATCAAGAGAAATCCCAATCAGTCCACCCGTGGCACCGATTAAGACACCTAACTCTTGATCAGTTGATTGCGGATCAAGAGTTAGGCTAATATCTTGATTCCCAAATTGGGGTTCGATCAGAATATCCATTGTTAGACTGTGGCTATCTGTGGTATAATTTCAAATACTCCTCTAGCAAAACGTACTGGATCGGTGACGTTTTTATAAATCACAATTTCCCATTGATATACTCCTGCCTTCCCAACACTTAGGAAACCGGGTATTGCCCAGGATATTTCTTGCCCAGATAAGACAAACATTCCTTTACCGTCATTTGTAGCAAATTCAAATTTCACTGGCGCACCCGGTTCTCTTCTTACCTGTACTTTTGCTATTCGATCACTCATATCCAATTCATCAGGTACCGTTACCCTGATTGTCATTAGATCACCTTCGATGAATGAAATTTTGTAAGCGTCCATTTTTATGTTTTTACAGTTCAAAATTACTTGCCTGGTATTGTGCTTGAAACTCATTCCCAACCTTGTTTTGGCACACTTTTGGAAATGTGAACAATAAATTACCAGAGGGTGTGAGGTATTCCATTGCCATCTTTGGCGGCATGTCGTCCATTTGGATCAACATAAATTGAGTAGATAGGCATAGCATCTACCTCAGCTTGCGTTAGTCGTCTGATCATTTCAACTCTTGGCACTACTATTCTACCTTCAGGAATTTGAAGCAATCCGTCAGACAACTGGGCGGTTACGACTCCTGGATTATTCTCATTGTGGGCAAAAATTCCAGAACCACCGTGGAGTATTATAGATGATCCCCATCCAAGATCCATCGCAGTTCCATACATCATTTTAATGCCGGTGGCTGATACTTTGACCCCATCTGTTCCAAGTATGTTATAAAAATCTAATGAGTCTTTACTAAGATGAATATGGTTTCCTTCTAATGCCGAATCAGTGAATTCAGCATCTTGAATAGTTGCATTTTTGATGATCGCATTCTGAAGCACTGCTCCAAAAGCAGTTAATATTCCTGCTGCCAATGACATTACAACCTCATTCAGATTGTTATAAAAATTCATGACTCCAGTATCTCCATTTAGCTCTATTCGTGTGCCATCCACGTCTGTACGTAAGTAACGCACAGCCAAATTATCCACATAAGCCATATTTGCAAACAGTAATTCAGTGGCCACACTTTCGAATTGAGCCCCAAAAGGGTTCCATTTTGTTGTATCATAAGGTGCTGATCCTGAGAACGTCCCGGCATCAGTCCGTGCAACAAAATATGACCCGTTGTATTTCACAATGTCCACACGGGAAGTGGTACCGTAATAAATTGTATTTGGATTGTATGCTCCTTTGGGGTAATTGTATTCCCCCCTAAAGATTGGTGTAGGCCCTATTAATCCGGCAGACCCTGCCAAACCCGTAGATCGTGAAGGAGTATTCCAGTTTGAAATTAGAATTGTTCCGGCTGCGTTTTTCTTTGCAGATGTCACCCACACATATTCATTTACTCCTGCTGTTGGCATCACTGTCGACCATCCGACTGGATTCAGGCTTGTAACTACAATGGCAGGTGAATTTTCAGGACTTGTATTCTTTGCATATTGAAATTCAGTAAAGTCACCTGGATTCCCATTTGTCCCATCCCTTGGGGTAGTTCGTACCGGAACCGACCACGTCGTTTTCAAAGTTGTTCCTAGTCCATTTTTGCGTGCAACAATCATCCAGAGATATTCTAGGGCCGCGACAGAAGGTGGAATCGTTAACCATCCAACCGGATTCAGATCGGTAACTGTTAATGAGGGTGATGCTGTAGTACTTCCATTCTTAGCGTAACGATATTCATAGTAATCACCAGGTGTACCGTCATCTCCGTCAGTGCCATCCTTTCCATTGTAACCGGAAAACCGTACAGGAGCCGACCATGAGGTAAGAAGATTGGTAGCAGTGCTGTTTTTCTTTGCCGTAGTGACCCACAGATATTCCGTTACTCCAATAGCAACAGGAACAGTTGACCAACCGGTAGGGTTGAGTGATGCAGTCGCAATTGTTGGCGGTACTGTGGCACTTGTATTTTTAGCATACTGATACTCAATAAAGTTTCCATTTGCACCGTCATTTCCATCGTCTCCATCAGTTCCATCCTCTCCGGAGCGAGCCGTAACGATCCACTTTGAAACATCTGTAGGTAGTGCCCCACTAGCTGGAGTGTCTGACTTAAACATATAAGTAGATCCATCATATGTAACCTGATCCCCTGCATAATACACATATGATGGATTGTATTCCCCACGAAATACTGGAGGAGGAAACGTGTCTCCGGATTGGCTCTGCATTAATAACCCACGTATGGTCAATTGGTTTGGTGAAGTAACATTCCAATCAATACCGCTTGTCTCATTGCCTAACTTAAATTGATTTGTGTCTAGGTCAAAATAGTTCAGCTTGTTTACCGATCTGATCCTTCCCGTGGTGACTGTTCGGCCATTGATGTAGGTCATGCCAAATGTAAAATCATAATCCCTGGCACCGTCATAAACCGAAAATAACACCCCAACGAGAAAATAGAAATTCTTATCTACCGGGTCATCCTTCTCACCGTCTGCAAGTAGTTTCTCGGTTGAAAGCACCCATGTAGCTGAGCCCATGATCTTTGAACATTTTGCATATAGATAATAAGATGAAGACTCGGAGAGGCTTCCTGTAATTAGCTCATTGAGATTCCACGTGTTCAGTGTGACTGTTTCTGTCAATTGTATCTCAATCTGCCGATGAGTAAGGGAGCCTGAAGATATTTTAATTGAGTTTGCATACCCCCCGAAGTTTGGCTCAATAGTTACTCCATCCAAAATGAAGTCTGAAGATTTGGAGCCGATAGACAGATATTTTGATTCAATCGACAGGGGTTTGATATTGGTGGCATCAAAGTACTGATCCTCGTCAAACAACAGGTCTTTGAGTTGCTTTTGGCGTAGGGAGTTACGCCGTGCAAGTTCCTGAGACTTCTTGTCAACAAAAAATGTTTGCCTTTTGTTTTCGACAACCGTTTTTACAATCCTTTGCTGAACGGTGTAGGGGATGGTATCAGAAATTGTCAGGTTGATCTTGTTTGGGTTCACTAGCGGGAAACTGATATCAGATATCCTGATCATTGAGTTGATGCCTAGTTGGGTGTCCACAACAGTTACCAAATCACCAGCCTTTAACAGGACTGAATTTGTCTTAACAAACTTAGGATCCGTGACAACAGAGTAAATGACTTTAGGAATACTGTTCTGATCGATATAATCCTGAGTTGACTGTAAAAGTTCTGCCTCAGCTGCATCGACATATGATTGTGGCAGATTGAGATTAACCAAGACATACTGATCACCTACAGAAGGCTGATTCAGTGCATTAGGCAAAGTGTAGCCGCTATTGTCAGTATATGGGTTGAAATAAAGCCTTTTGATATTATTCACCGTGTCATAGACAGCCTTGTAAATCTCAAATTCCTGACCGGAAAGATCGCCCGATTTGAATGCTATTGTTGCGTTCTTTCCTTCCAAAAGATTCTCGTTGATATCAAAGTTGATAGAACTATCCTCAATAAAGAATTCATCTTTTAGAGTTGGGTTGACCGTCTTGTTTTCAAATTGGATATGAACAGCTGTCACAGATCCGGTTCTGCGCGGATAGATTTCATCGTTGGTGAATTGCCCTTCAATCACACCATACAGTTCAACGTTCTTTTCCAGGTACCTCTCATCGAAAACCAACTTCTTTGCTCCATCCCGATATGAGTAAGGGATGTTTGTTGTCCCTCCAAACCCGTACACCCTGGTAACTATATTCTGATCAGACACCTGCACACGGGTAATCTCATAGAGACCCTTTGCCCGACCATATTCAAAACGGTATGCAGTGGCATTACCAATAGTTCTTTTAAGTGAGATGCTCCGGCCAGTGATATAAAACTCCATCTTGAATTTTTCGGCAACCCTTGTTAAGGCAGTCCGACAGGAATCGCCGTTGAAATCCATATTCACCTCCTCCGATGTGTCAACTGTCCCGATACTCCAGCCTGAACTTATCGTGCTCATGCAGGAGATAATAAGCGTCAGGAAGTCAGATGCATTGCCAGTATAACTGAATTCTGCAAGACCATCATAAAGGAATAATTTAGCGTAGAGGCCGTATAGTTCACCTTCAAATTCCAAACTGTAGGAAAATGATTTAGTGTTGATTTTCTTCACCCCAGGTACCCGGTTGATATAGAACTTCTCGCCCCGGAACAGAATGTAATCGCCAATCTGAAAAGCTATCACCTGGTCAACGGTAATCTCAGAAGTGATCTTGTGTTCATTCATCAGCTTTTGTGAAAAGACGGTTTTCTCATCAATGTTAACCGTCTTGAATATTGTCAAACCCCTGTATATGTCAATGGTTTTCATATTATTGATTCTGAATTAACGATCAGTTGTATTTTGAATCCTGCGATTACTTTATTGCCGGAAGTATTGATCTCGGATATTGAAAAGCCGTCGGCAGCATAAGCGGAAAGGAGTAACTTATCGTATAGCCTAATTTCTTTCAATCCGGATTCGGAAAAATAAATTCTCAATTGATTGCACTTCTCTATGAAATCAGACATTGAAAATGCAACCAACCAGCAATCCAATGTTACCTTTCTTGTACCCCTTTTGGTTTTTTTATATCTCTCGGCATTATAGGTGGTTAGGTCGTGGGCTCTAAGTTCACCTACGATATAATCAGGTAATGACTTTAAGTGTAATCCAAAGGATGAGAACGGAATCCCGGAAAATGTGTTTTTCTCAGTAGCAATAGCCGGGAGTAATATAGGTTGGATATTGACAACCGGTTGACGGAAGATCATATTTACCTCACTGATGATCTGGTCTTGTTTTGTTGTCAGACTCTTCAGGTAGACATTAAAATTGCCATATGGAGTGCCCAAAATGATTGTATCTGTAGCTGAACTGATATCATCAAGCAATGACTCAATCTTTGTCAAACAAAGATCTTTAGTGCCTTTGATCAGTCCATCAAAAGCAATATCAATTCCGGCTAAGTCAATTTCATCAGCCAGAACATATGGTTCTGCTCCATCCTCTTCAGCCCACTCATGACAAATCTCCCCCATCCTTCCAGGCAAGTCAAGCCATCCGGATAGTGCTATGTTCGAATTGTCTGTTCTACCAGGAATAATCCCATACTGGGAAATATCAACTCCATTGATTGTGTATGCCATATTATCAGCCTCCCAGGTCTCTTGATGATAGTGATTGCTTTGTATTCATGTCAATGCTTGCAAGGCTCGCTTCCATTGCTTCCAACCGGTCAGTGTTGTTGGCTGTTCTTAGCGTGTTGGCCTCAATCAAAACCAGGTGATTGACTGCCTGTTTTGTGTAGTCCCGGTTCAACCGTCCATCGTCTGACATTTTACGCAGGAGCCCGGCCAGCTCTCCGCCTGTTGCCTCTGTGATAGTCTTGGTGATTTCACCGGTGAGTCCAGCTTTTGGAGTGGTAGAACCTGATCCTTCACTAGCACTAGCTGTAAGAGAGGTTCCGGTGATATCTTCCAGACTTTTAGCCTGACCTGATAGGTTATTTACAAGGTCATTCCAGGTCTGTTTCAACTTTGCCTTATCCTCAGCCGTCAGCCCGTCACCATCTGAGGACAATGCCGCAAAGCTTTCATACCATTTCCGGATCCCGTCCTCACTCATCAGCTTCATAGATTGAACGACAGCCTTGTTCATCAGTTCCTCAAAGGTGGCAGCAAAGTCTTCAGCTGTTCGTTTCCCATCTTTGAATCCGTCAATTATGGAACCTACAATGGAATCATAAGTTGATCCAGTATAAGTTTCGCGAAGTGATTCCAGGTATTCGATTTGCTGCTTTTCCAGATCCTGACCTTCTGCTTTGGCTTTTTGCAGAGCCTCATAATACTTCTGACCTTCAGCTGATAATTTACCTTGTGCGGCCAGCTTCTCGATGTCTGAATATGTTTTTCCGGCTAGTGTTGCCCACTCTTCCACCAGCTTTCCTTTCCCTAACCCAAATAGACCTGTCTTCTGAAACGATTCAGATGCCTTGTACTGTGAAGACATCAGTTTATCCCAAAGTGTCTTTTGATCAGCGGCATTTGCATTGGTCTGACTTTTCAACTCCTCCCCTTCACGCTTGATGTAATTTAGCGTTGCTTCACCTATCTTCTTTGCCCATTCATAACGCTTTCTGTACTCCTCATTGAGTTGAAGCTCGCCAAAGAAAGCTGTCTCTTGATCCTTTTTAACCTGATTTTTTAACTTCTCCCTCTCTTCCCTGGCTTTGGAAAATATACCGGCCACAGAAGTTATTAAACCCAATGAAGCTCCAACAATTGCACCAACAGGACCACCAACTGCAGCTCCTGTCATTGCACCACTCATCGTTTTGTTGGCAACATCTCCAATCTCTTTGAGTGTGGATCCTACATTTTTAAGCGTGTCGGATCCTGTTGCTTCTCCAAGGGCAGTAAAAGCTCCAGACAAGAGATCAACACCGGCAGTAACCTGTCCGAGTGTAGTCTGCATGGAAGATAATTGGGTAGCAAAATCACCTGGCTCATTTTGTCCGTTTTTAAACGCTGCGCTGAGCTGCTTCCAGTCTTCACCCAGTCGGGCAATGGCTGGTGTCACTTTTGCTGCCGTCTCTTTCAGCTTCTCCAGTTGATCAATGTAGGCCTTCATTTTCTCTGGATCCGCAGTGAGTTTTTTATACTCCGCCTCGGTTATTTTGAAAAACGATCCTTGGGCCGCATCATACCCTGTTGGATTTGTCAGAAAATTGATAAACTCTTTGGTCTGATCTACCAGTTTATTGATCTCTGCTACTGACTTGTTGCTCATGTCAGCAAACATCCGGGTGATAATGGAATTCTGCTTATTTTGTCCAGAGTCAAGGGTAGCCAGAGCATCATTCATCTGTTTTTCGACCTCCTGAACATTCTCAATAGTCCCACCAGCTGCAAGAACATCCTGAGTGTCCTTGTTGTACTTTTTAATGATCTCTATGCGCTTTTCTCCATATGTCTGATACTGTCTGAGTGAGGCTTCTGCTGCTTTCTGATCAGCATCCAATTTGCCTTGTCTGGCCTGTTCTGCGGCAGTGTCATATTTTGCATTTTCTTCAGGCGATAGGGATGTAATTGTTGGGGTAAATTTACCTTTACCACCTTTGGACTCCCATATGGTCTTTTCCTGATCCTGAAGCTTGGCAAGGGCATCTTCTTTTTGTCGCTTAATCTGCTCTATCTCTTTTTCGTAGTTATTTTTATTCTGAGCTAGAACCTTTTCAAGTCCATCATCCATGGCATCAATCTTGGATTTTGTTATGGACATCTCAAGATCAACAGTTGCTCGCTCCCGATCCTGCTTTTCCTTCTGCAGCTGTGTGTCGTAGTTCTTTTTATCTGACTTCTGCTTTTTAATGTCAAGTTGCTTCTCAATTCCTTCAATAACTTTCTTTTGTGCCTCGATATCAGCAAGCGGATTTAAACCAGGTTTATTTTCGAGATCAAGAAGCTTTTTTTTCTCTTCAATCAATTTCTTTTCAAGGTCAATCCTTTGCTGTGCTGCTGTCACCAGTTTTGGGGTTTCAGTAGTAGTATCTTCAGTCTTTGGCCTTGTGGTAGAAATAAATCTACTGTAGGCGGCATCCACCTCGCCAATCTCTTTTTTCTGATCACCAAGCGCACTGGTGATGCGATTGAAAAAGGCTCCCATGTTCATTGCTGCCATTGAGGTACCCTTGCCCATCTCATCAACGGTGCCGACCATAGACATAAGATCAGTTTTCAGCTTCTTTGCTTCGTCTTCAGTTGTAGAACCATCCTTTGATCTGGTAATGAAATCAGATATTTTAAAATTAATCTCATAAGCTTTATCTGCACCTAGCTTACTTCTTACTTTATCGACGATCCTTTTCTGCTCTTCGATGATGTCTGCATTGAACTTTGCATTTATGGCATCAATAGACTCTTTCTTGTTTTTAACCGCTACATTCTCAGATATCGAAAGGTTGACTGCATCCTGGGCTCCTTTGATGTCCTGAAGATTTTTAAGCTCCTGAAACTGTGCGGGAATATATGAACCGTATTGATCTATAACGGCTTTCTTGGCTTTCTCATATGCTTGGGTCCCTATCTCTGCACGCTTGAGTTCTGCAAATAATTCTGAAGCTTTATCCTTTTCATTTTCAAATTCCGTGGCCGTTTTTGATAGCGACTTTTCCAAGTCTGTTTGATAGGTTACGAGCTTGTATAGACCATATCCCAACGCTGCAATAGCAGTTGCTGCCAAAACGTATGGATTTGCGAGCATTGAGGCATTCAAAGCTTTTTGAGCAGCAATACTCCGCTCCTTCATTACTATCTCACGAGCTTCTGAGGCCATCAAGAATCCGTTACTTTCAGCAACCAGAGCATTAGTGGCAACGGCGATTTTATTCTCATAGTTCGCGTACATCACTGCTACCTTGTACGCCCCATAAATAAGTATCAATCCTTCTATCACACTGCCTATGGCCTTGTAATGATCAAGCATAAAGCTGACTCCTCCAATACCGGAAGACAACAATCCATCGTTGGCCTGCCCAATTGAATTGAACATCAGATCAAGCTTATCCTTGAGGTTACTGATTTGCCCGGTTACTGAGGTCATTTGTTTTGCCATCAGGTTATTGAACTTACCACCCTCTCCGGACATGGTTTGGAAGGCTTTCTCAACATCCTTGAAGCCGATAGTTCCGGCAGTGACCATCTCCTGTATTTCAGACTTTGATCTTCCCAGATTATTTGCTAGTTCTGCCACTAAAGGGATACCACTCATGGCAAAATCCCTCATCTCTTCACCACCTAATTTTCCTTTTGTCAGCACCTGGCCATAGTTGACAGCAACCCTTTCCAGAGGTACAGAAACACCGGCTGCAACATCACCTAAAGATCTCATTGTGCCAATCACATCTTCGGCACCAACACCCATAGCCATCAGCTGTTTGATATTGGACGCTACATCAGTTAGCGTGTATGGAGTCTTTTGTGATAACTCAACAGCCTGTGCCATCATGTTATCAGCCTTCTCTTTACTCCCTAGCATTGTTTCAAAGGCTATACCTAACTGTTGAAATTCGCCTCTGACAGCAATGATCTGTTGTCCAAAACCAGCCAGTGCAGAAATAGAGAAATAACCACCCAAGGCAGCTCCAATATTTCGCATAACATCATCCATCTTTGCCCCTTGCTGTGCAGTATTATCTGCCATGCCTTTAATCTGGGCATTGATCTTGGCTATCTCATCAAATAGTTTCTGGGTGTCAATTCCGCCCTCGAAATAGAGTGCTCCGCCTGTTGATTGTGCCATTTTACTATGGATTTAAAAAGTCTTCGAAATCCTCCTTCTGCTCAAGCTTATCAGGTAATTTCTTTTTTGATGTTGATTTCTCTTCTTTAAAATCAGCCTTCCAGTAAGGCATATCAGTTGACATCATAACGATGTTCTGCCATCCGGTACCCCACATTATATATTCAGGGTTCAGTCCTAAATTCTTGATGGTTCCTGCAATCTCTCCCCATATTGTTTTCCCTCCTTCAACGGTTCCACCGCCTTGATCGGACTGATCCCTTTTGTCAAGACGGTACATGAGAAAAAATCCGTGACAGAGGATTGTGTGATTACTATTTGTAGCATTACCAATAGATCTTTGGGGGTAAGCCTCCATAAAAGCAGTCTGGCCAGCATCTTGCCAAATAGTCTAATTAGTGTTTTGTTGTTGAGAATTGAGTAAGATATCACCTTAGCCATTGGCATGGCATTAACACCAGCTGTACCTATTACAGCCATGATATTTTCCGGCACCATCCCATCCATCTTAGAAGCAGCTCTTCCAATGTAAATGAGTGTCCCGAGTTTGAGTGGCTTAATCCCCATTTTGATCCCCATCCAGCGAATTGAGACTACCCGGGGATTATCCAAAATTATATCGGCTATTTTCTCAGCTGTTTCCATTAGTTTGAAGTTTAAAAAAAGAAAAGCCCCGAAGGGCTCTTCAAGGTTCTTAGGAAATTCTGTAAGCCTTTGTGTTGAGTTTGGTTGGAGTCAAGACCGTAGCCTTGATTTTCACCGAACCAATTGCCTCCTTACCAAGCTTCAGGTCCATTGAGGCACTGATCTTAGCCCTGACGATTTCAATTTTAACGTCAGTCTTGGTAATTACTTCAATTGATTTCTCAATGACAGCAGCACTGGAAGGCGGTTCCCATACCGGGACAGCTGGTACAGTAACATCGACAGTACCCCCAAACACTTTCACAAGTGTAGCAGGGGAAACGTCAACGATACCCCATTCCAGAGTCGTAATACCCTTCTTGGTTACCGTTTCAATCGGGTCATCCGACTCTTCGCAGAAGAATTCCTTGGAGGTATCTTCGCCTTTGGTGAATGTGGCACTCCCTTCATCAGTTACGCCAAGAACGGCCAGTGTGGTACCCATGCCGCCATCGACAGCAACGTCCCCTACTTTGATCGACTTTAAGCCGAATGTTCTTTTTTCAGACATTGTATTCTGTATTAATTGTTTAATAATCTGATTTCAAATCTCATATTTGAGTAATGATCCTTTAGCTCTTCGCCCCGGTAGACGTTTTGCTGTTGATAGAAAAAGAAGATGTCGCTCGATTCTGCTGTTGCTTGATCCAGAGTAGATATGATCAGATTTGTCATTGTGGCCAATAACAGTGAATCAGGGACTCCAGGCGCAACATCATCACAGTAAGCATTGACATTGATAATGCACTTTTGCAGTATTCCGCTACCAATTGGCAGTGCATTGATTACAAAATAGGCAGGATCGATACAGTTTGCAGGCCTGGCATACTGGTACACCGGAACTGCTGAAACTGCTGGGATCAGCTTTTTGTAAACTGCTTTTATTGCATCGTCAGTTATCATTGCCTAGAAAATTGAAGCATTATTGAGCAGGTCCATTTTCTTTCCAGTCTTCTTAACAATCGCCCTCATTTGAACTCCCAAATCATCAATGGCAACAATTGCCTGGGAAGTGATTACGTTGTATCCCATTGATTCTACAGCTGAGGCATAGTTCATACCAGCAACTCCAACCAATCGTAAGCCTTTACGCTGTGGGATATCTACCAGTACTGCTTTTGCCTGACTCCTTCCTACTGTAGTACCGTCAACATTGCCACCTATCACAACATTATCCTTCATGATGAAATACCCAAGAGAACTGCGCAGATTTGACGACTGATCTTCATAAACCCCTTCTTTTGGACCAGCAATCTTCACTTTCCCCGTCTTCTGATCTTTCTTCCTACTGACGGTTGGTGTAGGCTGGTTTCTGGCATCTGAAACGAATTGTTCCCCGATCATCTGCAACCGGCTAACAATAGCCTTCTCGATGCGTTGTGCATCTTTGAGCAGCTTATTGGGATCATAATTCATTTTTAGAGCCATAACCTTACGTTGAAGAAGTTCCTGTTGAACTGTTTTACAGTTGCCTTCACCTCTCTTCCATACAAATTCAGGGTAACCTTAGCCCCAACTGGCAACACCATCTCTTTAATAGGCATGTAAACAGTATAAGCATAGCTGATCAAAGAACCATCTGCAGAGGGGATCATCCGACCTGATCCGTTGGGTTCTGCCCTGCAATTACTTTCAAAGATCTGAGCCGTACCTTTCACTGGGTTGCCTTCGACATCCATTGTTGGGGCACTGCTCCAATCGACTTTGATAGTATGTGGGTATTGATTTACCATGGACTTATTCCGCTTACGAAAGGTGTATTTGCGAAAGGATCCATTTCGCCATATTTCAGATAAATTGCTGATGCCACTTTCATGAGATTAGATTTATCTGTCAGGGCCATCTGGAATCCTCCCTCCTGAATTTGTGGAGTATTGATCATGATTACCAAGGTATCAGCCATCGCCAAATCCACCAACCTTTTGTTTGACTTGATGTAGTCATCCAAATGGTCAAGGTCCCGGTCGAAGAGAGCTTTTTTTAATTTGGCTTCTTCGACCGGGTACATTAACGAGGCTTGGAGAGCTTCAAGATTTGTCATCACTCAAGCCGATTATGCTGCTGTTTCTGAATCAAGGATGTAGATCCTGTCAATAGCCTCAATACCTGGGAAGGCGTTGAGTTCACAGTCAGTAAATTCAGCCCAAGGGTTATGCTGAGCATATTTCTTCAGCAATACCTTTTCGTAGGTAGCATAGTTGATTCCTGTTACCGGAACCATCTGCTCGATGGCAAAGGCATTGTGAATCAACCCGAGTTTACCTGAAGGGATGAAGGTTACCGATGCATCGTTGAACGGTTTGTAAACAGAAGTTGCACCGTCTTTCTCAACGCCTACCGAAACATTCACAATCTCGATTTGCGGGAACATGTTTGCAGCAAGGAAAGAATTGATCTGTTCCAGTGTGCCAACTGTTTGGGCTTTGGAATCGAGACGATAGAAAGCGTTCAGCATCTTGATAGTCTCAGCACTCTGCTGGAATTGCCAGAACTTACTCGGTGTCATCAGCATTTTTTCAAATGTGATACCACGTGCATCAGCATCCTGAACAATCGCCTTGATGTCCGTAATCGGAGTTGATGTTGCAGTAGAGCTCCATACAACAACCGGCTTACGGTAATTGGTAGCTGGCATACAAAGGTCAATGTCTGTCAGGATCAACCCATCAGGGTTATTCGCTGCGTTGACAGTAACCTTTCCAAGGGACAGAGCCTGCAGAACCATGATGTCAAGCCTTTTGAGCGGAGCATCACCGGCTTTCTTCAGATCACCAAACATCAGGTCCAACAACATGTTACGCTTGGCCTCATCGGACAACGTCATGTTCTGTACAGTAAGGTAATTCCTGTAATCATCCTCATTCATTCGGAAGGATTCTTTGATCGCAGGAACAGATCCAGAAAGCTTCTCTAATCCTGCCCTAGAACGCAGAGGAGCCGGAGAGTTACGATCAACTACGGATGCAGCAGCTTCAATCCGGCTACGGCCAATCACGCTGACGAATGTCAGGGCTGTGGTTGGGGTACCCCAGTCGAAGTACTTTTTGAACCAAACGGGAGCGAACAGATCCAAGGACTTGTCCACAACAACTTGCATTTTGTCAGCGTATACGCCAAACATGCTTTTTACTTTTTCAGACATAGCTTATTTCCTCCTTTGATTAAAATGATTGTGAGAAAATGATGTTTGGCAACAGAGCTTTGATAGCTGCTGTTACTACTGGAATCCTCCGCTCATAGACGGTTCCCCGAATAGTGACGGCAAGCGGCTCATTCACTCCAACTTTGGTGTCCTGGAACAACAAACCTTTGGCAACTGTAGCATAAGCCGCAGCAGCTGCACCTGTTGCAGAACTTTCAAACAATGCATCACCGGCTGTCAATGCAACTGCAAGAGTTGTTCCGACAGTAAGTACATCATAATCGGCGTTTGTGGTGTCGATTTCAGTAATGGCATAAGCCTTGCCTCCAACAACAGCAGCCAAATAATCACCAACGATAAGAAGGTGACCCTTCTTTACCTGATAAACAACTGCATCATCTGCTGCGTTAGCGTGCAATGTTGCAACTTTCAGAACTTTAGCCTTTCTGGTGGCTTCATCGATTCCCATCACTGTCCCAGCAGGAACAACGGCACCAGTCGTGAGACCGGTTGTATCGAGAGTAAAGCCTCCTTGTGCGTTTTCATAATTTTGCTGAAATACCGGGACGCCTCCCGCAGATATTTCACGATTAACTGTAAATCCCATCTTTTTAAGGTTTTTGTGGGTTTGAACTGGCTCTCCATGCATCAATGTCAGCATCAACTTTCGCTGGAGCAGGCCCTGATGATGGAGGAACATCAACAACAACACCCTTATTTACCAAGTCCTGTTTGACTGATTGATAGTCACCCTCGATTTTGGCAACAAGTGCGTCAACATCTTCCTCTTTTTCAATCGTTTTGCCATCAAAGAAGATCTCTGGTATCTTCTTGTACGCAAGTTTTGCTTTCACCTTGTCCATCAGTCCTGTGGTTGCAGTACCTTTTTCAAGTGACTGTACTTTGAGTGCCAAATCCTGATTTTGCTTGATGATTGCTTTTGCCCATGCTGGGGTGGCTGGATCGTCATCCGGCTTAGGAGGTTCTGCTGAAACAGGTTTGCCATCTTTGATGTTGTGCTGCTTTTCGTAGTTTGCTACTGATGTACGAGTAGCTTCCGTTGCCCTGCGATCTGTCTCTGTTTGAAAAAAGGCGAGTAGGTTCTTAACCCCGTCACTTGCGATGACGGTTTCAAGTGTTTCGTCTGTGACAGTATTCACATATGAATCTGCTATCCTGTCGAGTAATGCAGCCTGAGTTCCGGGGTATTTGGCCCTCAATGCTGCAAGGATCTTTTCCTTCATGAAGTAATGAATTGGTTTAACATTTTGCTGAACCAAACTTACTTTGAGGGATTCGCGTGTATATGGGAATTGAATTCTTATTCCACCACAGTTTTAGAACTGTGAAGAATTTCTTTACTTTTGTTCTGTCCATCACCCTTTATTGCAAGAAGTCTGTTGATCTTAGAGATTGGCAGACAGTTGAAAGTACTGCGTCAGGCTTCTTGCTGTGATGGACGGTGACCGATCTCTTTTTTAAATACTTCGCTCATGTCCACTGCAAAACCCACATCAAAGCAGCTTTGCAAAATGGCAAAGGATACCATTGAACTGGAAACTTCATATCAGGTAGTGGAGATCCTGGGCAGTGACACAAGAACCGGTACCGTAAAGATCAAATGCAAAACCACCTTTCTAAATATTGTGGAGATACTGGCTGTTTTCCGGGATGGTAAACTGAGGATTGAAGCCCCTGGTATGGGGACGATGTTGGTGAAACGGTATTAATTCAAATATATTACCTCACATCGAAATGTTTTACCGGCATATTTCGAGACAAATCACAATTCAAGGTTAATATTTGTTATGAATATTGGCTTTTGAAGGATGGAGAATCTGGCAGCAAAAAGAATTAATACAAATGCTTGACTTTTGAATTTCAATGTATTATATTTGCAGTGTCGATTCTGCGGATTCGACGACCACAGGGCCATACAGTTTTACTGTTTGGCTTCTGTTTTTTTATAGATCTGTGTTAGCTTTCTATCCTTCTTCAACCAAAGCTCATCGATCTTTTGCCCCTCACTTATTCGGGATAGGACATTATTGAAAACATAACGTTCTGATATTCCACTATCTTCAATTACTATTCTTGATGATTGTTTTATACCACGGTTCATCATATTTCTATAATTTTTCTTTGGATTATTTGCAGTAAACCCTTCGTGTTCGTAATATAAGTCATCAACCTTAAAGTCCGGACATTTACCCTCGTATTTGGTGTCCATCAAGCCATTATAAATCCTTTCATATGCAGGATTCTTTGTACTTAATTCTGGCAAAATAATTGTTTTATGTCCTTGCCTTGCAAATTCATTACAACAGAGGCTTACTGCATTAAAATCGTTGCTATTTCTGTCGACAGTTGAATAAATAGAGACAGAACCACCATTTTTAAATGTTTTGAGGTCTGACAGTACTGGACGTGGCCAAATGTTTAATCTCTTGTTGATATCCCCATCAATATAATTATCCCGGATAAAATACGGCATACTCTTCCAGCCAGCTGCCCGCTCAGTATTTTTATCAATCCAGTTAATGAACCCTTTCGGAACACTGTCGATGTGCTTGATCCTTTCGAGGTACTCCTGGTCAGTACCGTCTAGAATAGCATCTTCATATTTGTCATATTGTTCGGCAGTCATCATAATTGGGACAGCGTGACACAAGCATTGAGGATGCCATCCGATAAACACAAAGGTTTTTGGATATTCTCCCTTGAGATCATCACACATATCAATAGCCGGATGGGATCCTGATAATGCAACCATGTAACCTAAAACGAAGCCAAGCTTGTTCCACCTCTCCTGATCAGCGGTACGATATGACATATTCGTCTCGGTGATAGTGAGCCTTCTGGCATTCTTATAGGCAGAGCGATATTTCCCTTGTTTGGGCTCTAAGGCTTTGGCTGCTTTGGACCACTCCAATTCACCTACCGCATTCCTGATTCTCCGATATAGGGCATCAGGTTCATTTAGGTTCTGCCGTATCCTTCGAGAGATAACATCTGCACTATCTCCGTTTAGGATCCCCCAGCCAAGATGTATCTCAAGCTCATTCTGTGCCTGATTCACAATTTTCCAAACCTTGTCAGATAGGGAAATCCCATCAACCTCACGCTTTGTGAAAGCCTTCAATGCGCCAAGATTATGATCGGTCCAGTCTGGCTTTTCTTTTAGGACTTTCAGATTCTTTACATAGCTGTTTACAAGTGCATCATTTTTATTGTTGGAGAGCTCCCATTCATTCACATTGCCGGAGACGATAATTCCCTCCATTTCCTTTTTAAAGTTGCTGAAGATTAAATCAGATGATTTTGCCAGCTGGTAGTTCTTTTTGAATACAAAAGACTTGGAGAATTTGGCAGATGGATCATTAGCCAGAGCAGCAACCTGGGATATCACCTTATCAAATGACTTTTCCAGTTTTTTGGCATAGGCCTTTGTATTGGCGATGTGTTGCTGATCGTATTTGTTCATTGATACATCCTAGTTTCTGAAAGTTCAATTTCGGTATACCATGTTGATTGTGTCCCTGGACTAAAACATATAGCATATTCAACCAGTCTGGTTAAAAACGAATATCTAATGTCAGTGACAATACCCGCTGGAGACTCGGGCAAATTGTAAAAAACCCTTTGGCCTAGCTCAAAACTGGTTTTTATTTCAGTGAGTTTCATAACCAGTCAGTGCCGAACTTATCTTCGCGGTACCTCAATTCTTCCGCCGTAAGTGGCCTAAGCTCCTCAATATTGATACAGTGTGAAAGGCTTGCAATGCTGGGAGGCCATCCTGCTGCACAAACTCTGTCCGTCTTTGGATTGATTCCTAGCAATAACCAGTGTTCACCTGTTGGTTTGTGGTGAGCTGAATATGCCGTACCTGACTTGTATTCAATAACAGCTTGGTTTGGAATAACATTTTTCTTTGACATAACAATGAATGTTAGTTTACAGTATTTGAAATTGATTCTGCGTCTTCTGCTTTGACCCGGTCCACTTCAGCAGCTGGATCACTCACCAGAGGATTAGCCGAAATGCCAGTCTCTTTGGACATAATCTTTGCTGTGACAGCTGTTGAAATATTCTCGATCTCTTCTTTTTCGTTGGTTGGCAGATATGGAGTGAAGACGGGTACCAAATCCAGTGTCATTGCCATAGCTGACAGGCTTGTCTCAATGACATTACCAATCATTGCCATGAGCAGGTTGATCCTTCGTTGAATGCCTTCTCCAAAAGTCCCCTCCTTTTTCCTGGCTTTCATATGAGCATCCAAAAACAGCAACTTGAGTGCGATGCCGGAAAGGGTTCCCAGGCTTTTCATTTGGCTGAAGGAGATGTCAGGAGTCTGTGTCATAGACAGGATAAACTCGCGGAGTGTTTCCCACTCGAGTTTGACAGATTCGGGAGCGTTGGTGCTTTCCAGGTAACTAACACCACCATTTTCGGATACTTGAAGTACCTTGCCCTGTTCTCCTTTGGATGCAAAACCCTGAATCTGACCTTTAACAACCGTGATAGGCGCACCTGAATAATCGTTGCTATCTGCCCTGTTGGAGACACCTGTTTCCAACCTTTCGATCATAGCCTGTACTTTGTGCCATTCTGGTACATCCTGCTGATAATATACAATTGGAATCTTTTTGATCAGATTAGGAATAGGTTTCTCCATCGTCCCTTCCTTGGGTAAAAACTTGTAGGTTGCCTCTGCCGTGTAAACATCAAGGTGTTCGACTACCTTGCCACTCTCTATTGTGTTGTATGTACGGGAAAACGCAATCATATCCCCTGCCCCATCATAATATGGGTACAGTCCATCACCCAGACTAGGTGCGAGGATCTTCATCTTAGGTTTGAACTGACCTTTGGAAGCATCTCCCCAATACACTTCATCAGCAGCGATAGGTACAAGGTACCAAAGCTCCGCCACCTCACACTCAGAGAACATCTTCAATGCTATGTCTTTATTGCGATATTCAAGCTTATTTTTTCTCCAAATGCGATCGATCATTGCGATAAGCTTTTTTTGTGCTTCGCTGTCATCACCACCTTCGGGGACAAGCTCAATAGGGTTGCCAAGCAAAAAGCCAATCGCCCGCTCTACAATGATCTGTTGAAATGGGATAGCTATCCGGGCAACTTCCTCTTCTGCGTCTACGTATATCGGTTCCCCCTTCTCATTCTTCTGTCCACTTGCTTTTTTTACCTGCTTTTTTGGACGTTTTGCGACATCAAATACATCGTGTTTGCTCTGATCAAACTGCTTTAAGCAAGTCTCATTTGAAACCTTGAGTTCTGCCTTTTTTGTCAGCTCTTTTTTTATCTCTGCAATGTCACCCAGAGCGAGAATCTCTTCAATTGTCATGGCGTATATTTTAGAACATTGATGCTAATTCAGTTATATCTAAGCCACTCTTGGTGGTCCCCCTATCTTCCGGATAGAATGTGTTGGCAAGTGCGTCAGCATAGTCAGGTGACCGGCCAAGTCGTTTTTTAATGTCGTCTTTCGGTTCGACAATGATCTTACCGGAGCTTTGAAATTTATATTTGATCTCCGTAAGTTCCTCTACTAACTCGTCAATAGGGGGTAGTGCTGCATCCATCTTGTTAGCGGGGTTTAACCAATCCCGAATTGCCCAAAACAAATAAGCCCGCATGTTTGCAAACTCATATATTTCGGTAATATCCCTCAAATCGCTGGCACCTTCACTGAATTTGCATGAATAGGCCATTCTGTATCCTAGTTCATCAAGACGAGAGTAAACCCCGGCTCCTTCCCCAATAGTATCAATGAAAGCTTTTGAGCCTGGCTTATTCAGCTCATTGGCCACCATCCCTGCAATGGCCATGTGTTCTGCGGCACCTGCTGAGTTGTGAGTGTAGAATTTTGGCACATAGGAACCATGACGATGGCACAATACGCTGTTATCCCTTCCCATCCCTGCAACGTCCGCTCCAAGACGTAGAGGATCCTTGATAATCCACTTCTGCTTTTGCCATTCTCTCCACCTTTCAATAGCCAATTCTACCCATTCGATCGGTATCAGTACATTAGTGGCCACCTTGGGAAACATACCGCGAATTTTAATCCGAAAAAGGTCGTTTGGTCGATAGTATTGGCCTTCCCAAACAAAGTCACCTTCCCCTTCGTTGAACTGACTGTCATCAATCATCGTGCACCAGCTTCTCACCTTGTCATTGACCCATTCCCAGTCAACCTGTCCGGGAATAACAATCTTCTTTTGCAGAACATTGGGTGAGTTCAGGGAATCGAGACGGTACTTCTTAAACCTTGATGATTTCTGTGACCGTGCAGCGTAACCGGTCGGGTTATTTGGGTTGAAAACTATTAGAAGTCGGGAATTTCCTTGCAGGTTCCCCTCAATAGCATCAAAGATGCCTTCCGGGATACCAGAGGCTTCTGTAACGATGAACATTGTATTAACAGCATGAAAGCCGGTCCACGCTTCTGTGTTGTGCTCATCAGCTTTAAATCCTGTCATGAACCACTCTTCGTAATTGGTCCTTATGTCATAACCCACCAATCTTCCGGGGAGAACCTTTGCCCGGTTCCATAGCCTGGTTATCTCAGGGTACATGATATCTCCAACTTGCCTGGCAGTCGGTGCAGTTAGAGCAACCTTTGTATTTTGCACCAACTCTCCAGCTTTATTGAATTTAGGTGTTAAATAGAGAAAGCAAATCCCAGCCACTGCCGCAATGAAATCTTTCCCTCTTGAGGTACCTGAGCACACTGATATCATCCGTTCGGTTTGCACACCATGCAGGATGTTTCTTTGCTCCTGGTCCAGGTTGACATGCAGAACCTCTCTGGCAAACTTATTCCAGTCTTGTTGCCAGCTTTTGAATACTGATATGTGATCATCAGTTATCTTCATCGGTTGAAGCTTTTGTCATCAGATCAAAAAACAAGTTGCCGGATATCTCACCTTTGATCTCCTTCGGCGCATTTAAACCAAGGATCTTGCACCTCTGCTCGATGCACCTTTCAATGCCTTGCAGATATCTAGGATCACCGGTATTGTACCGCTCGTTCTCAATTTTCTCAATATTGTCGATGGACTTAGGCGAGCCTTTCTTTTTTGTCTGAGAGATGGTTGTATCAGTCTGCGATTTCTCCCATGCTTCCCAATAGGTGCGCTCCAGGATGTTCAACTTCTCAAGCTCGATAGACTTATGATGATCAATCATTGCGTTGCGGGACTCCTCCCACTGCTGAATAACCAATTTAATATCATTGAACACGGTCACATGATTAACCTTTCGTTTGAATTGGTCGTTCATGTATACAGCAATCGCCCGGAAAGATTGTCCTTTCAGATATAATTCAGACTCAACCTGCAGGTCATGTTCTCTCTCAACTTTCGTTCTGCTCTTTGCCATGGCTGTTCAGTCCTATTGTTTAATTTATAGACACTTCCGTGCAAAACACCTCACCATTCTTCCTTATCACCAAAGCAGGATCCAGTTTTAACATTCGATCAATGATCACCTGGCAGTACTTCGGATCAAACTCGGCCATGTAACAACGTCTGTCAAGTTGATGGCTTGCAATCATAGTTGTTCCACTTCCCCCGAAACCATCAGCAACGATCGCGCCTTTTCTGCTACTGTTCTGTACCTGGTAAGCAATCAGCGGTACCGGTTTCATTGTTGGATGCTCACTGTTTCTCAGTGGCCGGTCAAACTCAAGTATGGTTGTTTGTTTCCGATCGCTGAACCAATCATGTGCGGCACCCTCTTTCCACCCATAAAGGCAGGGCTCATGCTTCCATTGATAGTCCTGGCGACCCATTACCATGGAGTTTTTAACCCAAATCAGGCACTGCTTAACCATTATCCCGGCATTCTTCATGGCAGAACGGAAATTGGCACCTTCAGAATCGGAGTGCCAGACGTACCATGCGCCACCTGGCTTTGTGAATAAGGCAAGGGCAGAATAAAAATCAAAGAGAAACTGGTAAAAGTCAGAGTCGCTCATATTATCGTTCTGTATCGTGAGCTTCTCCTTGGTGCCACCTTCGTAGTCGACATTGTAAGGAGGATCGGTGATGACAAGGTCCGCTTTCTCTCCTTCGAATAGCCTCTCGAATGTCTCGGCTTTGGTGCTGTCACCGCAGATAAGCCTGTGAGGACCTATTTCAAAGATGTCGCCTTGGACAATATCCGTCTTAATGTCATCCGGGATGTCGTATTCATCATCTTGGGCCTCCTGAGTGTCGAACCAACCTTCTTTCTCCATTTCATCCCAGATATCCACACCCCAGGTAGAGAGTTGTGAAAAATCAATGTCCATCTGAGCCAATGCTGCTTTATCCCAGTCTCCAAAGTGGCCGTTATCTTTGAAAAGAATCCTCAGCTCGTCCTCTTCTGTAAGATTTGGGATTATCGCAACGGGAACCTCCTCTAATGACAATTTTCCAGCAGCAATAAACCGTTTCTCACCCGCAATGATGACAAGGGAGCCGGTCCGGTCTGAACAGATAATCGGTCGGGTTTCAAAATAAAGTGGATCCTCTTTAATTGACTCGCAAAGGGATTGCAAATCAGCATCCGTGATTGTTCGCGGGTTGTGTGGGTGTTTTGAAAGTTCTGATAAAGGGAGGTAGCTAACCTTTACTTTTATTTGGGACATAGACTTCTTCAAATAGTTCGGAATAAAGATATTCCACGGCCATTCTAAAGTCTTTGTAAATGATCAGGTAATTCTTCACAGTTTTTAAAGTGTGCGAAACAAGGGAGCTACCACAATTGAAGTTTCTTGCTAGCACGGTACGCACACCTTTTTTCAGCTGTTTATCAGTTGTGAGGGCTTCCGGATCCAGGTGCTTAACAACGACAGCTATGAACTCCAAGCGGTGACGTGTCTTATCATTTCGAGTGGTGTGTTCTGGGTGAATGACGATGAACCTTTGATATAGCTCCGGTATAAATGTTTCAAAATCCTTTTGCTCCTTGTCATCCTCCATCAAATGTCGGGCAAACTCCGGGTAACGAATCGCAAGCTTACGGCCAAGCTGATAGTAATTCGTTGTCTGATTCATTGTTAAGGGATGTTGGTATTTACGAATATAAGGAAATTTGGATAATAAAAAAACCGGCACAGTGTCCGGCTTAATTAACTTATAGGTTGATTTTTTAAATGGCGTCAGTTCTTAGTTGCTTTTTTGCTTCAACAAATCCCACCCATTTACCATCAGTATTCAACCCTCTGTTTGCCAGCTCTTGTCTGGCTATCTGGTTTGCATCAATCTCACCTTTGGCAATTTTACTCAGGAGCTCGGTAAATATTCCTGAGAAAAGGAAAGCCGGGTTCAGATCATCGTTCAATGCTGGGGTGGTAGTTTCCGAAGTCATTATATTCAGTTTTCGTTGTTATTAATAGCTCTAAAATAACACGTAATTAATTAAAATGCAAGTAATTATATGTCAATTAGTCAGAAAATCAAACTTCAAGCTTCATTTTAAGTTTCTGTAATTCTTCCATCTATATTAGGCTGTAAGTTTAAAGTTCAGTTTTGCCTTGTTTCCCCGGTACCGGAGAGCAGCTTCATCATAAGCCCTTGCCGCCCTTTCTTCGCTGAAAAACGATCCGATATAAATGACCTTTTCACCATGCCTGATAGCCGCTTTCCAAGTCTTATTCCTTCTGTGCAAGGATACCCCCAGGTATTGGGATGTCTTTTTTCCGTGTCGTAGGTTCATGACTTTAGTACCTGAATTTTGTGAAGTGAATGATTGCCATGGACTGATTGAGGTCGTAGCCTTTGAACCAGACTTTGAAGTCATCAAGTGAAAGACCGTCGTTTTTGGCGAGATCTGACCACTTTTTCTCAGCAAGAAGGAAATTATTGGATGTTCTGATAAATGCAGTTTCATCTTGGTATAGATTTACCTTCTGAATCCCAATTCCATCATTCTTACTAAGCAGACAAATAGTTGCTGTTTTACTCCTATATGGCTTTCCTCTCCAATAGTACAATTGGAGAACAGCTTCACCTCGATTGATCTTCTCAAAGCGTTTCGCCCACAGCTCATAATTTGCGCGGATCGTGTGGAGCTTCTTCCACATACCTTCAATTGGCTCAATTGCTCCATGTATCCTATCTGGGAAATATGTTGGCTCTCCTGCTCTTGGGTGGGTTGCGGGAAATACTTGGCTGACCGGTATCCGGTACCTGACGATTTTCTTTGCTTTCATATTGGTTATTTATGCTGTTCGTAATTCTTCAAAAAGTATGTTCATAGTTGACCCATCGCAATATTTCCGATCGAGCATGATGTCTCCGACTATTTCAGTACCATCCCAACCGTTTGGCCAAGTGTTCAGGTCGATAAGCTCATGGATCCGATCAACTTCCTGATCACTCAGGATATCAATCTCTGGACGGTTGAGAAGTTGTGCGGCAAGATTCACCTGGTTTTGGATTGTCAAGATTTCGGTGAGAAATTTCCTTCTGGCTTCCATGGTGAGTGGACCCATACGCTGCTGATTTTTTGAAAGTGAGCCGTCTTTTTTCATTTCACCATTTTTCCGGAGCCGGTACTGTGGCTTTCTCATCTCGCGGTAAATTGGTTTCAGACCCATGAGAGGTTCCAGGTACTTCCATTCAGGTATTTTAATGACCACTTTAAGGGCCTTGTCTTCCTGGGCCAAAGGGCATCCAATACAGCCAGTCCGGGCATTTATCTCTTCGGCTTCATCACCTCCATATGCATCTGCAAGAATTGCCGTAGGCCATTGACCATATTGTTTGGATGGAGCGAATATTTTCAACCAGTCCCAAATACTACAAACACGCCAATGAAGTATTGGTGCCAGTGTGCTACACATGTCTCCATCAAGTCCGGTTTGATACCAGCCCTGACCACATTCAGCTCCATCTTTACTACAGCTCATCGCAATGCGACCATCGCGGATCGCGCTCTCCCCTTGTCTAACTCCGGTAAGCATGAGGATCTTCTGCCCTATCTTTTTGTGTAACTCAACCAGAGCCACCTCCATGGGTTTAACCTTGATCTGACCGGTGCACCATCTGAAAGTATTTGATGGAGGAGGAACGCCACGGCCAAGGATGTAAACAAAGAACCGCTCATCAATTGGAGCCATCACGATTTCAACCTCCAAGTCCATAGCTTTCAGTTTTTCAGTAATACCTTTGGCGGCTAACCATAAAGGAATTAATTCCATTCTTGTATCCGCACAAAGGATGGTAAGCGATTTTGGAGCCTTTACCTGACCGGAAAGTATCAGCTGGATGGTTAGCGTAACCAATGTAGTAGAATCTTTCCCCATGCTCCAGGCAATTGCCCAATGATCGTGCTTCGGACCATGCAAATTCAAACTATCACATGTAAGTTGGATCTGCTCATTAAATTCGATACGCTTGGTACCGAATAAATTCAATTGTTCCGTTTTCATACTGCTTGTTCAACTTCAATTTCTTCAACCTGGAAAAGCGTAGGGGTCTGCACTTCCATATCAGCGACTCTCAGGTAGCTCAGACCATCCCTGAAATAGTTAGCGTTCAGTTCACAGGCCTTGCCTTTGCGCCCGAGTTTAATGGCCCGATATGGCACGGTCATGATACCACCGAAAGGATCATAGACCAGTTCTCCTGGATTAGAATAACGGGTAATGATGCGGTCAACGATGTCAAACTGCAGAGGACACAGGTGCATCTGTTTTCTTCCCATGCTTTGGGATGTATTCAGCGTTTTGATTCTGGCAACATCTGACCATACATCCTCATTGGTTGACTCGGGAGCCACCATCATCCATCCGGATGGGAGTTTCTTCGCAGACTCCAGCTGCTCCGCAATTTCCACGTGACGTTCGTAGTTGTAGATATTGTTTTCTGAATACAACTTGAAAAACCTTTGCAACTTATCGGGATCCAGATGTTTGATCTCCTCCTGGGTGAGAAAGCGGTTACCGGAGGATCGCCAGAATCCATGTGCATCAATCTGCCATCTTCCACGGGTATAGTCCTTCTTTGACCTCACTACCGGAACATCAGCATATGCCTTGGAAGTGTCGGTGGGTACCTTACGGAACAGCAAAACATATTCCGGCATCCCGACCCCCATCTTGGTGCCATCCTTGACTACTTCAGACCACCCAAGCCGGTATGTTTGATTATTCTCCCTGACAACATCCGTGACGACTGTGATCCGGCCAATGAATTCAAATCCATGTTTTTTGAATGCCGAGGTAGTTTCATCTGAGAATGGGTAAAGGGTAGGAAAACCAACACCGGTGAAATTTCCAAACATGATCCGGTCCTTTACGTGGATAGCGGCAATCCTTCCGGGACGAAGGACCCTGTGAAGTTCAGGAATCAAAAAGTCAATCTGCTCAAAGAAGGCTTCATTGTTGATGTTATGGCCAAAGTCATTGTAAGAAGGAGTGTATTCGTATTGAATTGAGAAAGGGAAAGATGTATGGATCAAATCAACGCTGTTATCCTCCATCTCCAGAGTCTCAAGAACACAGTCGTTCAGTACTGCACTGTAATGTTTGCCGGAAACCTCCCGCCGCTCAATCCCCATGGATCGTTTCAGTTTCTCTTCAATACTTACTGACGAAAGTCCATACTCGCGAATGATCTTTGTCATCTCATCCACCAGTTTATTGTGGTTCGACCATTTTTCCTGAAGCTTTTTAAGGATCTCCCTCTCGCTCTCGGCATAGATGATATGAATCTCAACCTGGTGCTTCTGCTGGAAACGGTAAATACGATGGATCGCCTGAATAAAGTCATTGAACTTATAACCGATTCCAAGGAAGATGGCTTTATGACAGTGGTATTGGAAATTACACCCCTGACCGGATATCTCTGGTTTCGTTGCCAGGTACTTGAATTTGCCTTCACTGAAATCAACAACAGATTGTTCCCTGATATCGATATCCTGTGATCCGAAAACTTCCACTGCTTCCGGTACCGCCTTTTTCACTGCATGACGTTCAACTTCCAGATCATGCCAGATCAGATAGTGTGAATCAGGATCATTGGTGATGATGTTTTTCATGACCTCAATTCGACCAGGCAGACTGTCACGCTTCTCAGTAGCTGCCTCCGACAGGCCAAGAACAGATGATCTATACAATACGCCCTGGCCATCCCGATCCTGTTTGGCGGTATTGTGATCGACAGGGACCTCATGATATATGACCTTCATTTCCGGCATATCATATCCTGAATCATCATATCCTAGGTCTGACGGTTTAGTGATGAAAAGTGCCCATGTGGAGAGCCACAACCAGAATTCCTGCTCTTTGTGAGGATAGATGGTCAGCTGATCAGCCTTTGTTGAGTCGCGCTTGAAAAACCTTGTTTTGCACTGTCCTTTGTCCATTATTTCAAGGAAAGCGGCATAGAAAATTAACTCAATAAACTCGTTGGGTGATGGAGTGGCCGTTGCAACAAATTTAAACCGTACCCCCTTGAATTTTGCAATGAAAGTGTGGTGGGTTTTGGAATTGTCCGATCTTAGAATCGATGCTTCATCAAGAGATGTCACCGTGAAGTACTTTGGATCGATGTTGCCATCGCGGACCCTCTCGTAATTCGTCAGGCAAATACTTCCTTCCGGTGCAGCCTCGGCTTCCTCTTGGGTTTTGATGTAGATTACATCCTGTCCCAGCTTATTTCTTGCATCCCGCACGAACTCCTGTCGAACCCCAAGCGGACAAACGATCAATGCTTTTCCATTCTCCACTTTCAGGATGGCCCAACAGATCAACAGTTGCTGAATTGTCTTACCAAGACCGAAGCTTTCAAATAATGCCCTTCTGCCTCCACGGATTGCCCACTCAATACCATCGCGCTGATGGGGTTTGAGAAAGGTACCGTCTTCAAATTTTATCATTGGGATTGGAATGATCAATCCTGTTTCGGGTGCTATCTCAATCTTTGATTTGAGAAATTCAATATATTTTTCTTTCGCTGTCATCTGATCTTACATTAATGATTCAACACACTTTTGGACCAACCATTCCATTGCTGGAGGGGTAACTGCATTACCAAGCTGCTTAACTTGATCACGGCTATTCCCAAGCACGATATAGTCCCTTCCGAATGCCATAGCAGCTTGCACTTCGTGAGGTTTCAGCATACGATAGGTGCAGTCTTCAATGTCGATCTTCTCGGTTGGTCGAAGTACTAGGGCAACACGATCTTTTGTGGTCATGGTACATGATGGATCCTGCATTCCGGATACCTGGGCATTGCCATAGTAGTAGCTTAGGAAAGCATTCACCGATTCGGTAGATAATATTCCATGGTTGATACATTGGGTTTGGGTACTGAGTGGCTTTGTAATATCCCTGGCCATTGATTGACCTTTGTTTTCTATGATCATCGGTGGTGCCAGGATTCCATATTTGTCCTTTGTCATAACTGCTCCCAGTGGGGAATTGATATCACGTACTGATGACTGACCAAAATGCTCAACTATGAATGGTTGTGTTGGAATTCCGAGTACTCCATGATGATTACCTCCGGCAAGAGCTGTTCCGGCTGGTTCGCTGATTGGTTTAGTTTTGCCTGTCCGGTTCAGTCCGTCTATCATTGCCGGTACTGCCACTACTCCATAGTTGTGCTGACCTGTTATGGTTGGCTCAGGGGAACTGATTGGATTTACTCCACCTTTGTAGCCGCCTTTTGTTAACATGGCCGGGATTCCAACAATGCCATGGTGCAATCCACCACCAACAACTGTTGGATTTGGATCAGTTACTTTATAATCCTTGATTGACCTGTCAACTTTTAACATGAACGGAGAAACAATTGCCGAAACCTGAGAGGTAGTCTGGGTATTGATAGGGCTTTTGATATCCGATGTGAGATGGCCAGCCTTTGAATGATCCAGATATATTACAAAGTCAGAATTGCCATGCTTTTTCAAACCGTACTGGATCCGTGCAAGGGTATTGGGCGCTAGATCTTTTTTGCGATCACCTATCCTATGTCCGGGTATACTCCAGTCAATTACATTGAAGGCTGCGTAATAGTACGGCTCGACAAGTGCGGCACATCTCGGACAACGATAATCATACTGTTGGCGGTATTTCCCAAATTGACGACGGGAATTTCTCCAGCTTTGAATTGAATCGACCTCTTTTTCACAGCAAGAGCAAAACGCTTTTGGCCGGTATTCCAGGTCAGGAGTTCTATTGCCTTTCTTCCAAAACACAACGTACATCCGGTCGCGGCTCTGTGGAGTTGGATGAGCATGCATTGAATTCAGGTAAACGCATTTGTGGTTGTACCCAAGCAGAAACATTGCACTCAGCCAAGCCTCCCACATGATCCAGCTGCGGGCATCAACAACATTCTCAACGATGATGATGTTGTAATTGTGATATTCAGCGAATCGAGGAACATCCCACATGGTGGCACGTGATCTCTCTGCGGAAGGATCAATAAACGGATCCATGTGGTTCCATTTCAATTCAAGTTGTCTTGACAGCTTTTTTTGACCCTTTGCCAATGAATGATTGGTGCACTCAGGTGATGTGATCAGTATATCGGTCGACATGTAACGGCGTGGCTCACATGCTGAAATATCTGTGCAGTCGTGGTAAGTATCCGGGAAGTTGGTGTTATGAGTTTCGATGGCAAGCTTCCAGTGATTCAGGGCCATTGCAACTTCAATTCCCCCACCCATTCGGTTTCCATAGTTCCTGACTCCCTGGGAGGATCCTCCGGCGCCGCAGAACTGATCTGTGACGGTGATATAGCTTTTCTTTTGTGGCATGATAATTTTAAACAGTTTGTTTTTCAAATTTCAATAGATCATACTTCAGCTCGATAATCCGCGATTTGATTGCCTGGATATAGCTTCGCTTAAACTCTGCAATAGGGAAGATCTCATTGCAAACGAGCATGTGGGACATCGTTCCGAACATCAGGCGTATTTCTCTTAAGTCTGACGCTTTCAAGGTGTAAAGGCTCCGCTCGTAGCGGTCCAGCTTCTCTCTGAGTTCTGATTCAGTAGGTGAGTTCATCTTGTTACAGTTTTGAGAGCTGTTTTTTAATGTCCAGATAGAGTTTTCTTACCTCTTTCACGTCTGAGGCAACTTTAAAGTGATGCTCAACTGTTGTGTGGTCTTTATTGCTGAACCTTCCGATTCTAGTCTGTGACATTTTTGGGAAATAGTCATGCAGCAGCTGACTTACACATACCCGTGTTTCAACGATCTCTCTTTTTCTGCTTCTGCTTTGGAGTTGCTCAATAGTAATCCCTTGAATCTTACAAACTCTGTTCACGATCGTTTCAGGCGATATCGGGCGCGGATCCGTTGATTGCTTCATATTTTCGACTTTTGCATGAAGCTTAACCGCTGTATCAAGGTGTTTGTAAAACTTCAGAGCCTCGTTCAAAAACAATATCTCCGCCCTGGTTAGTGGTAAAAATTTAACTTCTGTTTCCATTTTTTCTATTTTCAATAAATCTGATTTTCCCATCAATTTCAATCCGTTCAAAATTTTCTGTAGTGTACTGAGGAGTACATTTGGCACACATCTCATTGTAAGTAAACAGCTTTTCTTTTTTGTCGAAAGAAACTATTTCGGCAATCATCGGTCTTTTGAAGCGACATGTGTCAATGATCGTTCCGATAGCATCATTCAGCCTTTGCTTGGAGAACCCGTTAGAGATCAGCCTCAAGGTTAAGACTGCCAGGTAATCATTGTCGATATCCGGAAATGACATTGACAAAACCTTAAGCTGTCCAGCAATCTCCTGTTGTGTCGCAACCGGATCTGTATAGACTGAAATTTCACTACATTCCTGCGGCCTCGAACATCGCTCCAACGACTGCATCGATGTCGGTTGCTTTGGAAGTAGGCTTGATAGTTTGTCCATGAGTTTCCCTTTTTGCCCAGTTTCTAAATGTGAGGTTAGAGTTGATATTCTTTTGAAGAAGAGGTTTGTAGTTGTGCATCACCAGCAATAGGTGCTGAATGAACCCTACATCAAAATCAACTTTAAGCTTTTCAAATTCTTGGATGGTGAATGGCTCCTTCATTTTTGATACCTGGGAGGCATTTTCTGTGATCCAGCTTTTGAATTTTTGAAAATCAACTTCCGCTTGGGTGGCTTCGTGCGTGTGCGTATAAACATCCTCTACTTTACTCTTATCTACTCTACTCTTATCTACTCTAGGGCAAACTACCGGAGGATTGTCGGTTTTTTCGGGAAGTTTGGGTGATTCTTCGGGAAGTTTGGCGCATTCTTCCCGAATTTTTACATGATCAGGTATTTTCAAATCGTTCCTTTTTGCCCTTTTACACATATCGATATATCTCTTCTGAATCGATAATGAGGTTAGAATTCTCCCATTTGTGAGCAATGCTTTATCAAAAAGCCCCACTACACCACAGTAGTTCACAACCTCTGTTACCAATGATTCTTTGATTCCAAAGTATTCAGCCACGTCAAAGGCAGTACTCTCGTCCCACTCAATGAAACAACCTTTTACTCTGTATATTTCGCATAAAATGTAATCGTAGATAGAAATACCGGCACATGAAAAATCTTTCTTCAAGCGTTTAATTCGAATATCCTGATACCTGTCAGTATCGATATTGAAGTAGTTGAATCCGGTTTTACTGTTTGTCATGATGTATAGATTTTTCCTTTTTATCCATTTTGGGAAGAAAGCAGCGTTTAATCTCCTTCATCTGTTCCAGTGTACATTCATGGACAAGCGACGTGGCTATTTCAACCTTTTCCATTTCGTCTGTAAGAATCTTGTCCATGGTTAGTAAATGAATGAATTGTTACTTTGAAGTTGTCTGCGATTGTAATCCTCAATTGCCTGAGCTGGATCCTTTCCTTCCCTTATGAACAGCACCGTTTTTGCATTCACACGGACCATCACCTCCTTAATTTTCTTCTTGCGAAATTTGGCTGTAGCAGCTTCAATGCTATCAAGCTCCTTGGATCTTCCTGACCTTGTTGATATCATGATTTTTAGTTTAAGTAGTTTAAAATCTCCGATCGGAATTGATCAAAATTTCGACACAACACGTATTTGTTTCCGGCTTTTTCGGCCTCAGTTTGCCATTGCGATTGAAGATCCGATTGCTTTCCAACCTCTGTTTTCATCTCAATACAGAGGCATCCAAAGCCATTGCGGGGAGTCAGTAGGAGTAAATCAGATACGCCGGCCACCACGCCCTGAATCTTCAGATTGACGGCTTCCCTGGCATCCCTTGAACCTCCGTTGGGAACAGCTATCAACAGCTTGGCCATCTTCGGAAACGCAAGCCTAAACCAACGAACGCATTCAGATTGCAGGTATGCTTCTCTACTCTTCATTGGCTTGTATTCTGTCAATTTCAGCAGCAATTAAAGCACCGGCAATGATCAGGCGTTCTTTGTATGATTTATGCAACATTTTTTGAAAGTGGTCTCTGTCCCATCCTTCAGGTGGACGATTGCGCAGTCTTTCTTTTCCAGGGATAAGTAATTTCCAAGCACCTTCCGAGAGCTCTTCTAATTCATTGTTTTCAACATCACACTCAATTGTCCTACCGTGTTTTTCAATCTGCTCTTGTCGCTCAATAGCGATCAATTCAATTCCTGATTTTTTCATAATTTCATTATTAATTGTCGTCATCATCTTTCTGATTAAATAGGTTAGCAACCATGTCAACTATGTTCTCAGGGATTTGCTCAGTGGATCCGGTTACTGCCTGGGCAATGGCTTTTTTGGTCTGGATGATCTTGTAGATTTTTCCATCGATGGTTTGCTTGCCAAGGAAGTAGTAACAGGTCACTGAGTCTTTCTGACCTATCCGGTGCGCCCGGTCCTCGCATTGCTCACAGTCGGCATATGTCCATGGAAACTCTATGAATCCAACCCTTGAGCTGGCTGTGAGAGTCAAACCAACACCAGCTGCTTTGATGGAGCAAACGATGAGTTTCACCTTTGGATCCTTTTGAAACCTGTCAACCGCACTCTGCCTGGCTATCATATCGTCAGCTCCGGTGATGGAGACTGCACCATGGTATTTGTGCAACACTGCAGCAGCTACTTCTTTCAAGTGAATAAAAAGGATCAACTTCTCTCCAGCTTCCATGATGTCATCAACGAATTCAAAAACGTCATTGAGTTTGCCCCGTGCTGAGATGTTTTTCAGGATCCCAATCTTTACCATGATTTCTCCGCGAAGGGTACTGGCAATCTTCTCATCCGATGCATCCTTGTATTCAACCAGGTATTTGATCAGGTCTTTCTCGGCATCATCGTACTCTTTCCGGTTGCTGATATCACAAACCACAACCTGACGTTGTTTGTCTGGGAGGTCTGTCAATACGGCTTGCTTTTCCCTGCGGATAAAACAGTTGTTTCTCAGAAGAGCATTGAGTTGCTGAAGGTTTGAGGCTTCATTGGTTCCGGCACAGTAGGTGTCAATAAAATGCCGGTAGTTTCCAAATACCTGATTCATCTGATTGATAATGAACAGCTGGGAGACAAGATCCTTGGGTTTGTTTACTACCGGGGTACCGGTTAGACCTATCACATACTTTTTACCTGTTGTGATTCCCTTGGTAAATTTGGATTGATGGGTTTGGGAGGATTTACAGCGGTGTAATTCATCGATGATCACACTCTTGAACATCTCGATCTCTTTGCGAAAGAAAACATCCCTGAGCGTCCACTTGGTGGGTTTGGCAATGGATGAAACGAAATACTTCTTCAGACTCTCGTAGTTGACAATAAATACATCCGCCAGACCCGCTTCATAGAATAGTTTGTAGTTCCGCTTTACTGCATCAGTCAGTATCATGGCCTTCTTTCCGGTCACCTTTTCAAACTCACGTCTCCAGTTCTCTTTCAACGAGCTCGGGCAGATTACCAGGCATGGCCATGCTTTGACATAAGTGACAATGCCAATGCTTTGAATCGTCTTTCCAAGACCAGGCTGATCCCCAATGATTACCCGCTCGTTCTCGATCCCATATGCAATACCATGGACCTGGAATGGGTACGGCTTCAGCTTCATGAACGAAAGATCAAGGTTCTCTCCTTTGGGGACATCCTTAATGACTATCTCTACTTCTGGCTCCTGGACCTTCTTGGACAGATTCAGCTTAAATCCGTAACGGGACATGAATGCTGTTACCTGCGGCTCATACTTGGTTGGAACAAGCCATACCTTGTTGCTGTCGTCCCACCTACGTTCGGGTAGTGATTTTACAGCTTCTACAAGGTACGGCTTGTAGGTGAACTCAATAGCATAGTTATTATTTACTACAGAGACTTGCATCAGGCAACTTTTTCTTCAGGTGTTAAGACTATTGTTCCATCTTCGTCTCTGGAAGCAGAAAACCCTTCGATTTTGGCCTTCCTGCCACGTTTCTTGGGCTCCTGGGAGACGGCTACATCTTCAGCATTGAAGCCTTCATCGAAGTTCATCTCAAGCTGCTTGACAGCTACTTTCCCATCCAGATAAGCTTCTACCTCAGCAATGCAATTAATTACCACACCTGCAAACTCGGAAGAGAAGGCATAGTCTTCATCCTCGAACTTTACAGCCGGAGTGGTGATGTTCAATGTGCGGGTACCGGTCTTTTTCTGGAAGATGATCATGGCTGCTTCGCTGCCATCCTCGTCGGATCCGGTAACTACAAAGCCGGTGATAGAGATAGACGACAGCAACTCGAGATCAAACTCATAAAGTGATAGTCCGGAAGCAATGGCATTTTCAACCTTGATGGCATCGCGCAAATCCGCAATCATCACGGCATGGGGTTTAAGCTGATCGAATGCACTGACCAGATCGTCATGACAAACATCGTAGCATTTTGCTGATAGGTCTCTTGAAGATTCAATTGGTTCACCACCTTCAGGTCCGATGAAAGATTTCTTCTCGTTGTACTCTACTTCGAGACTCCTGTTTTTGATTTTTGCTTTTGTAATTCTCATACTCTTAATTGATTAAATGATTATTAAAACCTCTCTTGATATTGTCTTTGTCCAGAAATGCCGGATGATGTTCTCATTTCTTCCTTGGCCTTGCTGACCAAGGTACGGCACCAGTCAAGTTGATGCGTTGCTGTTCTGTTAAGCCTGTCAATCCAGTTGACCAGGTAGTTTTCTGTTTCGCAATTGGCATCGATCAGCTTGTTGATTGTTGTAACTGATAGTCCGGCCATTTTCGCTGTTTCCTGAAGAGTCTTGATGATGGATGATTTCAGTTTCTGGTCCTTGTGCCACTTGGAATCTGCCAGCATCTTACCGGTCCTGCTGATATGAACTGCCAGGTAATTACCCCTGCCAACTACTTCATTCATATCATCAGAGCAGCTGATATTTAAGAAAGTGTCAATTTCCTTCGCTTCTTTTTCCAGTGATTCTAGTGTGCTAATGTGCTCTAGCATTTCAATTGTAATTTTCAGCCTGTTTTTTTGTGCAGAAGAAATGGAACCCTGTCGAACATTCTTTGTCAGAGAAATCAAAATCATCAACGATAACATGATCGCCGATTTCGTAGATGGTTTTTGAATCATGCTTTGATATGCCAACTTTTTCGCCGCATATATCACCGATAATATCAATGATTACAGCTTCAGATGCCCTGCATTTTGCAGATTGTGATCCTCTGACTTGAGCCGTTTTGGGGATTTCAGCAACGACTATAATTCCGCACAAGCATTTTTTAAATACAAGAGCTGGAGGCTCAAATGTTCTTATTAATGGTATTTCCATTCCATTAATAAGACAGGCGTTCATGGCTGCCGCACGTACATCACAGTCACTGTCTTTGAGCCCCTTTTCAATTGTTTCAAGGGGAACATCCTTACCCTGACAGGCGTTCATGGCTGCCGCACGTACATGCCAGTCACTGTCTTTGAGCCACTTTTCAATTGTTTCAAGGGGAACATCCTTACCCTGACAGGCGTTCATGGCTGCCGCACGTACATCACAGTCACTGTCTTTGAGCCCCTTTTCAATTGTTTCAAGGGGAACATCCTTACCCTGACAGGCGTTCATGGCTGCCGCACGTACATGCCAGTCACTGT